>JANRJY010000006.1:0-102815 GCA_033763735.1 Bacteroidota bacterium | reverse complement strand
TTGATTTGCCCCTTCTAATTTCAGTACAGCATTGAGGAAGGAAATCAATATTTCTGTTTTAGCTGCGTTGCCAAATATCTTACGAAAAGCTATATCATTTTTTATATCGGCAAATTGCATATTGCTTTCTAATTAAGTTTTAGTCGTAAAGGTACAAAAAAATAAAAAAGCAAGTCCTAAAAAAACTTACTTTTGTCGGTTTATGCTTTTCTCAAAATGGTGGGTAACGTTTCGGGGGTTTGCGATGGCGGGGTGTTTTAGCACTAAACTTCATTCGGAGAACTACACTTGAAACCACCACAAAACTGTCATACGAAGCACTGAACCCGCCATTACGCCAAACCGCTGTTAGGTGCTGGCGTTCTTGACCTGTGTAGTTATTGTTCGTCATTTTCCGCTTTTTCTTCTATTGTCGTCCTTGCACAACATTTGGCAATTTTCAGCACTTGTCTGTCCGCCTAAATGCCAAGGTGTAATGTGGTCAGCTTCCATTTCGTTTAGTTCAAATTTTTCACCACACTTTACGCAAATTCCTTGTTGTCTTTCGTATGCTTCTCGTTTCTGATTGTCCGTAAATGAACGAATATTTAAAAACCTTTCTTTGCGTGTCAAAACGTATTCGTAAATTCCTTTTTTGTTTGTTACGTCTTCGTCTTGCATCAACTTGCTTATTTCTTCTTCAATTTTTTTGTGGTCAAATTTCTGGTCTTTGAATTGGTTGTATAAAAAGCCCCATTGTATTCCTTTCATTTCCTTGCGATACTTTGGAAATACTGCTTTTACCCAATTTATTACGCTTTGAAAATACAACCACAAGTCATTTGCGTTTGGCTCGTGTTGTTGTTTAGCCATATAGTTTTTAATTCCGTCATCGCTACTGTCGCCACAAATCCAACCAATGACAGTTTCTAAATAATCTTGTCTAATTGCAACACCGTTCATATAGTCACCGCCTAAACCATAAGCTGCACAACTGTTTTTACTAAAATATCTTTTTGCGTCTGAAACCCACGAACCTGAATAAACAGCATTTCTTAACTCTTGGTCGGTTAGTTTTTCTCCTGCAATGTTGATTGTCTTGAACCACTCCAATTTTTCACTGTCTTCACCGCTACACAGATAAACCATCAGTTTGTAGTTTAAAATTTGTTCTTGTTCGTCCTTTTGAAGATTGTGAAAGTATCGGCTTTTATATGCAAAATCTCCTTCAACAAATTGACTTATTGAAATTGTTCGTTGCTGTCCGTCTATTACTTCAAAGTTTCCATCTTCACGAACTGCCCAATACATAACATTCAAAGGGAAGTCCTTTGTAATAGTGTCTATAACGGCTTCACGTTGTTTGTCTTTGTAAATAAATTCACGTTGGTAGGGTGGGCGAATGTCCAATTTGCCACCATATCCAACAACTCCATTTTCTTGGTTGTCTTCGTAACCATTGGTAAGGTCTCTTACTGAAATTTCTTTAAGTTCTATCTTCATTTTTGTTTTTTCCTTATTAGAAGTCGTGCATAAGTTGATTTATATGTGTCGCCAATTTTAAGAGCAGCACGTCTATTCAAATCGCCTGGATTTGGAACATCTTCACTTGTGTAAATTTTTGTTTTAAGCCCTGATTCATTTTCTCTGTCTGTTATGCCGAGTATTTCAAACTGGTCAGGGTTGTGTTTGTCGAGAAAAGTGATTGGAACTCCCATAGCACCTTCATAGTCGCAAGGAATTTCAGTTACTCGATTTACTTCAATAGCATCATAATTATCGTATTTGGGATATTCTTCTGGTGAATATTGTCTATACAATATCAACTCTTCGTGTCTTTTGGCAATGTCAAGGTTGGTGAACCAATAAGTCGGAGTGCCAACACTAATATTTACTGCCCAAAATTCTTTTCCTTCAATAATTACTTTGTTATCGTCACTGCAATACTTAGCAAATTTCTCCTTGTTGTCAATTAGAAAAAGTTGGGGCTTTGTAACGCCAAGCCAAATTTTGTTGTCTTGGATATTTTTAAATATCTCCTTGTATGTGATTGAGTTTCCGTTACCTATTATTAAAAATTTCTTGTCGTATTCAAGAAGTTGAGCTACATATTCACGAAACAGAGAAAATGGCGGATTGGTAACAACAATGTCAGCTTGTTTTAAAAGTTCAATACATTCTTTACTTCTAAAATCTCCATCACCTTTAAGTTCTTTTATTCCGATTTCTTTTGGGTCGGGTATATTGTTCCCGTTTTTGTCGCCTTCGTAAATGAGGCAAATTGCCTGTTCAGATTTATTTTCACTAAACAAGTCCATACTCTTACTTTTATAGCAAGTGGCGATAAGTTTTTTCAGTCCTAATTTTTCAAAGTTGTATGAGAAGAAATGAAAAAAGTTGCTTACTCGTGGGTCGTCACAGTTGCAATAAACAACTTTATCCTTGAAATGCTTTTTATAGTGCTTCAACTCTCTTTCAATATCGGATAGTTGAGTATAAAACTCATCATTTTTGGAGTTTTGTGCTTTATTGAAATTTTTATTTTTAATTTTTTCTGCCATCTGTCACTCTGTTTCGTGTCGGTTTCAAAGTTAATATTTCGTTCTTCTGTCTGTCCGTTTTTTTGGTTGCAGTGTCTTTTTAGCTTTGTCGGTAACGTTTTGCAGCTACAAGAAGTTGGTGATTTCGGAGACGAAAACTGTCTGCCACCAATGAACTTGATACGAGGCACAAATGTTAATATAACCACTGAACCGCCAATTTCTTGTAGGTGCTGTTAGCAGTAGTGGTTCTCCTTTCTGTCGTCATTTTGATAGTTTCAAGATTTTAAATGCTCCTTGTCCAACGATGAAAAACACAATTGTCCCAACGATAAGGTCAGGATATTTTGAGTTTGTCAAGTAAACAAGGCCGCCTGCTATAATTACTCCAAGATTTACAATTACGTCATTGGAAGTGAAAATCATACTTGCTTGCATATGTGCTTCCTTGCTTTTGCTTTTTTGTAGTAAATACAAACAAAGTCCGTTGCCGATAAGAGCAAAAATTGAAATAATTATCATTGTCTGAAATGCAGGAACTGGTTCTGTCCCTACAAATCGTCTTATAACTTCAATGAAGCCGAAAACAGCAAGTGTCAATTGGAAATAACCTGCTGATTTTGCAATGTTCTTTTTTCGTGTCATTGTCCCACCAACTGCAAAAAGTGCAAGTCCGTAAACAATGCTGTCGGCAAGCATATCTAAACTGTCTGCGACAAGCCCCATTGAGTTTGAAACAAAACCTGTCGTAAGTTCAAGTGCAAAAAAGAAAAAGTTAATGGCTAAAACTTGCCAAAGCAATTTTCTCTCTCGGCTTGTATTGTCTGTTGTAGCTGTGTAGTTGTCTGCCGAAACGCTGTCAATGAGTGAGGTGTCAAACTGTAAATTGTCAAGTCGCTGAAAAATTTGGTCGTGATTGTCTGTATGAAAAACGGTCAGTTGTCTGTTAGGTATATCAAAGTCTAACGAGTTGATGTTTGTCAAGTCGGCAAGTTTCATCCGTATCATTTGTTCTTCGGATGGGCAGTCCATTTTTGATATTTTAAATGTCGTTTTCTGCATTCTCTATCGTTGTCGATTTGGTCGTCCTATCATTACTGCTAACAATTCTGTTTACGCATATTGCGTATACATACTATTATTTACTTGTTTTTGTATTGCGTATATATCTTGAAATTAGGAAATATACGTACTTTATTTTTTCAATGATAACAATTATTTTTTATTATATACATACTCATATATCTTTTTTGCTAACAAATGTGCCATACTTATGCCAAAGCCAGCGCACCGGCATGAGGGATAGCAGCGAAAAGCCTCCCGAGGCAGTGCTCGGGACAGACGAACCACGCATAGCTGGCAGCCGAGGGAGCTTGTAGTGAATAGCCCGACCGCTTGCGACCTAAAGGAGCAAGCGGACATGCCCAAATAAAAAAAATAACCCTCTTGCTTTAAGAAACCCTTTATATTAAACATCTAGAACAAATATGGCACTATTACTGAGTTACGTTATATGTGAGAATATTGTGAACACTTTTTCAAAAACAATGAAGAATATTGGTATCATTGTAAAACATAATCTCAACTTATTCATCCTCTCCTGCTTCATTTACCATATATGGAAATCAACGACTTACTCAACAATATTCTGGTGGTAACAGTAGTAATACTCATTTTTTCGGTACTGGCGGGCTTGGTTTTTTATAAAATATTACCTCACGACAATACTGCCAAAGGCGAAATAGCCAAGCTTAAGTTTAAGTTCAGTGGGGGAGCGGCCATATTTGTGGTGTGCCTTGTAGTGTGTTTTAAGTTTTATGATTCGGGTCAGGTCAAAACCAAGTACAAAGTGCTGGAAGTATCGGGCACCGTGTTGTTTGACGATTCGTTGCAGACGGAACGCAACATTCAGCTATCGCAAATGAATCCTCCGGCTATAGAAACCAACAACGGCAGCTTTGAAGGACGCATTATTGTAAGCGATAACTCCGAACCTACCTTGTTGATTCAAAGTGCCGGATATTCGGGAAGCACCATTAAGCTTACTACGGATACTTCCACGTTGTCGTTTGGCGCTATCAGGTATGTGATAGAGAAAAAAAGCGATACCAAATACATTATCAAAACTCCTATTAAGCTCAAAAGAATAGCTCATTGAATATGTAATAATTAATCCTGAATAGATATGCGTAAGTTATGTATGATTGCCCTGATGAGTGTGCCTTTTTTTGTGTTTTCACAGAATATTGATGGCAAACTCCAAACTCTTATCCCCTCCGCCAAAGGCGATACTTCCAAAATGCGTGTGCCCTTACAATCGGCCATGCTGATATTGGTAGATGAAGCCAGAAACATGACCTCGAGCGAAGTATATACCGACCAAACGGGTTCTTACCACTTTGAAAACGTGCCCAAAGGCACTTACAAACTTAAAGTATGGAAAAATGGCTCTAAATCAGACACAGCACCTTCTTTTGAAAAGTTAATATATATAGGGAACAAAGAAAATGTATTGCCTACGTATATTGTTAAATAGGTTAGAGTTAATAATTAATAATTAATAATTAAGAATTAAGAATTAAGAATTAAGAATTAAGAATTAAGAATTAAGAATTAAGAATTAAGAATTATTTTTTAATTCTAAATCCTAAATAAATAGGATTGCCCAATTGATTAAATTGACATCAAATCGATTTATAATTAGTTTGGAATAAGAAACCAAGTGCGGAAGGATGTCCACGAAAGGTGTGAAATATTAGTTTTTTGGCATGGTAAGGTGGGTTTGTGAGGCAAAAAAAACTAATATTTTTCTTTCGTGGGGGTCTTTTTGTTTTCTTTTTGACCAAACAAAAAGTAAAAATAGAATATATAGAATTCAATTCAGTAAAAGCGTAATAGAGGATTAAAACAGAATAAATACTTTTTATTAAAAAAAACGCCTCTTGAAAAATAGTTTAAAATTTAAAATATTACTTATAGATGTTTTATCACTCTTTTGAATCGGTAAGCAATTTAGATTATTATTTTTTTTCAGACCATATCCAATTACAATAAATTCTTCATCTAGTACACTCTTAGGACACAATTTGATAACATTCTTTTCCGATTTAATAAACTGATGATAATTCAACTCCACCGTTTCAAAACCGAGATACGCAAAAACAATTACTGTATTATCCAAATCACTGGAATTAGAATCTAATTTGATATTAAAATTCCCATCAAAATCCGTTACGGCGGCCCCTTTCATTGTTCCCTTGATGGAAACAGTAACTCCAATCAATATTTCTCCTGCTCTAACACCTCCAGGTTTCCAATCTTCAGCTGAAACTACGGTACCACTAATTGAATCTATTTTTTCTGAATTTATTTTTTGCAGGTGAGTTGAACCCTGATCATTAATTTCAACTTTAACTGAATCCTTCTGGGCTAACAAAAAATTGCTTGATAAAATTGCTGTGATAAAAATGGCCGCTTTGCTATATAATTGAGTCCAAAATGAAGGTTTTAGTTCCCTGGCATTTGTAATTTGATGTTTTGCATAAACTCCGCAAACCCCTTTGGTTTTATTTAACTTGTAATATGAAGATAATTCTTCATCAGTATATTTGGTAAAATCAATTACGTTTTTTTGGCATACATCGCAGTAGAATCCAAAATCTGTCCGAGCTATATTATTAATCTTCTCATAACAAGGATTTTGAATTACTATTTTTGCTTTTGTTTGCATGTATTAATCAATACTTATAATTCGATAGTAATATGTTCACAATTTGAAAGTAAAAAAATATTCTAACAAAGTTAATAATAAATCATTTATATCTTCCCCTTTTTCTTCCCTTTCTTTTGCGTGATGGTCTCCGCATGTTTGGAGTTCACGAGCAAGTCGTCTTGCTTGATGTGGTAGTTTTTAACATATCCGTATCCGAAGAAAAACGTAAGGCTGAACATAAATATCCAATAGCTATTGGCAAAGCCATTGACCATAACCTGATGAATGCCTATAATTAATAACACTACGGAAAGGGCAAATAAAATGATGGCAAATAATTTCATGTATTTATATTATGGTTGGTGCGCAATAAGGCATTGAGAAAGTAACATATTATAACAAACTACGTTAAGTTTAGAATCATTCCATTTGGCAATCTTGAAAATCTTTTTGATTTTTAGGCGATAAAGCGCTTGATAAATCATTAAAATTCATTTTCCTTAATCTTTCCTTTGATTGAGGAAATAAGAAAGGGGTTCAATGCGTAATGAATAGCATCTAAAACAATACAAAATTAATCATTTAAATAAATAATATCATGGAACAAACAGAATTACAGTTGATTGAAGAGGAATTTGCGATATTCAACTACATACTCATTGGTTTTTTGGTTTTTTTGGTGATTGTTGCAATTAAGGACATTTTCTTTAACAAAAAACAAACCATCAAGCACAACTTTCCGGTAATAGGGCATTTGCGATATTTATTGGAGAAAATAGGTCCTGAGCTGAGGCAATACATTGTTGCCAACAACCGTGAGGAGCTACCTTTCAACCGCAGTCAACGCTCGTGGATATATGCCTCTGCCAAAAAGGAAAATAACTACTCCGGTTTCGGAACTGACCAGGATATATATGCAGCAGGGCATGTGTTTATTAAGCCGGCCGTATTTCCTTTTAAGATTGAAAAATCGCATTACAACTATTCCGATCCCGGTTTCTTGCCTTGTGCCAAGGTGATGGGCGAGTTCAACAAACGCAGACGTCCGTTTCGTCCGTATTCGGTGGTAAATATATCGGCCATGAGCTATGGTTCGCTTTCTGCCACGGCTATGGAAAGCTTAAATAAAGGTGCCAAAAAAGCGGGATGTTATCACAACACGGGAGAGGGCGGTTTGTCGCCTTACCATCAGTTTGGTTCGGATGTAATATTCCACTTTGGAACCGGATATTTTGGAGTTCGTGACGAAGAAGGCAATTTTGTGATGCAAAAGTTGGTGGATTTGGTCAATGAAAAACCATTTATACGCGCCATTGAGATTAAACTTTCGCAAGGTGCCAAACCCGGCAAGGGGGGAGTGCTTCCGGCAGCCAAAATATCCAAAGAAATAGCTGAAATCCGTCATGTGCCTATTGGCAAAGATGTGCTTTCGCCTGTTACCCATAAGGCATTTAATGATGTGCCTGGCTTAATGAAGTTTATTGAAGATAT
This sequence comes from Bacteroidota bacterium, assembly GCA_033763735.1. Taxonomy (GTDB): domain Bacteria; phylum Bacteroidota; class Bacteroidia; order Cytophagales; family UBA9547; genus JANRJY01. The sequence goes on along the minus strand of JANRJY010000006.1, from coordinate 95,093 downwards.
AGCAGACGCTACCGGGCTTCCGGTGGGTTTCAAATCGGCTGTGGGACGTATGGAACACTGGGAAGAAATAGCCGATTATATGGTGAAAACCGGCAAAGGGCCTGATTTTATTACCGTTGATGGGGGAGAAGGAGGCACAGGAGCAGCGCCACCTGCTTTTGCAGATAATGTGTCGTTGCCATTGGTTCATGCATTTTCTAATGTATACAAAGTATTTGCTTCCAGAGGTTTGACCGACCGGATTGTGTTTATAGCTTCAGGTAAACTAGGCTTTCCTGCCAGTGCCTTGATGGCTTTTGCCATGGGTGCCGACTGTATAAATGTTGCACGTGAAGCCATGATGTCGATAGGATGTATACAAGCACAAATATGCCATACCAACAACTGCCCAGCAGGGGTGGCTACCAGCAATAAATGGCTGATGTCGGGTATTGACCCTACCAACAAGTCAGAAAGGTTTTATAACTATGTGAAAAACCTTCGTAAGGAAATGCTCGAAATAGCCCACGCCTGCGGATACGAGCACCCAGCCCAAATGCGTATGGAAGATGTGGAACTGAGCTCCGGAGGTCACGACCTTACCAAAACTTTGAAAGAAAACTATGGTTATGAAAAACAACCCGTTAAGTTTGAAAGCATGGATGCCCTTGCCAACTGCCCACACTTAGGCGGCCTCTCTAAAGTGAATAAAGAGAAAGGGGTGTTGGTGTAAGTGAGGGGTTTTAATAAACTTTTGCGGTCTTATCGAGACGTTAGGAATAGAGGTGAAAGACTAATTTACTCAACAATTAATTTTATGAAAAAGTTACAATTCAAAGTAAAAATCAATGCCCCTGTGAGGAAGATTTATGATTTTATGCTCGGCATCAGTAACAAATCAACTTATGAGCAATGGACAACATTGTTTAACCCGACTTCAACCTATGAAGGCAGTTGGGACAAGGGAAGTAAAATTCTATTTGTTGGAATAGATGAGAGTGGAGAAAAAGGTGGTATGGTGTCCAAAATAGTAGAAAACATTCCGAATCGTTTTGTTTCGGTTCAACATTATGGTCTTTTACAGGCCAACAAAGAAATTACAGAAGGACCGGAAGTAGAAAAATGGGCAAATGGATTTGAAAACTATACGTTTGAAGAAAAAAATGGAACCACAATGGTTATTGTAGACTTGGACACTACCGAAGATTTTTTAGTATACATGAACGAAACTTACCCAAAAGCACTCGACAAGTTGAAAGAAATATGTGAAAAATAATTACCCCTCGCTCTGTGTCTCCCCCTTCTAACGCAAGCATTAGCGCAGCGGTGCTTGTGAGTCAAATCCTACCCCTCGCTTTGTGTATCCAAAGAGCGAAATTCCCCCCTTTTTCGTCTTTGTAGGTGTTCTTTACCAACAATCCCACTTATTTTGTGACAAAATAAAACTTTTTTCAGGACGTGACAATATCATTATAGGGAGGAAACTCTCAATAGCACATGAAAACACAATTTCCAGGTAACACAATCCCCGTTTAATCCTCTCTGTTTCAAAAAAATCCTATCTTACATTTAAAAATATAACTTTAAGGTATAATATTTCGTATTTGTTTTAATTAGAAATTTGACATAATAAGTTGATATCTGGTCAGTTTCAGGGTTTTAAATATTGTCACTTTTGCGATTTTACTTCATAGTTGCTTTCTTATTTTTTAACGTTTATTCTATTCATGCAGAGCCTTATTGTCAGTTTCAATCCATTACTTCAAGGAATGGCATTGCAAATAATACGATTCAAACGCTTTTTATTGACTCAAAAGGTTTTTTGTGGATAGGAACCAGCAGGGGATTATCGAGATATGATGGAATAAATTCAAAGAATTATTTTACAGATGCTACATCATTAATGCTAACTGATAATAGAATAAATGCAATATCTGAAGATATAAATCATAATATTTGGGTTGGTAACAATGAAGGTTTGTTCATAATAGAAAGAAAATCCAATAGAATACGCTCATTGTTTGAAAAAGATAAATTTAAAAATATTCTTAAAGAAGTAGGAAAGTTATATACCGACAAAAATGGAATTATTTGGATAGGCACATATAAAGGACTTTTTTATTACAATCCCGTAGAAAACAAACTTACATATCTCAAACATTCCCCTGACTTAAAAAATAATATACCTCCCAACGGTATTATGTTCATCAATAGCCTAGATGATGACAACATTATTGTAGGGCACTATCCTAATATGGTATCAACAGTTAATATTCATTCCAAAAAAGTGACAAGAATAATTGATAAGATACATATGCCATTGGGTATGGAATATGAAATGATAACTTCAGCTACCATTGACAAACGAGGTACTATATGGTTAGGATTTTTGGCGGGTCATCATGGAGCCTTATTTACAAAAGATTCGATAGATGAAAAAATAAAAGTATATCCTAATTGGTCGCATAATGGCTATTGTTTAGTTTATGATGAAGAAGAAGATATTGTATGGGCAGGTACGGATTATGGAGCTTATCGAATTGAAGCAAAGGCAAAAAAGCATACCATTCATATCCATAAGTCTAATGATGCTTCTACTATTTCAGATAATTTTGTGCAATCGATTGTAAAGGACAATAAAAATAATTTATGGTTTGGAACCCTTAACAAAGGAGTGAGTAAGTTAAAGTATTACCCATCCAATGTTCAAAATATTGAAAAGATATCCTTCAAATATGGTGAAGTAAATACAAATTTTATTTTAGTGACCCCTGACAGTAGTATATGGTTGTGCACTGAAATAGGACTCATGGTAAAACGAAAAAAATCCCATGAAATAATTAAAATAGAACTACCTAAAGTAAATAACAACAGTGTTCCAACAGCGACATACAAAGATGGACATGTGATATTTTATTGGAATGGATGCAACCGAAAAATTAATATTAACACACTTAAAATTAGCAAGTTAGATATTCCGGATTTAAATAACTATATCATTAATGGATACCATAGAGATACCAATGAAAATGAATATTGGGTTTCAAATAAAGTATTATTCGTTAAAAAAAACGGGATGAGTAAATTTTTTCAAATTGATACAAAAGAGTTCGATAATATTTTAGATAATGACGATAATCCTACCTTCTATGAGAACAAAGATTATGTTTTTGTATCAGTTGACAAACGGATTTATAGAATAAATAAGTTTAATCCAATACAGGAAAACTACCCTATTTTTCCTTCAAAAAATTGGGGATATATCGAATCAAACCGAGAAATAAGTAATTTTATAGTACAAAATGACACACTTATTTATGCAAATCATCAAGAAATAGTTTATCTCAATTTGAATAATAATCAAGTCAAAAAGATTCCAATTTCATTAATTAAAGAATCAACCATAGTGCCTGAATTAATTCATGTGGATAAGGGCAAAATAATATTCAGTTCCTATGATCAAACAATTTTATATGATGGGTATGCAAATAAATATTATGATTTGGATTTTATTGACAATAATTTTTTAAATCCAAATTTATTGGTGCGATATAACTTATCAAAAGTAATTTTAGTTGTAGTCAATGGTTTTATATTGATGGATTGCTATAAATACATTGAAAAAATCAAAAATAATAGTAAGCCAATAATTACAAATTTGTATTTAGATGATGATGGATATACAAGTCTTAAATCAAAAAATATACTTATAGGAAAGGCCTCCGAATTGGAAAAAGTCACTTTCACAAAACAACAAAGTTCTTTTTCGTTGGAAATGAATTTGATGAATTTTGCAAATAAGGAATATAACGAATATGCTTATTTTCTGGAAGGTTATGATAAAGATTACAATTATATAGGTGATAGAAATATTGCTACTTACACCAAAGTATCAGCAGGCGATTATATTTTTAAATTTAAAGCAAAAAACAGAAGTGGTGAGTGGTCTGAAATTCAATCGCTTATTGTAATAATTGAACCTGCATATTACGAAACCTGGTGGTTTAGGATGGTTATAATTGCAGTATCTATAGCAATGATTTTTCTGATTTTTATGGCTAGAATTAAGTATTTAGAAAAGCAAAGAGAAAAGCTCAAAAAACTCATAGATATAAGAACCAAAGAATTGCAAGAGAAAAACAATGAAGTAATGCAGCAAAACGCGGAGATTATTTCTCAATCAGAAGAAATTAGTGCCAATATGGATCAAATTGCTGCTCAAAACGAACTGATTTCTGAACTTTACAAAGACCAAACGGATAGCATTCAAGTATCACAAAAAATTCAAGCTTCAATACTTCCTTCGGAGTATTTGTTAAGAGAACTTTTTCAAAACATTTATGTCTTTTATCAGCCCAAAGACATTGTTAGTGGTGATTTTTATTGGTGTTATGCAACTGATGAATATAAATATTTAGCCTTAGCTGACTGTACAGGACATGGTGTTTCGGGAGCATTTATGTCATTAATGGGATACAACTTTTTGAATACAACTATGCAACAAAACAAAAATTTATCACCTGCAAATATTTTAAAAAACTTGGCATATTTAATTATCAAAGAATTCAACCAGCAATCAGAAGATGCGGTTACCAAAGATGGCATGGATGTGAGTATAATTCGCTACAATATGTTGACAAAAGAACTTTTATTTGCCGGAGGAGGTACAAAAGCATATCTTGTTAAATCAAATGAAAGCTTTATTCAAATTGAAGGCGATAAAAACTCAGTAGGAATATTGCCCTATGGCAAAATACCAACATTCAATGACCATATAATTGAAATTGGTGCCAACGACACTTTGTATATGTTTTCTGATGGTTATCCAGGTCAGTTTGGAGGTGATTTTGGAGATGAAAAACTTAAATATGGTCGATTCAAATCAATAGTTGAAGAAATATCAAAGATGCCATTTGGTTCGCAAAAGCAGTTATTCGAAACAAAGTTTTTATCCTGGAAAAAAAACACTCCCCAAACCGATGATATTATGGTTGCAGCTGTTAAGTTCTAATACGCACAATTATCTATTGCAACTTCTTGTTCCAAAAAAGGAACCACTTTTGTAAAAATATAATCTTTATACAAAAAATCAACCTCTTCTAGTTTTTCAAAAAGTATTTCCGGATTTTCTTCTTGAACCAATATCATTCGGTGCTCTTTAAAATTGGGCAATCCTCTAAAATAATTGGTGTAATGTCTCCGCATTTCAAATACGCCAAGCTTTGGCCCTTTCCATTGTATGGATTTTTCCAGATGTTTTTTGCAAGCGGCTACTCTTTCATGCATTGTTGGAGGCGCAAGTTCAGTGCCGGTTTCAAAATAATGTTTTATTTCACGAAATAACCAAGGGTAACCTATAGCTGCCCTACCTATCATAATGCCGTCAACGCCATATAAGTTCTTATATTCCAATGCTTTTTGAGGACTATCAATATCGCCATTTCCAAATAATGGAATGTTTAACAGGCCTCTATTTTTGATTTCGGCAAGGTAATTCCAATTGGCTTGTCCTTTATACATTTGCGCACGAGTACGTGCATGAATCGTAATAGCAGCCACACCCACATCTTGAAGTCGTTGTACACATTCAAATACATTAATGGTGCTTTCGTCCCAACCAAGGCGGGTTTTGACTGTTACCGGTCGATCGCACATTTTCACAATTTCGGCAGTGATTTGCTGCATTTTTGGCAAGTCTTTCAATAATCCCGCGCCAGCACCTCTGCATGCCACATTTTTGACAGGGCAACCAAAGTTAATATCAACCAATTCGGGTTGGGCATCGTTGGCAATTTTGCCGGCTTCGCGCATGACGTCTACTTTGTCACCAAATATCTGAATGCCAATTGGTCGTTCTTCTGGAAATATATCAAGTTTGTGTACGCTTTTGGCGGCATTTCGAATAAGTCCTTCGGAACTAATAAATTCGGTGTACATCAAATCGACTCCATTTTCCTTGCACACAACTCTGAAAGGTGGGTCACTTACATCTTCCATTGGTGCTAAAAGTAAGGGGAATTCAGGGAGTTCTATATTGCCAATCTTAACCAAATCGTAGTATTAGTATGCAAAATTAACATTATTATCCCTAAATTTGCTAATTAACATTAGGCTTTACCGTTTAAAAGTTTTAGTAATACCTCAAAAATTGAAAAAATCATTAATATTTGAAGATAAATGCGTTTTAATTACCGGAGGCACAGGCACCCTTGGCAAGGTATTGTTGAAAAGAATACTTCAAAAATCGCATGGCAATCCTAATAAAGTAATCGTATTTTCGAGAGATGAAGCCAAGCAATATTTTTTACGCCAATCGTATCAAAAGCTCAAAAATACGGATGATGGGCTCTATCAGCAGTTTGTTTCCAAAGTGCAATTTATAATTGGGGATATTCGTGATTTTTTTTCGGTTCAAAAAGCAATAAAAGATTGCGATATTGTTATTCATGCAGCGGCAATGAAACAAGTGCCCTCTTGCGAATATTTTCCTTTTGAAGCGGTTCAAACCAATATTATAGGCGCTGAAAATATAATTAGGGCGATTAATACCACTCCAAACCATGTAAATTTAGTGTTAGGAATAAGTACCGACAAAGCATGCAACCCTGTAAGTGCCATGGGAATGACCAAAGCTTTACAAGAAAAACTTTTTATTTCTGCTAATATCCAAAATCCAAAAACAAAATTTATTTGTGTTCGATATGGTAATTTGCTCATTTCCAGAGGTTCAGTTGTGCCTATGTTTGTCGATCAGATAAAAAACGGTGGTCCGGTTACTGTTACTTCATTGGAAATGACTCGATTTTTGCTTCCTGTTGAAAAGGCTGTAGATGCAGTAATTTTTGCACTTAATAATGCCCAAAAAGGAGAAATTGTAGTTCCGGATTTGCCATCGGCCTATTTAGTAGATGTTGCTAAATCTTTGATTGCAGATTTAGATATTGAACTAAAAATTACAGAAATAAGACCCGGAGAAAAAAATAATGAATTTATGATTTCAGAACAGGAAGCTCCAAGGACTTATTATAGAAACTCTTATTTCTTTATTCGTCCCACCCTTCCCGAACTCATAGAGCCAATGCCTGAAATTCAATACCTGCAAGAAACATTTCATTCGGCAAATCATCCTATGGATTTGATTGCATTGAGTGATTTTTTAATTGAAAATGGCATTTTTGTAGAAAGTGATTTGTTTTTAATCACTGAAAAATGAAATTTTAACCATAAATCATAAAAAAATCATACTTTTATTCAACTGATTGAAGAAGATTTTAATCCGGAACTCTGTAAATGAGCCTAATAGATACACCAATTACACTTGGAATTATACTTCCTTGCTACAATGAGGAAGAAATAATTAGTTCAAGCTTTTCAAATATAAGCCAATATATGGCTTCGCTCATTAGTCAAAATAAGATTTCAAATGATAGTTTTTTGGTATTTGTTGATGATGGATCCAAGGATAAGACTATTGATATTCTTCAGGAAATCAAGAAATCCAATAGTCATGTCAAAATCATCAAACTTTCCCGAAATTTTGGGCATCAATATGCTATTCTTGCGGGGTTATCCACTTTTTATACCAAAGCGGATTGCCTTATAACCATAGATGCTGATTTGCAGGACGATATTTCTGTAATTGGCCAAATGGTTGAAAAATATCATAAAGGTAATGAATTAGTTTATGGCGTCAGACTCAAACGTGATACAGATTCCTTTTTCAAAAAAACAACTGCCATTGTGTTTTACAAACTGATGCATTGGATGGGTGTGGATATTGTTTTCAACCATGCCGATTATCGATTGGCAAGTAAAAAAGCATTGGAAGAGTTGCTGAAATATGATGAAACTAACTTGTTTCTGAGAGGCATTTTTCCTACTCTTGGATTTAAAACCGATACTGTTTATTACAACAGAATGGAACGAACTGCAGGCGTGTCCAAATATCCATTTATGAAAATGCTTTCATTCGCATTTGATGGCATTACGTCATTCAGTGTGAGGCCATTACGATTGGTTACATTTGCAGGAGTAGTAATATTTATTGGAACAATTTTATTGACCATTTATGCCATATTAGGTTACTTTTTTTATAATGCGGTACATGGTTGGACATCCATTGTTTTACCTATTTACTTCCTTGGTGGGGTGCAGCTTTTGGGAATTGGCATTTTAGGTGAGTATATCGGCAAAATATATAAAGAAGTAAAGCGCAGGCCTAGGTTTATAATCGAAAAGCTAATGGATTGATTTTGTATTATTTATTTCTAAATTTGAAACGTGGTTGCGAGTATTCCTTTAGAATTATATAATTTAATTTTTAAAGTATATGTCCAAGAACATGCGGAAACGGCTGCAAAGGCAATATCAGAAAGCTTATCATATATTGAAAAAAAGGCAAACGATACGGCTCTTAAAAAAAATCTTGAACTCAAAGATGAGCTAACTAGAGAATTAGCAACTAAATCCGATTTATTAGTACTTCGTTCTGAAATAAATATAATACGTTCTGAAATGGAAGCCATGGAACAACGCATGATTGTTCGGCAAGCACGATTTGAGCGTAATGTGTATGTGATGTTTGCCTTAACCCTAAGCGTAGTTATTATTACCAACCAAAATACGATTGAGTTTATCTTTAGGGTGATTGGGATTTTGAAATAACAATACGTTTTTATTATGAAAAAGTTTGGGTCAAGTGTAAATTGGATAGTACCCATAACTAATTTTATTCCAACTTTGGTCACAATTCCAATTTTTCTAAAAGGAGAATATATTATTGGTTCAATACTTTTAACAGTTAGTGTTATTTTAGGTATAATAATGATATTCGGAATAGAATATAAATTAGATGGAAAATATCTAAAAATCGAATTATTCTTTTTGAACTACAAAAACATTCCAATTGAAAGTATAAAGGCTATTAAGCGTTTCAATACTATGTGGCTGAATTCAACAGAGAAAGCAAATAATAATTTTAAAGGCATTTATATCAAATACAAAACCTATGATGATATTGCCATTTCCCCAAAAAATGAAAAAGAATTTATAGATGAATTATTAAAAATCAACCCGAATATTGAGGTTGACTTGAATTAAATGTAAGATATATGCATAGCTAAATAATGATGTTATTCTTAATCTTGTCGAAGAACACAAAATGCCGGCATTGTCACCCCGAAGCATGAGGGGTCTGGAGATTAGATGCTTCGTGCCTAAGCATGACAATATCAGCAAAGTGGACAATTGATAAAAACAAAAACATTATTATGAGCTAATATGAAATAAGAATTTTAGTAAAATATATAGTATGAAAAAATACAACTCCAACATCCACTTGTTTATGTATTCTATTGTTGTTGGGCCTGTTTTCTTAATTATAGTACTTGCTAAAATGATGCCGGCAAGTCAAAATGTATTAGCTATTTCTTTACCCATTTTATTTATTTTAAATGGTATTCTAATGCTGATGGGTACTTTTTACAAAATAGAAAACAATCAACTGGTGATATATTCGTATTATTTCAAATTTAGGTCTATTCCAATTGCTTCAATTACAAATATTTATACACCCGAAAAATTTTGGTCTGTGCAACGCAGAATAAGTCTTGACTTAAAAGGAATTGTAATCAAATCAACCGATTTTGAAGACCTCGCCATTTCCCCAAAAGAAGAAAAAGAATTTATTGAAGAAATTGTAAAACTAAATCCTAAAATAGCACAACATGTCTGAACAAAATATATCCTTTGACGAAATAGAATATCGTTTCGAGCAGTTATTGGAAAAGTATATGGGTCCCATTGAACCCGTATTAATGGAAGGCAAATGGAAAGGCGGTAAAATGATTATGCAGCCGGCAAAAGCCGAGCTAAAACCTAAAGAAGTGCCTATGGAAGATTTTTTTCACAAAATTGTAATGTTGCGCGATAGACTTAGAGTGTTAGAACAAAAAATAAATGCACATCCCAAACTTACCGAAGAAGAAAAGGTAGAGTTTCAGCAATACATAACTCGTTCGTACGGCTCACTTACCACATTTAATGTGCTTTTTCGATTCAGTGGCCATTATTTTGTAGGTCAAAAGTCGGATAAAGAGTAAATTTAACATATTAATACTACCATTAAAGTCCCTCTTCTTTTTCGGAGAGGGATTTAGGGTGAGGTTTCAAAAAGTTAAATTGCAATCGTATTAAATATTCTATTTTTTTTACCTTGCAATAAATCCAAGTGGGTATCAAATTTCGTAAATATTGATGAAAGTAAAGCGTTTTACGGTAGCATTGTCAGAAGAGGAGTTGGTATTCCGGCTCAAAAGCAGGGATGTGGCTGCATTTGAAGCTTTGTACGACAATTATTCGGATACCCTATATGGTATCATATTAAAAGTGGTTCGTGCCGACCCACCTGCAGCTGATGTGCTTCAGGAGGCATTTATGAAAATTTGGAATAATATCGAAAGTTATGACCGGTCAAAGGGAACCATATTTACTTGGACTCTGAATATTTCGAGGAATTTGGCCATTGATAAAATTCGCTCAGCAAGTTATCGTAAAGCAAAAGATACGCTCGACACTGAAAAACAATTGGGATTAATAGACAAAACCATGAGCACTGAATCAAGAGTGGAATATATTGGGCTTAAAGATTACGTTGACAAAATGAAACCGGAACATCAGCAATTGGTTGATATGATTTATTTCGGAGGATATACTCAAGCAGAAGTGTCAAAGCAACTTAATATTCCGGTAGGAACCATCAAAACACGTATCAAACAAGCATTGTTGCATTTGAAGGAAGTATTTGGAAATGAATTAGGTAAGTAAATCAAATTGACTTTCCCATTTGGGGAAAGATTAAAATAGGGGCAAAAAATAATTGACATTTTGAATACCAAAAAATACATATCGAGCGGAAATATTGAAAACTTTGTTGTTGGCAACGCGACTGCCGATGAGGCAGCAGAATTGGAGCGTTTTGCAAAGAAATACAATGATATAGATTCAGAATTGGCATCAAACAGAGAAATAATTGAGAAATATGCCCATTTGCATGCATTGAAAGTACCGGAATATGTCAAAGATAAAATATTCAGTCAAATCAGGCCCGAAGCCGATTCATTAATTCCATTTCAACCTCAAATAAATAAAAAAACTAATAAAACTGTTTATTTATGGGCTGCAGCAGCCGTGATATTTTTGGTTTTAAGTTTGGGAGTTAATATTATTCTCTTTCAAAATATTTCTGAAAAGGATACACAACTTGCAGAATTACTTCGGCAAAAAGAGGTTCTTACTCAGGAAAGAGATATTAATAAAGCCAATTGGGAATCATCACGTCAGGAATTAGGTCTTTTGAAAATACCCGGACTTAAAAATGTGGAACTTAGAGGACTTGAAATTGCTCCTAATGCGTCTGCAGTTGTGTATTGGAGCAAAAATACTAAAGAAGTGTATTTGTCATTATCAAGCTTACCTGACCCACCTCCCGGCAAACAATATCAACTGTGGGCTTTGATTGGAAACAATCCTACAAGTGCGGGAGTTATTGGTTTGGACATCAAATTTGATATTTTAACCAGAATGCAAAAAATTGAACAAGCAGATTCATTTGCCATTTCACTCGAAAATTATGGAGGCAGCGATTTTCCGACGGTGGAGGCTATATATATGATGGGAAGCATTTAACGCGCGCACGTTATGACGTTTTGATGTGCTGAAGATTTGACGTTATGATGTGTTCAGGTGCTAAGTGTTAAAGTGTAAAGGAACTAAGTGTTTAGGTTTTCAGTATATATTTGATTATATCACATTCAATCATTCAAAACTCAATCATTCAAAACTCAATCATTGAAAACTCAATCATTCAAAATTCACTAATTCACTAACTAGCTAATTCAATAATTCAAAACTAATAAATCCAAACATCATCCAAATTTCGTAGGTATTGTATCAACTTAAATTAAACTAAACAAAATGGAAGCTCAAGTTTATTCAGAATCAAAAAGTACAACCAACTGGAATCAGGTATATGCCCTTTTGGGACTTAATGCAGCAGTGGTAATTAGCTGGATTGCTTATCACAATTACCAACCTAAGGTATTAGAACTATTCAATTTTCAAGAATTGGCATTATTTCTAGTAGTTGCCCAAGCAGTTATTTTGGTGTGTATTCCTCCAATTGCGGGCGCAATAGGGGATTATATGATTAAAAGTAATGGCAATCGCTTTCTTGTATTTATGGTTGGAACCAGTGTAACTGCCATGACATTTATGGCTGTAGCATTTACTGTAGGTACTGCAAATGTACTTTCATTAACTCCGGCATTACCTGTGATGATTGTGATTTGGCTAATTTCGATGAATATTTTTCATAGTCCTGCTAATAGTATGCTTGAGTTATTTGCACCCACCAAAGAACTCCCACTTGCAATGGCAATGCTGGCAATGACAACAGAATTATTATATGCCATTGAACCAATAGTCGTATGGTTTGTTGATTTGATTGGTCCTGTTTTGACATTTGTAACAGGTGGAGTATTGTTGATTGTGACAGGTTATTTCTTCAGACGAACTACTCAAAATTTGACACTTTCAAGAGAATACAACGAAACCAAACAAAATGTGCAAAATAATTTCCCGGTTGTACTAATTGCAGGAATGGTGCTTGGATTAGTTACTGCTATATTAATGAATGTATTTCCTGATTTATTGGCTCAACGATTGGCAACTTATAGCCACACAGCTTTAGGAGGTTCTCACTTTGTTTCGTTAATATTAGGATTGTCCGCTTTGGCAGCATTACCTATGGCTAAAGTCATTGAAAAGTTGGGTGCCGGATTGAGTTTGACCTTAGGTTTAATTGGTTGTTTTGTATTTATATCAGGAATATATTTCGTTCAAAATGAATTCACTACAATGCTTTTCATGGTACTATTGGCAGTATCTTATAGTTTGTCTACCGTTTCGGCATTTCCATTCGCGTTGTATAATCTTTCGCCAAAAATGGTAACTTTTGGTGCCGGCATATTTTTTGGCAGTATGGAACTTGCCGATGGATTGATGAATGTATTTCAAAAATTATAATGCAACCAAAAGTTGATGAGCAAATTCAATAGCCTCTTCTTTGCTTTTTACTACTTTATGTGGAGCAGGAAGGGGTTGAATTATCAAAATGGCCTTTAAAATCATATTAATAATAGGGCTGGATATAATAAAAATCATGTGTTGTGCTTGTTTAGCAATGGTATGTTTATGAGCTTTTATCCAATTACCTTGAAGTATTCTGAATTCTCCTGACAGGTATTTAGCTTTTTCAGTATCAAATATGAGTATAACACTCTCGTGTTTTTTATACATTTCCTCCATTTCAGTAAGATACACTTGAAAGTCTTCAACCGATAGCGGTTCTCTTTGAACATCAATTACTACAATGGGTAATTGCGAATAATCAAATATTGCATATGGTTTTGACACTATCTAACTTTAATTTGATGAAATCAACTACAAATTCTCAAATCATACTTAAAAATAAATTGAACAAATATTAGCAATAAAATGGATAAAATTATATGTCTAGATGGCTTTATTCACAGCATCAAGATATGCTTTTACTGAAGCTACCACAATATCAGTAGATTGTGAAATGCCATAATAGTTTTTGTTGCCATAGATAATTTCCATGTTCACTTTACAACTATCGCTACTGCCTCCTGTTATCGATTGAATCAAAAATTCATCAACGATAACTTTTTTCTTCAAAATTTTGTCAATGGCTTTGAACGCAGCATCCACAGGACCATTTCCGGTAGAGCTTGCCATTTGAACATCTCCATTTACTTTTAATTTAACTGTAGCCATTGGTTGGATAGGATTGCCACATAATACCTCCAACAATTCAAGAGAAATGCGTTTGTTATTACCATTTTCGCCCATCAACTTATACAAATCCTCATCGCCCACTTCTTTCTTGGCATCTGCTACTTCAAGAAATTTTGTGTATACAGCATCCAATTTTTCTTTATCTACTTCAAAACCAATGCGTTCCAAATGATGTTTTAAGGCGGCTCTACCACTTCGTGCTGTTAAAATAATTGCATTGTTTGGCACACCAACATCTTTGGAATCCATGATTTCATAGTTCTTTTTATTTTTAAGAACACCATCCTGATGAATACCTGATGAATGTGCAAATGCATTTTTGCCAACAATAGCCTTATTGGGTTGCACTGGCATACGCATCAAACTTGATACCATTTTGCTGATTGGATATATTTTCTTTGGATTGATGCCTGTAAACACTTTTGTATCTTTTTGATGAATTTTCATGGCCATTACAACCTCTTCCAATGAAGTGTTACCCGCTCTTTCCCCAATGCCATTGATGGTACACTCTATTTGACGAGCACCATTACTTACACCGGCCAATGAATTGGCAGTTGCTAATCCTAAGTCGTTGTGGCAATGCACTGATATAATAGCTTTGTCAATATTTTTGACATGATCCATCAAATATTTGATTTTGGCGCCATATTGATCAGGCAAGCAATATCCGGTTGTATCAGGAATGTTCACAACGGTGGCACCGGCTGCGATTACTGCCTCCACCATTTGCGCCAAAAATACGATATCAGCTCTTCCTGCATCTTCACAATAAAACTCAATATCTTCAACCGATTTTTTAGCATATTTAACGGCTGAAACTCCCATTTCAAGAATTTTTTCGCGTGTACTATTGAATTTGTGTTGAATATGAAAGTCAGAAGAACCAATTCCTGTGTGGATTCGTTTGCGTTTGGCATAGGCAAGTGCTTGTACAGCAGCATCAATGTCGCCTTCCTTAGCTCGTGTAAGTGCACATATCACAGGTTCGCTCACTGCTTTGGATATTTCAACTACAGAGTTAAAATCTCCCGGACTGGAAATAGGAAAGCCGGCTTCTATAATGTCAACTCCTAATTGTTCAAGTTCTTTGGCTACTTTAATTTTTTCTAATGTAGTCAACTGGCATCCGGGTACTTGTTCGCCATCTCTTAATGTGGTGTCAAAAATGAAGACTTTGTCTTTATTCATATGTTTATATTAATTTTTAATAAATAAAAAGCCCAAGCAACGATTTACTTGGGCTTTATGTATATATATGTTAAATAATCTTTTTACGCACGATATACTCCAGCCCTCTTTTTTAAAAGAGACGAAGAAGCAGGAAAGATGGGATTAATAATTTCATTGATAATATTTGTGCAAATATAACATTTTGAAATTTGATTGGAAATAAATTCTAATACTTTAAATAAATGATTTGCCTAAACTTTTAATTTTTAATTAGTTATGAATGTTTAATATAATTTTTTTACGTCTAACCAAATATACAATAGTGACTACAACAGGGAAAAATAACATTGAAAACACCCAAATCATCTTGAGATGAATAGGTCTAATTATGACATCAATAAAAACGATCACCCAAATAGGCAATAAGAGCAATAATCCAACAATAAAATAAGTATCTGTATTTCCCCAGTGCATTATTTTGGTTAATGCTCCGGCAAAAATCGTTAAATTCGATGCGATTACAATGATCCAAATTATGATTTTCCCGACTTCAAAAAATGAGTCTTTCATAAAGTTATTGTTTGAGATTTTGTTCCAAATCATTGAGTTGATCAATAAATGCTTTTCTTATTTCTTTGGCATAAGGATTTTCATTTTGGATGCTCAAAAACAAATCCCAAGAGTCGCCCCCGAGCATGGTTTTGATATCCAACAAATGTTTGTACGCTTTTGTGAATGGCTCTGATTCAGGTATTTGCATTTGATGTATAGCCCTTCCGACAAAGTGTGTCAGACCTTGAGCATATGCCATTTGTCGGTCGTGTTCTTCGGGGGTCATTAGTGTAACTTTTAACTTCAATTCTTTGGATAAAAAATCAACTAAACATTTTTCATTAACAGTGTTTTTGCCACATACAACCATACTCAATCCTTCAATGCCGTTTTTGCCACTTTGCGGTCCAAATAGGGGATGAGTACCTATTATTTCGCAGGTAGAAGGAAGGTACTTGTACATTAATTCCATAGGTTTCATTTTTATGGAAGCTACGTCCAGAACGATTGCCTTTGAATTGATTTGACTGCCATGTTTTTTTAAAAAATCTTCAAAATAGGCTATGTTGGTACAAAGAATGATTATATCCTTTGTCAAGCAATTTTCAATTGATGACCATTGCACACCTAGTTGGTCAGCTTTGCCTTTGTAATCTGTTCTGTTCCAGACATATACATTATAGTACGACCTCAAATATGGAGCAATAAATTGACCAAAAGTTCCGAAACCAATAATACTAAGCGACTTCAAAAGAAATGATAAGTTATGAATAATGAACTATGAATTATGAATTATATTTTTTAACATTTAACATTTAACATTTAACATTTAACATCTAAATTCCCTTAAACAACTCAAAAGCCTCCATAAAATCAGGCACTGTTACGTTCCATCCAAATTGATTTCGAATGGTTTGTGCATATGCGTTCAACACATCTACTTCGCCATGAACCACAAATGTATTTTTGGGAGCACTCTTAAAGTTTTTGAGCCATTTGAGCAATTCTTTTCTGTCGGCATGTGCAGATAACCCTTCAAGGTGCACAATGTTGGCATTAATTTGTACTTCTTCTCCAAATATTCTACTGGTTTTTTCACCATCCAATATTCTTCTGCCCCTGGTTCCTTCTGATTGGTAACCCACAAATAATATGGTGTCGTTGGGTTTTGGCAATCGGTTGTATAAATGATGCAGTATCCTCCCTCCATTACACATTCCTGAAGAAGATATAATAATAGCTTTTGATTTGATTTGGTTAATGGTGATTGACTCTTGTTGGCTTCTGTAATACCGCACATTTTGAAAATCAAAAATGCTAATAGCATCATCATTAAGGTTGTGAAAAGTTTTGTTTCTTTTATATATACCTGTGGCACTGATGCCCATTGGACTATCAATAAAAATGGGCACACTTGGAATTTTTTTCTCTTCTATTAACTCTTTTACATAAAAAATTAATGTTTGAGTTCGCCCCACTGCAAAAGCAGGAATAAGTATACATCCACCTCTATCAAAGGCTTCGTTTATGACATTGGCAAGTCGTTCCTTAGGATGATCAGATGGGTTGTCTTTATTGCCATAGGTCGATTCCACTAATAATATATCAGCAGATGATATCTGACTTGGGTTACGCAATATGGGCTTGTTATATCTTCCTAAATCACCGGAAAATACAATTTTCTTTTTCATTTTATCACCTTCCAAAAATAACTCTACAATTGCTGATCCGAGTATATGTCCGGCATCATGATATTTTATGGAAATATTTTTATGTAGGTGTATGAGTTCTTTATAAGGGTATCCATCTATGTTTCCTAACATCGCTGTCACATCTTCAACAGTATATAATGGCTGAGGTTTTTCATGTTTTGAGTATCCCTTTTTGAATGCATATTCTGCTTCTTCTTCTTGCAACTTGGCAGAGTCAAGTAACATTATTTCCATCAAATCTTTGGTGGCATGCGTACAATAGACACGTCCTTTGAATCCTTCTTTAAATATTTTGGGCAAATATCCGATATGATCAATATGACAGTGGGTAATCACCACAGCATCAATATTTTTTGGGTTAATAGGAAATTCTTCCCAGTTCTTAAGCCTTAGATCTTTCAAGCCCTGAAAGAGCCCGCAATCAACTAATAACTTGTATGAAAAGGTGCTATTATCTATTTCTAATAAATATTTGGAACCGGTTACTGACCCTGCTCCTCCAAGGAATCTGATGCGTACATTCAAAGTGTTGTAATTTAAACTTCGTTGTTATCTAGTTCTAATAATTTTACTTCTGCCACTGCGTTGCCTGCAATGCCTTTTATTGATCCATACATACCACTTAAGTTGGTAAGCACTTTATAAATTTGTTTTTCTCTTTCAGCCCATATTTTTTCCATGGATATTCTTTCTTTTAACAATCCTTGTTGCATATTACTAAATCCTTCTACAATGGCTTCCATATGTTGTTTGAACTCATTTCCAGTAAGAAACTCATATAGCATGTGCATTTTATCACCTTTGTTTTCTTGTGATTGACGTACACTATTTATTTTTATCAAGCTTTCTCGCAATACTGCCGCAACTGCACCTATTTCGTTAAAAGTACATATCCAAATACCTTCTTTTTCTCCAAAATGGTGCATATCTTTTGGCATGGTTTCAGTTACGAGTATTGCAATATCCGATTTTTGTGCTCTCAAATCTAGTTTTAGTTTATCAATCCATTCTTGTGCAAAATTTTTTGTTCGTTTACTCTCATATATAATAGTACCGCACTCAACCCCGGATCGGTTATGCACTTTTTGAATTATGTCAGCACCTTTTACACCTTTACCTACTTCCGAAATTATATCAAATGGAAATGCAGTTTGAAGTATCTCTTGCAAAGCAACTTCTTGCACTTCACCTTGCATTTGCATGGAGCCTTGTTCGGCTTTTTTCTTCATTTCTTCAATATGCTTTTGAAGCTGCTCCACCAGCATATCTTTTTCTTTTATTTTAAGCCAATTCTCCTCGTCCGATTTTTTACGAGCTAATTCTTCAATTTTATTACGTTCTTCTAAAAGTTGTTTTTGAAGTCTTAATTCATATTCTTGTTTTTCATCGAGAAGCGCACGTTCTTTTTTTAAAAGTTCAAGTTCTTTGTTTTTTAGTTCACTATTTTCTTTACGTTTTTTCTCAAGCTCTTCTTCATTAGATTTCAATCGAAATTCAAATTCTTTTTGAAGTCGTTCTTTTAGTTCAATTTCGTTTTTGCGTTTTTCTTCTTCAAGTTGCTTTTTAATTTCTAATTCCTTGCTTTCTAGTTTTTTGGACTCTTGTTCTTTTAGAGTAATGAATTTCAGATTGAACTCAGCCCTTAGTTTGTTTTCAACTTCCTTTGCCAATGCCTGCTCTGTGTTAAATTGAGTGCCACAGTTGGGACAAGTAATGAGTGAAGATTGATCCATTTTATTTTTTTAAGCTCAAATTTTGGAACGGGATTAAGATTTAATTATTAAATATTAATCTCTTTAAAAATGAATTGCTAATTAGTGAATTATTGAGCGCATTCAAAATTAACTTACATGATTTTATCAACAAAATTGGAATAAGGATTTCAGAATCTAATTATATTATTATTGGCTATCATATATAACATAGAATTTTTTCTTCAATACTAAAATTTTAATGAAACAATTTAAAATTACACTTATTATTGATGTGAAATTATATAAATGATTGATTATTAAAACTATATATTAAATTAAAATTATATTTTATTAGTAAAAATTTGTATTTTTCTTAGAAATATTTATTGTTTTATCAACCCTTGTAATGATATTTACGTACAATAAGTTCAAGTAATAGTTTAACTAAATTAAAATTTTACTTCAAATTTTGCCATTTAATCATTCAAAATAGCCAATTACTAATTATAATAATGTTATTAATTAAATTAATTACTATTTTTGACACCATAAATATTACATACATTTACAATAATGGTTGGATTACCAAATACTAATAATTGCGTATAAATAAGAAAGTTAATATTTAGATGAACCGAATTTTAAAGATAGCTGCAATATTAGGATTGATTTATTTGAGTATTCCGTACAGCTATTCTCAATGCCCTACAATTACCGGGAAAAACTACCGATCAGTACCAAGCAGCTGTATTGGTTCATCTGATGCCGCACTTGTTGTTACAATCACAAGCACCACTTTTTCGGCCCAATATCGACTTTATAGTGGTACTTCGCCTTTGGCAGGAGCTACTTATAATCCGGCAGGATTCGTTGGTCCGGGTACTTTTGTTATTACCGTTTCAAATATAGTAGGTGGTGGATCTACTTATGATATGCGATATGGCCGCCCGGGATGTAATATTTCAAATCCGCCAAATCCAAATCCAATACTTTCTACTTTGTCTGTTGCAGGACTAGCTTTACCAAATTCCGGTTTTGCAAGTAATGTGTGTTTGAGTTCACCATTCGTGTTGTTATCTGGTTCGGATCCTTCCACTCCTAACGGTGCTGCCTATTATGCTCATTGGAATTTGGCAGGTCCCGGAGTAGCCGATTTTACTGATATTACAGATCCTTCTGCAATTATTTATAATTTTACCTCACCTGGCTTTTATTCTGCTACATGGAATAACAGCATTTCAGGTTGTTCTGGAACCGTTTCTGCTCCAAGTTCAGCCGATTTTGATG
The DNA here is from genome assembly GCA_033763735.1 of Bacteroidota bacterium. Taxonomy (GTDB): domain Bacteria; phylum Bacteroidota; class Bacteroidia; order Cytophagales; family UBA9547; genus JANRJY01. The sequence goes on along the minus strand of JANRJY010000006.1, from coordinate 74,818 downwards.
TCGTTCAAGATCCTCCTATCACTAGTATGCTTACAAGTACCGTTTGTAGTGGCAGCACATTTAATTATACTGTGACTTCTACTATTATTGGTTCGTCCTTTTTAACAACACCTACTTATACTTGGTCAAGATCGGTTGTTCCCGGAATTTCAAATACGGCTAATTCGGGTACAAACGAATTTATCAGTGAAAGTTTAATAAATACAACTAATGCACCTGTTAATGTTTTTTACCAATTGCAAGCAACTACCCCTGATATTGGTTCTGGGGTGCAGTGTACTGGAAATATGTCAGTATTAACAGTTACGGTATATCCTCAACCTAATGTTTCGATAAGTGGTGTACAAACAATTTGTGGAAATCAATCGATTACCTTATCATTAAGTTCAAATATCCCGGCTTCTCGTTTTACTTGGACCAGCTCAGTGATAGCAGGTGCTGTTATTGGGAATACAAATAATTCTGTCATTGGTCTTGGACCCATCGTTAATACACTAAGTGGAGGAGGAACAGTTCAATATATTGTTCAGGTTATTGTTCCCGGAACAGGTTGTATTGGTAATTCATCAACTGCAAATGTTATTGTAAACCCATTACCCACCATAACAGGACTTTCAGCATCTCCAGTTTGCAGTGGACTGAATACAAACGTATTAGCTACAATCAATCCTGCTTTTGCAAATAATATTTCATGGTCATTGGCCTTACCGGGTGGGTTGTCAGGTCCTGCTTCAGGGGTAGGTATGCCAATAAATATATCAATTGTAAATAGTACAGCAAATACATTAACCGGCATATTTACCTTAATTCCCAACTTTACCGGAAGTGCATGTGTTGGACCTTCCACAACAGTATCCCAAATCGTTTATCCCAATCCAATTGTAACCAGCACAGCACCTGGTACTATTTGTAGTGGAAGTTCATTTATAAGAACTCTAACAAGTAACATTGCAGTTTCTGGGTTCACTATAATTCGTCTTGCAAATCCAAATGTATTAGAAACTTCCACAACAAATACATTCGCTGGAACTACAATTAATCATACACTTACAGGAACTACCGGAAATGTCGAAACGGTTCAATATATTATTATTCCAATTAGTAGTAGTAATTGTACAGGATCCGGTGTTACAATTAATGTTACGATTAATCCATTACCTACTGTTGTAGGTGTGATACCTCCAGCACAGTGTGCACAAACCAATTTTACTATCAATTTAAGTAGCAATCCTCTTGGAGCAACCTTTGGTTGGATTAGAGCTGTACAAACCGGTGTTTCGGGAAATAATTCAGGAAATGGCAATATTATTGATAATATCACTTTACTTACTTCGACAAGTCTTAATGTTTTATATTCAGTAACCCCAACCATTACGGGTTGTGTCGGGCCAACAACTACAATAACACAGTTAATAAATCCTCGTCCAACAATCAGTGGAACAAGCTTTCCGGTTTGTAATGGAAATGCTGCAAGTGTTTCAATTACATCTACACCTGCAGGTGTTAACTTAAATTGGGCTACAACTTCTTTATCTTCTGGTTTGTCCGGATCAGTTGGTTCTGGTGTGGGTATTCCTAACCCAATTTTGACCAATATTGGAAACGTAACAGCAACAGGTATTTTCTCTATTACCCCTACTGGAATTGCATCAAGTTGTATTGGGCAGCCAATTACATTAAATCAACAAGTATATCCAACGCCAATAATAACCAGTTCCGGAACGGGTAATATTTGTTCTGGCACTCAATTTAATTATACAATTTTAAGTAATTTATCAGGTACTACTTATAATTGGAGCAGACCATTAGTGGCCGGTATTCAAGAGGCAGCAACTGTTAGTAGTGGCAATTTAATTAAAGAAGTTTTAACAAATAACACCACATCTGCTGTTAATGCAATCTATAATATTACAATTAATAGCCCTGTTACTTGTCCCGGAACCGTATTTACACTTACAGTTACTGTAGCTCCTGCCCCTACTATTACTGGATATAATGCTTTCCCTCTAAGCATTTGTTCAGGATTGACGACCAACATTATTCCGGTTTCAAATCAAGCAGGTACCGTATATACATTTAATGGAGTAGGAGCAGGGGCTTCAAATCAACTTACCACAGTTGCAGGTATATTTCAAACATTAAGTTCATCATTACCCACATTAGCAAATTATTCCATTACCCCAATTTTTAACGGATGTTTGGGTGTATCTACCTTAGTAAGTCAATTTGTAAATCCAAATCCCACATTAACCGGAATCGGAAATACAACTATATGTTCAGGATTAAGTGTAACTTATACAGCGAGTGGAGCAAATACTTATAACTGGCAACCAGGAAATTTATCAGGCCCAATTCAAACCTTAAGTCCATCAAGTACAACAACTTATACAATTTCGGCAAGTAATACATCAGGATGTACCACTACAGGGACAACCACTGTTACTGTAAATCCCCTACCTATTGTAACAGTTAATAGCGGAATTATTTGTGTGGGTCAAAATGCATCTCTTACAGCTACAGGAGCGGTTAATTATACTTGGCAACCAGGAAACTTGTCTGGTACGGTTCAAAATTTAAGTCCTGCATCAACCACTAACTATACCATAATAGGAACTAATGGAAATGGTTGTACTTCCACTGGATTTGCAACAATATCAGTAAATTCATCCCCAATCATTTCAGTTAGCAATGCTACAATTTGTGTAGGACAATCTGCAAGCTTATCCGCTTCAGGAGCAAATACCTACAATTGGCAACCAGGTAATTTATCTGGTGCGGTACAAAATTTAAGTCCACTATTAACAACAATTTATACTGTTACTGGTACAAGCCTTGCCGGTTGCACTGCAACAGGTATAGGAACAGTTACTGTTAATACTTTGCCATCAATAAATGCAAATAATGCAACAATCTGTTCAGGACAGTTTGCAAATATATCGGTTTCAGGAGCCATAACTTATAATTGGCAACCAGGAAACTTATCGGGTGCATTTCAATCATTGAGTCCGGTAAGTTCCACCATTTATACAATTATTGGCACCAACGGTTCAGGTTGTACTGCTACCGGTTTTGCATCTGTCACTGTAAATTCATTACCTGTTATTTCAGTTAATAATTCAAATATTTGTATTGGTCAAAGTGTTTCGTTGACTGCTACAGGAGCAGTAAGTTACAATTGGCAACCTGGAAATTTATCAGGAAATATTCAAACCTTAAATCCTGCAATTACAACTACATATACAATAACAGGAAGCAATGCATTTGGATGTACATCAACCGGATTAGCAACAATCACTGTAAATCCATTGCCAAATGTTTCAGTAAATAGTGCCTCAGTATGTGCCGGAACGGCTGCCATGTTAACTGCTACAGGAGCAGTTAATTATAATTGGCAACCGGGAAACCTTACTGGTCCTGTGGTATCACTTTCTCCCTCCAGCACTACTAATTATACAATAACAGGTACAAGTGGTCCCGGATGTACGGCATTGGGTTTTGCCACCATTTCAGTTACTTCTTTGCCTAATATTTCTATTGCAGGAACTTCTTCCATTTGTCAGGGAAGTTCTTTAGTGTTAACGCTTTCTGGTGCTACTTCTTATAGCTCAAATATAGGTGTGGTAGTTGGAAATCTACTAAGTGATACACCTTTGTTTTCAGGAAATTTGGTTTATTCTGTTACAGGAACTTTTAGCGGTTGTTCAAATACAAATACCTTTAATTTAAATGTATTAACGGTCCCATCATCACCAACTGTAACTACTCCGATAAGTATTTGCCAATATACTCCATCTTCAATGCTAACGGCAAGTGGGATATATTCTTTAAGATGGTATACTACTTCCTCTGGTGGCGTATTTTCAGGAACAGCTCCGACCCCTCCTACCTCAGTTGTTGGTGCTCAGAATTATTATGTAAGCCAATTTGATGGTACTTGCGAAAGTCCTAGATCAAATATTAATGTAATCATCCAAAATATTCCTGCTCAACTTTCAGTACCTCAAACCATTTACAATTTTTGCCAAAATGGTTCTTCAAGTGTGCTTCAACACAGCGTTGGGTCAAATGTAAATTGGTTTACAACAAGTGTGTTAGGTGCCGGTGTTCCTAATCCTGTCCCGTTTTCACCACCTACAAATGTTTTAGGCTCATTTGTAAATTGGGTAAGTCAAAATAACGGAACATGTGAAAGTATTAGAACTCCTGTGACTGTAAGTGTAAATATGGTACCTACATTAACGGGTTCAAATAGCGCTTCATATTGCGCAGGATCTTCAGCTACTTTAACGGTTTCAGGTGCAGTTAGTTATTCATGGTCACCGGCTACAGGTTTGAATACTACCGTTGGCGCATCGGTAATAACAAATAGTTTGTCATCAACCACTTATGTAGTTACCGGCACCGTTGCAGGTTGCTCATCTACATTTTCGATACCTGTTAATGTAACTGCATCACCAAATTTGATAGGAGCAAATCCTGCACCATTCTGCGTTAATACAGGCCAAGCATTGAATATAGCAGGTGCAACCACCTATATATGGTCTCCTTCAAATGTGTTAAATACAACTTCAGGAAATTCCGTAATTGCTACTTTTACGGTGGCTGGTGTTCAAAATGTGTCGGTAATTGGTTTTAATGGGGTTTGTCAAAGTCCTGTTTTTGAATTTGTTCTGACCGTTAATCCAAATGTAAATGTACCTAATGTGCCTTCTGGATCAAATTCTATTTGTAAAGGCACTTTGTCTACAAATTATTCAACCAGTTCAACGCCTGCTTCTATTAATGCAACTTCTATAGTATGGAGTATGTCATCTGCAGGGACAAGTTCAATAAATTCTGCATCTGGTGTTGTAAATTGGGATGTTAATTATCAGGGACTTGCACAAATAAGTGTAACTGGTATTGGTTGTGGTAGCAATCAATCAAGTGTTTTAGTTGTAACAATTAATGGGATTCCTTCAGTTACGGGTACCTTAGTCAATGGCCTTTCTTCTTGTTTGGTAAACGATGCATTAATAACTCTTTCAGGAATTGGCGGACAATCTCCTTATACTTATACCTTAGGAGGTGTTTTTACAAATGGCACTGGGGTTTTCAGCTCATTGGGTAGTGGGTTGTACTCAACTAGTATCTTTGATGCAAATGGATGTTCAAATTCAGGAAATTCTGTAAATGTTCTTTCGGTTGGAACTACTACAAGTCCAATAATTAATGGAGGTGGCACATTTTGCTTGTCACAAGGGGACATCGTTACAGATTTGACGGTTTCAGGAACAGGAAGTACACTTACCTTATATGCAAATGTTGCTTTGACCTCGGTAATTACCAGTACTTCGGGAGCAAATATAATATTTACGCCTACAATAACAGGAACCTATTATGCTACTCAAACCAGTGGAGGTTGTGAAAGTAATTCTGTAAACGTTTCATACACGATTAATAATACACCAATTCCTACTGTTTCGGGGAATTTAAATTACTGTTTGAATGACAACAGCCCACATACAATTTCAGCAACTGGAGGGAACTTGGTTTGGTACGATGCAACTCAAACAATAGTGTTAGGATCAGGGAATTCATTTGCTCCGCAAACTGCTGACTTACTTGCTTTAGGTACGGTAAATTATTATGTCAGAGATGAGATTGGAGCTTGTTTTAGTCAATTTAGCATGATTACAATTACCGTTAATTCTTCCACATTTGCTGGATGCAGCTGTACTAATTTCATGTATTATGTGCCAAGTTCATTTGTGAATACTGATACTAAAATTTGTCATAAAGAAGTTAAAACGGTTGATGTTTTTATTACAAATGGCAATGCTCCTTATTTCATCACATATACCGAAAACAGATTTAATTCAACCGTAATTGTTACTGTTCCATCGACTGTTTCAACAAATCCTTATAAATTAAGTATTACCGGATACAATATTGGAAGTCCAACAACAACTTATGTAACTTATACTATTCAAAGTGTAGTTGATGTCAACTCATGTAATGCATCTATTGATATAACAGATGCGAATAACATGTTTACATTTACGCATTATTCAGCACCAACTATTACAGGAATAATTGCTCCTAATCCAGTATGTGCACCATTTTTATCAAGCATTACATCTTCATTTATGTTTACACCAGGTCCACCGGTAGATGGTTGGTTTGCATATTATAATAACCAAGCTGATTTATTAAACAATGTTAACTCTTTTGATGGCTTGAATATTGCTTCCTCAGGCACTTATTACGCACGTTTTCTTGCAAATATGGCCGGGGATGGCGTATTATGTCATGCCGATTCAAATGTGAGTTTGGTTGTTAATTCTCAACCCACTGCATTGATTTCGGGTACTACTAGTATTTGTGGAGGTAATACAGCAACATTATTTTATAATTTAACAGGAACTCCAAATTGGACTTTACAATATTTTGATGGATTTTCTAATCAAGTTTTGAGTGGCTTAAGTGCAAGCAATGGATTTTTGAATTTCGCACCTGCTATTTCAACAACTTATTCTATTACTGGGGTTTCGGATGGCAACGGATGTAGTAATAATGCCTCAAGTACGGCTACCATATTTGTATTATCTCCTGCTAATCCACTTTGTAATTGCAATGCTTTTGCTTCTATTCAACCTCCGGGAGTCGGTCAATTTTGTGAAGGTACCACAGCAACTTTTCCAATTCCAATTTCTGTTTCTGGGGTAGCAAATGCCTCAGTAGTTATACTTGAAAATGGAATAAATCCAACTACTGTAAACGGTTTAAGTGCAGGTCTTAATTCTGTTTCTTTAACTGTAAATGCAACTACGAACTTTACAATTCAACAAGTTATCGGAGCGACCTGTTCGGGTTTGGGTTCTGGATTATATACGGTAACTCAAACACCTTTACCAAATTTATCAGTTTCTAGTCCTTTAATTGTGAATTGTTCTCAATCATCAGTTGATTTATCTACTGCATTTGTAGATTTAAAATCAACTACCGGGGTAGTCAATTACTGGAGGGATGCGGCTGCAACTATACCCTTAGCAAATCCAAGCGTGGTTACAGCTCCGGGTACATATTACATTCAAAAAGTGACGGGCACGAGTCCAACAACTTGCTCAGGAATTGTTCCGGTGTTGGTACAATTTGGTTCAGTTCCATCGGCTATAATAAGTGGAAATAATGCAATTTGTGCAGGTAATGGCAGTAACTTCAGCTTATTCCTAACTGGAACGCCACCATTTAATGTGGTGTATACAGATGGCACTTCGAATTTTACAATATCAGGTTTAAATAGTTCTACCACTGTGGGTGTTAATCCATTAACAACTGTAGGATATAGTTTGATTAGTGTATCAGATGCTAATTGTTCAGGAACAGTTTCAGGTGCTGCAAATATTTCTATACTTCCTGCTATTTCTTGTTCCGGATGTGCGGTGTCTGCAACGCCTCTAGCTTTAGCAGCTACAAATGTTTCATGTAATGGTTTGGATGCTAACTGGCAAACCGTTTCGGGGGTTGGTATTTCATATATTTTAGATTACACATCTATTGCAGGTTTTGCGACTTTTAATTCAACAACTTTGGTTGGTAATACATTCAATATTAATGGATTGTCATCAAGTACTGTTTTATTTTATCGATTATCATCGATAAATGCTTGTGGTGCAAGTGGATTTTCTAATATAATTACCACTACCATTTTGTCAGTTCCGGCTGCTCCCGCAAACGTTACAATTACATCAATCAATTGTAATGGCTTTACAGCAACGTGGGATGCCATAGCAGGAAGTACTTATGAATATGATTTGTCAAACGATGCATTATTTGCTACTACTGTTTTAGGTCAATGGGCTGTATCATCTGTTTCTAATTCCGCTGTATTTAATGGACTTCCAAATGGGGATTATTTTATTAGAGTAAGGGCAATTAACACTTGTGGTATGAGTTCCAATTCAACAACCGCGACAACCACATTAAATAATTCTGTTTCAGCAAGTATAACTTCTGTAGCTTTCCTTTGTACGGGAGGGTCTGCGAGTTTAACGGTGACATTTACCGGAACACCTCCTTTCAATTTTAATTATCGTGATGCTTTAGGAAATGATTTGACTAAGCTCAACTATAATTCAAATATTTTTAATTGGAATGTAGGTTCAGCAGGCACATATACCATTCTTGATGTTAGCAATGCCGGATGTACTACAACATTGAATGGTGTAATTGGCGTGGTTACTACAACCAGTGTAACTGCTTCAGTCAGTATTTTAAGTTCTGGATTTCAAGCTTCCTGTAAAGCTAAGGACTTCACTTTCACTGCAAATGGACAAAATTTGGGTTCTGCACCAACATATATGTGGTACTTGAATAATCAAATTGTAAGTTCAATAAACGGGCCAGTATTTGTAGTGGACAGTGCTTGGAACTTGCCTTCAGGCAATACAATTCAAGTATTGGCAAGTATTGGTGGGGTTGTACCTGCTTGCTTAATTAACCCTACAACTACCTTAACGTCTTCAATTCAAAATTTTGGATTAACAAGTAAAATAATTGATACACTCACAACTTCAAAAGTTACATGCATAGGAGGAATGGATGGAGCAGCAATTTTATATATAAATCCTGCTTATTATAATAGTAATCAATTGCTCCGATATTCTTTTGTGGCAGGAGGACCATATTCTTTCCCTCTTACAACAACAAGTAATATTTTAGCTCAAATCAAAAAGAATAAAGTAACATCAATTAAAGATTCTACATATCGTATTTATGTAATTGATTCTACAACAAGTTGTTCACAAACAGTTGACATTCCAAGAAGTGGCACTATACTATTTCAGCCTTCACCTGCTTCACTGAGTGCATCATGTATTGGCAATGATGGTAGTATTTTATTTCAAATGGATACGCTCAATGTTAAGCCTCCATATGCAATTACAATTACCGGAATTGATAATAATGGAATCATTACCACTCCACAAATTCAAACCGGTATAACGAATCCTTCTGTTTCATTTGCAGGATTTACAGGAGGTAAATATGTGGCATATATCAATTATGGTTCTTGTTCAATTCAATATCCACGAACAATAACCGTAGATGGTACCATTCCTCCAATTGCAGATTTGGGTAATGATACAACGATTTGTTTTGGTGCTTCTATTTTGCTTTCAACTCCTGGAATTGGTACGGGTTTCCAATGGTACAGAAATGATACTTTATTGCCTGTGGTTCAAACTTCAAGAGTAAACTTTTTGCCTACTAAAGCTACTAAGTATACTGTGAGAGTTTTAGGATTGGGAGGATGCTTTGCAGAAGATAATATACTGGTGGATGTAGCCAAACTAAGAATGAAACTTGTTTCAACTCAGTTTAGCGAGACAAATAATATAGAAGTCAAATGGACCATACGTAACAAAACCAAATTCCCTGGTGATACCTTACAAATTCAGCGATTAAACAATGCTACAGCAGGAAGTTTGTGGGAAAATGCCGGAACTGTTAACAAATTGGATACTACCTTCATTCATAAAGGAGTTAATACCAGTGAAAACTCTTGGTTGTATCGAGTGGCAAGCAAAGCAAATCCTCAATGTGTAACGGATAGTGTACATAATACCATTGTGTTAAAAGCTACAGGCTCTGAACAAACAAATAAAGTCAATTTGGTGTGGAATGAATATACCAACTGGCCATTTGGAGTAAAAGAATATCAAATATGGAGATCAATAGATGGAAGTGAATGGAAACAATTGATTAACGACCCAAGAGTGATTGTGAATTTCACTAATAATACTTCAGCAGAATTATCTAATGTGATTGAAGGGTTCAAACATAAATACAGAATATTAGCAATTCCAAATGCACCATTTAGCCCAACTGACACCATTGAATCATGGTCAAATATTTCAAACGAATTGTTATTTATGAGAGAAGTAACTGCATTAAATGCCTTTACTCCAAATAATGATGGGGTGGTAGATAAATTTACCATTCTTAATATTGAAGCTTATCCTGATAATGAATTGTTTATTGTAAATCGTTGGGGTGCAACTGTTTACTATGCCAAACCGTATAGCAATGCAAATGGATGGGATGGAAATGGACAAGCAGATGGTACTTATTTCTGGGTACTCAGATTAGGAAATGGCGTTGAGAAAAAAGGTAATGTATTGTTACAACGATAGAAAAGTCATGAAAGGAACGGTACATACATTTATTTATTTTTTGAAAGCTAAAATATCAGCATTAATCGTTGCATTGGTAATGTTTTGTGGTTTTAATACTCAAGCACAACAAGATCCGCAATTCACTATGTTTATGTTTAATCAACAATATTTCAACCCGGCATTCGCAGGTTCGGTTGATTTTTTGAACGTAACTATGTTTTATCGCAGACAATGGGTAGGTATTGATGGGTCTCCTTCTAATCCACAGTTTTCAGGAACTTTGCCAATGAAACGTAAGCACATGGCTGTGGGTTTGAATTTATTGAACGATGAGATTGGTATTACCGGAATGTCGAATTTCAATGCCGTGTATTCATATTATGTCAATATAGGGCAGGGGCGATTGTGTTTTGGACTAAGTGCAGGTTTACTGCAAACGCGTATGAATTACGATGCGCTTAATGATCAACAACTCAAGTCCGATCAAAGTTTTACGGGTTATCGTCCAAATTACCAACCCGATTTTGGATTTGGAGTGTATTACAAATCACAACGTATGTTTGCCGGAATATCATCACAGCATTTAACATCTCCAAGTCGCAAGTTTACTGACTATGGTCGTGCCGCTGTTGCAAGGCATTATTATATCACAGCAGGGTATAATATTGAAATGAATGAAAAGTTTGTGTTAACCCCTATGATAATTTCACGCTTTTCTGAATCACAAGTATTTACCAGAAATTTTAATGCAGACTTTGTATTAAAAGTAGAATATATGGAAATGGTGTGGTTAGGTAGCAGCTATCGTACAGGTGATGCACTCAACTTTTTTGTAGGGTTAAATGTAGGAAAAATCAAATCAGATGCATTCAAACAACCTATTAAAATTGGTTATGGATTTGATTGGACTAATTCAAGAGTGCCTACCTTCAATAATGGTACACATGAAATATTTGTATCTTGGGATTTTGTGCCAAAAGTTAAAAGGATGATGCCTAAGTTTAAATAACATAATCTAGCATTAGGATACAAGCGAATATTCCACTAAATCGAAGATTATAGTTTTTTATAAATTTTTTAAACTCGTCATTTACCTTTAAATTTGTTTTCGTATTCATATACGACTAAACCCAAAATCATGAAAAACTTTCTTTTTTTTATCAGTCTGATATTTAGCGCCTTAGCTCAGGAAACTTACTTTGTAGTTCAAACCAAAGGTAAAATTGTATATGTATCCAACAATCAATTATTGAAGCCTGGTGATAAATTGTTGCCAGACACCAAATTGAAATTTGCAAACTCTGAAGCTAAAGCTATACTTATAAGTAGTGCCAGAGGCCGATTTGTATTGAGTCCGTCTGATAAATCTAAAACGAATGGTAGCGAAATTACTGAGTTTGTAAAAAATGTATTGTTATCTCATGACAAAGACGATTATCGATTCATGAGTACAAGAGGTGTAGGTGACGAAGCTTCTAAAGACAAAACAGATATTGAAACCTATTTTGGAGTGGGCAAGTTTTTTGTTATTGGTCCGGTACTGAATTATAGAATCAATAAAGAAAAATACCAAATCAACGATCAGCGAATGTTAATGATACGATATAAATATCAAGGACAAAATATTGACAAACCTTTGCCTATGGTAGGTGAAGATATAATTTTCGATATGAATGAAATATTTTTGGTTAAAGGTAAAAAAATTGCGCAGGAAGAAGTTAAGAAATTTGACTTGTATATAACTGAACCAAAAGTAAAATATGAAGAATATATTACTTCTTTCTCTCTTTCTTTTGTTAGTGAAGAAGATTTGAAAAAAGAATTTGAGATATTATTAAGTGTATATAAGTCTCAAAATCTACCTAAAGATGAAGCTAAAAAGGAACTTAAAGATTATTTCAATTACGCTTACGGCAATACCGAATCAGTAATCCTTGAATCGTATCTGGATCAACAATTGACTAATTATTAATATACTAAAAATAAAAAGAATAATATCCTCTTTGGCCATTTTTAGAAATTCCTTCAATAACTACTCTACCTCTGATATTGCCTAATATTGAAGGTATTTCGGTTGGCGATTTTATTTTTTTGTTATTAATACCGGTTATTATAAATCCTTGTTCTATATCCATTCGGTTAAATACACCTCCTTTGTCCATGTTTACCACCCTAACACCATAATCGATTCCTAAACGTGACTTTTCTAACTTTGAAACCGTTTCAAGTTCAACTCCAAAAGTTGAAGAATAAAATATTTCTCGTTTCAATAGTTCAGTTGTACCTTCTATATTGGTAAGGGTAATAGCACTTTCAATAGTTTTGCCTTCTCTCACAAATTTGATTTTAATTTTATCTCCGGGTCTGCAATAGCTGATTTCTTCATCAAAATTCGATTTAGATTTTATAAATGTGCCATTAATTTCAATTATTATATCTCCTTGTTGCATCCCAACTTTATCGGCTGCTCCATCTTGCATTATTTTACTGATAGCTACCCCATTAAGTTCTGAAATACCGGCTTTTTTGGCAGTCTCATCTGTAACTTCAACCACATCGGCACCCAAAAAGGCTTTTTGCACTTCTCCATATTTGATTAAATCATCAGCAATTTTTTTGGCTATATCCACTGGAACAGCAAAACCATATCCCGCATATTGACCAGTATTTGATAGAATTGCAGTATTAATTCCAATCAATTCACCTTTCAAGTTTACAAGTGCGCCCCCGCTATTACCTGGGTTAATAGCTGCATCGGTTTGAATAAATGACTCGATAGGAAAACGATCTTTTACTATATTAATATTTCGGCCCTTGGCACTTATAATACCTGCAGTAACTGTGGACTCCAAGTTAAAAGGGTTTCCAACGGCTAATACCCAATCACCAATCAATGCATCTTTGGAAGAACTAAGTTTTATAGCAGGTAATTTATTTGCTTCTATTTTCAAAACAGCCAAATCTGACGAAGGATCTCTTCCTATTACTTTTGCTTTGTAACTACGTTTGTTATGAATGACTTCCACTTGTTCTGCATTTTCTATTACATGATTATTCGTAATAATATATCCATCTGAAGAATATATAACGCCTGATCCTGAGCTTACCACCACTTGTTGAGCAGATCCTCCTGAAAAAAACAAGTCAAACCAATCATATGCTACAAATTGGGAAGAAGATGTTTTGATATACACTACACATTGTGTGCTTGCTGCAGAAGCTGACACAAAATTCACCTCACTATCCAAAAAAGAATGGCTGGAAGCAAAAGAAGGTTTTTGAACGCTTTCTGTTATATATGTGACGGAAGCTGCTTTGTCGTTAAAGAATTTTTGAAATAAAAAAGCACCCCCAAAGCCAAATATGATTGATAAGAATATTAATTTAATGTTGTTCATAAAAGATTTATTAATCCTTAATCTGATAACGAAGCAAACTCAAAAATCATGCCTTTGAGTTAAAAAATACATTATTTCCATTTTTCATAAGGGTTAATAGTGATTCCTAATTTTATTCCATAATAACTTCCTGCCATAATTTCAACATTTATGGCATTTTGCCTGTTAAACCAGTATTTCCCTCCAACCTGAAGTACAAAATATCCGGTGATGGGATCTTTTCGGTAAGCGTTAAAATTATTAATGTTTTCAGCCAGTGAAGTAGGCACATATCCTAAACCGAACGAACCACCACCATAAAGTTGCCAAGATTCAGGAAGCTGTAATATTCTTTGAAAATGATAATTTCCATTAATGCCTAATGTTAACACGGAAGGATAAAAACTGTTGGTAATCAAACCTCTGGCTGTAAATTCGGCACCTAAGGTTGCGTCTCTCAGTATCCAGGTGTCTATACCCAAATATAGTGGAACGCCCCAGTCGCAGATACCCGATCCAAAGTTGAAGTGTGAGGGTTGTTTTTTTGTTAAAAATGATGTTGCGTTTATGTCAATATAAAATATAAAAATGAATATTGAAATAAATCTGAATTTCATGATGTTTTAGCGAGTTTATCCAACAAGTTACATAGCCAACCATTGTTTGGTATACAATTTTTAGCTCCATTTTTAATATCTTCAAAATTTTGAATAAATCTACCGCTTTCAAAAGTATCTGACGCATCGATCATTCCTCTTATAGTATCTAAAGTCATTTCTGGATGGAATTGCAATCCAATCACATTGTTTTTGTAAATAAATCCTTGGTTTTTACATCCTTCACTTTCAAATATTTGAGCACAATTTGGGAGCAAATCAAATGTTTCGCCATGCCAATGCATGGTCACAAATTCATCCGGAAAATGATTTATTAAGGGCGAGTACTTACCTAATGATGATTTTTTTACTGGAAACCATCCTATTTCTTTATATTTATTTGGATATACTTTGTTTCCGAGCACATTTGCAATCAACTGTGAACCCAAGCAAATGCCTATAACTTTCTTTTTATTTAATATACTTTCTTTTACAAATAATTTTTCTTCGGCCAACCAAGGTAACAAGTCATCATCATTCACACTCATGGATCCTCCCATAATAATTAAAAAGTCAAACGAATTTTGATCGGGAAACCATATTTTTTCGTATATGTGCGTAGAAGTTACAGTAAATTTATGCTCTTCAATCCAATTAAGGATATAGCCGGGTGCTTCAAAAGGTTCGTGTTGAATATAATGAATGCGCATAGTTCATATTTCAAGAATTGAATCTAATAAATTTTAAATTAATTCATTAGTTTTATGTCCAAATTATTAAAATCATGAATTTGTTATTACGAATTTTAATTATCTCAATTTTTACATTTTTAGCAATAGGTATATACAATTGTTCTGATTCAGGCAAAGAACGAGTTGCACCGGCAAATTCGGGTACAGGTTCTAATTCTAAAGGTAATGGAAATGGCAGCGGAACATATCCTTATTCCAATATCCCTGGTAATAATATATTTTATACCTCAGATGGACGTTTATTCATTCCTAATGTATTTAAAAATCAATTGATATCAGAATTTGGCAGATGTGATACTACTTCAGGTTTTTATGTGATTTCCGGGATTTTTGATACAGATACTTTGGCTTCCTTTAGTGTTTATTTTAAAACAAAACCTACCACAGCTCGTAATTTTAGAATCACAACTTATAGAGATTCAAGTTTAGTTGATACTACAGTATATCTATTAGTTACAGATGGAACATTAACACGCAAAACATGGAGAGGTGCAAAAGGAAACGTAAAAGTTCAAATTGGTGCATCAGGACCAACGGTGGGATTCCAAAATATCAAGTGCGAAAATGTTGCTAACTACTCTGATACCGTTTGGGCTTCAGGAAGCGTAGGGTGTAAGTGAAATATATTATGAGTTACTTTTTTTTAAAAAGAATCGACTATTTTCTCGATAATTTTTTCATTAGCAAATCATAAGAAACCAAATTTTCTTTAGTGATAAACTTAGATTGATCTTTTGGTTCCTCTAATATACTTTCAATGCTTCTTTTTATAAATTCCTCATCAAAAATGCCGTCTTTATTGTAGGAATCTCTTATTCTTTTGGATTCTATTTCAAATTCTTGTGACGTCATATTTCAAAATTTAAAATATTTTTCAATTTCTCCTTTAGTAGCAAGTCTTGCCATTTCAATTACTATTTTTTCTCCAAAACAATTAAATCTAACAAATATAAATCTTTTGTTGACATAATTCAAGCATTCATATGCAAAATCCGTATGAGGTCTATCTATTGAGTTCCATGTAATTGTATCTTCACTTTCAATACATTGAATAATCTCATTCTCGGAAATATATTCGAAGGTCCTTTTTCTATATTTTGAGAAATCGTAATAAAACATTTTGTTAATTTAAACTACTTAAAAAACCTTTTAATGTATTTATTTCTGTTTCAGTAATTGAAGGGAAATTTGCAATACGGAAGGTCACATTTTTCAATGGACCATACCCTGCGCCTAATTCAATTCCTGTGCTTTTAGCCGCTTTTTTAATATTTAATATATTTTCTTCAGTAGATTTTACAGTTATAACCGTATCAGACTGAACAGCAGGATTGGTTATATGCAAACTCAAATTCTTAACTTTTGGGATAAATGAATACCAATCCAGAGCCCGATAATTCACTAATGAGTCAATGGTTTGAATAGGTGGAATTTGTTCTAACACTTTACATAACAAGTAAATACCAAGTACATTTGGCGTGTAATTCGTTTGATAATTTTTTATTTGATCAAGCATGCTTAGCAAACTATTATATCTACCTTTTATACCTTTTTTTGAAGCTGCTTCAATAGCTTTTGGTCCACATATCAATAATCCTAAACCGGCAGGAAGACCAAAACACTTTTGAGTGGAACCATAAATAATATCATATTTGTTGAAATCAATTGCAATTCCGGCAATACATGAAGTGGTATCAATAGCAATTAAAGCATTGGGATACAGCTTCTTGGCTGCTTCAATTACGTTTGATTTTACTTGGGTTCCTGTAGAAGTTTCATTTAGTGTGAAACACAATAATTCTACATCTTTAGGAAGGTCATGACTGGCAACATTCAACTCCGTATTCTCGTCAAAATGAAAACCTACAGTTTCAGGATTAATGAATTTGGCATATTCATACCATTTTTTGCCAAATTCTCCATTATAAAAGTGTACAGCTTTTTTAATTACAATATCTTGTGCAATTATTTCCCACGATTCAGTAGCTGAGCCGGTGTACATAACTGTATAATCGGTCGGTACATTTAGTTTTTGATGAAATAATTCAATTGCTTTTTTTGAAATTTCAACAAACTCCGGACTTCTATGACTGATGCTTAACACGTTATTATTGTATGCATCTTGCAAATATTGTGCAACTTCCGGATATATTTTTGAGGGACCTACGTTAAATGTAATCACTGTATTGAAATGTTAAATTATAAATGTTGAATTATAAAAAATATTGAATAGCCAAATCGTAGCTTTTTAAGCCAAATCCTGCAATTACACCTTTAACAGACCTACCTAGGCAAGTATGGTGTCTGAATTCTTCGCGTGCATGCACATTGGAAATGTGCACTTCAATAGCAGGAGTGGTTACTGCAGCAATTGCATCTCCAATGGCAATAGATGTATGAGTTAATGCGCCAGCATTTATTATTATTCCATCAAAAGTATAGCCAACCTCTTGGATTTTGTCAATGATGGCTCCTTCATGATTGGATTGAAAATAAAAAAGTTCAAAAGTTTTATATTTAGATTGCAATTCAATGAAATATTTATCGAACGACATATTGCCGTATATATCTACTTCTCTTTTTCCTAACAGATTAAGATTTGGACCGTTTATAATGATTAACTTTTTCATATTTGACAAAAATATATATAAGCATCATATTATACCGATATTTACTTCAAAACTTTATTAAGTTAGTAGATTGATATACCCGTTGTGTGATTTAATTCTTTAAAAAATGACGAAATTGTTCTTAAAAGCCCCATCCCCAACCCCTTCCCCAAAAAAAGGGAAGGGGCTTTTGTCACGACAAATGTGAAAGTCCTCCCTTTGGGGGAGGATTTAGGTGGGGTTTCTAAAGATAATTAAAAAATACTGGTCTAAATTGTACTATTCTAATCGCACAACACGTATTAATATACCTAATTGTTCAAATCTATTTGGAACATTTTTATTATTTCTATGATAAAAATATAACTTTGCACACCAATTTTTGAGATAATAAGATTAAATGAAAAAAAATATTGTTGAAGTAGGAAACATTAAGTGCGGCTCTAATGCATTGTTTTTGATTTCCGGACCATGCGTAATCGAAGAAGAAAGTATTATGATGCGCACAGCTGAAAAGCTTAAAGAAGTTACTGAAAAACTAAAAATACCGATGATATATAAGTCATCGTTTCAAAAAGATAATCGAAGTTCAGCCAAATACTATGATGGACCCGGGTTAGAAGCCGGACTTAAAATGCTGCAAAAAATAAAAAAGGAATTCGGGTTTCCTTTGCTTTCTGACATTCACTACCCTGATCAGGCTGCACCTGCGGGAGAAGTGCTTGATGTAATTCAAATACCTGCTTATTTGTGTATGCAAACCACATTAGTAGTGGCAGCTGCTAAAACCGGAAAAGTAGTGAATATTAAACATGGTCAATTTCTTGCCCCTGAAAATATGTTAAAACCTGCTGAAAAGTGTGTAGAAGCCGGTAACAACAAGGTGATTCTTACAGAAAGAGGTTACACCTTCGGTTATAATGATTTAATCGTAGACCCTCGAAGCTTTTATCACTTAAATCAAACGGGCTACCCTGTAGTGTTTGACATTACCCATGCGATTCGCAAATATGGTATACCAAGTTCAGATCCAAATGGGGGCGCACGTCAATATTTGCCCGCTATTTCCAAAGCCGGAGTAGCAGCGGGTGTGGATGGTATATTTATTGAAACACACCCTGACCCTGCCAAAGCACTTTGTGACGCAGCTAGTCAATTAAATATGAATGATTTAGAAGAATTTTTAAAACCATTGATTGAAATACATAACATTGAAGTAAACTATCGTAAAAATTAATAAAAACAGAAAAATGGAATTATACTTAGATTCAGTAGATTTTAAAGAAATTGAAGAAGCATTTAAACTTGGAACACTTGCCGGATTAACAACAACACCTACTTTTTTGCATAGAGAAGGAGTTACAGATATTGATGCAACTATCCTTAAATTAGCCAAAATGGTTCCTATTCTTCAAGTTGAAGCATTGGGAGATAACGCAAACGAAATTGTTGCAGAAGCAAAGCGACAAATCAAAATGGGTCTTGATCCTAAAAAAACAGTATTCAAAATTCCTGTCTCAATGGAAGGCATTAAAGCATGCAAAATGCTTACCAGTGAAGGACTTATGGTGAATGTGCATTTGGTTTACACGCTTCAACAAGCATATATGGCAGCACTTGCGGAGGCCACCTATATATGTGTGCTTGTAGGTCGTATGCAAGATCAAGGTCATGATGCGCTTACTTTAATAGCACAATGCAATGAGATGATTAATCAACATGGATTCAGATCAAAAGTAATGTTTTCATCGGTACGACACATGGAGCATGTTCGTAATGCAATTGAGTTGGGGGTGCATACCATAACCGTTCCTTGGTCAGTTATGAAAAAACTCACTGACAACAACTTTACATCGGTTGGAACCAAACAATTTATTGATCATACCAAATTGATTACCAAAAAAGTTTCTGATATAATTCGTTCTGATAATCCAATAGTTAAAACAACAGATACTGTTTTTGATGCTTCTATAATCATGACTGAAGCTGGATTTGGTGCGGTATCAGTAGTTGAAGAAAAAACAGGCAAACTAGTAGGTGTATTTACAGATGGTACCATACGTAGAGAATTAAAATCAAGTGGCAGATGGATTTTGGATAAAAAAATGTCGGATTTCGAATTCAAGTCACCATTTACAATTTCAGCAGATGCCCTATTGGAACAGGCTGTTGCTATTTTCAAAAAGGAACACATCGACACAATAGTTGTAGTAAAAGATGGAGAAGTTTGTGGGATGCTGGATGTACAGGATTTGATGAAGTTGGATTTGTTGGTATAAAAATATAAGTTTCGCACTTATAAACAAAAAAAGCAGGTTTTCCCTGCTTTTTTTTGTTTCCTTTAGTTTTTTTTATCTAAATTCCTAATTCCTTGATTATCAATTCAATTTTTCCATCTAATTGTTTGTCAACAATATCGAAGTCACCTTTTGACGGTAGAGGTGCATTTACAGAGAAGTAAAATTTGATTTTTGGTTCCGTTCCGGATGGTCGTGCTGACACCAGTGTGCCGTCAGCGGTTAAATATTGCAAAACATCAGATTTTGGAAAGTTGAATTAATATGTAATTTTCGCAAAGTTATTTTCAAAATCATATTTTATTAATATGAATTCTTAAACTTATAATTAGAAATTATACAAATTTTAATAGTGAATTAATTTATTAATGCACACAAATTTATTACATTAATTAATGAAAAATTAACGAGGTATTCGGGGCTTGTTTAAATGTATTTGTCAAATAATTGTATTTTAAAATCTAATTTATTACATTTGATAGAACCCATCTAAAATTAAAATATGATTAAATTTATATTTTCAAACATATTCTTATTGTCATTATCTGTAAATGCAGTAATAAGAACAGTATCAAACGATAGTAATACACCAGCAAAATATGATAATATACAATCTGCAATGGCAGCAGCAACTAATGGAGATACCATTTATATTTTGAAAAGCCCTACAAGGTATGGTGGAAATACTATAGTTACCAAAGCACTCATTTTTATAGGTTCCGGTCACAAGTCAATTAATGAGCAAAATCAAAATGTATCGGATATTGAGTCATTCGATTTAAGAACTGGATGCAATGGATCCAAGTTCTTTGGGTTGAGAGTAAATAATTTTTTTGTGAATGACGCCAATAATATAGTTGTATCGAGATGCATGATATATGACGGAACAATTAATTTTCAATATTCTGGGGGAAATGTTAAAACAAACTGGATAATTGAAGGGTGTCTCTTCAAAAACGGGAGAATTGCATTAAATGGATCTTCTTCGAAAAATATAATAATTAGAAATAATTTATTTGATGTTAACTCAAATAGTTACATAAATAGTAGCAATGATCCAACGGTAATTATTACAAATAATCTGTTTTTGGGAAATGATTATCAAATTAGTACGAGGAGGTTACAAGATGTTGATAAAGCAACAATTGCAAACAATATCTTTTATAGAACTTATGTGTATGATGGAAATTCATCATCAAATATATTTTATAATAACCTTATTATGGATAATTCACATACCGTTGCAGGAAACACCTTTCAAAATACTATAACAACGTTGCCTTCATTTACAGGTTATTCCTTTATCCAATCAATGCATAATCAACCAAATTCATATTACTGGGGGTTTTATGAATATATACTAAACTATTACGATCGAAGTTTTTTCTTAACACCTGGAAGTGTAGGCATAAATGCTGGTACGGATGGAAAAGATATTGGGTTAATCAAAGGACTTTTTAATATTAACGGCACACCTTTTATACCTCAAATTACTTCATTTAATGCAACTCCTGTCATTAATTTTGGTTCACCAGGAGACCCAATTAACTTTTCAGTAAAGGCTAAAAACAAGAAGTAGTTCTGAATTGTAACTATGAAGCATATAAATGCAGCAATTCAGAAGTTTTTTTTAAAAAAAACAAGAATTCAATTTTGGATTTTACTGGTAGCATTTGCATTATATAACAAGGTGCTTGCACAACCTCCTGCTCTTTTTTATCAAGTTGAAGATATTGTTTCTACTGCAGGGCTTGGTTTTTTACCTTCTTCGAAAGAATTAATTGGGTACGAATATTTTTACAACAATGATCCTGGGGTTGGGTTCGCTGCTTTTGTGCCTTTGGCAGGGCCTTTTGCTGACAGTATTTTGTTAAATGCAAACAATTTCCCTGGTTTGGTTCTTACCACTCCTGGATTTCATACATTTTGCTTGAGATTTAAAAATTCTTGGGGTGTGTGGGGCCAAACTGATTGCCGACCGTTTTACTTTAGCTCGGATGGATTTATAGTAAATGCTACCCCCGATAAAATCAATCGATTAGAATATTTCTTTGATAAAGATACGTTGCCTAGGATAAGTTTTGGTACTTTTCCAATTAGCCCCTCATCCGATTCAATTAGTTTACAAAATGTATTTACATGGACAGGTATTCCAGCTGGTTGGCATACTATTCTTACACGAGTTGGTACTGAAAATGGTGTATGGAGCCATTTAGAATCTCGACCCGTTTATATCAGTAGCGATGGTTTTATTACTACAGCTACTTCTTCACCAATCAACAAAATCGAATGCTATTTTGACAAAGATACAATACCTCGAATCAGCTTAAGAAGCTTTTCAGTAATTCCTTCTCTAGATTCGATTTTCTTTCTTAATGCAATTACAGCCACGGGTCTGCAACCAGGGTGGCATACAATGATGGTTCGTGCTGGTAGTGCAAATGGTCAATGGAGTCATGCCGAAAACAGACCCATTTTTGTCAATGATTTGGCTAAATATGATTTTGGCAATGCAATGGTTCCAATCGATTCCGTTCAATATTTTTTTGATGATTTAATTACTGGACCTTCAATTAAGGTAGCCTTTTCTCCTTCTTCTGATTCGGTTAGTAACATATTCCAAAATGCTTTTATTGGACTTTCTGAAGGTTTTCACCGAAGCATTACTCGTGTTCGTTCAAAAAATGGCATTTGGAGCCATCCTGAAGTGCGACCACTTTATGTAGCTCCTCAAAACCTAAACGATGCCTCTTTAGGAATCGCTAAAATTACAACAGGGTATTATTCAATTGATAACTTACTTTCAAGTACTTTTTTAGGAACCCCATTCGCTTTTAGTCCTTCAACGGACAGCGTTTCTTTTGCATCGGTATTTAATGCCACACCATTTTTATCGGTAGGAGGCCATTTTTTAAACATTCAAGTTCGAAACGAATTGGGATATTTTAGCCATCCTGAAAGTGTTAAATTTATTGTTGCTACACCTTTTGTAATGACGCTCCCTTCGATTAATACAAATTTAGTGGGCTGCACAAATTATTCCCTCATTTGGTCTAGAGCTGACAATGCACCTTATCAAGCCAACTTAGATTATACACTTAATAATGGAGCTACATGGTTCCCTATAATTAAAAACCTTCTGATTAATTCGGTAGGATTGGCCAATTACACATGGCAAGTTCCTAATATTTCAAGTTCGAATGTCAATGTTCGTATTTCGGATAATTTAAATGTAAATGTCAGTACTATAAGCCCAAGATTTAATATCTCAAGAACAACTTCTTTATCAGGGATTACCATTTCTTATCCCAATGGAGGAGAATCATTTGGTACAGGAAATCAAATTACAGTATTGGCATCAATCACAGGATTTGTAAATCAGTTTAGACTTGAATTCTCTCAAAATGACGGCATCAGTTGGAGCAATATCACTTTTCCGGGCACCTTTTCAGGATCTGCTTCATATATAGTTCCCCCAGGTACTTCAACCAAATGTTTGATTCGAGCCTACGATTTATTAAATAGTTGTATATCAGATTATAGTAATAATTACTTCACAATAGGTGCAACGCCAGCTTTACAAATTACTCGACCTACTTCTAATGAAATTATCAAAACCAATCAGTCCTATTCTATTGGATGGCAATCGCAATACTTAGATGCTTCCGATTTAATACATTTGGAATATTCGAATAATAATGGAACTTCTTGGAAAACTCTTGCTCAAAATATTCCTAATACAGGTAGCTACAATTGGATGGTGCCAGACACCTTGCCGATAGGTGATTTTTATAAAATTCGGTCAACTAACTTAGGGGCGTTTACAACTACAGGGTTGCAATTAGGCACTTTTAAAATTCGTCAAAACAGAGTAGTTGGAAATACGCAAAATAAACCAATTACCATCACAGGATTTCCATATATTTTTTCAGACAGTACATTTCTATACTCTGATAATTACACTACTTCCACCGGATTTGGACAACCTTCTCCCGATGTGTTTTTTACATTTCGAGCCCCACCTTGCCTCGATTCAATGTCGATTGCTCTTTGTACTTCAACTTTCGATACTTATTTGCATATTTTAGATTCCTTAGGTAATACACTAACGTATAATAATGATGCTTGTGGTAATCGTTCTTTTATAGGTAATAATAACTTTAAATCTGGTCAAAAGTATTTTATAGTAGTTGAAGGCAATAGTACGCTTTCCGGAATTTTTAATTTACAAATCAATTTAAGTACAGTTCAGGCAAATTTGGGACCTGACAAAACAATTTGTAACGGAGCCAAATTATTATTAACCACAAAATCCTTGTTTGGTGCAACATATACGTGGAATTTGCCAAGTGCAGGTTCAATTCCTAGTGTTTATGTATCAATACCAGGAATTTATGTGGTTTCTACTTTTAAAAACCAATGCATAAAAACGGATTCTATCAAGATTAATTCAATTGATAAAGGAACTCTTACAGGAAGCAATAGCTTGTTTCAAAAGGAGGTTGGCTATTTTTTATTAACAAGTTCAGTTTTTAATACTACAACATGGGAGCAAAAGCTATTCAATATTTGGACAACTTTGTCTGGGGTGTCTACTGTTAGTCTCAGTAAATCGTTTAATGACAAAGGAACCATATACTTGCGTACGCGAAACTATTCAAGTCAGTGCGCTACTTCAATCATCTCAGATTCGCTTACAATTACTATAAAAGAGCGGGTTGGAAATTCGCTTCAAAATCCTTACATAGCAGGAACCATATTAAGAGATACAATTTGGAATGGTAACACGTCTTTATTTACCAATAATCATATTCTTTCTACATTAACAGGCAATAAATCGCCCGATGTTTATTATCGATTTAAAGTTTCTAATTGTACAGACTCAATTGTATTTAACTCGTGCAATACCACATGGAATTCAAAAATATATCTTTATAATGGATTGGGCGGATTTCTTAAAGCGGGAAATAGTTGTGGCAATGGCTCTACACTTTCATACAAAGGATTCAGCCCGGATTCCTCCTATTTTATAGTAGTTGATGGCGCTAATGCAGATAGTGGTTCTTATGAAATACAAGTCAAAACTTCATCCTACAAGGTTAATTTGGGTCCAGATAATTCCATATGTTCAGGCCAATCAGTCACTTTAAATAGTTATAAAGAATCAGGATTATTTGCTTGGCGATTAATTCCAAATACTAATGTGATTGGAACGCAATCTCAAATTCTGGTTTCAGGAGGGGGTAAGTATGCCATATCTCATAGTAATGGCTTTTGTGCAGTCAACGACACCATTGAAGTAAAAATCCTAAATCTAAGCTTGTCAGGACTTAACTTAATTAGCCCACCCAACAAGGCATATGACTTAAACATTCCTTTACAATTAAGTTGGACTCCAATTGCGAATGTGAGTTCCTACGATTTACGACTTCATAACCTTACGGATACTACACTAAATTATTCCATAACTGGTATAACTATACCTAATGCGTTCTTATCTGGGGTACTCAAATATGGAAATTCCTATCGTTGGAAAGTCATTGCTCGAAATCAATGTGCAAGTATAATATCAAAAACAGATACTTTTCGAATTAGATCGCTTCCCGATTTAAAGGGAATATCTCTAAAAAGTAATAAAGACACACTTGTAGCAGGTGAATCAGCTAAACTATATTGGAGTGCTACAAATATTGGAAAAGGTAAGATTATATTGTCCCCTTCTAATATTGCAATTTATATTTCTAATGATTCAGTATTTAGCTCGTTTACTGATTTGCAGATTGCTTCTTTTTCTAAGTCTATTACTATTGATTCAGGTAAAGTACTATCTGATTCATTAGTTTTAACTATTCCTCAAAATATTGTAGGTAGATATTATATTGTTGTAAACCAAACGCTTGCTGAAGAATCGAACTTCTTAAATAACGCAGTAATTAGTAAAAAAATACTATTTGAGCCCCCACTTCTTCCTGATGTAGCTGTAAGTAAAATTTCGTGCCCATCCGACACCTTAACTTTAGGAAATGCTGCAGGCTTTTCTTATCAACTTAAGAATATAGGAAGAAAAGATATCAATCAAATATTTTATGATGCATATTATGTGTCTACTGACACTGTTTTTAACCCAAGCACCGATCGTTTTATTTCTGATTATATACAAGGAAAGCTTACCTATGTAAGTCCAGATGGTATTTCGTTACCAAACCCAATTTTTGCGAATCGAATGCTGATAAATGATTCGGTCTCGATTGCTCAAAACTTAAATATTACGGCTCCTAACTTTACGGTAGGAAATTGGTATTACCTATTAATCCGTTCCGACTATCGTAACGATTTGGGACAGGAGCTTAATGAAAATAATAATAATGCGGTGGCATGCAAATTTTTTGTTCAATCACCAAAATATCCTGATTTAACAGGTGCTATTCAAACATTTACAGGTTATTCATTGTCGGGTACACCTATTCAACTCAGCTATACATTAAGCAATTTAGGCATGTTTGCAACCCAAAAAGGGAAGCCTTGGTATGATCATATTTATCTTTCCAAAAAATCAACATTTAATGCAGATTCTTCTATTTTATTGTTTCAGCCGGTATATAATGATACAATTGTTAATTTAGGCACACCTGTTAGCAAAAGTGCTCAGGTGTATTTGCCTAATGTTATATCGGGAACATATTATTTATATTTAAGTGTGAACCACAATCGCTCGGTTTTAGAATCTAATTATACCAATAATATTTCCGGACCAATATCAATTACCATCACTCAAAGTACTTTGGCAGGTTTGGTGCCTTGCGATAATTTTGCAAATGCTTGTGAGGTAAATACCGGCAATGGAAATTATGGTTACGAAACATATTCAATGGATTTGTTTTTTGATCAGGCTACAAAAGAAACAGGAGAACAGTTTATTGACAATTCACTTTTTAAAAGTTTGTGGTACAAGTTGTACATCCCTACTACTCGATGGGTAAAAATAGAGGTTCCGGCAGCACTTAATCAAAGTCATTTGGCAGGGAATACCAATGTTTTTGTAGATGTATTTCGTACGCCTCGGTTCTCAGGTTTTCTTCCTTTACGCCAATGGCCTCAAGGCGATAGTAGCGATTTGGCCGATTTTACCCAGTTTGATCGATATGGCAATACAATTAATACTTGTTTGAGTGAAGGCACTTATTATATACGATTTAGCTCTGGACAGATAGCTGATTATTTAAAGAACATTCCGGTTAAAGCAAACATTGTTCTTTCCACAAATGGAGAGCAAACACGAACTTCACTTTACGATCGGCCAAAAGATGCTTATGTTTTTCCGAGTTTAAATTTGTCGGCCAATAGAGTTTCTTTTCTTACCGGATGCTTGTCTATTGATTCTGATAAGGAGCTTTTTAAGAAAGGTAACATAACATTTACTGGATACAAACAGACAAATTGGTTTGTATTTAAAACCGGTTCTTTAACAGATGGTATTAAACTTTATCTAAACTCACCTGATGTAGAAACATTTGATGAAGTAGGTTGTAATATATATATAGGCAATGGTACCTTAGTGTCTCCAGATAATTTGCAATTGATGCAAAATCACATTTTCAGAAAAAATAACAGATATGGTGATACGGCACAGTCATTTTATTTGAATTGTGTTTTTCAACCTAATACGTTTTACACAGTTCAATTATTTTTCAAGAATCGATTGAATTTAAATTTCGATCTGTCAATTCAAGACTTTGGAAAGAATACTTCATTAGGACATAATCTGACACAACCGGTAGTTTTAGGAACCTTGCCTACGAATAATTCAGCTTCTGGTTATTTAACTACTTTTAGAAATACCTTTAAGTGTGAATCGAATTATATGAACAACCCATCACCTTGTGTAAAAAATAGAACACTTTCAGGTCAAAATTTTTATTATTCCAATCAGGAATTTCAACTTTCACACTGGTATTCATTTCGAATACAAAAAGGAGCAAACTTGAAAGCAAATATTCAAAATGCTGAAACACAAGTAATATACGCACGATTATATAAGGGTAATTCAATGGCATGTATTACAAATACGAGTGCATTGGCTTTAATAGATAGTTTTTATTTCAACAAGGAGCCATTAATTGATGTAAGTTGCTTAGATTCAGGTCAATATACAATACAGATATTGGCAAAAATTATACCTAAAGCACTTGATGGATTCAGTTCAGCATTAGGAAAATCTTATACGCTTAATATTTTCACACAAGATGCACGTCCTTTAAACAGATTTAATCTTGACGATTCAGATAAAATAAATAAAATAAACGATTTAATTCCGCTATCATCCAATCAAATTTATACGAGTATAAGCGACACATTAGGATGCCAACCTACAAAACTACCTATTTCAAATTCCTGCCGCAATCTGCCTTCAAATGCAGCTATATATCGAAGTTTCAAAATCAACACTACAGGTTTAATGGCAATTCGAAATGATCTGATCCCACAATTGCCAACGGGAGATTACGTCCAGCACAAACTTTTTAAAGGAAATGCTGCATTACTTGTTTCTATAACAGGAAGTAATCAAAAGCTTTCATTCCCAAATGATATTACACAAGGCAACTGCATTGATTTAAGTGCCTTTTGGAAAAAATATTGTTTGGATTCTGGGGCTTATACCATACTAACGTTAGGCACAGCTAGTCAAGCGGGGCTTATGGACAAACCCGCCATAATGTTTAATCCAATTCGGTCTCGGTTCGATGCTCCAAATCGTGCTGAAAACATAGGGGATATTACCAGCCAAATTCTTAATTTGCAAAGCATTTTCTCAGCTGTAGACACTTTTTCTTGCGAAATAAGCAAATTCCGAATAACAAGTGATGTTCCATGTGGTAATGTGTCGAAAATGCATTTCAGAGAGTTCTATATAAACACTTCAATACCCCTCACTATAAAAAATACTTTAGATTATGGTAGTTTTCGATTATATATGGGAAGAGCTAGTACTTCATTGGTAGGCTCAGATTCAGTTAGCTTACAGAAAATTCCTTTAAAATATTCCGCACAAGCTTCCAACTGTGTAAATTACTGGGAATCAGATTTATGCAATAATCTACCCGCAGGTTGGTATACGCTGGTTTCCACTTTTGAAAATAGCAGTTGGCAAACTTCAAATAATCAATATCAAACCCCGGATTTTTTTAAAAGTCAAATCCAAATCCAAAAATTAGTCGTTTCTGCAATTAGCAAATATAATCGGCCTTCTTCTGCATTCATCAAACCTGACACTTTAGAATGGGATCTAAATGAAGCAAT
The DNA here is from genome assembly GCA_033763735.1 of Bacteroidota bacterium. Taxonomy (GTDB): domain Bacteria; phylum Bacteroidota; class Bacteroidia; order Cytophagales; family UBA9547; genus JANRJY01. Next base: position 45,733 of record JANRJY010000006.1, on the reverse strand, counting down.
TTCCGATTATCAGTTTCCAGTTTTTAGTAAGCAAATTGCGCTTCCTTCAGACGGTTTTACTTGTGTGGATGATTCTTTGGCATTAAAGAATGTGGTAACTTTTCCGGGAAGTTTTAATCGAGCTTCTTTTTATGTGTTCACTCTAGGTCAAGGCAAAGACTTCTTAGGTCAACATTATCCAAGTAATTTATCAAAAGAATATTTTCTTTCGCTAAATATAGGTGCCGGTTTCTTGGCTAGTTTATATTTGGGAAATGTGAAAACGGATTCTGTTACTTTTAAAACAAAATCTCCAATTTCTCCTTGTAATAGTTACCTCAACTACTGTAAATTATCAGCCGGAACATACACTTTGGTAGTGTATGCCAATAACTCGCACATTTATAAAACTGTTGCACCGTCACTTTATATTGATAAAGTAGAAAAATCGCGATACGATTTTTTCAAAAAGGCATATGATTTTGATTCAATTCCAGGGAATGGTATCCAATACACCAAAGCATTGCGCGATTTCTACCTACCTAACCCCGATTATCCTAATAGAGCTTTTTCGAATACTTTTTTCTCATGTACCACAGGGGCATTTCTCTCAGATCCATTAGGATTTGTAGATAATGGGTGTACCGATCCTTCATTATGTTATTGTTGGGTCGATTGGACAACAGATGCTAATAGATACCCTGTGCAGCCAAATAAAAATCAAAAAGATAATCGAAAAAATATGTGGTATACTTTTCGTGTACAAGGTGCGGGTCAAGTAAGTGTTCAGGTATTTAATAGGTCACCCGATTATGGAGGATTATTGCCTGCTGCTGCCAACGATTATGAAAAACAATATAATGAATTGGTCGATAATTTGTATGGTTTACAATATCCTTTTTCTATATATATGGCTGACGAAGAGGCAGAAGGTGTAAAATCATTTGACCAATTATTAAATACGAGTACACTCGATTCTGTAACTAAAAATGGAACTAACAACAGTAAGGGTCTTGTATTTTTAGGTAATAATTCTCGATTGAGTCCTTTTAGAGGATGTGCTAAATCAAGTCCAATTATGTCATGGTCAATTGATCCATGCGAAAAGCAAAAAGCAAGACGATATTATGTACTTGTTGAAAATTATAGTGGTCAGGTTAACTATACAAATAATAAGCCAAATAATTTGCCTAATTCCCAAGTAGAGGTAGGTGTTACATTTGCTAAAGTACCTAGTGGAGGCACTAAAAATGACTTCTATTCTCAAGCATTATCAATTAAAGATTCTATCACGAGTAAAACTGTATTGAAGGAAGGTATTTATATTGGTCCTGCTGCTACTATGTCGTGCGCTACTACAGATGTAGCTGATCAATTATTCTGTGGTTCTCGCACTATATGGTTTAAGTTTAATTCGAATATCATGGGCAAGATTAGATTGCGCTATCGAATCATCGATAGTACAAAAACAACCTCAAAAACTATAATTAATGAAAATGGAGATATTGTTACAGTTTATGATTATTCTAAAATAGTACAAACTCGATATAAAAGCATTGATAAACTTAATAATCAATATGGAGAAGAAATGGTACTCTATAAATCATTAGTTGCAGGAGATTCTTCTCGAAAAGGATTAAGAAAAATTACCCTTGCTGATTTTTCAATAAATGGAGATATCTATGGCGAAGGATGTTTAAATAAGGGCGATTATTATTTGGTCATTACTGGGTGCTATTCTACCTCAAACCAGTTGCAACCAATTATTGAACTTATTCCTGACATAGGTGATTTGTGTAGTTCTGCATACGCACTTAATGTTACAGACAAAGATCTTTTATTTAAGTCAGTCAGACCGGTCGATTGTAGTTCATGGGGTGAAGATTTTGGTGAAGATTTCTCAAATACCGCGTGTTATTTTGATGGGTCACTCAATAGTTATCCTAAATCATTTAAAAATAAAAATGAAATTAAATCTACTTGGTTTAAAGTTTCGGTTGGAGATATTGGTCCCTCGAACTTAAACTTTAAAGTACGGTTTACCGAACGCAATGGCTCCAGATTTGTGTATGATAGCTTAATAAAATATCGAATATTTTATGGCACTTGTAGTGCAATGCGTGGAGGTGAATGTTCTAACAGTCCGCGACAAGAATTCACACTTGACTGCCGTGCCCCAAATAAAAGTTATTATGTACAAGTTACCACACCTTGGTGGGCATTAGGCGATGTAGATTTGTCGGTAAGAGCAAGCACCCCGGCTAATCCTTTGTGCGTTCCCATTGATTACGACCGCCCTCTAGCCGACTTCAGAGTAGAAAATGGATGTCAAGGCACGCCTTTATTATTCACCAATCTATCTACTCAAGGCGATTCTATTGAATATAAGTGGAATTTTGGTCATCAAAATGCAGTTTCATCTTCTAAGTCTCCTACTTATGTTTATCCTAATGATAACCAATCAACTCCTTATGATGTTAGATTGGTCGTTAAAAATATTGCTAAATCGCTCTCAGACACTTTAGTTAAAACAATTTATACTGATTTTAAAGTGCCAGGTAAAGTGACGGTTACCGATATTTCTCCGAATAAAAATCTAAATCAAAAGAATGTTTTCGTTATTGGGTCTACACTCAATTTCAATTCGAATATTCCTTCAATTTACGATACTACTTCGAAGCAAGTGGTATGGGATTTTGGTACTACTGGAAACACCAATCAATCCATTCAACTAAATCCTACTAATGTATCTTTTTCTGCACCAGATACAGGTTTTAAATTAGTAACTCTCAAAATTACAAAAGGATTTTGTACCAATGTAGTTATCGATTCGATTGCAATTTCTCCCAATTATCATGTATCTCTGGGATCAGATACTTCAATTTGCCCACAAACGGGTTATACATTAGATGGTAGTTCAGAAGGATTAATCTTTGAATGGAACGGTATATCAGGTAACAGAAGATATTTACAGCCTGTATTTAGTGGAAAATATAAAGTGAAAGTAACCAATCGATATGGGTTAATTCGTACAGATTCTGCATTCATACAGATACTAGATACCAATAAAATAAATCTTGGTTCTGATAAGTCTATATGCACCAATGAAATCACTACTCTTGATGCTGGAACTGCTAAAAAATATAATTGGTCCACAGGTGATACCATACAAAAAATTGAAGTTAGTAGCTCAGGTACCTATGTTGTTCGTGCTATTAATAACTTAGGTTGTGTTGAAACCAAGCGTATACAAGTTAAGAAATTGCAAAACCCAATTTCGGGGTTACCTTCTGATACATTAATTTGTGAAAATGCAAGGGTTTCATTAGACACTTCTAATTCAAAAAATAAAGTTCTGTGGTCGAATCAAGACACCACATTATTCACTTACCCTTCAAGTTCAGGTCCATTAATTGTTGAAATCAATAGTCCATTAAATTGTGTCATTAAAGACACGATTAATATAAAATTATTTCAATACCCAACTTCGCTGTTACCAAGTAATCATTATGCCTGTAAAGATGAAGAAGCTAAAATTTCAGGGCCAAGTGGTTTTAGCAAGTACCTATGGAACACAAACGATACTGTTAAAAATATCAGCACTACTGTTTTGGGATTACTTCAACTCGATGTAATTGATTCTATTGGTTGCAAGGCAACATTTAAAACTAATGTTGCCAAAGCTAGTTATCCAAATATCAAAATAGACACATTGAATGGATTTTTGTATTTAAGTCATACTACTATCAATCATACTTGGTCAGTAAATTCACCTTCAAGTAGTATACCTATTTCAAAACTAGGAATCTATTCGGTGTCGGGATATACACAGGGTAATTGTAGATTTGAAGATCAAATTAACTTGCTTCCTAAACCGTATAATTTACGACAAGAATGCGTAATAGATTCTAATTTTGCGATTTGGACCCTTTTTCAATCGACAAACATACCAAATATTTATTTTTGGAAACTACGGAATAGCGGTTCAGAAGGTAGTTTTATTCCTACAAAGGATTCTACTTCATTTTCAACCCCATTTGTTAGAAATGAAATATTGGATGTTTCTTTTCAAAAACAAACTTTAGTATCGGATTCCATATCATTATTGAAATGTGAGGAAGAAAATGATTGTTCACATATAAAAATTTATCCAAATCCTGCAGACAATTATATTAATCTGGTTGTAGGTAAAGGAAACAATTCAAATCTAAAATCATGCCCAACTATTAATTATTCTATATATGACAATCAAAGTAAATTAATAGATCAGAAAGAAAGAATTGAAACACAAAAACCCTATGAAATAAATCTTAAAAAAATGACCTCTGGAATATATCTTATTTTAATCGAGACTGATGGGATGAAAAAGACTCTAAAATTTGCCATTAATAAATAAAATATATGAGAAAAGAAATGTCCATTTATCATTGGATTACCTGTTTGATTATACTTTGTATAAATTCAAGCAATGGTCAATTTACACTTTATCGATTTGATAATGTAAGCGAATATGTATGGAGAGAAGAGAATAAAATTGCTTCTTTGGCAGGTAAAACAGATACTTTAAAAAGTTGGGATCTAATAAAAGATATTGAACTAAGAGCGATAAACGACAATGGAGAAGTTGCGGGATCTTATTTGTTAAGTAATGGACATAGAAGAATATTTGTAATTCGATGCCAAAAGAACAAATTTACTTTTGATAAGTATATTAGAGTGGGTGATTATAAAGCTGCTGGTTTTCAATTTGTAACAGATATTAACAATAAAGGAGACATAGTCTTTAACATACTTAATGAAACCAATGGATTATCTTCCGCAAGAGTTTTACTTTGGGATGAAGCGAAAAATAAATATTCTGAAAATTCGATAAATGCATCAAAAGAAGCGAATGAAAGTCAGGTTTATTCGATAAATGATAACCGTAAAATGGCGAGTCAAAGTATGGTTTACAACATATTAACTCAAGATCAAATAAATGTCCCAATTGTTGGAGGAATCCCGAATGGATTTAAATTGGCCTCAAATACTTTGCGTGGGTATGTAGGAACTGCGGGAAATGCCACAGCTTCTCGCGAAGTAGCTTTCCCAATAGCTTATTTTTATAATCTTAGATCTGAACTTAGAGGAATTAACAGAAATGGAGACGTTTGTGGGGCAAGTTATGGAGCAAAAGGCGGGAATTTTTTCTATAAACTCACTCCTATGGTTCGATATGAAAAGACTGGAGAAATAGGAAATATAATTGATGACATGGAAGGAATAGCTTTAGATATCAATGCTGCCCAGCACACTTGTGGTGTATATTACAAAACACCCGGTGGATCGCAACGAGGATTCTTCTACGCTCCTCAAGCAATGGATTGCGATAAAAAAAGAGGATGGGTTGATATAAATCCTGACAAAGAAACCTTGCCTTCTAAAATGACCGATGAGGGAATAGTAGTAGGTACCTACTTAGGAAAAGATGGAAATCGTGCATTTCTATGGCGATTAGATACAGGTGCTGATGATGTAGGATGTGGATCAGGAACGACCGAAAACAGCGATTTTGCCTTTCAACCTAAAGGTAAATTTTATGATTTTACGGATCTTTCACGACCGTTTTATAGAGGCACTAAAATAATGCGATACAAAACAGCATTATCTGTTTCAAATTCAGATTTTATGATTGGAACTGCAATCGATTCAGCAGGAAGAACACTTGCTTATAGAGTCAAAATTCCAATATGTATATTTGGACTAGTTAAGAAATCATATGAATGGCCTGTAACCACACCTTTTCCCATTAAAGACAAATTATTTGATTTTGGTAACATTTTAAAATACAAAATAACCTACCTCGAATCGCCCAATGGAGTTGTTGAAGAAAACTTTACGACTATGCCTAAGGACATATATTCATTCAAATATTTAGGTAAAGTGAAAATAACAATTGATTATAAATGCAATCCTATTCAAGCTACTGAAAATAAAGATACTTTAAATATTTTGGTATTCCCAAGCCCTATTCCTCGTCCTTTTAATAGTAATTCTTCTGCTTATAAATCACGTTCTAAAGCCAAAAATAGAGGTTCTATTCCAATTATTCCTAAAGATTCAATTGCCAATAATGCATATTGTAATGGAGAAGGAAAATCTCTTTTAATTATACAGTCAGTAAGACCTTTTTATGATCATTTAGCAGATGAAAATGATTTACCACTTAAAATTTATGAAAACAATCCTTTAGGCAAAGAAGAGGTATTTACTGATATGATTCCTCGATTTATTGAAGCATATAACCAAGAAAATCCAGCAAAGGCTATTCGTTATGAAATTCTTACAGATGTTGATTTGCTCAATAAAAAGGGGGCCATATATTATTTAAAAAAATTCACAAATATATTAGTTCCTGACGGACAGCCCGATTGGTTTTACACTCAATTGGCAAAGAATAGCGGCAAATTTGAAGATTATGTAAAACATGGAGGCACATTTATATGTACTGGTATTGCTGAAATGGGTTCAGAAAAGAATGTTGGAAAGTCTGACTTCCCTTTTCCTTATGCAAGCGGACTTTATCAATTAAATGATGCAATTAAGTCAGGTGGAGGTTATATTTTGCCATTTGAATTTTCCTACGTTCCTACAAAACTAATCCCTAATGCAAATAACCCAAACAGTGGTAAAGTTCAAGACGATTTTGGGTTGCGTAAGAATTTATTTGAATATCAAAACCCAAGTGGCTTAGATACTTTTAATATTCCCAAAAGCCCTCTTTTCATTAAAAACTTATCAAACGTTAAGGAATTTAATAATTGGGGTCAATTGCTTCGTAATGAACTTCTATACCTCAAGGAATTTAATTCTGATATACTTTCAAATAAAAATGATCAAGAACAAAGAGAAGTTGCCAATAAAGAAGTTATTAAAAAGATAAAAAAGTATTTCAAATTTCAAGGAATTGAAATATCAGATGATGATGTTGAAAAATTTTATCGAACTAGCGTATCCTTTGTTGATTACATTGGATTTTTCACAAAAACCCAACAACCTATTTCCTTTTATCCTACAGAATTTTCAGCCACGGGTGGTGTTGGAGGTAGTGCTAATGTTTCGATAAATAACTCAGGAATAACTTATAATATTGGCAAAGGAAAACTAATTGCATTTGCTCAAGGATTATGCTGGGGCGCATTGAATGACGATATTTATTATTATACAAATAATAAATTAGGTGGAAATAATGATACCTCGTTTATTTTTCATAAACTTTTAAAAAGTGTAATAGACTATGTTGGAGAACAGTCCTATAATCGGTTTATAACCAGTCCTATTCAATTCGAAGGATACGATCTGAAAAATAAAATGTGTTTTCAAACAAATTTGGGCATACCAAATACAGATGTAAATTGGAAGTATTATCGAGTTTTTGATTCTCCTGATAATGAAGGGAATGTCTTTAAGCCAATTCCAGACCCTAATAACTTTTATTTTGATGGGAATAAAGAATGGGGCGCGTTTGGGGTTATTGCTGAGTATCAAGGTAGAGTAGATACAGTGTTTTTTGATGTTTTAAAGGCGGGAGTTTATACATATAATTATGGTTTGCATCCTGAAATAAATTTAAGTGCAAATACATGGAAACGAAATCGATTCCGAACAGGTCAAACTACCCCTGGCTATTCAGGAAATAAACCACTTTTGATTTTACTTCATGGCTGGCAACCTGATGCAGTAAATAAACACAGTCCAAATATGGGTATGATTAATCAAGAATTGAAGTCCGATTCAATAAATCCTCTTATAAAAAAATGGGCAGATAAAGGATTTGAAATTATCGAACTCGATTGGGTTCAATATGCGGATAATTATAATCTTAATTTCCAAGACCATGCCTATGAAGCACTTAATATTTTATTATTCAATCAAAAATGGTTTAAAGTTGCGAAAAAACTAATTCCAGAAGGTTGGTCTGTTGACAATACTGTTTGGCTTGATCAAATGAATGATATTAATGGAATACCCTGGAAAAAAGAAACTCCAGGACTTTATGCAATTCCAAACGCTAATTATAATATAGATTCAGTATCCCTGAAAAGTAGTATTCATAAACTTTTTGTTGCGGAACTTAATGATTTACTCAGTAATTATTCAGGTCAAGAAATTCAAATTATGACCCATTCAATGGGCACTGCAGTAGCTTTGAGAATGGTTAATGAACTTGATATAAGTAAAAAATGCATCAGAAAGCAAATTAATTTTTGTGATATGTATTATGATGGTACTACCCGTTCTGAAGATATTGATAAACTTATGACTAAAGCTCGTGATCAAGGCTATCAGTTGTCTCATTATAAAACAACTAAACTTTTAGAGTGGTCAAATCAAGTATTTTTCTTTACTGATTTTACTAGTTCTTTAATTGATATTAACAAGTCTTTAGAAAAATATCTTAAAGTTTATAATCGTAAAGTACCTACCAACCAATATGATATTGCGATGTTCTATGAGGATGTGAATTTACCCAAAGTGACTCAAAATTTACTAAAACACGCAGAGCAAGCATATTCAGTACTTAAAAATTTCGTTCTTACTGAGTCAGTACGTGCACGTTCAGCAACTGTGCATCTTGATCTTAACTGGAAACCAAGTATTATAAAAAACCCTTTTGAAATACATGGTTGGGCTTGGATACATTTTCTATATAATATCGATCAGGAAGAAGGTAAAATAAGATCCGTTTATGATCCAAATATAATTATGCCATACAGATCAATGAACCCTAGTACTTGTAAAATTATGGTAGAAAAATATACGCCACCAAATCTTCCCGGGATACAACTGCCTATGGTACAAATGCAAACAGTAGGAGGCAACACCATGACTACTAGCGATGATGAACATCAGTTTTATTTCGACTTTCCTAATCAAGAACTAGTTCGATTGCCGGGGCAAGTATTAAAAGTAATTCCATCATTGTTTCCAATTGGAAGTGTTTTAGACTTTTTAGTAAACAAGGTAATTAGTCTTACTGAAAACAATGTATCGCAAGTTACACAAGATATATTTGACCGAGTATGGTCAGGTTACGATTGTAAAGATTCGGCTTTGGTTATTTCAAGAGGAATAAAAAATCCCTCAAGTGGATTATATACCTATGAGAAAGACTCAATATTTAGCACTATAGATGAAGTCACATTTTCTCCAACAGTATTACAGCCTCTTACAACATGTGGTGTTAAGTGGTATATTAAGGACAAGTATGATTCACTTTATTTTAATTTAAGTAATGTTAATAATAAGTATAAGTCAAATTTTGTATTTGATCGATTTCATCGCTGGGGTAGGGTCAGTACTGCATTTGGTTTTGAGTGTACGGATGGTCGTAAGGCAAATCCAAATGAAGGAGATTGTAATGTACTAAAAAAGTCATCAGAAGTCTTTGACTACGGAATATGGTTTTTAAAAACTTCGGTTGACGCTGATGGGAAACCGGTGGAAGAAATAAGAAGATACACAAAACGGGATAACATGAAAGATTTTTATAATCCCGATAAGAAAACCGTTTTGTACATTCATGGCGCAAGAAGTGGAGCTTATTTATCTGGATATAGATCCAAGTTCTTATATGATTTTCAAGATGAAGGCATGGAAAATGCTGCTAAACAATGGACTGATGCCGGTTACAACTTTGCATTCTTCAATTACACTCAACTTGCTGATGAAGATAATGTCGAAGATGTTGAGGAGAAGTTCTATAATAAAGATAAAATGCGTTGGCGCAAATCAAATGGTTCTTTCGAAGACAAACGATTCTTAACTACGCCTGGTACTAATATTAAGCCGTATAACATTAAGGACCTTTTGTTTCAATGTTTGGATAGTTTGGGCGAAATCAAGCAACCCATGCGTGTACTTGGGCATGGGTTAGGAGCACAATTAGCAGCATTGGCAATCAAAAAAGTATTTGATTCCGATAATTCTAAAGCGGACCGGTTGGTGTTACTCGATCCTTATTTTCCTTACGGAAGCAAAGCATATTTGAATAATGATTCTTCATCAGGCAGAACATTAAAAATAATTAAAGAACTAGAAACGAGTAAAGTTCCTGTTGAAACGTATAAATCGTCTAAAATTTCATCTAAAAAACGCAACTCTGATGGAACCTATATCTATGCTCCATATTATATGAACGAATTTAGAGATAGTTTAATTGACCGTACAGCCTATGTTGAAATGCTAACTAAAGGATGGGAATTAAAAATTAAAATTCCTATTTCTCTAAATATTAAGTTAAATGGGAATCAGGATTTCCCACCGATTAAACACAATCATGAATCTTCGTTGGTTTGGTATTTATTATCCATGAAAGGACAAACCTACGATAGAGACAAAATTTTCATGCCTGATTTAATTTCCAAGGCACCATTATACAATGAAAATGGAACTAAAATTTCAAATCCCAATATCAATCCGGATTATAATATCAATCCAATAGATGGTCAATCGGCAAGAAGCATACGAGATACTGTTTTTTCGTACATTATGGACAAAATGTACAAAAAGTTAGTTGGCGGACTCAAAACAACTAAACTTGAAGATGACCAACAAACAAATTTATGTATTTGTCTTAAAGATTTAAATGAAGATGTGTACCCTCAAAAGAGAGAAATGGTGTGGGCAATAAACAATTCTTTGTTGTATACATCAGGAATAAACAATAGATATTTGCTCATAAAAAATCCTGTCAAAGGAACTTCCGATTATATAAAGAAAATGCTTGAATCAAATCCTGAAGAAGTTACTTCTAGACCAAAACCTTATTCAGTTCGTTTGTCAAATGCCAATTCTAACGGTACTAATTATGATACTAAAGGTTTTTTGCATATACATCCATTCACCAAGGAAGGGAGAGCCAATGTAAATCCTCAACTGGAAAATCTTGTCATTCAAGATGAAAATCAATTAATTAGTCAGATAGAAAATGATTACAAAATATTTGTATTCGAATACTTAATGCCTAAAGGATTGTATTGCTTTCCAATGCCACATTTTAAAAATTACAAATGGTATTCTACTTATACAGATGCAATTATAGAAAAGAAAATTCAGAACAAATGGATGGTTATTAACCCATTAGAAAATCAATCATATTCTGTGTTTGATAGCACAGGAAACCCAATAAATGAGGGTTATTACTTAATTGGATTGTACAGTAGCAAAGGAAACACTGTTCAAATTACTAACCCTTCTGTTGCAAATGATAATTTAAAATTAATTTCACAAAATATATTATATTATCTAACTGAAGAAGGTAACAAAGACAACTTAAATTTAAATGGCAAATATATTCAAATGTATCCAAACTATCCTTCACTTTGGATGATTCAACACCAGCCACATGATCAGTATTTTGGAAGAAACAATTGGCAAGAAGGCGGACAAATGGGACCGTATACCAATATTACTCTTTATACTCCAAATCGAGTTGCGTATCAAATTAATCAAGACGAGTATAAGATATTAGAAGACTTTTATTCATGTTTAGGTATCAATTTTGGAGGAGATAATGGCTTATATCCAGCTAAATATTATAAATCAAAACCTCAAATTAGTAGTGACGAAGCAATTGGTGGATACCCATTATCAACTACAAGTGCTCCAAATGCTGGCAAACCTAATATTGACCAAATGGAATACAAAACAGTTGAAAATGATCAAGTACGTGCTGGGAAATATAATTTCAAATTAAATAGAATTATTGATCAAAGAAATGCTTCAAATTGGACGAATTTAGCCAATCAAACAACCTTATCTGACACCAATGCGCAATCATTTTCAGGTATTTATTCGTCCCATTTAAATGCTTTTAAAGATCTTTCTTCAAATTTAAATGCCACATTCATAGTTAGAAACTCAAACACCTCTGCATTAAAATGGCTTTTAAAAATGTATCGAGGGGCCAAGTATTTACCTAAACCTTTTTCAGTAAAAGGAAAAACTATTGATATTGAGTCATATCTCAATATTGAAAACTATTCTAAAGGGTCAAATGAAACCGGTTATTCCACTGATAATTGTATTACAGTCAATGTACCAATATATGGGAAGGTTTCAAAAACATGTAAAATAAATGATGATGGATGTTTTGAAAGTGCAGGTTTAGCTTCATTTGATATTCGAAGCATAAGAGGAAGGGGGCTAATTTACCCTAAAGATCCTGAAGTAGCAGAAGGTTTTCCTGATCTGGATGAAAAGTATTTTTGTAAACTAGAAAAATTAATTTTAGGAAAGGATTCAACTAAATTACAATATGTATTCCCAGTCCCTTTCTTTGCAAATCCATACCAGGTTGGGTTTTTTAAAGATGAGATTATAAACAAACAATTTGTTACAAGTACTGATGGTGAAGGATTTGTTGATAATGACAAATACTTTCTAACCAATCAAAGTGGACAATTAATTAAACTAAAGCTTTTTGATGCCTCCAATAATGTGCTTTCTAATAAGTCCATAACAAGTATTATTAATATAATCTCCAAAATTGAAGCATTTGAAGTTACAAGCACTTCAAACAATCTTTATTATTGTAGTAATACTTCCATTTGGAAAATTGAATTTAAGAATAGACCAGTAGGTTTGCCTTCTACAAATTACGCAGCATATTTTGTTTCTAAAGATGGACTACCTATTTGGAAAGATTTAAATATAAGTCCCAGAGTCAGAAAATATTATGAATATCTTTTAGAAAACTGCTCTCAAAAGGAGTCAGATTTTTATGATCCAACTGATTTTTTTGAACCAACAACAATAAACGGAGTGCGTAAAAAATTATATAGGGATAAGTGCTACACTTTCAAAACGTTTAATGGATTTGAATATTATAGTGACTACGACCTGCATGGGATTTATTATGCTTCACCATTGGATATTGGTACAAACAATATCAATACGCTTGTGGGGAAATCTTGGTGGCCTTATGGCAATGATGAAGTCAAAAGGCAAGCAGCGCAACTTATTTCAAAATATATTCATGGAAGTGTAAATATTAACTCTGATGAAATTAAATTATCTGTACCCGATGGTCAGTTTGAAAATGAATACAATGCAATGAAAATAATTGTTAGTTCATTTGCATCTGCGGATGCAAAACAAGAAATTATTGAAAAGCTAAAGAACATTGGTGGCAAAGTGTTTAGCACTAATGAAAAAGAAAAGCCAAATGACAAGAATGACCTATACAACTTGGTGCAACATGGACCACATGATGAATGGGGTGATAACAATAATTATGCAGTTGCTGAAGTAAATGCAGGTCCTCAAGGCAAAATAACTATAATAACTCCAGAAAAATCCTTATTTAACATAAATAGTTCTTTGCCAAGTTATTCAACATTCATGCAAGAGAGATTTTATAATTCTTTGGGTATTTCCTTTGAATCAATTTACCCTAGAATTCATTATGGTAAAAATGGTGAAAATAACACTGGGTCAAAATTAATTTACAATTCATTTAAATCTGATTTGTGCAAATATTGGAGCGATGGAGGAACCGGTACAAATGGTAATAAATGTGAAGTGAAATTCGAAGTATCAGAATCAGGGTTTCCAACAGCAATAGAATGTTTTGGTGAAATTAGGGCCCAAATACGTAATAATAATTCCCTGCTTAATCAATCATGGGAAAGCATTATTAGTTTATGTAATGGGAATGCTTCAACAGTAGAGACATGTTCTCAACTTTTTACACAAACTTCAATCTCAAATAAGTTGCAAGATCCAACAAATCAGGAAGATATTTCCAAAACTGTAAACTCACCATTCAGGGAGGTATTGCTTCAACCAAATCCTACAAATTCAAATGTGTCTATTTCTTCAGATTTTATTGAAAAAGGAACTTATAATATAATTATTTATGATGTAAAAGGCGCTACAGTATATAATTCGGTCAAATATATAGAAGAAAACGGAAATATTAACTGGACAATTGACATACAAAATTTTGAAATGGGGTTATACTATGTAAGTTTGATTAAAAATTATAAAAATGTTAAGGTAATTAAATTAGTTAAATCATATTAAATATCACGATGCATATATTTGAGTTGCTAAACTGTAACATCAAAAAATGTTGGGAGTATACACAATTTTCATAGTTAAATCAATATTAAATAAGAAAACGATTGTATTTTATAGGCTTTAAAATAGATTGTATTCACAAAATTATACTTTTAAACTCCTTATTTTGTATTCTTCAAGTTAATTCACAACATATTATTGATGTTGATGCCAAACTAATTATTTCTCAAATTGATTGCATAAAGCCCCTAAAACCTTTATATTTTTCTAATGACCATTTATTTTGTACTTGCAATTCGCAAAAGGATTTTACAAAAAGTATATTGATACTTTTTGAAATAAAAAAAAGTAGATTTTTTAATATAGCAGAATTCCAAAAAGAGTCAATATTAACATTTATGTCGGATTCTTTTTACTTAATTCATTCCACACCAAATACGTTTTTTACATTTTCAAATTCAAAAATTTACAAAATTGATTTAAATACATTAAAATCCAATCCCATTAATTTGATCGTACCTGACAGTTTAAAAAATGCTAAAATTGTAGGGGTTGCTAATGGTTCAATAAATATTTATATTGAAAAAAAAGATGTTAATTTTTCTTTAGAATTAAGCGATAATAAAATAACTAAAATAGAATTTAATAAACGATTTGATGATAAAATCGAGTGGATACATATTGATTATAAGCTACTAAGTTATGGTACAACTTTTAACAAAAAAAGTAAACAAGTACCTGTAATTGGATATAAAAATAAAGCATTTAAAGTCATCGGTAACACAGAAGGACAAATAATTGGTATAAACGCTCAAAACCAAGTGTTGGGGAACTGGTTTAATTCTATGACACAAGTTCCAGGAGTATTTGTTTTTGATTTAAAAAGTCAACCAAAAGGGGCAGAGTTCCCAGTGTGGACTGATCTTTTTCCTGATGTCCCTTCTTATCTTACTTCTGTTAACTATGAATTTGTAATTGGTTCTAAGTTTAACGAACCATTTATCTATTCAAACAAAAAAGTATTCCTATTAAACGAATTACTTAAATCTACAAAACTACCATTATCAAAAATTACAAAGGTGATGAAAGTTTCTCACTCTGGTGTGATTTTTTGTGAAGCTATAAATTTATCTGGAGCAATTGGATATTATATTATTTTCAAATTGGTAAATTAAAAAAAACTATAAGAAATTTATAAATTTATATTCCTAATTCCTTGATTATCAATTCAATTTTTCCATCTAATTGTTTGTCAACTATATCGAAGTCACCTTTTGACGATAGAGGTGCATTTACAGAGAAGTAAAATTTGATTTTTGGTTCCGTTCCGGATGGTCGTGCTGACACCAGTGTGCCGTCAGCGGTTAAAAATTGAAGTACATCTGATTTGGGTAAATTAATAAATGATTGTACACCCGTTTTTAAATCGGTTTCCTGTTGCATTTCGTAATCCATTAATTTAATAACGGGAGCACCTGCCAATGTTTTAGGAGGGTTATTTCTGAATTTAACCATCATTTCTTTTATTTCTTCTTGACCTGCTTTTCCTTTTTTGGTAATTGATTTTAATTTCTCTTTGTAAAGACCATATTTTACATACATTTCCATTAAATAATCCCAAAGGCTGGTGCCTTGGTCTTTTGCATAAGCCGCCATTTCAGAAATAAACGCACAAGCACCCACGGCATCTTTATCTCTGCAAAAATCACCAACCAAATAACCATAACTTTCTTCTCCTCCACATATAAATGTTTCCTTACCTTCTTTGGCTTTAATTAACTCGGCTATATATTTGAATCCGGTAAGTACATTGTAACAATTTACCTGATAGTTTTTGGCAATAGCATCCATCAAATAACTGCTAACAATAGTTTTTACAATAAATTGTTTACCATCAAGCTTGCCAGCTAATTTCCATGCATTAAGCATATAATTAATTAATAATGAGCCGGTTTGATTTCCATTTAAAAGCACCCATTGATTTTTGTTGTCTTTCACTGCAATGCCCACCCTATCTGCATCCGGATCTGTTGCCAGCACAAGGTCAGCATCTATTCTTTTGGCATATTCCATTGCCATGCTAAGTGCCTCACGTTCTTCAGGATTTGGGGATGGTGTAGTTGGGAAGTTGCCATCTGGAATTGCCTGTTCTTGTACAATGTTTACGTTTTCAAATCCGAATTGGTGCAATAACTGAGGTACAAGAGTTATACCGGTTCCATGCAAAGGTGTGTAAATAATTTTTAGGTTTTTTTGACGTGCAATAGCTTCTTTTGCTAAAGACAAAGAAGCAGTTTTTTGAATATATAAGTTATCAACTTCAGTACTTATTTTTTGAATGTTTGATTCAATTCTATCAAACTTAATTTCAGATAAATCAATAATTTTTCTGACTTCATCAATGGTATTGCTGTCGTGTGGTGATACCATTTGGGCACCATCATTGAAATAAGCTTTGTATCCGTTGTATTCTTTAGGATTATGAGAGGCTGTAATAACTACTCCTGAATGACATCCAAAATGACGAATGGCAAATGAAAGTTCAGGTGTTGGACGAAGTGCGTCAAAAAGATACACTTTAGCACCATTTGCTGAGAAAACTTCTGCGGTTATTTGGGCAAAGTAGCTACTGTTATTGCGACTATCGTGAGCAATGGCTACTTTAATTTGCTTACCTGGAAAACATTTGTGTAGGTAATTGAAAATTCCTTGAGTGGCTGCACCAATGGTGTATTTATTCATTTTGTTGGTCCCAACACCCATAATACCTCTCAGACCTCCAGTACCAAATTCCAATTCTTTATAAAATGCATCAGTGAGTTCTAACTCATTATTTGACTTTAATAATGCTTTAATTTCATTTTTGGTTGCATCGTCATAATTACCGGTGAGCCATTTGTCTACTCTTTGTTGTACTTCAGTGCTTAACATATATTTTGTGGATTGATGGGTTCGAAATTATAAAAGATTCAAATAAATAAAACTATTAGTGAATTTTTTATTTCATTGTAAGAGTTAACATAAAATTAAACGGTTAAAATTTGAATTTTCTTTTTTTTTTAAAATATTGCATTCTATAATTAAACCTTAAATATATAGTTATGAAAATTTTAAAAATAATTGGAATTGTAGTAGGAGGTATTATTCTTTTGTTTTTTGTTGCAGCTCTTATTATTCCTAAATCATATAATATTGAAAGAAGTATTGTAATCAATACTAAAAAGGATAATGCAAAAGCATATTTGCTTGATTTTAAAAACTTTGATCAATATTCCCCTTGGGCTGAGCTTGACCCAAATATGTCTAAAAATTATGAAGGAACTCCAGGTGCTGTTGGCTCAAAATATTCATGGAAAGGAAACGATAAAGTAGGTTCCGGTTCAATGGAAATTGTTAATATCTCAGATAATTTGATTGAGGAAAAATTGACTTTTATTGAACCTTTTCAATCAGTAGCCACTTCTTATTTTACTTTTACTTCCCCAGATACATCGAGTGTTACTATAGTGTGGGGCATGAAAGGCGAAAATCCAATCCCGTTTAATGTGATGGGAAAATTGATGAACATGGATGCAATGATAGGCAAAGATTACGAAAAGGGATTGGCCAAATTAAAAACGGTTTTAGAAACACCTGCTCAATAACAAGTGGAAACTGGACTTGTAAAAATATTTACAAAAGAAGTTCAGGAATTTATTCACAAACACAAAAATGGGTCAGTACAAGAGCTGGCCCTTACTTTTTCCCACAGAAAAGATTTGCCAATAAAGTTTATCCTTGAGCAAATTGATGGATATCAACGGATTAAAAATAAACTTCCATCTTGGTCAAATAATAATAAAATTATTTTCCCTGCAAAACTCAATTTGGAGCAAAGTTCTTCGGAGTTAACGGCCAAATACAAAAGTGAAATTTTAAATGTTTCTTCAATAATTGATATAACAGGAGGTTTAGGTGTTGATACGTTTTATTTTTCAAAGAATTGCAGGTCAGTTACTTATATTGAACAGAATAAAGAATTGTTTGAAATTGCAGTTAACAATTTCATGGTTTTAGGAACTAAAAATATTCAAACTACAAATCAAGATGGCATTGATTTTTTGAAAGCCAATAAAACCATATATGATTTAATATACATTGATCCAGCAAGAAGAGATATTATTAACCGTAAAATGGTTTCGTTAAATGATTGCGTTCCGAATGTGGTACTAAATCAGGAATTATTTTTTTCAAAATCTAAAAGAATAATGATTAAAGCATCACCGATGCTTGATATCTCAGCAGCAATAAGTGAATTGCAATTTGTAAAAGAAGTTCACATTGTTTCTGTTAAAAATGAGTGTAAAGAGGTGATTTATATTCAGGAACTTGACTATAATCATGAGCCTTTGATTATAGCGATTAACATCAAATCAGAAAATTATCTGGAACAATTTACATTTACGAAAGCAGAAGAAAGTGAAGCCTTGGCAATTTTTGGATTTCATTCGAAATGGTTATACGAACCCAATGCTTCTGTAATGAAATCCGGTGCATTTAATATTATTTCAAGTCGATATGATATATTGAAAATGGCATCAAATACCCATTTGTACACTTCTAATGAATTGAAAATGGATTTTCCAGGAAATATTTATGAGATACAGGATGTGTTCAAATGGGGTGATAATCAAGCAAATGCCAAATACAAAGGCTTGAAAATGAATATAAAAACTTTCAATTTCCCATGGTCAGTGGATGAAATAAAAAAACAAATGAAACTCAAAGATGGGGGGGAGTTGTATTTGTTTGGATGCACTGATTTTGAGAATATTAAAATTGGGATTTTGGCAACGAAACAAAAACCTTAACTGCCATTATGTCATTCTATAAAAAAGCCTTACTTTTGTATTCGAATTAAAAAATAATGGCCGAATTAATTACCGATATTCCTATAATAAACTATAATCATTCAGAAACAACTGCCGATAAAAAAGTAACAGCAGATACATCAACGGGCAAAAAGAAAAAACTGTATATCGAAAGTTATGGTTGTCAGATGAACTTTGCTGATAGTGAGATAGTTACATCAGTGATGATGGATAATGGATATGATACCACTTCCAATTATAAAGAAGCAGATGTGGTTTTCTTAAATACATGTTCCATTCGAGAAAATGCAGAAACCAAAGTAAGAAACCGATTAAAAGAAATCAATTCCGCCAAAATCAGAAAACCCGGTATGACTGTAGGCATACTTGGATGTATGGCTGAAAGGCTCAAAACCAAGTTGTTGGAAGAAGAAAAAATGGTAGATATTGTTGCCGGACCTGATGCTTACCGTGATTTACCTAATTTATTGATTGAGTCAGAAGATGGACAAAAGGCTGTAAATGTGTTTTTATCGAGAGATGAAACCTATGCGGATATTACACCAGTTCGATTAAATACGAATGGCGTTACTGCATTTATTTCCATCATGCGCGGATGTGATAATATGTGTTCGTTTTGTGTGGTACCTTACACAAGAGGTAGGGAAAGAAGCAGGGATGTGGATTCAATTGTTAAAGAAGCAACAGATTTATTCAATCAGGGCTACAGGGAAGTAACTTTATTGGGTCAGAATGTAGACAGCTATAAGTGGGAAAGCCCTGAAAAAGAGATTGTTGATTTTGCACAATTATTGGATAAAGTGGCTTCGGTTAACCCACTATTACGTGTACGATTTTCAACTTCACACCCCAAAGATATTACGGATGAGGTATTGTATACAATGAAAAAGCACCACAATATTTGCAAAAATATTCATTTGCCGGTTCAAAGTGGTAGTAATCGCATTTTGGAATTGATGAATAGAACCTATTCAAGAGAATGGTATATGCAGCGTATAGATGCCGTAAGATCTATTTTAGGAACAGAATGTGGTCTATCCACTGATGTTATTACAGGATTTTGCACAGAAACGGAAGATGAACATAAAGAAACGCTATCTATCATGGAATATGCTCAATTTGATTTTGGGTATTACTTTGCATATAGTGAAAGACCCAATACACCGGCAGCTAAAAAATATACAGATGACATTCCTCAAGCTGTAAAACTAAGAAGAGTTCAAGAAGTAATTGATTTGCAACATCAATTAAGCATGCAACGAAATTTGAAAGACTTAGGAAAAGTTCATGAAGTGTTGGTGGAAGGATTTTCAAAACGTTCAAATGAATTTATGCAAGGGCGAAACTCTGCTAATAAAGTAGTGATATTTCCTGCCGATGATATAGAAAAAGGGCAATATGTGAATGTGTTGGTAGATGATTGCTCGTTTGCCACTTTGAAAGGAAAAGTAGTAAAATAAAATAATCGAATAAAATGAAAAAAA
Organism: Bacteroidota bacterium; assembly: GCA_033763735.1. Classification (GTDB taxonomy): domain Bacteria; phylum Bacteroidota; class Bacteroidia; order Cytophagales; family UBA9547; genus JANRJY01. The sequence goes on along the minus strand of JANRJY010000006.1, from coordinate 25,335 downwards.
CTCTAACAATAATCACTTTACTAATCACAATAAACACATTTGCGCAAAAAAAACTTCCTTTTGAACCCATAGTAGCCAAAACACTGGATGGCAAGGAAATACGCATTCCGGAAGATATCAAAGGAAAGGAATCCATGCTATTTTTGGCTTTTTCTGATAAATCAAAAGAAAGTCTTATCACTTGGGCGGAACCTGTTTGGAATACATTTATGGTGAAAAATCCTTTGAATGTAGACGCTTATGATTGCAATATTTACCTCGTTGTTATGCTTTTTGGTTTCACAAATATTGTTCAAGGTGAAATTGAAAAACAACTACGCAAAAACTTTAATAAGGATTGGCATCCATATATATTGTTGCATAGCGGCACACTCAAACCTTATACCGATGATCCTGATTTTAAAAAAAGACATCAGGCGCATGTGTTTGTATTTGACAAAGAAGGAAATCACACCTACCATTCTGTTGGCCCGTATAGTGCACCTGAACTGCACAAAATAGAAGCAGCCATTGCTGGTGAATAAGGTATGCGAATTAGTGAAGAAATGCGCACTTTTTTTGTAAAAGAATTCGTTTCTATTTTGCCTGATGCTCAGGTGTATTTATTTGGTTCAAGAACAGATGATACAAAAAAAGGCGGAGATATTGATGTATTGATACTTGGCTCACGTAAGCTTGAAAAAACAGAGTTGAATAGTGTTAGAAATAAGTTTTGGCAGCGATTTGGTGAGCAAAAGTTGGATTTGGTAAGTTTTTTTATTGAAGAAGATAATAATTTTAAGGAAATAGCTTTAAGTACAAGTATTAAATTATCATGAGTATTCTAAAAAAGGAAGTTTCTGATATCCATTCCTTGGTACTAAAAGCTTCTTTAGTATTACAAGAATCATATGATAGAGCCTGTTTATTTGGCATTAAAAATGAATATGACTTAGATGAAAAAATTGAAATTGAAGCACTTACAGCACGTTTTGCAAGAATGAGCGATTTGATAACACAAAAATTACTTCGTTCAATTTTAATAATTTTGAAAGAGCCTTCAGAATTGGTTATTGACCGAATTAATAAATCAGCAAAATATGGCATTATAGAAAACGACATAAAAATGCTGGAAATTAGAGATTTACGAAACGAAATTGCACATGAGTATATCCCAGATGAAATTGATAAAATTTATATAAAAGTATTCGAACTAACTCCGGTACTATTATCTGAAATAAAAAATATTTCAAGTTACATTCAATCAAACCCACAACTATTTAATTGACAACTCAAGAAATTCAATCGATTAAACAACGGTTTGGCATTATTGGCAACAGTGCCCAGCTAAACTATGCTATTCAAGTAGCGGCACAAGTGGCTGCTACCAACATGACCGTTTTAATTACCGGAGAAAGTGGTACCGGAAAGGAATCATTTTCCAAAATTATTCACCAACTTAGTGGTCGCAAGCATGGGCCATTTATAGCGGTCAATTGCGGAGCCATACCGGAAGGGACTATTGATTCAGAACTATTTGGGCATGAAAAAGGCTCATTTACAGGCGCTTCTGATGCACGTAAAGGTTATTTTGAAGTTACAGATGGAGGAACCATTTTTTTGGATGAAGTAGGGGAGATGCCCATGGGTACGCAGGCAAGATTGCTAAGGATATTGGAAAATGGAGAATATATCCGAGTGGGCTCATCTAAAGTACAAAAAACGGATGTACGTATAGTTACAGCTACTAATGTGAATTTGATAAGAGCCGTAGAAGAAAAAAAGTTTAGAGAAGATTTGTATTATCGATTGAATACCGTTCCCATCAATGTGCCTCCTTTACGTGAAAGAGGGGAGGATATTTACCTCTTGTTTAGGAAATTTGCATCTGATTTTTCAGAAAAATATCGAATAGATCCTATCAAACTAACTAAAGAAGCACAGGTGGTTCTTGCCAAATATCGTTTTCCCGGCAATATACGTCAGCTCAAAAACATTGTGGATCAAATGTCGCTTTTGGAAATAGAAAGAGATTGCGGACCTGAAGCATTAGTAAAATATTTGCCTGATTTTAACCAAACCTCAGCACTTGCCAAAATAGGGAATGGTTCGTTCAACCAATCTGAAAATTTCTCTGAAAGAGACATACTTTTTAAAGTTTTGTTTGACCTTAAGCGCGATTTTACAGAACTGAAAGGTTTATTTTTGGAATTTGTCAAAAACCCCACTAATGGGGAGCAAATTATCAATACCCACCCCGAATTGTTCAGAACATATAGCCAAAATTTGAACAATGATGCAGAAATCAACAGACCTATGCTTATGGAACCTACCATTGAAAAAAGGGATACTTTTCAGCATATTGACGAAAATGAACCCAAAATTGAAGACATTAGCCATGAAGAGGAAAATGAATCCTTATCACTGATACAAATTGAAAAAGAGTTAATAATCAAAGCTTTGAAAAAATATAAAGGCAAACGTAAACCTGCTTCTGATGAGTTAGGAATATCGGAACGAACCCTATATCGCAAACTTAAAGAATATGATTTAGAGCACCTTTAGAAATGAAAAATCTACTTATTTTCCTATTTATTCTTTTAGGGTTAAATTCATGTGGTATATATAATTTCACAGGTTCGTCTATTTCACCGGATATCAAAACTATTCAAATAGAAAACATAGTTAATGAAGTTGGGCAAGGACCACCCCGAATGGCGCAGCAGTTCACAGAGCGTATGAAAGATTTTTATCAATCCAACACCTCCTTGCGTGCTGTAAAAAGTAATGGCGACCTAACTTTTGAAGGGGCATTTGTAGGATTTGCACTTACTCCTTTGGCACCTACAGGACAAGAAACCGGTGCCAAAAACAGATTAACAATAAGCATCAGAGTTAAGTTTGTAAATACTAAAGACAGTACCCAAAATATCAATACTACTTTTTCGCAATATGATGATTTCGATCAAGGTCAATCGTATACTTCACAGGAAGAAAGATTGATTGAGGAGATTTTTAAAAAGCTTGAATTGGATATTTTTCAAAAAACCACGGCTAATTGGTAAAAATTTAAATACCACAGAGATAAAGGAGATACACAGAGATAAAAATAATGCTACCACAGAGATAACTAAGATACACAGAGGTGAAATTTTCTCTGTGTCCTCTGTGTTCTCCGTGGTAAAATCTATTAAGTATGACAGAAAACGATATTACTAGCAAAATAATTGGTTGTGCTATTGAAGTGCACAGGGAACTAGGTCCCGGATTGTTGGAAAGTGCTTATGAGGAATGTTTGTATTACGAACTTAAGTCCAATGGCATTTTGGTTTCAAAACAAGTCCCTATGCCTTTGATATATAAAGACATACGGATGGATTGTGGTTATAGGATTGACTTATTGGTTGAAAACAAAATTATCGTTGAGATTAAGGCGGTTGAATTAGTGGCCGAAATTACTAAGGCACAGTTAATGACCTATCTGAAACTCGCAAACTTAAAAGTAGGGTTGATAATCAATTTCAATGTAAAACTTTTGAAAGATGGCATCATCCGCTGGGTTGTTTGAAACTCAAATTAAACTACCACAGAGATAAAGGAGAAACACAAAGAGAATAAAACTCTGTGCCCTTCGTGTTCTATGTGGTGAATTTTCACTCAACCACCAACTTAACCGTTTTATCCCCCACTGTTATGAGATACACACCTTTTGGAAGTTTGTTTTCAAATAAGTTTGCACCTTTTTTGAGTATGCCTTGCTCCACTTTTTTGCCATCAGTTGTGGTAATGGAATATGAAGCGTTTGTTTTCTCTGTCGCTATTGTAAAAGTGCCGTTGTTGGGGTTCGGATATATTTTAAAGGTTGCTTCTTTGATGGCATTGGAATAATTGGTAGGATTGGCTGTTTCGGTAACCACCACGAAAGTGCGTATTTCCGACCATTTGGATTTGATGCCCGTTGCATCCACCGCACATACCTGATAATAATATGTTTGAACCGTTTGACCCTCGGAACGCCCCACAGGATTCAATAAATTGACCGTAAACTCAGGTGAACTTAACCCACAAATGGTTTTAGCAGTTGTAAAATCAGTACTTGACGATACTCGGATGCAATAACTTACACTGCCTGTTAATGTTGGCCAAATAAGGATATTGTTTGTGCCTGAAAGAGTTACGGTTTCGTTGTTGGTAAATACGATGGAAGTGGTTGAGATGGATGGAATGATTATGAGACCTGATAAAGTATTGGAAGGTAAATAGTTAATGTTACCCGGACTATAAGCATATATCGTTGCCTGACCGGAGTTTAAAGTAAATAATTGATTCCCAACAATGGAAACCACCGAAGGATTACTTGAAACAAACACCAATGGCAAGCCCGAAGAACTACTACCTGACACAGATAATACAGAACCCAAAAGTGTAGCATTTGGAGGAATGGTGAAACCGGTGATGGTTTGGGAGGCTTTGGTAATTGTGAGGACTTGACTTATAGGAATGGCAGGTAAATAATTGGCATTTCCTAATTGATATGCTGTAATTGTAACATTTCCAGCACCCATTATAGAAACAACCCCATTATTCGAAACCAAAGCAACAGAAGGATTATTTCCTGAAAATGTAATAGGAAGACCTGATGTAGCAGATACACCCAAAATGGAAAAAGGTGTGCTGCCATAATTTCGAGCAAAGTTAGAATCAAAACCTGTGATAGTTTGTGGGCCAGGAATTACAGTAAGTACCTGACTAACAGGAGTTGCAGCTAAATAATTAGAATTGCCAAATTGGGTAGCAGTAATTGTAACTGTACCAACACCGGACAAAGAAACCAATCCATTGGCAAATATTTTTGCTACATTAGGATTACTTCCAGAGAATGTTATAGTAAGCCCCGAGGTAGCAATGACCCCCAAAATCGTAAAAGCTGCATTTCCAAAAGGTTTATTTGATATAGAAGAAAAACCCGTAATTGTTTGTGAGGAAGGAGATACCGTTAGCACCTGACTCACTGGAGTTGCGGCAAGGTAAGTGATATTGCCCACTTGGTTGGCGGTAATAGTAATGTTTCCAACACCCAAAATAGAAATTACTCCATTGGCTAAAACCGAAGCCACAGCCAAGTTATTGCCTGAAAATGTAACAGTTAATCCTGAACTGGCCGACACACCTGATATGGTATATGGCGCACTGCTAAATGTTTGTCCAATAATAGTACTAAAACCATTGATAGTTTGGGGAAGACCTATTTTGAAAAAATTGGAACAAGTAAAAGTACCACAACTTCCTGAAAGAGTTAGCAAACCAGTTGTAGCTCCTAATGGAATAGTAGTGGTAATTAGATAATCGCTCTGAATGAAGTATTGAGCATTAATATTCCCAGGGAAAAGGACACTAGATACGTTGCTCAAATTATTCCCTATGATACTAATTGTATCATTAATAGATGCCATATCAGGTTGAACCTTAGTGATTGTCCCAGAACCTGAACCTAAAATGCACGAAACGTAATTTACACCAGTTTGGTTGTAGGAAGTGAAATCTCCGGCTAACCAAGCCTTACCATTCGATTGCAGAGCAATATCATTTACATAATTATTTGTTCCAGTTCCTGATTTAAAGGAAATATCGAATGTACCATCCTTATTCAAACGAGTAATGTGATTGCAGGTTATTGAATTGTAATTATCAAACTCTCCACCAATTAATATTTTCCCATCTTGTTGTACTGCAATAGCTTTGACTGCTCTATCAGGTCCTGTGCCAAGGTTAAAAGTACTATCTAAACTTCCATTTGAATTCAACCTAACTAAGCGGTTCTTAGGGATTCCATTATAGCTTTCAAACCACCCTCCGATTAGTACCTTACCGTCCGACTGAAGTGCTAAGGATTCGACCGTCCAATCCGCTCCAGTGCCTGGATTGAAACTGATATCCAAACTGCCATCTAAATTCAATCGGGCAATTTGTTTACTTAAAATACCTTGGTAAGTGTAAAATGGTCCTCCTATGAGGATTTTACCATCATTTTGAATGGCAATAGAATTAATTCGACCATTTACAATTATTCCTTTGATGAAGGTGTTATCCAATGTACCATCAGAATTCAAACGTGCAATAGCACTGCAGTTTATGCCATTATAACTGCTAAACGCTCCCCCAACTATGATTTTTCCATCGGGCTGAATAGCAATATCATAAATTATGCTATTAGGACCTAAGCCTAGGTTGAAGCTAGAATCTATGCTCCCATCATGTTCTAGTCTTGCAATGTAATTACGTAACACACCGTTGTAAATAGTAAAATTACCACCAATCAATATCTTCCCGTCAAGCTGGTGTTTTACAGCCCAAATTGATCCATATTGTATGCCCTTTCCGGGGTTAAAAGTTGTGTCATTGCTACCATTCTTATTTAGTCTTGCAATTCTGTTACGGGATGTGCCACTAACCGAGGTAAAGTATCCTCCTATTAGTATCTTTTCATCCGGTTGTATGTCAAGTGTAAAAACATAGTTATTAGCTCCAGTGTTGGGGTTGAAAAAAGCGTCTAAACTTCCGTTGGTATTTATTCTAGTTACACGATTGCGAGCAATTGAGTTATAATTTGAAAACGATCCCCCAATTAATATTTTGCCATCTGCCTGAATTGCAAGAGCATCTACATAATTATCTGCTCCTATACCAGGGTTAAAAATGCTATCTAAACTACCATTTGACTTCAACCTTGCAATCCGATTCATATCCGAACCGTTATAGCTTGTGAAAACTCCACCAATTAGCACTTTACCGTCAGTTTGCAGGGAAAGAGTTAAAATTAAATTATTTGCGGCAGTGCCAGGAATGAAGGTTGCATCTAAACTACCATCTGTGTTTAATCTCGCAATGTGATTTCGATCTGAACTGTTGTAATTGTTAAAGTCTCCACCAATGAGTACCTTTCCATCTTGCTGTATAGCAATGGCTCGTATTTTCCCATTAGTGCCATTACTAGATTTAAACAAAGTGTCTAAACTTCCATCTGTGTTTAATCTCGCAATGCGATTTCGATTTGAGTTGAAGTAAATGGTAAAGTTTCCTCCAATGTATACCTTTCCATCTGGCTGTAGCACAATTGCATGAACATCCCCATTTGCACCATTACCGGATTTAAATAAAGTGTCTAATGTACCATCTCCCATTAGTCGTACAATTCTGTTACATGTTGTTCCGTTGTATGTGGTAAATTTCCCGCCCATAAGAACTTTTCCGTCAGATTGTAATGCAAGAGTATAAACCACATCATTTGTGCCTGATCCAACCTTGAAAGTGCTATCAAGGCTTCCATCTGCGTTAAGTCTTGCTATACATTTCCGAGGTCTTCCATTATAATTTGTAAAATTTCCTCCAATTAATATTTTTCCATCAGACTGCATAACAACTACATACACTACAGAAGGAACACTCCCGGAGGCACCTAAACCAGGGTTGAAGGTACCGTCTAAGCTCCCATCTTCGTTAAGCCGTGCGATGCAATTACGTGTGATTCCATTATAGACTGAAAAGCCCCCCCCAATGAGAACCTTCCCATTAGACTGAGGAGCAATGGTGAAAATAACATCATTTGCCCCAGTGCCATATGGAATGTCTGCTGGATTTACTGTTCTGTCTATTTCACCTGCCTGAGTACATGGGGAAGTATCATTGTTAAAAATATAAACAGGCAATATGGCTGGTATGCCTGTACCATAACTCCATCTAAGATAAACAACACCGTTACCAGTATTATTGGCTGTAAGCACTCCTGTGCTGTTGTTAAAAGTGGCTATACCATTAAGTGTGGTTGCCCATATTCCGGTGGCAGTATTTGTACTCCCAAGTGGTAAAAAGGTACCTGTAAGCGTAATACTACCATTAGCGGTCAAAATATAAGGGTTAGGCGTGCATGTAATCCCTGAACTTACAACAGTTTGTGCCCACGAAATTGTGAATTGAAACAATATGAAGAAAAATGAAAAAATCAGTTTTTGATCAAAATATGAAAATGGGAAATATATTTTTCTCATCGTATCTTAATTTATATTGTGTTTTATCTAATAACTATTCATAAGTATTAAATCCAAAAAGGTTTACCAAAAATATAAATAAAGGTGTAAAATAAAAAATATACCCTCCATTTATTTGTATTGGGGGTGTAATCTAATTATTCTTAAAGGGTAAGTATATCATTCAATCCTTCCAAAATTTCTTTAATTTCAGTTGATTGAATTGTTCCTATTTTTTTTATAAATATTGCTGTGGATATGGTTCTAATTTGAGAAACTAGTATTTCTGAAGTTTCAGTTAAACCATTTTCTGTGGTTGGTTTCAATATTACGCCTCCGGGGTACTTCTTTACTTTGCTGGTAAGTGGGCAAATAATCCTCAAATTAGTATAATTATTCATGCTTTCACCTGATATAATTACTACTGGTCGCATACCATCCAGCTCATTTCCTTTTGTAGGATTCAAATAAGCTTCATAAATATCCCCCTGAATCATTTTATTGATTTTTCAATGAATTGGAATATTCTTCCATGCCCAATTCCGCGAGTTTTGTCATTTCAATATCCTTATTCATTCTTTTAAAGCCTTCCGTCATATTTTTCTTTTTTAACTCTATCTGAAGTAGTTCAATGGCTTCTTCTATTACTTCATTTTTATTTCTGGAAGTTGTTTTAGCATATTCCGTTATAAAAGCTATTGTATTTGGCGATAATGTACTTGTAAATGCAAGTGATTTCATAAGTGTGAATATAAGTAAAATAGTAAGTGCAAATATAAGTTAATTTGCCAAATATTGCATAGATACTTTATGGCTATGAATTAAGATTACTCAAAAATAAAGTAAATATTGTAATCAAGGTATGTATGCTTGTTGGCGAAAACACGCAACAAGGGCGAATTACATCAACACGTCTAAACATCGCAACGTCAGCACCTTATTCGCCCCATTTATACAAATTATCAGGACAAAAATCAATTCCATTATCCCAATAAATGGTTTCAAGTTCAGGATCTAAGTTAACAGTTTTGAAATATTCCGGTACTAATAATTGACCAAATTTTGAAGGTGAAGCGTTTGACCATTCATTAAGACTTTGATAAAAATCAACAGTTTTTATTTCACCTGTATTAAATAAAAGTTCTAGTTTATATGGCTCAATTTTATTTATTTTTTTTACTAAATGAAGCATAGCTACTTATTCTAATTGTTAGATTTTTCCTCATTTCTTTTAATTTAACCCACATACAATTAATTTGCTAACCAAATATAAATTAAAATATTGTAATCAAAGTATGAAGGCTTGTTGGTGAAAAACACGCAACAAGGGCGGATTACCTCAAAACGTCAACACCTTATTTATACAGCACTTCCCCAGTCTTGCTATCCAATACAACTGTAGCTTGTTTGTTAGTTGGTAGGTTAATTTCAATGGTTTTACCTCCGGGTATTTTGATGCTTTTTTTGCCTCCTTTGCCAGTGTGGAACACTGTAAATCCGGAACCGGAGTAAATAATATCTTTTTCAGTTGAGTACATCGTGCAGCCCGATTGCTTGTACACTTCTTGCATAATTTTATAATCCATCACCGGCATGCCTATGTACCAGGAGGTTGCATTGGCTAGTTTTTTCTTAGCTATGCCCACTTTGTTGGAGCCTTTGTACACACCAAGTGTTATCGCTTTTTTGTCAGTGACATGAAATATGTTTTCACATTTACCCCATGGACCCAGCTCGCCAAATTTCTCGAATTCATTTTTTGGGGTAATGTTTGGGGTAATGTTCATTGCCTTTTCAAATTCCATTCCGGTAACTTCATTCATATATTTGAGGTTATTAACGGTTCCATCAGTATATCCGGGTGCATAAAAGAAGATTAAATTCCTTCCATTTTGTGCCAATTGCTCAGTGATATATTTGCGTTTGCCTTCGCTCATTAAGAATGTATTTACGAACACAATGGCTTTGTACTTAGCAGGGTTTACTTTTTCAAGGTCATCAATGTGAATGGGATCAAACACCACACTGGAGTAGTAGGTTGCAAGCGTTGTCCAGTCGAGTAGGGGATGGGTTACAGGGTCGCCACCATTGACACTTCTAAGGTAATAAAATGCGTCTGTATCAAATACCATTAGCACATCCGCATCCGATTCATACTCTGTTTCTTGCATTTTGCGGTTGATGCCAATAATGGTTCGCATGGCTTCTGAAAAAGCAGGATGTTCCCACCATCCATTATTATTTCCCGCTTGTGTGGAATATTCCGAGCGGCTTTCTACTACTTGTGTTCCCGGCCCAAAGTCATATAACCAATAGCCCATTCCTTTGGCATGGGTGCTCATGAGGCTGCGAACAAACTCCGAACGATTGTTGTGCATAACGGAGTCAAATTTGACCCTATTATCTCTCGTGCCATCAGCAAACGGAAATACTCTAACCGGTTGTTGATCATATTCATCGAGCCATAATTTGCCATTTAATCGCATACTGGTGATTAAACTACGACTTCTATAGGGTTGTCCGCCATCTTTGGTATCAGGGTAATACACTTGAGGTCCGCTCAAAAAATCGACATAAGGCGATTTGAGTATTTTTTGAACCGCCAAATGTCCTCCGGCTGCCTGCCTATGAAACACGGAAAAATAATACCCATAAAATGAGCCGGTTATGATGGGTCGAGGCCAATTTTCTTTTACTAATTTGTTGAAATGAATAATATCATCAGCCACCACATTGTGCTGGCATTCATAGTAATCAATCACTTTGCGATCAGTCATAGGGTTTCTGAACACATAATCACCGGTCACAGCTCTTTCTGTTGAATTAGGTACTTGAATGGTATTAAAGGTGATGTTTTTGTCATTCCAGGCTTTTTTCAGTGAAGCATCTGTTACATATTTTTTGAGCGCAAATTCTCTGAATTTATCGTTCATTGCCTGACTTAAATCAGGGTCGCGACCATTGAAGCCCCAATAGTGCCATTCGCCATACACACCACAGGCTATCTGAATGATAGCCAAATGGTTAGCTTCCGGATATTTTGAAAACTCTCTTAAAAATTGGTTGACTTTGGCTGATATTTCAGTTTTCCATTTTTCTGATGCCAAAGAAACTCGTTTTGTGGCTCTTGCATCACCATCCAACAATCTTTGAACCACTCCATATTTTACATTTGGGCTATAATATGGAGTGCCAAGTGAATCATACACTACTGCCTCATCAGGATTTTTGTCAAACCAAAAAGGAGGTGCATTTACATGAAAACGAAACATTACATTGGCGTTTGGACAAACTTCTGTTATTCCTCTGATTTGTTTTAGGGGAATAGAGTAATCCATGGTTCCATCTTCCTTCCAAATATGTTGCAGAAATACATCAACCTGAAATATTTTTACACCTGTTTCACAATACAACTTAATGTTTGCCTGAGGAATTTCTTCCCAACTCCATCTGCCCCCTGGTACATCGGTAAGCGCATAAATAATAGGCAATTCGGCTTTACCATTGATAAATATCGTAGGGCGTCCTTTGTACATTTCAACTTTTGAAGAAATGGGATCTCCTCCGAATAAGATATTGATTACTAGTAAGTTAAGAAATATACAAAAGAATATGCTGGTTTTCATGGTTTTTGAAGTTGAGGAAAAGTTAAAAGGATGTCGAAAATATTCTTTTTGATGTTGATACTAATACTATCGGTAGGGAGGTCATTCATATCTTTACCAAATGGGTCCTCAATTTCTTCTCCAATTACTTCTAAGCCAGTAAAAGCATAAAATATAATGACCATCAATATTATGGACCAGTAATGCAAGTCGTAAATCAATGCAAAAGGCAGAATAAGTATGTAAAAAAATATGAATTTTTTAAGGTGAATGGTATATGCAAATGGAATGGGTGTGTTTTTAATTCTTTCACAAGCACCTACAACATCTGTGAAAACGGTCATTTGACGGTCAATGACTAAAAACTGTTCTTCTGTGAATTTTTTGTTCTTGTATAAATTGTTGATTTTCATATAAATTAGTGAGGCAATCTTGTTAGGAACATGAATTGACTTTTGAAGCACTTCCAGTTCATGATGATCGTCCATTTCAAGCTCTTCAAATTTCACTCCTTTACGAAGGTGTTCTTTCATGGCTATGCCATAGTTGCCTATCATTGTAGCAAAATAATGACGATTTTCATAATCTTCATTTGGCAAAAATGCATTCAGTTTCATAGCAAGGGCTCTGGTTTGATTGGTTAGCTCACCCAACATTCTGCGTCCTTCCCACCATCGGTCGTAAGCTGTATTGGTTCGGAATACCAATAATAACCCAAGAACCAAACCCATCAATGAAAATATGGTTGGATTAGGTTTGAAATTGATGTGATAGTAATCTTCTACTAAAATGATGGCCAATACATAATATGCTACAACTATACTTGCTGAGGTTAATTTAAGCAGTGTAGGTGTTTTGTGAAAATGTTGAACAGAAGAAAACCAAAAATGTAATTTCATTATTTAATGATTAATAATTTCTTTGATATCAGATATTATCTTTTGAGCCAGAAAATCAGCAGTTGCCATGGTTTCGGATTCCGCATATATCCTTATTATAGGTTCTGTATTAGAACTACGCAAATGTACCCATTCTTTATCAAATTCAATTTTAACACCATCTTCTGTATCGATAGGATGATTTTTATATTTTAGTTTCATCCCTTCAAGTACCTTTTTAACATCTATATCGGGGTTAAGTTCTATTTTATTTTTAGAAATATGATAATGAGGTAAAGCAGCTTTAATAAATGAAATTGGTTTGCCGGTTTGAGCTAAGTGAGTCAAAAACAATGCAATACCTACTAAAGCATCCCTTCCATAATGCAGTTCAGGATAAATAATACCACCATTTCCTTCACCCCCAATAATGGCATTGATTTCTTTCATTTTGGTTACGACATTGACTTCACCAACAGCAGCTGCAGCATATTTGCCTCCTCTTTTTTCGGTCACATCTCTCAATGCGCGTGTTGAAGAAAGATTAGAAACTGTGTTTCCGGGAGTTTGCGACAATACATAATCCGAAATGGAAACCAGTGTATATTCTTCACCAAACATAGTACCATCTTCACATACAAAACATAGCCTGTCTACATCAGGGTCAACTACTATTCCTAGGTCAAAGTCTCCATTTTCTATTTCAGCTGAAATAAATCCTAAATTTTCGGGCAATGGCTCAGGATTATGAGGAAAATGTCCGTCCGGTTCGCAATAAATTTTGGTAATTTTGCGGACTCCCAAAGCTTCGAGCAACATTGGAATAGCTATTCCACCTGTTGAATTAACACAATCTATAGCTATTGAAAAATTAGCAGAAGTAATCAATTGTTTATTGACCAAAGGTAATTTCAAAATGGCATCAATGTGTTTGCGGATATATGTATTGTCTTCTCGTACTTTGCCTAATTTGCTTACTTCTTCAAATGAATATGCATCATTTTGAGCAATTTCCAATACTGTTTTGCCATCAGCAGCGGAAATGAATTCCCCTTTCTGATTCAAGAGTTTGAGTGCATTCCATTGAACAGGATTATGACTTGCAGTAATGATGATGCCGCCTCCTGCTTTTTCTTCAGTAACTGCCATCTCTACGGTAGGTGTGGTACTCAATCCCAAATCGACAACGTCAATTCCCAAGCCACATAATGTGGAAGTAACGATATCAGAAACCATTTTGCCTGAGGGTCTGGCATCTCTTCCTATTACTACTTTCTTTATTCCGGAATTTTGTTTAATCCATGTGCCAAATGCAGCCGTAAATCGAACGATATCTAAAGGAGAAAGTGATTCTCCCGGTATGCCACCGATGGTGCCTCTTATTCCCGAAATTGATTTTATTAATGTCATTGATATTATTTCAAATCACAAATCTAAAACTAAAACCTTCGATTTTGTTAAAGAATGAATTTATATTTATCCACTTTGTCTTTAATATTGATATAAAATTTCTATTTTTAATCTTTATTTAAAACTAATTTGATGGGATTAGATAGAACAATATTTTGGGTGGGTAAAACAGAGAATCAACCAAAGGATATTCATTTCTGGAGCACTCAAAGTCACGAGTCACGTTTGGCAGCATTATTCCAATTGAGAAGCCGTTTTTTTTCACTAATGTACTCAGATGAAGATATTCGAAAAGGATTTCAGAGAGTTTATAGAGTTGTTAAATAAAAACAATGTTGAATATTTATTAGTGGGAGGCTATGCTTTGGCTTTGCACGGTCACATAAGAGCAACTTTTGATATTGACTTTTGGGTAAATATTTCTATTAATAATGCCGATAAAATAATAATCGTTCTTAAAGAGTTTGGATTTAGCTCTTTGGATATTAAAGTTTCTGATTTTACGGATAAAGGTTCTGTTGTTCAACTTGGACAACCTCCTTTTCGAATTGATATTATAAATGATATTGATGGTTTAGAATTTAAAGAATGTTTTGAAAAAAGAGAAATAGTAGAAATTGAAGGACTAAAAATAAATTTAATCGATATAGAAAGTCTGAAAAAGAATAAATTAAGTACTGGACGAACCAAAGACAAGGCGGATGCAGAAGCTTTAGAATAGTTTATAATTATGCAAAATCATCTTCAATTAAAGCTCGACTCCTTCAACCGCTTACTCACCATCATGGATGAATTGCGTGAAAAATGTCCATGGGATAAAAAGCAAACCATAGAAAGCCTTAGATATTTAACAATAGAAGAGGTGTATGAGCTTTCGGATGCCATAAGTTCCAATGATTTGAATGAAATAAAAAAAGAACTTGGCGATTTGATATTGCATATAGTGTTTTATGCAAAAATCGCTTCAGAAACCAATCAATTTGATATAGCAGATGTATTAAATGGAATTTGTGAAAAGTTGATCATCCGTCATCCACATGTGTATGGTGAAGTAAAAGTTGAAAACGAAGAACAAGTCAAACAGAATTGGGAACAAATTAAACTAAAAGAAGGCAACAAAACAGTGCTCTCAGGTGTACCTACTACTTTACCGGCATTGGTAAAAGCAATCAGAATTCAAGAAAAAGCCAGAGGCGCAGGTTTCGATTGGGACGAAAAAAGTCAGGTTTGGGATAAAGTTCAAGAGGAATTAGCAGAATTTGAAGCAGAATCATCAGCCGAAGAAATTAACAAAGAAAAACTCGAAGGGGAGTTTGGAGATGTTTTGTTTTCGCTAATTAATTATGCACGATTTTTAAATATCAATCCAGAAGATGCATTAGAAAAAACGAATCGAAAATTCATAAAACGATTTAATTATTTAGAGTCAGAATCCAAAAAAGACGGCAAAGAATTATCCAAAATGACTTTAGCAGAAATGGACAAATATTGGAATGAGGCTAAGCATAAAGATTAAAGAGTTCAATTTTGAATTGTTACTTTTTTTGCATAACTTTATTAAAACAGAAATAATGAACACCACAATTGAATTAAGGACCTTAGCAATAAATAAAATAGCAAAGATTGAAGACCATAAATTGCTTAAAGAAATAAACCTTTTACTCGATATTGATTTAGGCGCTGAAGACCTAATTAAATTAGATTCAAAACATAAAGAGGCTGTATTATTAGGTATAACACAAATAGAAAAAGGTGATTTTTTAAAAAGTGAAGAGGCAAATAAGAAAGTGGATGAATGGCTAAAAAAATAATATAGTCTGCCCAAGCCCAAAAGGACCGTTACGAAATACTTGATTATTGGATTCAGCGTAATAGATCGAAAACTTATAGCATCAAGTTGAATGAACTTTTTATTCAAGCCATTGAAATTATTAGTGAACATCCGGAAATAGGAATACTGACGGAAGTTTCAAATGTGAGAGTAAAACTTATCAAAGATTATTATACTACTTATAGATTTATTGATGAAACCATTCAAATAATAACTATCTGGGATTGTAGAAAAAACCCTGATAAATTTTTTGAAAAAATTCGTAATACAAATAATTAGAATAAAGTAAACTATTCTTTGCTAAACTTTTTCAGCATTTTGTAATGCGACACCACCGCATTGGTCATCGTTGGCATTTCATTATAAGGTACTCCATATTTCTTTGCTGTTTCAATCACTATAGGATTAATATCCGGATAATGAACACTGCTTATTTTTGGGAACAAATGGTGCTCTACCTGAAAGTTTAATCCACCTATAAACCAAGTAATAAACTTGTTTTTAGTTGCAAAATTTGCGGTGGTTTCCATTTGATGAATAAACCAAGCATTGTCAATTTGTCCTTCTGAAGTAGGTGCTGGATGAACAGTATCTTCAACCACATGGGCCAATTGAAATACAGTTGTAATCGTAAGCCCGGCAATCAGGTGCATAAGAATGAATCCTGAAATTACCATCCAAGGACTGAGACCTATCACAAATATTGGTATTACTAAAGTGTAGGTAATATAAAGCAGTTTCAAAAAGAACAACATAAATATTTCAAATGCCGGATGCGGTTCTTTAGTGCTTTGAGTAGTATTACCGCTATAGCGAGTGATCTTTGGAAAATCTAAATAAAAAGCCCAAAAAAATGTCAAAGTACTATAAGCAAACCATGCAAAAATGTGTTGTAATCTGTGAACAGGTTTTAATGGAGCATTTGGAGATAACCTTAAAAACTGAACAACGCTAATGTCCTCATCTTTACCATGAATATTTGTGTAAGTATGATGCAAAACATTATGCTTAATCTTCCAGAAATAGGAATTCCCACCTATCAAATCAAGCGAAAATCCAAACAAACGATTCAAAGTGTCATTTTCAAACATGGCTCCATGATTGGCATCGTGCTGGATAGCACAACCAATTCCGACAATACCAAATCCCATTACTACATAACAGATATAAAATGCCACCGGATGCATGGGTACAAATAAAGTTAATAAATAGGGAACAAAATACATCGACAACATTGCAATTGCGCGCAAAACAATTCGGCTACCTCCAAAGGTAGAAAGATGATTTTGGTCAAAATAAGCATTGATTTTTTCTCTTAATTCAGATGCAAATTCAGGTTTTACTCTGTTGTTGAAGGTTATTTTTTGCTGTATCATAATTATTAATTCAGTCAAATCGGGTGCAAAGATAATTCTATTGTATAACAAAAGATACACATATCCGACTTTTTAACATTTAAATGACAAATATCAATTTGTATAACTTTTTAATTTAGGTGCGTCTAAAATATTTTACTAAATATTTGTTTGGTGGTTGAAATATTTTTAGGTTTGCCTAAAAAAATTGATAAGAAATATAATTAATGTATTGATTTTTTGCTTGTTGTCAGTAATAACAAGTTCAATGTCTTTTGCACAAATCATATTTTCAGGTTCAATAAAGCATATTGAAAATAATGAACCGGTAATTGGAGCTGTCATTTTTATTCCTGAAATCAGATTGAGTGCATCTACAAATGAAAACGGAAATTTTAAAATCCCTAATGTGCCTAAGGGTAAGTATTTGGTTGAAATTAAATTCATTGCACATAAAACATTAGCGCAAAAAATAAAATTTGAATCCGATACAAATATCCAATTTATAATGGAAAATGCAACAGTATCCACAGATGAAGTGATTGTGTCTGGTGCATCTATAAAAACCATTGTGAAAGAAAGTCCGATAGCAATTATGACCATGGGTCAGGCACAATGGTTAGGGTCAGGATCGCAAAATCTGGTAGATGCAGTAGCTCGTATGCCTGGTATGTCGCAAGTACAAACGGGCCCTCAACTTTCAAAACCTATCATCAGAGGTTTAGGCTTTAACAGGGTAATCACAATGCATGATGGAATCAGACAGGAAGACAACCAATGGGGAGAAGAGCATAGTATTCATGTTGATGAATATTCAATTGATAAATATGAAATAATAAAAGGAGCAGGAAGTTTGATGTATGGATCTGATGGTTTGGGGGGTGTAATGTCGGTACTTTCAGCAAGACCAGTGGAAGAAGGCAAAATCAAAGGCCAGTTTCTTACTAACTACCAAACAAACAGTGCATTACTGGGTGGTTCTGTAATGTTATCAGGTAATCAAAAAGGAATAACCTGGATGGCGCGGACCAGTTCCAAAAATTCCTCCAACTATCAAAACCGATTAGATGGAAGGGTATACGGATCAAATTTCAGGGAAAATTTGAATGTAAATGGATTAGTAGGATTACAAAAAAAATGGGGATATTCACGAGTTTATTTTGCCAGATGGAATCAAGAAATTAATGTAATAGATGGCACTAGAGATAAAGATGGAAAATTTACCAAAACACATCTTGATAATCAAGGGATTGAAATAACTGAAACAGTTGCGGAGAATGAATTAAATTCAAGAACAATTAATAACACCAATTCACAAAATCTAACCAATCAAAAATTATCTACTAATAACTTTTTTGCAATTGGTCGTTCTTCAATAGTAGTTAATGTGGGCTATTCGTTAAATGAGCGTAAAGAATATAGTGTCAAATATCCAATTGGAGGAAATCCGGATTTGTATTTCTATTTACAAACTTTGTTTTACGATGCCCGATTTAATTTGCCTGATTGGAAAGGCTGGGAAACAACCATTGGCAGCAACGGTATGCGCCAAATAATGAATAACAAAGGAAATGAAATTTTATATCCGGACTTTAATTTGTTCGACAATGGCGTATTTGTTTTTACAAAAAAGAAATTTGGCAGATTGATTATCAGCGGTGGTATTAGAAATGACATTAGAATTATTAATATCAACAAATTGTATATCGATCCCAACGGAAGTTTTACCTTAAACCCTGTTTTGGGAGCACAAGAAAGATTCGGTGGACTCAATAAAACATTTACCAATATAACAGGAAGTATAGGAGTTGTGTATCGGATTAATGAAAAATTGGGAATTAAAGCAAATATTGCAAGGGGTTTTAGAGCACCGTCAGTGGCCGAGTTATCATCTAATGGTGAACATGCCGGTACATTCCGATACGAAATAGGGGATGTTCAAATGCGTTCTGAAGAATCATTTCAAACAGATATTGGCACCCAATTTGAAGGCAAAAATGTTTATCTAGATTTTGCTTTGTTCAATAACATTATTAACAATTTTATTTACACAGAAAAGTTGTCTGGACTTTCAGGTGACTCTACAATAAATGGCGTTACCGCATACCGATACGTGCAAGGCAATGCACAATTATATGGATTGGAGGGAGTAATTACATATAATCCATCGGCTGCTAAGTGGTTGAGTCTAACTCAAAACTATTCAATGGTAATTGGTCAAAACTTAACAGCCAAAAACGAAGATGCACGAAATTTGCCCCTTATGCCAGCACCTCGATGGATATCAAGAGTTCAATTGAATAAAGATAAATTATTGCCCATTATCAGAAATGCACATTTTTTTGTGGAAGGAGAATATAATCAAATTCAAAACCGACCGATGTTGGCGTACAATACCGAAACTGAAACTCCGGCTTATTTTTTACTACATTCAGGCATTGGAACAGATATTACGAATAATTCAGGTAAAACCATTTGTTCCATTTATATAACCGGCACTAACCTACTTGACGAAATTTACCAAAGTCATCAAAGCAGATTAAAATATTTGGAAACCAACCCGCAAAATGGAAGAAGAGGGGTTTTCAATATGGGAAGGAACTTCTCAGTACGATTATTGGTTCCATTAGATATAAGTACAAAAAAAGATAAAAATTAATTTTAAAAATTAAATAAATTCATACTTTTGCACTCCCATTTTATAAGCGAATGGGGTATCCCAAAATTTTTGATTACTGTGACTGTTGTTACAGGTTCTTTCAAAAAAGATAAAAAATTTTAGGTTTGGTAGTTCAGTTGGTTAGAATACATGCCTGTCACGCATGGGGTCGCGGGTTCGAGTCCCGTCCGAACCGCTTAATAATGAAATAAGCCCTGTATTTCTTAGAAATACAGGGCTTTGTTTTTGCGAAATTATCGATTACCCTTTTTTATTGCATTTATTTGAAATTAACTTAAGTATGCTCATAAAAATAGGAACAAGAGGCAGTAAATTGGCATTATGGCAGGCACATCACTTTGCAGATTTGTTACAAAAGTCAGGTGTGCAAACAGAAATAATTGTAGTTGAAACCAAAGGTGATAAAATACTCGATGTTGCTCTTTCCAAAATAGGTTCAAAGGGGGTTTTCACTGAAGAACTTGAGTCAAAACTTTTAAGTGGAAATATTGACATTGCAGTGCATAGTGCTAAAGACTTGCCATCGCAATTACCTGATAATTTGCACATTATAGCATTTGGAGAAAGAGAAAAAGTTAATGATGTTTTGGTGAGTTTTGACGATAAATTACGATTAGATAATTCCGTTCATAGTTTTATAATTGGCACATCATCTACACGTAGAGTGGCTTTACTAAAACATTATTTTCCGAACAATTCAGTGGTAGACATTCGCGGTAATTTACAAACGCGAATTAGAAAGCTTGAAGAAGGGCAGTGCAATGCATTGTTACTGGCTTATGCAGGTGTGCATAGAATGGGTTATGACAAATACATAGTTCAGCAGTTGTCAATTGATATTTTTACCCCACAAGCAGGTCAAGGAGCTATAGCAATTGAAGCATCAACCAATTTGTCTTCAGAAAAATATCAAATTGTTCGACAAACTATTAATCATACACCAACTCAAATTTGCATAGAATCTGAAAGAACATTTTTAAAAACAATGAATGGGGGATGCAGCATTCCGGCTTATGTATTAGCTACTTTTGTAAGTGATAATCAGATTGAAATTAAAGGTGGAATTATAAGTTTGGATGGCAAAATAAATATAAACAAAAATATTAAAACTTCAGTTGAATCATCACAAAATGAAGCTATTAATTTAGCAAACTGGGTTTTGGAAAATGGTGGTTCCGAAATTCTTAAAGAAATTAAATCAAATTCAAACAATTAATTAAAAGGAGACAATGAAAAAACTTTTTATAATAACTGTAATACTTGTTTACAACTCAACTTATGCTCAGAATAAATCGAAAAGAGATTATGTAGTTACCATTCAAACGAAATTGGGGAATATTAACCTGATTTTGTTTGATGAAACTCCAAAACATAAAGAGAACTTTATTAAACTTGCCCAAAGTAAGTTCTATGATAGCACCACTTTTCACCGTATTATTAAAAACTTTATGATTCAAGGTGGTGACCCCAATTCAAAAGATAATGATCCAAACAACGATGGATTAGGTGGGCCAGGATACACAATCCCGGCAGAATTTAATCCTAAATTTTTACACGATAAAGGTGCTTTAGCGGCAGCTAGAATGGGTGATCAGGTTAACCCAAATAAGGAATCCAGTGGATCACAATTTTATATAGTTGAAAATGCTGCCGGAACGCATTTTCTTGACAATAATTATACGGTTTTTGGAAAGGTAATTAAAGGGATTGATGTAGTTGAAAATATTGCTAATCAAGCCAAAGACCAACGAGATAGACCTATTGAAAATATCAATATGACCATAAAGGTAGAATATTTGAAGAAAAAGAAAATCAAGAAGAGATATGGATATGAATATCCAAAATTGTAATCATAGTTTATTTATATTCGTATAAGTCAATAATTATCAGTACTATATTTAAGTATTAAATTAAAAAAATGTTTAGTATTGCGTAAAAAGCAATTATAAAACATTAATATAAATAATGTATTTGTTGATTTGGGTTGTTATGATTTTGTTTTGCCAAAGTATTATTTTTATAAATAAAATAACATATACCGCATGAAAACTTTACTTGAAATAAGAGAAAATTTTAGTTTAAAAGTAACTTTTTATGATAAGGCCATATTAGGACTTACATTTTTTGTATTTGGATTTATAACGCAACTGAACGATTTGTTAATTCCTCATTTGTACGAGTTTGGATTAACTTTTAACGAAGCGCTCATGTTGCATTTTACATTTTTTACATCATATTTAATTGTATCATATCCTTTTGCCAAGGTCATAGATCGATTTGGGTACAAAAATGGCATAATTATTGGGCTACTGACGGTTTCTATTGGTTGTTTTTCTTTTTATTTTGCGGCTGAAACCAGAAGTTATATTTTTCTTTTGGCATCATTGTTTATTGTAGGTTCAGGGGTTTCTTGTATTCAAATAGCAGCCAATGGATATGTTGTACTACAGAGTAAGCCAAAGCTTGAGGCATCAAATTTAACATTTGCACAGTCATTAAACTCAGCAGGTAGGGTGTTCACGGTTATTTTTGGAACTATTATTATATATTCAATTACCAAGATTAATCCGGAAATGATGTCTTCTCTTTCTCCTGAAGAATATAGGAATGCTGAAACTTTAATAATCAAAACTCCATATCTTTTTATGGCAATATTAGTAGCCATACTAGCCGGCATTTTTTACATTTCCAAACTTCCTGAATTCAAAACTTCTTCACTACCAATTTTAGTAAAGTCAACAAGTACTTCATTTAATAATGTATTGCAAATCAGGCACTTATTATTGGCAGCAATTGCGATTTTTACTTATGTAGGCGCGGAGGTTGCAATTGGAGTGTATATGCTTCCATACTTGATGTTACCTAATATCGGAGCTAACCTTATAACAGAAGCTAAAGCTTTTGAATATATTCAATATTATTGGGGAATGGCACTAGCAGGTAGAATAATTGGTGGATTCATACTTAAAGATTTATCTCCCAGAAAAGTTGTTGCAGGATTTGCTTTGAGTGCCGCGTTTTTTACATGTGTTTCTGTATTTTCAAATGGAAACATTGCAATCATTTCAATAGTTGCAGTTGGTTTTTTCAACTCTATTTTATTTCCATCAATTTTTACATTAGGTATCAATGGTTTAGGACATTTTGCTGAAGAGGGAGCTTCAATACTTATAGCATCAATAGTTGGGGGCGCAATTATCCCTTTATTAGTGATATCGGTTTCTGACTTTACAGGATTACAATATGCTTATTTAATACCTGCAGCTTGTTATTTGTACATCGTTTATTTCGGATTGTACGGAAGCAGATTTAACAAGGTAGAATCGGCTGAATATGTTGGTTAGATAAAAAAAACTTTATCGAGTTTTTGATACAAAGATTGGTTGAAGTAAAAAAGTCATACCAAGTTAAACTTGGTATGACTTTCAAATTGCCTTTTATAGTTTGTGACTACTGCTTAATCATTTTTACCACTTTATCCCCAACTTTTACTACATACACGCCATTGGAGAGGCTCGAAATATCCAATTGGGTTTCTGTGGTTTGTAAGGTTTTAGAAAGCACTACCGAACCCAAATAATTATAAATGACCAATGTACTATTTGCAGGTGCAGTTACATTAAGCTCAGTGGTGGCTGGGTTGGGGTAGATGCTTACGCTGGTAGCCAAATTTTTAGATTCTGATTTGGGGAGATTGGTAGAAGCATTATCCACCACAAACGTTTGTGCATCCGACCATTGCGAATAGTACCCCTCTTCATCTACACCCAGCACTTGATAGTAGTAGGTTTCGGTAGCTGCTTCGGTGCGGCCGTTAGGGTTGCTGAGGTCATACACATAGCTATTGCCCGTGAGACCGCATACGGTTTTTACCCCTGTAGTAAAATTAGAAGAAGTTGATATACGGATGCAGTACGTATTAGCACCTGCTATAGTAGGCCAAGTGATGGTAGCTATGCCGGAGAAGGTTTTGGGTATGGTGATTTCAAAAGTAGCTTTCTTTTCAAAAATAGGCGGTAAGCCATAGCGCAATACTGTAGTTTTACGGCCAAAAGCACCATCAGAATACGCCACATAAGGTACGCCAGTAGGACTAAAAGCTAAACTTTGACTTTGTGCGCGCCCTGAACTGATGCCAGCACTACCTACCGCACCCCAATTGCTGCCATTAAAGCTTAGCACCGTAGTTTTACCCCCATTGGCATCATCTTGATAAGCCACATAGGGTACACCCGAGGGACTAATCGCTAAACTTTGATATTGTGTCGGCCCTGCACTGATGCCTACACTACCTACCGCACCCCAATTGCTGCCATTAAAGCTTAGCACCGTAGTTTTACTCCTATTGGCATCATCTTGATAAGCCACATAGGGTACACCCGAGGGACTAATCGCTAAACTTTGGCTTTCTGCGCGCCCTGAACTGATGCCAGCACTACCTACTGCACCCCAATAGCTGCCATTGAAGCTTAGTACAGTGGTTTTAAACCCATTGATATAATCTTGATGCGCTACATAGGATACCCCTGAGGGGCTAATGGCTAAACTTTGATACTCTGCGCTTCCTGCATTGATGCCTACACTGCCTACTGCCCCCCAATTGCTGCCATTGAAGCTTAGTACAGTGGTTTTAAACCCATTGACATCATCTTGATACGCTACATATGGTACGCCTGAGGGACTAATCGCTAAGCTTTGGTAAGTAAGATATCCTTCACTGGTGCCTACACCACCTACTGCCCCCCAATTGCTGCCATTGAAGCTTAGTACAGTGGTTTTAAACCCCGTTATAAACGTTGTTATTAATACTTCGGCATACGCCACATAGGGTACGCCAGAGGGACTAATCGCTAAACTTTGACAAGCTGAAGATTTAGTGCTGATACCTACACTCCCAACCGCACCCCAATTGCTTCCATTAAAGCTTAGCACCGTAGTTTTATTCCCATTGGCACCATCTTGATAAGCCACATAGGGTGCCCCAGAGGGGCTAATCTCTAAACTTTGGTAATGTGCTGATCCTGCACTAATACCTACACTGCCTACCGGATACCATCGCTCTACCGCTGTAAAGCCTCCACAAGGCGTAGCCGTTACATTAAAGGGCTTAGATACGGCTGCTACCCCACATGTACCTGTTACGGTAACCATAAATGTGCCTGTGGTACTCACCGCTATGCCCGAAGTGGTAGCTCCATTGCTCCAGTTATAGCCCATGTTGGCTCCATCGGCCACAAATTGGAGCATTGCTACTTCACCTGTGCATATTTTTTTGTCGGTTTGTTGCTGTACTATTTTGTTATTGGCTTGTATGGTAAGCCCTATGTTGGATACAGCAGTACCACAAGTGCCTGTTACGGTTACTAGGTAGGCTCCTGGCAGGCTGGTAGTTTGGCTGCTGGTGGTTTCACCATTGTTCCACTCGTATGTTAGGTTTGTGCCTACTGCAGTTACGCCAGTAGTCTTCAGGATACCTTCGCACACGGTTTCTGCAGTAGGATGTTGGGTAATCTGTGTAGGTGTACCTACAATCAAATTGGCTATATCAGAAATTACCGTACCACAAGTACCCG
>JANRJY010000003.1:0-70381 GCA_033763735.1 Bacteroidota bacterium | reverse complement strand
AATGTTGGATGCGATTGGAAACACCGTATATCAAAGCGAAAGCGATAAAGAAAATATAGAAATACCGGTAGCCGATTACAAGAGAGGAATCTACTTACTCATCGTAACCAACGGAACAGATAAACTTACCAAGAAAATTGTGCTCGAGTAAATAAAAAAGCACTTGCATCATTAATTATTTTTTGTTTGCAAGTGCTTATAAATCAAACCTTAAAATGAATTATCTTTAATTATTTTGATTAAATTTCAACATGTTCATGGTTTGATACGTAAAATTTTTATTATTGTACGTACCAAATAGAATTGTATAGTGATCAGCAAAAAAATCACCACCCACCATGTTTCGGTCATAGGAGGGGGAAGTTGGGCAACGGCCATAGTTAAAATATTATCAGAAAATGATGTTAAAATAAAATGGTGGCTAAGAAGTGCCGAAAGTGTTAATTTTATTAAACATTTTCAGCACAATCCTAAATACCTCAGTGATGTTCAGATAAATCCCAAAAAAGTAAAAGTTGATACTAATCTTAAAAAAGTAATTTTTGAAACTGACTATGTAATACTGGCAGTACCTTCTGCTTTTTTGAAGGAAACATTCAAAGGAATTCACAGAGATGATCTTAAAGGACGAATAATTGTATCCGGAGTCAAGGGAATGGCACCTGCTGCCAACCAAAGAATTTCCGATTATATGGAACGTGAATATTCTATTCCGGAAGAAGATTTTTGCGTTATTGCCGGTCCTTGTCATTCGGAAGAAGTGGCTCTTGAAAAGCAATCATATCTCACAATAGCTTGTAAAGATTTTAATAATGCCATTCAATTCTCTAATTTAATGACATGTCGATATATCAAATGCAATGCCGTAACGGATGTGCCAGGAGTAGAGATTTGCGCAATTATGAAGAATATTATTTCAATTCTAACCGGTATTACACATGGATTGGGATATGGCGATAATTTTCAAGCGGTACTTATTTCAAACGCAATGCAAGAAGTAAAACGTTTTCTGGATTTGGCATACCCTTCCAATAGAGATTTATTTGGTTCTGCATATTTAGGCGATTTATTAGTAACGGCATATTCACAATTTAGCCGAAATCGTATGTTTGGGAATATGATTGGTAGAGGGTATTCTGTGAAGGCCGCTCAAGTGGAAATGAATATGATTGCTGAAGGATATTATGCCGTTAAAAGTATGGTCGAAATAATTAAAAGATATGACATTGATATGCCCATATTAAAAGCGGTATATCATATTTTGTATGACAAAGTTTCTCCTTCCGTAGAAATTGGCATCCTTAAAAATCTGCTCAAATAATAAATGTATTTTAATACTTAGAAATTGATTTTTTGATTTTTAACTCATTATTGCTTCATTGTCAGAAGAATGCTACTTTTGTTTTAAAGTTGGTTGTGTTAAAGTAAAATAAAATTTAAGGATTCTAGCTTTACTTTAAAGTTTTAATTTAAAATTCATCATTTATAGTTTAAAATTATCATGCCATATAAGGCAAAAGAAATTGAGAAAAAATATTATACAATCGGCGAAGTTGCACAGCAATTTGGTGTAGCTACTTCTTTAATTCGATTTTGGGAAAGTGAATTCGAAAACATTAAACCTGTAAAAAACAAAAAAGGTAACAGGGTTTACACAAAAGAAGATATTGAAGATATTTCCATAGTATATCATTATGTAAAAGAAAAGGGATTCACATTGCAGGGAGCCAAGGAAATTATCCGAATGGATAAACAAAAAAACCTTGAAAAAATTGAAGCTATTAAATCACTTGAAAAAGTAAAAGATTTTTTAATGGAGTTAAAAAAAGGGCTTGAAAGTAGCGATAAAAACTAAATGCTATATCCTTCTAATTTCGAATTCAAAATCGGTTTTGACAAAATTAAAGAATTGCTATCTGAAAAATGCACTTCTGTTTTAGGCCGGCAATACGTTGAAAAAATTCGCTTTAGCACTGATAGTAAATTAATTGCTAAACTCATAGGACAAACACACGAGTTTGCTCAATTTATTACTGAAGGTGAAAATTTCCCAAATTCCAATTTCATAGATGTCAACCAACATTTGGAACATGCAAAAATAATTGGTTCAGTTTTGCCTGAAGATGCATTCAGAGATCTTAAACTATCGCTTCAAACGATCAATCAATGTGTGCTGTTTATAAACAAACGTAAAAATGCACCTTTGTTACAAGAGTTGACAGTTTCAGTCGTTGTTGATGTCAACTTAATCAAACAAATCAATAAAGTTATAGATGATAATGGCAAAATTAGAGATCAGGCTTCTTCTGAATTGTTTAATATTAGAAAAGAACTTTATGCCGAACAAGGTGCCCTTCGCAAGAAATTAGAACAAACTTTAAAAAAGCATCAGGAATCGGGCGAAGCACCAGAAGATTTGTCCCTTACCGTAAGAAATGGCAGGTTAGTTATTCCTGTTTTTGCGGAAAACAAAAGAAAAATTAAAGGATTGATCTATGACGAATCCAACACTGGTCAAACGGTGTTCATGGAGCCTATCGAGGCATTTGATGCAAACAATAGAATCAAGGAACTCGAAAACGAGGAGAAAAGAGAATTAATCAGAATATTGGCTGAGTTAACGGATAAATTAAGATTGAATTTGTCGGAATTAAAAAATGCATATCGGTTTCTGGGAATGATTGATTTTATAAGAGCCAAGGCAATTTTGTCATTATTAATTAAAGCAGAAATACCTCGTATTTCTGACTCTTCTGTTTTTCATTGGACAGAAGTATATCATCCATTGCTTTATATTAATTTAAAACAGCAAAATAAATCCATTGTATCAATGTCATTAGAGTTAAACGAATCACAAAAAATGCTTGTGGTTTCAGGTCCAAATGCCGGAGGAAAATCAGTGATGTTAAAAACAGTTGGTCTTTTGCAATACATGTTTCAATGTGGATTTCCAATTCCTAATGGAGAGAAATGTGCGTTTTCTGTATTTAAAAATATATGTATTGATATTGGTGACGAACAATCCATTGACAATGATTTGAGTACTTATAGTTCGCATCTCAATAATATGAAAGAGATGGCAAAAGTGGCAGGCAAGGATACTTTGATTTTGATTGATGAATTTGGTACAGGAACCGATCCTCAATATGGAGGGGCCTTGGCAGAGTCAATTTTGGATGATTTTGTGAAAAGTGGTGCTTATGGTGTAGTAAATACCCATTACTCAAACCTCAAATATTTTGCCCAAAATACTTCAGGTGTTGTAAATGGTGCTATGTTGTTTGATTATGAAACACTTACGCCATTATACCAATTATCTGTTGGAAAGCCCGGAAATTCTTTTGCTTTGGAAATTGCTCAAAAAATAGGACTATCTCCCTTAATTATTGAAAATGCTAAAACTAAAATCGGTAAAGAGCAGCTTAAAGTTGATGACTTAGTAAAAGAATTGCAACTTGAAAAACAATCATTTACTAAAAAAAATATTGAAATAGATAAACAAAGAAGAAATCTGGAAATTATAACCAAACAATATGAAGAACTAAAAGCCCATATCGAATCAAGCAAGTCCAAAGCCATAGCTGATGCCAAAGTTGAAGCAAAAAAAATTGTAACTGAGGCCAAATATGAAACCACTCGTACCTTAAAAAATTTAAAGGATGCCAAAAATTTGGAAGATGCCCGAAAGCAAAATTCCAAAGGCAAAATGAGTCAACTTGAAAAGAATTTGGGAATAGCTAATATCAAAAATGAAGAGCCTGATTCAGTTGAAATAGGAACAGATAGCACCGAGCTAAAAGTGGGTCAAAAAGTATATTTCAAAGGTCAAGAAGGCATATTTACACTTCTTTCAATAAAGGGAAATGAAGTTGAACTATTAGCCGGAGAACTAAAAATTAACACCAAAATCAACAGAATAGTCCGAGCTCCAAGTGGTCATAATGACAAAAAAAGTATTTCAGTCAAACTCAAAGGAGAAAGCATCAACGACCGGTTATTGAGTTTTGGATATACTCTTGATTTAAGAGGAAAAAGAGGCGGAGCGGCATTAGGGGAATTGGATAAATATATGGATGAAGCACTTTTAATATCAGCTAATGAGGTACGAATACTGCATGGGAAAGGGGATGGAATACTTCGAAAATTGATAAGAGAACACCTACAAAGATTGCCTTATGTTTTGAAATTTTCAGATGAAAAAGTAGAATTTGGAGGCGATGGAATTACTGTGGTCAAGTTAAATTAGTATTGATCATTATATATATAAATATTCAAATAATAAATTGCATTATATTTTTATTAATAATTTTCTATTCAACTTTGATAGCACTTTTATGATATTGGTAATCAATTATTTGAATAAAAATATAAGATAGTTTCCTCAAAAATTAAAGAAATTTGTTGTTTAATTTAAATAAAAGATTCCATCTGAAGTACCAAAAAAACTTTTAGCTTCGCACCAAAATTTACTAAAAACAGCTCTTATGAAATTAAATAATTACCCGAAATCATTCTTTCTAAGCTTCACAATTATATTGCTTTCGTTAATATCTTTTTCCATTAAAGCACAATACGTATACGCATATAAAGATTATAGTCCAAGTTATACTTTGTCACCCGGATCAAGTAATAACATTTTGTATTCTTGGTATATAAGTTCAGGTAATAATTCAACGTTGACTTCCATTTCTTTTCAACTAACGGGAACTTTCAGCCCTACTGACATAAAACCTAATAGTTTAAAATTGTGGCAAAATTCAAATGGTATTTCACTTTATTCGAATAAGTCAAAATTATTGTACGTAACCTCTGTACCAGGGTCAGGTACTTTCGTGACTTTTGCAGGATTGAATTTTACTAAACCCTTAAATTCAAATGATCGTTTTTTTATAACGGTTGATATTGAACCTACTGCAACCTTAGGAAATAATATAACGATTAATAATTTTAATACTATAGTTCCTTCAGGAACTTCAAAATATATTAGTGATCCAAATACAGGAAGCAATCTTACAATTAATTCAATTAGTTCAGTAAATTTTAACAATAATGGTGTTTCTTCAGGACCCATGGCAATTGGATCTCAAAATAATGAGCTTTTTAAAGCGTATTCCTACATTAGTAATTCTACTAATTTAGTTTTTCAAGCCGGAGTTTTTTCTACGACTGGAACTTATGCAGTTTCTGATGTTACTGTTTTCAAATTGTGGGGTCGCGAAGGTAATTATAGTAGTAATCCTGTTTTACTTGCTACCGCTTCTGGAATTGCATCAGGAAGCAAAATACTTTTTAATTCATCCAGCGTAGGTACGAATACAATTAATTTGGCATACAATAACACTTTGATTTATTTGTCGGTAACTGCAGATATTAATTCTACATTATCAACAAATTCAGGTGTAACAGTGGGGATTAAATCTAATCCAATGAGTAATGTTTCATTTGTTGGTGTAAATGGTTCAAACAACGTTCCGGGATATACTCGTTCTATAACATCACCTGCTATTCAAGTTGTAACTCCATTTTCACCAAACGGTAACATTGGACAAGGTATTCAAAATAATCTAATTTATTCAGTTAAAATTCGTTCAAATAACTCTAATATTCCTCTTTCTAAAATCAGATTCTTAACTCAAGGAACCTTTAATGCTACTGATGTTACTCAATTTACCTTGTATCGAAATCAAAATTCAAATTTCTCACCAAGTGCATCCGATATAGTATCTACTGCTACAGCTTCTGGATTAGGCCAATATCTTACTTTTGATGTCTCTGATCAATATTATTATCAAAATACAGATTATTATTTCTATTTGGCAGCAGATGTATCTACCAATGCAACTGTAAACAGAACAGTTTCAATTGCCTCAATTACTAATAATGATTTAACAATTAGCAGTGGGTCTATTACCGGAACATTATTATCAGGAGGTATTCAAACCATAAAGTCACCAACTGTTAAAGTGACTCAAATTCCTTTATCAACAACAGCCTTATCACCCGGAGCTTCCTACCAACCTGTGTATGCGTTTAAAGTTGAAGTAGGCGATTTCCCGGTTTCTAATTTGAAAAATGTAATTTTTAATACATCAGGTACATTTGTTTCAGGAGATATTGATGGGTTCTATTTGTATTATAACTATACTGGTAATCCTAAAGATTTAGACTACTATGTAAATGGTAATTATAATATTACAGGTCCGGGTTCGAATTTAACTTTCGGAGGATATAATGTTAATTATAATGCAAATGACATCGTGTATTATTTTTTATATGCAAATATGTCATCTAATGCTGCACAAGGAAATACTTTACGAGTAAATCCAACTATTATTGATTTTGATCCAAATGTCACTGAAATAATTACCACTTCACAAAGTATATTATACCCAATCATTATACCTACTTTGAAAATTTCATCTGCAAATATTGCACCTCAGGCTGGGGGTATTCCTGTGGGTCAATCCTATTTTCCTATTTATAAATTTGGTTACACTGTTACCGGTGCACCAGCTTATATTCAAGATGTTTATTTAAGTATTTCGGGTACTTTCCTTTCATCTGATATCAGTTATTTTTCATTTGTAAGATCAAATGATGAGATTTACAATCCTAACAGTAATTCAAACTACACGTATTCCAACTTTTATTCTTATAACTCAACGGGAAGTGGAGAATTGTTTAATTTTGGTGTTTATGACAAATTGCCTGTAGGAAGTGGGTATATATATGTCGTAGTTAACTTAAATTCAAATTCAACAATTAACAATACTCTATCAGTAAATCCAATAAATGGAACTGATATTTCTTTCCCTAATGCAACCGTATTAGGTAGCACTTCTATGGGTTCGGTATTTACAATATTGTCTTCAAGTTTTATTGCTTACAACCTGCCCGACAATTTCCCTAAATACTTAAATTTGAACACATATGAACAAAAACCCATTTTCTCTTTTGCTATTAAAAATAGTAGCATTGTAGGTGGTAATTTAGATTATATTAATTTAAGTTTATCTGGGGTTTTCAATTCTAATGAATTCTATTATTTATATATTTACGAAACGGCTACCCCATTTCCTCCAACAGCACTTAATAACGAAATTGCTAATTTTTATAATGGGAATAGCAATAACCAAACTTTTAGTTTAAATCTTAATAATAATCGTGCCGTATTTGCACCTGGACAAACTAAATATTATCATTTATATATTTGGACGTATTACCAAACACCAATTGTTGGAGATTATGTAGCAGTTACTGGGGTAGAATTATTAAGTAACACTCCTACTACAACAATAACCAATAATATTATGCCTGGAAATGCAAAAATATTCCAAAATGTGCTAACTGTTAATTCCGTTAATACAGTTTTAGGCTCAATTTTATCTCCTTCTTCAAGTGCAATAATTTATAAATTAGCGATTACTTCAAACAGCAATAATAATAATAATCTTAATCAAGCTGTTTTTACTATTCTAGGCAATTTATCTCCTTCGGATATAAATTATTTTGGTCTGGAATATTATGATTTTGGATATCCTGACAATAATAGAAATATGATTACAACTAGGAACTTTGGTAATGGCGTTTTGTCATTTACAGGATTTAATATTAATATGACTAATAAAAATTTGTATTTGGTAGCATATTTGAATAACACTACCGCTAATGGGGTCACATTATCTGTTAATAAACCCAATCTAACTGATTTTAAATTTAATACTACTGTTGTTTCAGGAACAACAAGTTTTGGAAGTTTATTTACTATAGGTGTTCCTGTATTAACTGTTTCTTCATTGCCGTTAGCACCAGGTTACTTGTTCAAAGGATCAGGTTATATACCTATTGGAGGGTTTAAAATTGAATCGAATGGGGCTGCAAGAATTTATAATTTCTCATTAACTGCAAGTGGAACCTATACTAATTCAGATATTAATTATATATCAGTTGTTAGATCTCCTTCTGCCTCTTTTGACTATAATAATTATAATTATATAAATGATTATTCAGTAAACTCAAATGGAACAGGCACCGGAGATGTATTTAATTTTTATCTTAACAATGATTTTAATTCCGGAACATCATATTACCATATTTTAGCATATAATGTATTGAACACCGCAACCGATGGTAAAACAATCAAATTAAATATTGGGTCGTTTAGTGGAAGTAATTTCTCAAGTGGAATAGTTTCAAATAATTTATTTATTGGTCAAACCTACACAGTATTAAGCCCTGTAATATCAGTTGCCAATGTTCCAATTGCTGCTAGTACGGTTGGCAAATCTACAAGTGACTTTTTGATTTATGCTCTTGAGATTAATACTAACGCACCAATTAATCTTAACAATCTAAAATTTAATATGAATGGTGCTTTCTCTTCAAACGATGTAAACTATTATAAACTTTTTCATTCACAATCTCCTAATTTTGGTTTCAATCCCAATACTGCTAATAATATATATAACTGGAATGGGACAATTGGTTCGGGTGAATCTTTTGCAGTTAGCAATGCGGGCTATCAGATTTTACCTGGAAAAAGTTACATTTATATCTCATGTAATATAGGAAACAATGCAATTAATGGACGTACCCTATTTGTAGATCCCGTTTCAATTTCTGGAAATATGTTCTCCTATTCTATCACAGGTGGTCTCTTGAGTGCCGGAAGTGTATTTACAATTGCTTCTCCTATTATCAATGTTGCCTCAAACCCTATTGTTGGAAATACCTTATATGCTGGACAAAATAATCAGTTGGTTCATTCTTTTGGAATTACTATCAGTGGTGCTACAGCTACTTTAAGTTATTTTTATATATATAATATGAAAGGTAACTATTCAGGATCAGATTTTAAAAGTAATAATGCCTTTGAATATTATTTAAGCAGTAGCCCTACATTTGATCAAAATGCTGTAAAAATTGCTGAAACTCAAGCTTCATCAGGTAACAATGAGAATATTTATGTTTATCCATACGCTCAATTACCAATTGGTATATCATACGTGCATGTTGTAGCTAACTTGAGTCCATATGCCTCCGGAGGGAAAACAATACAGTTTAGTCAAATTGGGTCGAATATCTACTTCGGAAATTCTAATAAATCCGGAAGTATTAATGAAGGGAATTTATTCACCATTGTGGCAAATCAGTCAATACTTGGTTTAAATAATCAATCATTGATGTATGGGGCCACAGGCAATTTTGGAAATGTATTTGCTACATCAGGTCTGGATGTGATTTTGTCATCTTCAAATCAAAATATACTTTCAATTAATGGGATAAACTATGTCGCTTTAGCCGGAGGTATTGTAACTGTAACAGGCTCACAACCCGGAAATGCAAATGTGGTTGCTGCAGCAACTGTTTATGCAGTAATTACAATCAATCCTGCGATGCAATCTATTATTGGATTCACACCAATATCTAATAAAATTTATGGAAATGCCCCATTTACAATTTCTGTAGCAACTGCAACTTCTGGATTGCCGGTTAGTTATATTAGTAGTGGACCAATTTCCTTGGTGGGAAATACAGTTTCAATACTAGGAGCGGGAAATGCATCAATTACGGCTATCCAAGCAGGAAATTCAAATTATAGTGCGGCTATCCCTGTGATTCAGACATTTAATATTTCAAAAGCAACTCAAACTATTACTGGATTCAGCGCTATTCCTAATAAAACATTTGGAGATGCTCCTATATCATTAGGAGGCACTTCAAGTGCAGGTTTGCCGGTTAATTATAATGCAATCGGTAATGTAGATATTCTTGGAACTACTGCAACAATAGTTGGCACTGGAAATGTGACTATTACTGCAAATCAAATTGGAAATGCTAATTATTTCCCTGCACCGTCTGTTTCTCAAACATTTACTATAGCAAAGGCAAACCCAACATTAGTGTTTAATGCCAACTCAATTGTAGGATTAGGAGCAACTGCTTTAGCTGCATCAACTAATTCTACTGGTGTGCTAACATATAATATTACAGGAGGGACCGCACAAGCAAGTTCTTCAATTAATGGAAATATTTTATCTACAACTGGGGTTGGTACTTTGAATATAACTGCAAGTTTGGCTTCAAATGCAAATTTTAATGCAACATCTTTAGGAATAGTATTAACTGTTACTAGTCAATTGGTACCAACTATTGTTTATAATGGACAAACCAAAACTTATTTGGATGCTCCGTTTGCAATGACTGTAACCACAACAAATTCTACCGGATTGATTACATATAGTGTTCAATCAGGTACTGCAGCACAGATTAATCCAACCTCTGGACTTGTTACTATTCTTGGAGCAGGAACAGTTACCTTCTTGGCTCAAATTTCGTCTGATATTAATTATAGCCCGGGAACAGCTATTACTACCTTAACTATTAATAAGTTTACACCTACTTTAACAATTACATCCCCAATTAGCGGTAACGTATTTGAAACAATTACATTATCAAGCGCAAGTTTGTCTCCTAATAATATTTCATATACTGTTATTACAGGTCCTGGTTCGGCAATTGTTAACGTTAATAATACATTGTCTTTGTTAGAAGTGGGAACGGTTACTATTACTGCTTCACAAATTGGAAGTAATAATTTTAATCCTGCAAATTTAAGTACGGTTGTTTCAATTAATAAGTTAAATCAAACTATAACGGGATTTGCACCAGTGGGCACTAAAACTTATACGGATCAGCCATTTGATGTAAGTGCAACTGTTACATCTGGTTTACCAATTAATTTCTCGGTTACAGGAGCAGCTGTATTACTTGGAAATTCAACTATTTCAATCAATAACGTGGGTGTGGTAACTGTTACCGCAATGCAAGCAGGAAATAATTATTATAATGCTGCAAATAATTTGAATCTGATATTTACAGTTAATAAAGCAGATCAAATAATTAATGGTTTTGCTCCAATTACCGATAGAGTATATTATGGTCC
Organism: Bacteroidota bacterium; assembly: GCA_033763735.1. Taxonomy (GTDB): domain Bacteria; phylum Bacteroidota; class Bacteroidia; order Cytophagales; family UBA9547; genus JANRJY01. Next base: position 59,436 of record JANRJY010000003.1, on the reverse strand, counting down.
TTCAGTTGTAACTTTAAATGGGGTTGCTACATCAACGCTTGCAGTTTTATATAGTGTTTCTGGACCTGCTTTAGTGTCAGGGAACCTTCTTTCAATTACAGGTATAGGTCCAATAATTGTAACTGCTTACCAGTTAGGAAATAATTTTTACAATGCGGCTCCTATTGTAAATCAATCATTTAATTCTCTAAAAATTCCACAAGTAATTGGAGGGTTTAATCCAATTTCAACAACTTCAATTGGAGGTCCTTCATTTTTATTAAATGCAACTGCTACTTCTGGTCTACCGGTTACCTTTGCGGTTTCAGGAAATGCAATTTTAACGGGAGGTAATACAGTTTCAATTACTGGGGCAGGTGTTATAACTATTACAGCTTTGCAAGTAGGAAATAGTAATTATCAAGCTGCAACTCCGGTAATTAGATATGTAACTGTTACAAAAGCTTTTCAAACCCTTAGTGTAACGTCACTGCCTGATTTTACATTGACTGGAACAAATAATTTGATTCCTTTGGTTGGGGTTGTTTCTTCGGGATTACCTATAACTTATGTTGCATCTGGCCCCGCAACTGTTATAGGCTCTAATTTGAGCATAACTGGTCCTGGGGTAGTTTCAATAACTGCAAGCCAGCCTGGGAACGAAAATTATGAAGCATCAAACACTGTTACATTTTCATTTAATGTGGTTCAATTAAATACATCTATCAGTTTGAGTTCTGGAATCGATGATGTTGATTATTTATTATTTCCTAATCCGGCTTCAGGGATTATTAAAATTATTGGTAATAACATCTCTATGATTTCAATTAGCAATATTGCGGGTAAAGTAGTGTTTGAGTCAGGATATTACGAAAATGGATATGACTTAACTAATCTGCCAAAAGGAATTTATTTCGTTCAATTAACAGTGAATGGTCAAAAATTAGTTAAAAAATTGATATTGAATTAATTTTAAGTAAATATTTAATATTTCGTTAAATCAATCTTTTAGAATTGATAATATTGTTAACAACTATAGAGCAAATACTTTTTTAATTTTATCAAGGTCTATTTTAAATAATTATAAAAGACTGTCCAAATTTGGGCAGTCTTTTATGTTAAATTCAAAACTCAAATTTTGGTAAAGTATAGCAGAAAAGGAAGTTAATCCAGAAACATAAATGATTTTACAGCTACTTTAGATTTAAGAATGTAACAGGTATTGTGGTTAAAAAAAATTGGCAGGATATATTAAAAGATTTAAATGTTATTACAAATTTGTTTGATTTTAAAAACACCTCATTTTTATATGTTATTTAAACTTTTTTAAACTTATTTTGTTGATAAGATTACTATGGAATACACCCCTCAAAAATCCAAAAGTTATATAGACCCACTTACAACGGTTGAAAACCCTGGTCTTATTTCTTTCCCACATACTATAGGTGGCGCTTTAATCAAACCTGAAGACCAAGGCAAAATAAAAAGTAAGGCTTTGATAGCCATGCGATTGCAAACCGATAAGCACTTCAAACAACTCTATGAACAAATGCAATTGCTTGCCAATCAGGCAAATGAATTAAAGAAAAGGGTAGAAATATCCGAACGAATATATATGACTGAAATTAAGTTTGAACCTATTATTGGTGAAACTTATTTCTTATATGAACGTGAGGATGGAAGTGATTTTTTATCGATGATTCAACCCACCGAATGGGGACGCACTTCGGGTACCGTTAAAGCCATTTCTAAAGTAGAACTTTTGCCCGATCACACTTGGGAAGTAATTACATTATGAGTTTTACTCTCTAAGGGTAACACAATAAGTTTCTTCCAATCGTCCAAGTTCCTTTTTCTTTTAGGAAGACTATCAATTAATAGTTTTATTCTTTTATTAAATTCTATACAAGTCTGTTTACGTAGTTCCAAATCGCTAGATAATTTCTCTATAGTCATTTTTTTGCCACTATTGGCTATATATATTAAGTATAACGCTTTAATTAAGTCAAACTTAACGTTATTGAGAATAGTGCCATTTGTAGGAGATTCCACATAAGAACATTTTGTGCAACGCCTGCTGAAATTATCTTTTAATAAAGAGTATTTATCGTTTTTGCACTTTTTACATTCAAAACCTTCTGACCACTTAATTTGGGCAAGTAATTGTTTACAGGAATCTTCGTTTGGATACGCTTGTATAAATTCGATAAACGATAGTAATCTATTTTCAACCCTTGCCGACTCTGCCTTTTTCAGATTCGATTTAAGATTTAAGTTGCTATTCCTTAAAATGGAATTTATCCGAGCTATTTCTAAGGATTGTTTCCTTATGGTTAATGTACGTTCCTGCACCTTTTGTTCTAAATCTTTGTTTTTTTCATCTTTCAGTTTTTCGGTTAGTTTTAAGTTTTCTATTAAATCGTTTTGCGATTTAATCGCTTCCATTTTAAGAATTCGGTATCTATCGGAAAGTGAAAGTGAAAACAATAGTATTTCAATTATACCCGCATTGTATAAATAATTTTCAAAAAAAGACCCAAAATCAGGAAAATTTAAAAGCTTCAAAATGTCTTTTTGATACCAGTATCCAATAAAACCTGTAATTATTACTGTAAAACCCAACAAATGAAATCTAGCTGGTTTAAATCCTTTAAAATACATTCGAAACCCAATAAAAAATGCAAAAAGTAACATGATCATATCAATATTATTTGAGTAAAGCAATCCTGTGGGTATGATAAATATTTGACCCATTACTAAAACCATTTTGAAACTTATAAATGAAATTAAAAAAATGTTTTCAACCTTAAGAGTTTCGGAGGTTTTGAAAAAATATTTAGTGTAAGCAAGCAAAGCAATTGTCATGATAGAATATGGAATATTATATACTGACATAAACCAATGATAATCAAACAAATTCATGGGTATTATAAACCAAACGCCAGCAGCATAAATACCCAAAGAAATCACATAAATCGCATAAAAAATGTAAATCAATTCATTTGATTTAATGCCAATAATCATATTATATATAAAAATTATAAAAATAATTCCAAAGAAAAATGAATAATAAAAGGTTTGATTAATGCTGCCAATAAAAAATGCGTCAAAAGAATCAATTGTAATGCCTATAAATTGATATGAAAGTGGCTTAAATTGCAAATAATATGTTTGTTCCTTTGGATAAAAACTTGATTGAAAAATATATTCATGCCTTTTGAGTAAAAATAAATTGAAATCGAGATCATTATAAAATTGAGGTAGTTCCTTAAAATCTCCTTTTGCAATTTCGTGCCACATTCTGATGTTTGAAAAAGTTGCTTCTCTGTGAAATACAATTGGTTTTTCGGTATAATTTCTGACTTTGAAACGTAACCAATAAGTGGCATTTATTTTCTTTACCCAACCTGTGGCATATTCTGATTTGTAAAATTGATTTTTGAATTTATCAGAACTTACCTCGCAAATATCAAGGGTATTTGATGTGTCCTCTAATATAAATTCGTCTGAAACAAATATTTTAGTTTTTTGAGCTGTTTCTATTACATAATCGGCAAAAGTGGTTATGTAACAAAATAAAAAGAAAAGTATATATCGAGACATAAGCATCAATCACCAATCATTACAAAAGCACCCCAATAATAAGGATGTGAAAACTGTTTTCTAACGGTTGACTGGGCAGTTCTAAAAGCTTGTTTTCGATCTCCTGTTCGCATCCATTCTTTATAAAACGATGTCATCAGTAACATGGTAGTTTGGTCATTAACCGTCCAAAGTGAATTTACTATGGATCGGGCACCTGCTACTTGAAACGAACGTTGTAACCCATACACACCTTCTCCATTTTTAACCTCTCCTAACCCTGTTTCGCATGCGGAGAGTACCACTAAGTCGGTGTGATCTAAACTTAAATTCATAGCCTCATATGCGGTTAATATCCCATCTTCCGATTTGGTATCACTATGTATATAACCATTTTTTTTGTTTTGCATGGTTATATCAGATCCTGCAAGCATCAATCCAGAACGCAATAATGGGTTTTCTGAAATTGCAGCTGCCTTGCCTGTTTTGCCTCCCTGAACATCATTTTCGAAAAATCCATGGGTAGCTATATGAATAACTTTGGCACTCTCAAATTTCTTAACGCGTTCTTCGGTGACTTGGCTACCAGTATATACTCTTGATTGCCAAGCATTTTGTGAAGCAATTTGATCTATTTGTTTTACTTCTGCCTCTGTTCCTGGCAAAGGGGGAAGCGTTTGTTTGTATTCCATACTTTGATCATCATATCCAGCTTCGCTCCTTTTAGATTTTTCCCTAAACATAAAATTAGGATTTCCACATAGAATAATTGATTTTACAGCATTTTGTGCAGGTTTTTGAATAACCAGATCTTTGGTATTTGCCACTATTTGAACTTCAATTTCATCAAATACATACATTTTAGTTTGCATGTTTTGTAATGTATTGATATTCATTTGGTTATAAGCTCCATCAGGTGACACATATACCTTTTTGTAACCTTTCAATGAGTTAGCAATTTCCTTCCAAAAATATTTGTAACAATATTCATTTTCACCTTGTGTTTTGATTGAATTACGGTAATATTTGAGCAACTTTGTTTCCATTGCAGCTCCGTCACGCATCAAAATTAATTCAGGACTATTTTGAGAAGTTGGTTTAACTATCAATGCGGCATAAAAAACGGAATCTTGATAAATACCTGCAGAATCGAATTTGAACTTTGGGAACCGAATAATTTCCATAGCTGCTTCACCGGGTTTAAGCGCTTTTTTTACGTCTTGCCAAGTGTAAAATGTAACGTCATTGGCATTCTTAAATGTTTCAGAACTTCTTGAAAGTTCCTTTTCTGAAGCATTTGCCAATCTTTCCAATGAATCTACATTGATATGCTGATTTTGTCTGTCTTCATTGGACATGGCATATACTTTTGACAAAAATTCTTTCTGATTCAACCATTCTTTAAAGTGATGTATAAGAACAGTATCACCACTCTCTAAAATAGTATGACGTAGCTTATTTGAGGCATTTAATAATAAAGCTTTGGTAGCCAATTGGTTATTATACATTTTACCTAAAATAGAAGGCTGTGTTCTCACTCGGATAAGTGCATAGGAATTATACTGTTCAAAATAAATCCGAATCCCCGAATAAAATTGACCTTTTTCTTTTTCAGACATTGATGGGAAATATTTTTTGATCTCATACAAATCCAAGCTAATGGCTTTGTTCCACATTGAATCGGCCTTTACATACTGATTCAGAACGGTGTACAATCTTGCCAAGCTCGTCAAAGTTTTTCCATAATCAGGATGTTCTTGTCCCAAAGCTTCTTTCCTAATGGCTAAAGCCGTATTATAAAGCGATTCTGCATCTCTGTACTTCGCCATAGCTTCATACAAACCAGCCAAATTCACCAAAGCAGTTGCATAACTAGGGTGTTTTACTCCAAAAGTTGCTTTTGATTTATTGACATTGCGCTTGTAAAGTTCTTCGGCTTTATCAAAATTACCGGTTTTTTGTTGTAATAGTGCCAAGTTATTTAATGTAGCCAAATAGTCAGGGTGTTTTTCGCCTAGAACTTGTGACTGAATTTCAAGTGCCTGATTATAAAGTCTTTCAGCTTCAGCGTATTCTTTAGTTAAGTCATACAAACCTGCAATGTTATTCAATTGATTGGCATACACCGGGTGCTTTTCGCCAAATATTATTTGAATGGTTTTAAGGGCTTCTTTATAGTAATCTTCCGATTCTTTATATCGACCCATTATTTCATACAAAGCACCTAGGTTGTTAAGTGATGTAGCATAGTCAAAGTTTTTTTCTCCCATAGCTTCTCTGGTAATTTTTGAAGCTCTAAGGTACATGCCTTCTGCATCTTCATAACGTCCCATAGTTTTGTATAATGATGCCAAATTGTTCAAAGTTTTGGCAAAATCTGGGTGAATACTTCCCAATACATTTTCAGTAATCATCAAACTTTCCTGATAATATCTCTCAGCAAGTTCATATTTTCCCATTTCAGTGTAAAAAATAGCCATATTGTTTAATAACCCGGCATATTCGACATTATTCTCTCCTACAGTCTCTACATAAATATCTTTAGCTTTTTTATAACGAGTTTCTGCATCAAGAAAACGACCCATTTCACGATATAAGCTGGCCAAGTTCACTAAAGTAGCCACATAGGAAGAGTGCTTTTTGCCAACATTATCTTCGTAAATATCCAATGTCTTTTTGTAAAATTTCTCTGCAAATGTGTATTTTGACATTTTACGATATAACAATCCCAAGTTTGAAAGTGCGGCACCATATTCCATATGATTTTTGCCCAGGGTGCTTCTTCTGATTTCGGCCACTTGAGTAAATAATTTTTCAGCTTCACCGTATCGCTCCATTGCGATATACAATGTACCTAAGTTGTTTAACGACTCGGTATATTCTTTATGTTTCTCATTGTAAACCAGTTTGTTAAGATCAATTAATCGCAAAAAGATAGGTTCAGCCTCAGTATATCTACGTTGTGCCATATACAATTGCCCCAAATGTTTGTATGAATTCATGTATTCCGGTGATTTTTCTCCGGGGTTTACCCTTCTAAAAGTTACCACAGTTACATACATTGGCTCAGCCTCAGTGAGTCTGCCCATATTTTTAAATAAATTGGCCCTATGATATAGTGTTTGAATGTATTCAGGACTGTTTTCAGAATACACTTCCTTTTTGACTTTTTGAAGCAAGATATATAACGAATCCGCCTTTGTATTAAATCCTTCCACGTTGTAAGTAACTGCCACATTATTGAGAAGGGTTATGAAATCAGGATGTTTTTCACCTACCAGCTGTCTTTTAAGGTTCATGGCATTTAGGTACAACTTATCTGCTTCACCGTAATTATGCATACCGAAATACAAATAAGCAAGGTTTATAGTGGCAGAAAGGTTATTTGGATGGGTACGCAACTTATCCTGATCATAAAATGCAATGGTTTCTTTGAAATGTTCTTCAGCACGCTTGGTCTTGCCAAGTTTTACATAACAACGGGCAAGGAGGTTGTTCATGTCCCAATAAGTTGCTTCTTTTTGTTGAAACTTTGCAGTAGGCAGGTTTTCTTCTAGCCAAGTAGCCGTTTCGTTATACTTCCCTTTATTGAAATTAACTCGAGCAGAGTCGTATTGAACCTTAAAGTTTTGTATTTCGATTTGGGAGAAGGTGCTAATTGCTATAGCAGTCAAAAAAGTTAAAATAAGTAAATATCTAAATTTCATGTTAAGTAATTCTGAATATATCTATTATTAGTCAATACTTATCGACCAAATTTAATTAAATGTTTGCAAATAATTGTAACAATTTTAATAAAGTATTTGATTTTTACAAGTTTAATAATCAACAAGACTTATTACATTCTCCGAATATTTTCTAATTTTTTCTTTTCCTCCTAAAAATGTTAAATCTACTACAAACGCAAATGCTGCTACTTCTGCACCTTGCATTTTGATAAGTTCGGCTGCGGCACTTGCAGTTCCACCTGTAGCGAGCAAATCGTCATGAACAATTACTTTTGCTCCTTTTCGCAAAGCATCGGTGTGAATTTCCATAGTAGCTTTGCCATATTCCAGTTCATACGTATATGTGTGCGTTTCATAAGGCAGTTTTCCTAACTTGCGAATGGGAACAAATGGAATATTGAGTTCCTGTGAAATAAGCATCCCAAACCAAAAGCCTCTACTTTCAATCCCAACTACTGCATCGGGTTTTAATACGCTTACTTTATCACATATATTATTTGCAATAGCTTTGCACAAATCCGGTTTCTTAAGAATAGGGGTAATATCTTTAAAGTATATACCTTGCTTAGGAAAGTCCTTTATTTCGCGGATGGATTCAATAATTTGGTCAGTAATATTCATGTTGATTTCCATTTATATATAAAAAAGTGATTTTATTTTTAGACTGTTTTAACAAAATAATGAAAACTTAACGAATGTTAATAGTTTTATTTACAAACAATTTACAATGAATTTTGATAATTTATGAAATCACATTTACTTTGCAAACCCATTTTTGAAGGGTAACTAATATAAATTTTAAAAATCAATGGCTCTTATAGGACAATTAAGACAACGTGCAGGTTGGGCAATCGGTGTGGTAGCAATAGGTCTTGGACTTTTTATTGTAGGTGGTGATGTACTTTCGCCCAATTCGGTACTTCGTGGTAATAACGAAAGAAATGTTGCTGAAATTAACGGAAAAAAAATACCGGTGGAGCGTTTTGAAGAAGAACTGAACGAAATGCGTTATACTTATTATTTGAATACCGAAAAAACTCCGGGAGAAAAAGAAATGCAACAGTTTATACCTCAAGCATGGAATCAATTAATATTTGAGGTAGCTTATCAAAAAGAGTTTGATGAATTAGGAATTGTTGTAGGCAAAGAAGAAACTATTGATATGGTTCAAGGTCGCAATGTGCACCCTGCAATATTTCAATCGTTCCGTAACCCTACGACTGGACAATTCGACAGAAGCTTAGTAATCAATTACTTGCAAAACATCAATCGTATGGAGCAAAAACAACAAGCCATTTGGTTTAATTTTGAAAAAAACCTTCCTGCTGACAGAATTCGTTCCAAATACGAAGCGTTACTTAAAAAAACGGTGTACGTAACTACTGCTGAAGCGAGAAGAGAATTTGAATCACAAAATATGAAAGCTTCCGGACAATATGTTCATATTCCTTATTCTATAATTCCTGACAATGAGGTTCAAATTACTGAAACTGCCATTGAAGAGTATGTTAATAAAAACAAAGCCAAATATCCACTTGATGCAAGTGCCAATATTGAATATGTAACATTCCCAATAATCCCGGCCCGTGCAGATACGGTTGAATTTTTAGCTGATATCAACCAAACCATACAAGATTTTAAAAAGTCAGAAGATGATTCCATGTTTTCAGCAGTAAATGCAGATAACCATGTACCACCAAGTTGGATGAACCCAGGAGAATTACCTGAAGACTTGAAAACTCGTTCCGGATTTCAAAAAGATTCAGTTTATGGTCCATTTATAACAGGAGGTACTTATAAAATTTACAAAATAATGGATATGTTGGACGACACCGCTTATGCAGCTAAAGCATCGCATATATTGTTCCGATGGAATAGCGAAAGTCCTGAAGACAAACGTAAAGCCATGGACTCTTGCCGCATGGTATTAAATAAAATTAAAAAAGGAGCTTCTTTTGAAATGATGGCAGCACGCTACGGCACAGATGGTACTGCACAACAAGGGGGTGACCTTGGATGGTTTGGACAAGGCAGAATGGTAAAAGAATTTCAAAATGCAGTTTTTGGTGCTACAAAAAAAGGTTTACTTGACAATCCGGTTGAAACACAATTCGGTTACCATATAATTAAAGTTACAGAAACTAAAACCAATAAAAAATATCAAATTGCTGCTGTCGACAAAACCATTACTTCAGGTGATGAAACCCGTGATTCCGTTTATCAAAAAGCAGAACAACTTTCCATTCAAAGTAGAGATGCCGAAGGACTTGACGCTTATGTAAAATCAAACCCTAACATTGTAAAATTACAAGCACCAAACATTACTGCATCTACTCCTTACATTAACAATCTTTCTAATCCAAAAGAAATCATTCGATGGATATTTACTGAGGCCAAAGAAGGACAATTGTCACCCATAATAGAAATTGACAACCAATTTGTAGTGGCAGTTTTAAGAAACAAGTATGAGAAAGGGAAAGTGAATATTGAAGCTAATAAGTATCAAATTGTGTATCAGCTTACTAATGAATTAAAAGGCGACAAAATTTTAGAAAAAATTGGTGCTGAAACCAACGATTTACCTCAAGCAGCACAAAAAATAGGTAATAATATTCAAATTCAAAGTGCTATGGCCGTTAGTTTTTCCAATCCAACTTTAGGTAATGCCGGATTTGAACCTGAAGCAATAGGAAAATTATTTGGAATGGCTGCTGGAGCATCATCAAAACCAATTAAAGGGAATTCTGGAGTAGTTTTGGTAAGAACAAATTCTGTAGAAAAACCCGGAGAAATAGGTGATTACAGCATGTACAAAAATTCTATTGCAAATATGGCTGCTAATAGAATTGACTATTCAATAAATGAAGCTATAAAAGAAGGTGCTGACGTAACTGATTATAAATACAAGTTTTATTAGAACTGACGTAAAATCAGTGTTTTGTAAATTATATTCAGAGTAATTAATAAACCAACAAAGGGCTTGAATAAAGCCCTTTTGTATTTTAAAACAATACTAATGAATCATATAGAAGATACACCACCATTTGGCAAAAACTGGAGAAACTTATATGTTTTTTCGCTAATTCAATTGGTTGTAGTCATTATTTTGCTTTTTATTTTTACAAAATATTTTTCATGAGCTATATCGATTGGATTATATTAATAGCAACGCTAAGCGGAATTGTACTTTTAGGGATATTTAATAGCAAAGGACAAAACAACACGGAAGCATATCTGAAGGGCACACACCAATTTCCTTGGTACTCCATATGTTTGTCCATAATGGCTACACAAGCAAGTGCCATTACTTTTATATCACTTCCCGGTCAGGCATTTGATGATGGTATGCGATTTATTCAAATCTATTTTGGTTTACCAATTGCTATGGTAATCATCTCAATCACTTTTGTACCCTTATTTCATCATATGAAGGTTTACACTGCCTACGAATTTTTGGAAAAAAGATTTGATGGCAAAACACGGTCGCTTACTGCTATTTTGTTTTTGTTACAAAGAGGACTTACAACAGGTATTAGTATGTATGCGCCTGCTTTAGTGTTATCAGTGATTCTGGGATGGAACACGTTGGTTACCAATATAATAATTGGTGTACTGGTTTCCATTTATACAATTTCGGGGGGAAGCAAATCCGTAGGTTTTACGCATCATTATCAAATGTTATTAGTTCTGGCAGTCATGGCATTTGTAGGAGTTTTTATTGTATATCTCTTACCCGAAAAAATAGGATTTGTTGAAAGCTTAACCTTAGCAGGTAAATTAGGCAAACTCAATGCCGTTGATTTAAGTTTTGACCCTACTAGCAAATACAATATATGGACGGGTGTAATTGGCGGTGTGTTTTTGTCGCTTTCGTACTTTGGTACCGATCAATCGCAAGTGGCAAGGTATATTTCAGGCAGTTCAATCAAAGAAAGTCGCATGGGTTTGCTTTTGAATGGATTTGTAAAAATCCCAATGCAATTTGGGATACTTTTAATTGGCGTTTTGGTTTATGTTTTTTATATATTTAATTCCGGGCCACTTTTTTATAATCCAATTGAAGAAAAAGCAATAAACAAAAGTTCATATGCCGCAGAATTTAAGGCAAAGGAAATGGAATTTAAAGAAGCACGAAACCAAAGAGAAGAAGCTGCATTTAAAATTGCAACCGGTAATTATACGAAAGATCAATTGATTGAATATAAAGAATCGGACAATCAAATAAAGCAACTTCGCAAAGATGTGTCAAAAATTGCAAAAGCCAGAAGTCCGCTTTTATCGAATGAAAATGATACAAATTATATATTTCTTCGATTTGTAACTACACATTTGCCAACCGGTTTGATAGGATTATTAATTGCAGTTATTTTTTCGGCTTCAATGTCGTCAATGGCATCTGGATTGAGTTCCTTAGCATCAGCAACAGTAGTGGACGTTTACAAAAAAAGTATTGTAAAAGAGAAAAGTGACGCCCATTATTTAAAGGCTTCCAGAGTAAGCACCTTAATTTGGGGTGTAGTTTGTGTCGGATTTGCTGAACTCGCAGGAAATTTGGGAAGCCTAATTGAGGTAGTTAATGTAATGGGTTCATTGTTTTACGGTACGGTTTTGGGTGTATTTATAGCCGCATTTTACTTCAAAAAATTAAAGGGTACGCCCGTGTTTATTGCAGCTATCCTTACAGAAGCCATCGTATTTTATTGTTATTATTTCACCAAAATCCCTTACTTGTGGTATAATGCAATCGGTTGTATATTAGTAATAACAATTAGTTGGATGGTACAAGCCTTGATAAAACAACCTAAAAAAGTGCTTGAATGAAAGATTTAACTTTTGATTCAACAGGTTCGTTTTTAGACATTTGCTGTACAAAAGCAGTTCCTATAATAGCGCCATTACCATACTTGCAAGCCTTTTCAAAACTTTGCTTATCCTTAATTCCAAACCCAATTAATCTTGGATTTTCTAGATTGTAACTTTCAATCCTTTCAAAGTAACTAATCTGACCATCGGAAGTACCATCTTTTGTGCCAGTAGTACTTGACGATGATACCATATAAATGAATCCCTTCGAATTATCATCTATATATCTTACCCTATCTTCAGTTGTTTGTGGTGTAATCAGGAAAATATTTCGAAGATTGTGTGCATCGAAAAAAGCTCTAAATTCATTTAAATATTCTTTTATTGGCAAGTCTGGAACTATAATACCATCTATTCCTAATTCTGAAGCTTTTTTTGCAAATTTTTCAATTCCAAATTGCATAATTGGGTTAATATACCCCATGAGTATCAAAGGAATACTTACATTTTTTCTAATGTTTTTTAATTGTTCAAATAAGATTGGAATACTCATGCCATTTTGCAAAGCTTGTGTACTACTATCCTGAATTACAGGACCATCTGCTAAAGGGTCAGAAAAAGGCATTCCAATTTCAATCAAGTCGACTCCATTGGCTTGCAAAGCTTCAATAATAGGTACTGTATCAGTTAAATTTGGATATCCAGCGGTGAAATAAATTGAAAGAATATTGGATTTCTTGGTTAAAAAAAGCGTATCAATTCGGTTTGTCATTGAATAAAATTTATGCAAAACTATTTTTATTTTTAATTGATTTTAGATAAAAATTAAAATTACCTATAGTCCTCTTTTTCCAAGCTCAATAACTTTCATATTATTCACTTTTTTGTTTTCCAATTCAAATGTCATTATTGTTTTTGTTTTATGAAATCCTTCATTACCAGCAGCTCCCGGATTGATAAATAACAAATTATTGAAAAGTGGATCAGATTGTATTTGAAGCATATGTGAATGTCCGCACATGTAAATATCCGGCTTTAGTTCGGTTAAAAGCTTTTTAACCCGACTTGGATATTTACCTGGTTTGCCACCAATATGCGTGATAAGTACTTTAGTGTTTTCAATTTCAAAAAAAAGATTTTCAGGATATTTAGAATTAATTTCTACGCCATCAATATTCCCATAAACTGCTTTAATTGGTTTTATTGCGCTTAATTTATCTATTACATGCTTATTGCCAATATCTCCCGCATGCCATATTTCATCGCATGATTCGAAATATTTGGTAACCTTTTCATCAAAAAATCCGTGTGTATCTGAAATGAGTCCGATTCTTTTCATTGTTGATTATCAAATTAAAACAATTATTATCAACGATTTATCCACATTCAATATCCAAAATTGTACTAATCTGAGATTTTTTTATTTATTTTACTGAATTTTGATATAAATTATCTTTCTAATGAACTATTTATCCGATAAAAGAGCAAAAAATGTAATCTACATATTGTCATTTATCATTTTTATTGTTGCTACTACAAATTTATCTTTTGCCCAAAAACTTTCAATTACTGATGAGAAATTTAATGAACATAAAGTTGCGGGTGATAAGTATTTTGAAGCTGAAGACTATTACTTGGCATCCATTGAATATCACAAATGTGAAAAATTAAAACCAACAGATCATTATACACTTTGGAGATTGGCTGAAAGCTATAGATTATACCAAGATTATGATGATGCAGAGATTTGGTATGAAAAATTAGGTTCACATCCAGATCATAATTTCCCTCTTGCCGTTTTTTGGAAAGGATTAATGGAAAAAGTTCAAGGAAAATACGAAGAAGCAGAAGTAACTATCAGTGAATTTACGAAAACATTTCAACCCAAAAGTGATGAAGACAGATTGAAACTTAAAGAAGCAGAATTTGAATATAAGGGATGTATATATGCGCTAGAGCAAAAGAAAAAACCACTTAAAGACCATAGTCTAAAATTATTGCCGGCTCCGGTTAATTCTAAAGCTAATGACTATGCGCCTATGATATTTTTTCATGATTCATCAATAGTAATTACCTCGGCAAGGGCCGATGCAAAAGGAACTGAAATTAACATGGCAACGGGTGAAGCCAGAAGTGATAATTTCAGGTTTGAAAAAAATGCTGATAAATGGGTTCGTCATCACAATGATGATAATTTTGATGTTGCAAATACTTCGGCCGATGATGGTGCTGGTGAATTGACACATGACCAAACGAAATATTATTACACACAATGCAATCCGGAGTGTGCCATATTTGTTTCCAAAAAAGTGAATGGCAAATTTACCAAAGCGGTGAAACTCAATAAAAATATCAATGCATCGGGTTATTGGAATGCACAGCCTACCGTTTCACCAACAGCTGATACTATGTTTTTTGTTTCAAAACGCCCGGGAGGAAAAGGGGAACACGACCTTTGGATGTCGGTAAACAAAGATAAAACCGGAGAAAAAGAAGACTGGGGACCTGCTATAAATCTGGCAAATATTAATACTCCTTATATAGAGCTTTCTCCTTTTTGGGATGATCATACAAACACCATATATTTTGCATCCAATGGCCATGAAGGTTTTGGGGGTTGGGATATATATGTAGCAAAAGGTGTTAAACGAGATTCAATTGTAAATTTGGGTATGCCTTTCAACTCCAGTAGAGATGATTTTTATTTTACCTTAGGGAAGGTTAAAGGATATTTGGTATCAAACAGGCCAGGTGGATTTGGTCATAACGATATATATTCATTTGATATTCATGCAAAAGAATCAGAAGTAGGAGCTGTTCCAAAAGACTCGTTTGCAGGAGCTGAAAGTGTTACAAGTGTAGGAAGAATTATATTGGGAGATAATGGACAACCTTTGTCAAATGTATCGGTATACTTAAAAAATGACAGTGGAAGCGTAATAAAAGAAGCTATTACTAATGCAAATGGGGAATTTCGATTTGAGAATTTGCCACCCGACAAAAATTTTAAGATTATAATTAATGAGAATGATCCTCGAATAAAAACACAAATTGATTATCAAGTTCAAAAAAAACCAGGGGCAGATGTTACTACTACTCCTTCAGCTGTAGCAACTAAGAAATTGTCACCGAACAAATCACCGGTTTTCGAAAGCTCCAAACTTGTAGTAGCCAAAGGTAAAGTGGTAAGTAAATCTACCAAAAAACCTGTTCCCAATGCTGCTATTGTTGTAACTAATGAACAAGGAGACGTGGTTAAAACCACTAAAACAAATGCTGCAGGTCAATATTCGGCAGTTGGGCTTACCGGTAGCACCGGTTATGAAACCAAACTAGAAAACCCAAATCCTGATCATGTGTTAACAAGTTCATATACAGCAGTTGCCCCTCCTCCAGCCCCTAAATTTGAGCCTAGTGCTGAAGTTCAAGGGAAAGGTACTGTTGTTGACAAAACTACCAATACACCTGTTCCAGAAGTGCCAATTGTGGTTACCAATGACAAAGGAGAAGAAATTAAGAAAACAAATACAAACGCATCAGGGGAGTATTTTGTGGCAGGATTAACCGGTAGTACACAATATAATTCAAAACTAGAAACACCTAATCCTAATTATGAATTAAAAAGCAGCTTTAGTTCTGAAAACAAACCAGTTACCGAACCAACACCTGCTTCAACACCAGTTTCAGAGCCAACTCCAGTTGCTGGAGCCAATCCTACTCCGATAGAAAAACAAGAAACACAAAAAATGGAACCCGTTGCATATAAAGAAAATAACAATGCAACTCCTGCATCTAAAGCCCCGTTGCAAGGCAATAAATCAAAAGTGAGAGTGGATAATTTTAAAATTTCCGCATCAAACAAAAAACCTTCAAAAGCTTTTTTTGAAAATGTGTATTTTGACTTTAATAGCGTAGAAGTAAGTCCGGCTGCCAAAAAAGCAATGGACTTATTAGTAACATACTATGGTTCTCATAAAGACATTCAAATTGAAATAAAAGCCTATACTGATGGATTTGGGAAACCTGAATACAACAAGGAGTTGGCTCAACAAAGAGCGCAGGCTTGTTTTGACTACTTTGTTGGTAGAGGCGTAGATCAAACAGCTTTACTAATTACGCCAATTGGCGAAGGCAATTTTGTAGGAAATAACAATTCGTTTGCAGGTCGACAATTGAATAGAAGGGTTGAATTTACCTTAATAGGAGCAAGTGAAGCTTATGAACCAGAAGCCATGGCACACATATTAGAACCACGAATGACCTTATGGTCGATGGCCAAAAGATTTGGCATGACCATGGATGAACTCAAAGAAATGAATGGTGGATTGGAACCTGGTGCCATCAAGGCATATTCTGTAATACGTGTTAAAAGACCTGCCAATGGAGGCAAAGTTTCAAAAGAAACGTTTGATTACATCAATTCTGGCACTCAAGAAATGAAATTTGAGAACAATCAGTTTGTTCCGGTAGAGCAATAATATTTTTTTTGTAATTCGTTATTAATCAATTTGTTTGTACAGATAATATTAGCTAAATAGAAATACATTGAAATTGTAATCTGAATTATTTGATAAAATCAGAATATTAATACAGTTAAAATTTGCTTTTTAAGAAAAATAAATTCTATTTTCGTATTCAGTAAAATAACCCATAAAACAAAATCCATGAAAAAAAACTTTATCAAATTTGCTCTGTTAACATTGACAGGTGCGTTTCTAATGATTAGTACTAATAATTGTACGACTTCAAAAAAAGACGATCCGGCTCCTGCTACTTCAACAACTTCAGGAACTACTTCTAAAACAGTTCCAGGCGGTACAACTTCTACTTCAGTAGCAACTGCACCTAAAGCAAGTTCAACTGCTTCTTCAAAACCAACAACTGCTCCAGCAGTAAAGTCTACAGCCACAACTACGGTAGCAGGAAAAGCTGCTCCAACTGAAACTCGTACTGTAAGAACCATTAATACAGTTGGCGCAAAACCCACTGCAGGTAAATTTACCCCTAAAAAAGGTTCAAGTAGTGTAAAAGCAAAAGGAAAAGTGACATTAGTAAGAAGCACTAAGTCTGCAAAAGCTGAAGATGCGTTAAGCGGTTGGTTTGCGGCTGCTTTTGGCTTAACTACTTTCAAAGACACTATTTCTTTTGATATTGATACGCAAAGCAATGAGCTAATTGCTACAGCTTATAAAGATTCTGGAGCTACTTTGTTAAGTGACAAATCTGCAGTTTGGTTTGATGTAACTAAATCAAGTGCATTTAAAGACATATCAAATCTTCAAGTATTCTTTTTTGATGATGGAAGCTATTGGGCTTATAACGGAAAAGAGTGGAATTCTGGAACTTGGTATATTGATGAAAATGGAGAATATTTAGGTATTGATTTAGGAACTCAAGATGAAGCAGTTTTTGACATCGTTGCAGGATCAGATGATGGAACATTACTTACTTTAGGATTAGCACAAGAAAAAACATATATATTTCTGGTGTTAGGACAACTTTCTTATTAGTAGTTACTAATTATTATAAAAAGGCTCAAGAAATTGAGCCTTTTTTTATGCTAAAAATTAAGGTTTTTGTTATTTATTAGGTCAATATAATTCATTAAAATATTGGTGTAAAAGAAACAAATTTATTAATCTTCCTTCAGTTTACTTTTCTAAAAAACAAAAAAAGACCCTCATTTCTAAGTGTCTTTAATAAAATCAAGTGATTGACAATCTATTTAACAAATCTTTTAATTACTGCCATTTTGCTTTTATAGTTAGCCCATTCAACACCGGATAAATATTCTAACTTTCCGGCTTGAATTTTTACGGCATATTTTTTATAGCGTCTTCACTTCCATCAAACAACGCTAGGTTATTTCCATTGTGTCGGTTGTTTCCAATCGATACAAATACTTCCACTCTTTGGTTGGTGGCATTCCAAACACAATTATTAAAAAACCAACAAAAAATAAAATGGATATATTGGTCAAAAAAAAGCCGCCAAAAGGCAGCTTTTTTATTTTTAAAATAATTTAGTTTAATCTAAGGTCAAATCCAATGCCAAACCTCTTAATTCATGCACCAATACATTAAATGATTCAGGAATATTTGGTTTTGGAAGATTTTCTCCTTTAACAATAGCTTCATAGGCTTTTGCTCGTCCAATTACGTCATCCGATTTTACAGTAAGGATTTCTTGAAGAATATGGGCAGCACCAAATGCTTCAATAGCCCATACCTCCATTTCACCAAATCTTTGACCTCCAAATTGCGCTTTACCACCCAATGGTTGTTGGGTAATAAGTGAATAAGGACCTATTGAACGCGCATGCATTTTATCATCGACCAAGTGACCCAATTTAAGCATATATATAACTCCAACAGTAGCGGGTTGATCGAATCTTTGACCAGTGAGCCCATCAATTAAGTAGGTTTTGCCGGTTTTCGATAAGTTCGCAGCTTTTAATTCGTTGAATACTTCTTCTTCAGTAGCTCCATCAAATATTGGTGTTGCGTATTTTTTATTTAAGTGATATCCTGCCCAACCAAGTAAAGTTTCATATATCTGTCCAATATTCATCCTTGATGGTACACCTAAAGGATTTAATACAATATCAACAGGTCTTCCATCTTCAAGGAAAGGCATATCTTCGTCACGAACAATCTTAGCAACCACACCTTTATTACCATGTCGACCTGCCATTTTATCACCAACTTTCAACTTACGTTTCTTAGCGATATATACTTTGGCAAGTTTAACAATACCAGCCGGCAATTCATCACCAACTTCCATTGCAAAACGTTCTCTTTTGAATCGTCCTGCTGTTTCATTTCGTTTGATGTTGTAGTTTTTAACCAATTCAACCAGCAATTTGTTAGTATGGTCGTCATTAGTAGCACTTTCCATCATCAAGTCTGCAATTAAATTTACCTCTTCAGCTACATTGTAATTGCTTTCGTCACGATATACGTTTTTGTCGGGAAATAAATTTTCGGTGATATTTTTTCTGGTAAATTTCGTTCCTTTAGAAATAATCACATCACCAAATTTATGATTAATACCTTGGCTTGTTTTACCTTCTAATAAAGTAACCAACTTGTCAATCAACATATTGCGCATCCCAATAAGCTCTTTACTGTAAGCTTCTTTAAGACTATCCAATTGTTTCTTGATTTTACCTTTAATTTCTTTATCTTTTCTGGTACGAGAAAACAATTTGGTATCAATTACAACTCCTTTTAACGAAGGTGGCGCTTTTAAAGAAGCATCTTTTACATCTCCTGCTTTGTCACCAAATATGGCTCTTAATAATTTTTCTTCAGGAGTAGGATCACTTTCGCCTTTTGGAGTTATTTTACCAATCAGAATATCACCTTCTTTTACTTCTGCACCTGTTCTGATAATACCATTTTCATCCAAATTTTTAACTGCTTCCTCACTTACATTAGGAATTTCAGAGGTCAATTCTTCTTCTCCGCGTTTTGTATCGCGTACTTCTAGTTCAAATTCTTCAATGTGAACTGAAGTAAATATATCGTCTCTTACTACTTTTTCAGAAATAACAATAGCATCCTCAAAGTTATATCCTTGCCAAGGCATAAAAGCTACTACCAAATTTTTACCTAGTGCCAATTCACCTTGCTCGGTAGCGTATCCTTCAACAAGTACTTGTCCTTTCGTTACTCTTTCTCCTCTTTTTACAATTGGAGTCAAGTTGATACAAGTATCTTGATTGGTTCTTCTGAATTTGATTAAATCATATGATTTGTATTCACTTTCAAAGCTTACAAACTTTTGATCTTCCGTTAAATCATATTTAACTGTTATCTTTTTGGAATCTACAAAATCAATTGTTCCATCACCTTCAGCAACTACAAGCGTGCGCGAATCATGAGCGACACGTTTTTCCATTCCTGTTCCAACAATTGGTGCTTGAGGTTTTAATAATGGTACAGCCTGACGTTGCATGTTTGAGCCCATCAAAGCACGGTTTGCATCATTATGTTCCAAAAAAGGAATCAAAGAGGCTGCAACCGAAACAATTTGGTTAGGAGCAATATCAATAAAGTCAATTTTTCCTGGATCAACTACTGGAAAATCTCCTTCGAAACGTACTTTTAACTTATCGTCAACTAATTGACCATCAGGTTTAAAACCATAATTGGCAGGTGCAATATAGTGTGTATCTTCCTCTTCAGCTGAGAGATAGATTATTTTATCTGTAAGTTGAACTTTACCTTCTTTAACCTTTCGATATGGAGTTTCTATAAAACCCATACCATTGATTTTAGCATGTACACAAAGTGAAGAAATCAATCCAATATTTGGACCTTCAGGTGTTTCTATAGTACATAACCTTCCATAGTGGGTATAATGCACGTCACGAACTTCAAAACCAGCTCTTTCACGCGACAAACCACCCGGACCCAAAGCAGAAATTCTTCTTTTGTGAGTAATTTCAGCTAACGGGTTGGTTTGATCCATAAACTGTGATAACTGATTAGTTCCAAAGAATGAATTAATTACAGAAGAAAGGGTTCTTGCGTTAATTAAATCAACGGGTTTAAAGTCCTCATTATCACGTACATTCATACGTTCTTTGATGGTTCGAGCCATACGAGCAAGACCTACGCCAAACTGACCATATAATTGCTCACCAACAGTACGAACTCTCCTATTACTTAAGTGATCAATATCATCAACAATTGCTTTTGAATTAATCAATCCAATCAAATACTTAACAATACTAACGATGTCTTCAGTCGTTAATACTCTGGTATCCATGCTAATATTCAAGGCAAGTTTTTTGTTGATTCTGTAACGTCCAACTTCACCTAAATCATAACGTTTATCGGAAAAAAACAAGTTTTGAATAATTTCGCGAGCTGTGGCTTCATCAGGAGCTTCTGCATTTCTTAGTTGACGGTATATTTGTTCAACTGCTTCTTTTTCAGAATTTGAATTATCTTTTTGTAATGTGTTATAAATGATTGCAAAATCATTAACATTCACATCTTCACGATGCAAAATAATTGACTTTGAACCTGATTCTTGAATTACATTAATATCTTCTTCACCAATAATTTGATCTCTTTCTAATAAGATTTCATTTCTATCAATAGAAACTACTTCACCGGTGTCTTCATCAACGAAATCTTCGGTCCAAGTTCTTAAAACCCTTGCTGCAAGTTTGCGTCCAATAACTTTCTTCAAATTTTCTTTATTAGCCGGTACTTCCTCAGATAGACCAAATAAATCTAAAATTTCTTTATCAGAACCAAATCCTATTGCACGTAACAAAGTAGTTACTGGGAATTTTTTCTTTCTATCAATGTATGCAAACATAACGTTATTTACGTCTGTTGCAAACTCAATCCAAGAACCTTTAAATGGTATAATTCTGGCAGAATATAGTTTGGTACCATTTGTATGTTTACTTTGGGCAAAGAAAACTCCTGGAGATCTATGTAATTGAGAAACTATTACCCTTTCAGCACCATTTATTACAAACGAGCCTCTTTCGGTCATATAAGGGATATTTCCTAAGAATACTTCTTGTTCAATGGTTTTAAAATCCTCATTGTCTTCATCATTACAAGAAAGTTTTAACTTTGCTTTTAATGGAACTGAATAAGTCAGTCCTCTATCGATACATTCATCTACAGAATATTTTGGAGGATCTATATGATAATCAATAAATTCAAGTACAAAATTTTCTCTTGAATCAGTGATCGGGAAATTTTCAGCAAATACTTTATACAATCCCTCTTTTGTTCTGTGTTCAGGAGAAGTCTCCAATTGGAAAAAATCTTTAAAGGATTGTACTTGAATATCTAGAAAATCGGGGTAATCAAGGGTACGTACAACACGACCGAAATTGATTCTATCTTTTACTTTGGTAGACAAGATGTTTTTGGTTTAATGGTGAAAGAAACAGATAGGTTTGATTGGCACAAAACGGAAAAGACCTACCTCTTCCGAGAAGGTCTTGACCAGCAAAACAGAAGAAAATTATTTCACTTCTACTTCAGCACCGGCTTCAATAAGTTGTTTCTTAAGATTTTCTGAATCTTCTTTAGAAACGCCTTCTTTAACAGGTTTAGGAGCACCATCAACTAAATCTTTGGCTTCTTTCAAACCAAGACCTGTTAAGTCCTTAACAAGTTTTACAACTGCTAATTTGTTTGGTCCTGCTGATTTAAGAATTACATCAAACGATGTTTTTTCTTCAGCTGCAGGAGCAGCTGCACCGCCTCCGGCTGCACCACCACCAGCTACCATTACGGCACCAGCAGCAGCAGGTTCAATACCATATTCGTCTTTCAATATCGCTGCAAGCTCGTTAACTTCTTTTACAGTTAACCCTACTAATTGTTCAGCAAAAGCTTTTAAATCTGCCATTTTAATATAAGTTTAATAAATAATTGTTTTTAATTTTTGTATTCTTTTTTATTCACAAGGTTAGTTTTCCTTTTCTTTTTTGTCGGCAATAGCTTTAACAATTCCGGCAAGTTTTCTTTCTCCGCTAAGTAATGCACCAAGTACATTTTTAGCTGGTGATTGTAATAATCCTATTATTTCTCCCAATAATTCGTTTTTCGATTTAAGGTTTTCTAGAGATTTTAATTGGTCTTGACCAATATAAAATGCAGTACTGATAGAGGCACCTTTGAAAACAATTTTATCGATTTTCGATTTAGTTTTGAATTCATTGAGCAGTTTCGCAGGTAAATTGGGATTTGCTGAAAACAGAATTCCGGAAGTACCAACTAAAACTTTATCGTTAAACTCTGAATAATCTGCGTTGTTTAACTTATTAAGTGCTTTGGCAATTAATGTGTTTTTAAATACTTTGTATTCAACGCCTTTTTCAAAGCAGAATTTTCTGAATGTATTTATTTGATCTACAGTTAATGCAGATGAATCAGTAACATAGAAATATTCAAATTGAGTAAATTTCTGTGCAAGTTCTTCAATTACTAATGTTTTTTCTTCTTTTGTCATGACTAAATACCGGATATAGAATTAACATCAATTTTAATACTTGGGCTCATTGTGCTTGACAAATGAAGACTTTTGAAATAAGTTCCTTTTGCAGAACCGGGTTTCAAACGAGAAATTACTTGAATTACTTCTGCGATATTTTCAGATATTTTTTCAGGAGAAAAAGATACTTTGCCAATACTTGTGTGAACGATTCCCGTTTTGTCAACTTTAAAATCTATTTTACCGGCCTTAACTTCTTTTACTGCTTTGCCTACTTCAAGCGTTACTGTACCAGATTTTGGATTAGGCATTAAGTTTCTTGGTCCTAACACTTTACCCAATTTACCAACTTTTGCCATTACTGTAGGCATTGTTATAATTACATCTATATCCAACCAACCTTGCTCTATTTTAGTAATGTAATCATCCAAACCATAATAGTCAGCACCTGCTTCTTTAGCTTCCGCTTCTTTATCAGGAGTGCAAAGCACCAATACTTTTTTGGTTTTACCGGTTCCGTGAGGAAGGGCAACAACACCACGAACCATTTGGTCTGATTTTTTAGGATCAATACCTAAGCGCACATCTATATCTACCGAAGCATCAAATTTGGTAATAGATATATCTTTTACCATTTTGGCTGCGTCAGCAAGCGAATACTCCTTCTCAAGGTCGTATTTGCTAAGAGCATTTTTGAATTTTTTAGTTAATTTTGCCATGTCTTGTTAGCGAACTTCTGTTCTCAGACTTATTATTTTTTTTAAACGGGCTGCAAATTTAGGCATCTTTATTAATAATCAAAAAATATTTTAAAAAAAAATTACCAATCCGTAACACAGCCTTCAGATGCATTTTCAACATTCTTTATATATTTCCATAAATACCCTGATTTTACTCTGTATTCAGGCTTTTTCCATTCAGCTTTCCTGCGCATCATTTCTTCATCGGAAATGCTAACGTTTATGGTGTTATTTATTGCATCTAATATAATAGTGTCGTTGTCCTTAATTAATGCCAACTCACCTCCTTCCATCGCTTCTGGTGTAATGTGTCCGACAACAAAACCATGTGTGCCACCCGAAAATCTTCCATCCGTGATAAGAGCAACCTTATCTCCAAGACCTTTTCCCATAATTGCAGAAGTTGGTTTAAGCATCTCTGGCATTCCTGGTCCACCTTTGGGACCCACATATCGGATAACAACTACATGACCAGGTTTAACAAGCCCTTTATCTATACCATTATTTAATTCTGCTTCGGAATCAAAACAAATTGCATTCCCTTCAAATTTTTCACCTTCTTTTCCTGTTATTTTGGCAACTGAACCTAATTTGGCAATATTTCCGAATAGTATTTGAATATGCCCTTGAGGTTTGATAGGATTATTCAAAGGACGTAATAAATCTTGGTTTGGAGACAAATCAGGTACATTTGCTAAGTTTTCAGCAACTGTTTTGCCGGTAACAGTGAGACACTTGCCGTTGATCATACCATTTTTATACATAAATTTCATTACTGCAGGTATCCCTCCAATTTTCCATAAATCTTCCATTAAATATTTACCAGAAGGTTTCATATCTGCGAGCAGAGGAGTCTCATCGGTTACTTTCTGAAAATCTTTTAATGATAAATCTATTCCTGCTGTACGAGCTATTGCCAATAGATGTAAAACTACATTAGTCGAACCTCCTAAAACTGTTACTAATTTCATTGCATTGAAAAATGACTCCTTGGTTATAATATCAAGAGGTTTTATATCTTTTTCTAATAAATTAAGTATTGTGCTACTTATATTTCTGCATTCGTTTTTTTTCTCTTCGCTTCTTGCAGGAGAAGATGAACTATATGGAAGGCTCATTCCCATCGCTTCAATTGCAGAAGCCATTGTATTAGCAGTATACATTCCTCCACATGCTCCAGGACCCGGACACGAATGTTTTATTATTTCCTGAAAGTCTTCCGGAGTGATTTTGCCTGCTACTTTTTTGCCATGTGCTTCAAAAGCAGAAACTATGTTTAATTTTTCACCTTTATGTTCTCCGCCATTGATTGTGCCTCCATAAATCATTACTGATGGCCGATTTAATCGGATTAATGCCATTAATGCGCCTGGCATATTTTTGTCACATCCAACTAATGTAACTAAAGCATCATAAAAATGAGCTCCAGAAATGGTTTCGATTGAATCAGCAATTACTTCTCGTGAAGGAAGAGAAAAACGCATTCCGTCATTACCATTAGTTATTCCATCACTTACACCAATGGTAGTAAATTGTAGTCCAACTAATCCTTTTGAAGCCATCCCTTCTTTAGCCATTCCCGCATAATTTACCAAATGCATATTACAAGGATTACCATCAAAACCAGTGCTGCCAATACCAACAAAAGGTTTGTCCAAATCATGCTCGGAAATACCAGAGCCAATTAGCATTGCTTGTGCGGCAGGTAAAGTTTCGTCTTGTGTAAGGATGGAACTAAATTTATTTAACTTCATTTTTATTTATTTAAATATTAAATCTTATTTAAGGTTATTAAGTTCAACTTTTAGAATGATATTTAAGTCAATTATGAAACTTAAATTTATATTTGAATCCAGATAAATATATTTTCGTTATTAATTTAAAAAGGTCGCAATGTTATAAAAAATATTGCAAAACTTGTATGAATGAACTCATAATATATTTACTAAAAGAAAAGCTAATATTTTGAAATGAACACAATTTTAAGTAATTACAATATACCGATTTCAAAGCAAAACGAAAGTTTTTCGATAGATTACGAAGTAAAGGATGATTTTTTTAAGGAACTAGAACAGGAATTGATTAAAAAGGGGAACCTAAAAGTAAACTTAGTTGCCAAACAAACAAACCTTCAAATCGATTGTGTTTTTACAATTGGTGGAACGATTGAACTGATTTGCGATCGATCATTAAAACCATTTGATTTTTCAATTAATAAAAAAGCAACTATTATTTTTAAGTTTGGGGATAGATATGAAGAAATATCAGACAATGTTATTATAATTGACCGAAATCAAACTTCCATAGATATCTCATCTATTATTTTTGATTTTATCGGCTTGGAAATTCCAATGAAAAAACTTCATCCAGAATTTCAAAAAATTGAAAATGACGATTTAAACGAAACTGACACATTAATATATACTACAAGTGCCGATGATGATTCTTCAGGAAAGGACTTAGATATACTTGATCCACGATGGGAAATACTAAAAAAATTAAAAGATACTTTCTGATTTAAAAATATAAACTAAATTTGCGGGTTCTTTATATAAAATAACAAAAAATGGCAAATCCGAAGTTTAAATTATCAAGATCGAGAAGAGGTAAAAGAAGAACACATGACAAAGCAGCAATGCCTACTTTGGCTACATGTCCTACTACAGGTATGCCTCATCAATTTCACAAAGCTCATTGGCACGAAGGAAAACTATATTACAAAGGTAAAGTTGTATTAGAAAAAGAATTAGCTGTATAGTTGAATGAAAATAGCCCTGGATGCAATGGGTGGCGATTACGCCCCGAAAGCAGTAATAGAAGGAGCCCTTGAAGCCAAAAAAGAATTAGCTTCAAATTCAACTATTATTTTATTGGGACGAAAAGATGACATCGTTTCAACTTTATCATCTTTAGGAGCGTCTCCTGATTCATTCCCGATTGTTCACACCAATGATGTCATTGAAATGGGTGAACATGCCACTAAAGCAATACAAACAAAACAAGATTCAAGTATTGTTAAAGGAGTTGGAATGCTTGCTCAAGGTCATGCGGATGTTTTTGCATCTGCAGGTAATACCGGTGCAGCAATGGTTGCTTCCGTTTTTATATTAAAACCTATTGAGGGTGTCCTCCGACCAGGAATTGCCGGATTTTTACCGAAAGCTAAAGGAGGTTACGGTATTACGTTAGATGTGGGTGCCAATGCAGACTGTAAACCAGAGGTATTAGCACAATTTGCTGAAATAGGTACTTATGTTTCTAGATATTTGTACAATATTCCTTCTCCAAGAGTTGGTTTAATGAGTTTAGGTACTGAAGAAGGTAAAGGAACAGTAACAACACTTGCCGCTTTCCCTCTTATAAAGTCAAATGATAAAGTTAATTTTGTTGGAAATATTGAGGGTAGAAATGTATTTGATGATACAGTGGATGTAATTATATGCGATGGATATGTTGGAAATGTGATGTTGAAAATGGGTGAGTCCATTTATCCATATATGAAGGAAAGAGGTTTTGTAGATGATTTCGTTGAATTATTCAATTGGGAGAATGTAGGTGGTAGTCCTATTGTAGGGGTAAATGGAAATGTGATAATTGGTCATGGCGCCTCAAACGCTAAGGCCATAAAAAATATGATTAAGCTATCAGTTCAATATGTTGAATCTGATTTGACAAATAAAATTCGTAACGCACTGAAAGGATAATTTATTTTCCTTTTTAAAAGTATTTAAATGACTAAAATAAACGCAGTCATCAAAGGAGTTGGCGGTTATGTGCCTGATTATGTACTAACCAACAAAGAACTTGAGTCTATTGTTGAAACTAATGATGATTGGATTGTTAGCAGAACAGGAATCAAAGAAAGGAGAATACTCAAAGGGGATTATGGTACATCTTTTATGGCTGAAAAAGCAGCCAGAATGGTTTTGGAAAAAACCAATACCAATCCTGAAGACCTTGATGCTATAATTGTTTCAACAATTTCACCTGATTACATTTGCCCGGTTACTTCTAACCTGCTTTGTGACAAATTGGGTGCCAAGAAAGCTTTTAGTTTTGATCTTTTTGCTGCTTGTTCAGGGTTTTTATATAATTTATCCACAGGAACTGCATTTATTGAATCCGGCAGATTTAAAAAAATATTGTTAGTAGGGGGAGATAAAATGTCATCCATAGTTAATTACAAGGATAGAAATACTTGTATTATATTCGGTGATGGCGCAGGAGCTGTTTTGCTTGAGGCAGAATATGATTCGCCATATGGAGTTCAGGATATGATTATGCGAACAGATGGATCAGGATTACCATTTCTAAATGTTAAAGCTGGAGGAAGCGTTAGGCCAGCCTCGATTGAAACTGTTCAGAATAATGAACACTATATTTTTCAAGAAGGGGCTACTGTATTTAAAATGGCTGTTACTAAAATGGCAGATGTGGCAGAAGAATTAATTATCAGAAATCATTTAAAATCCAGTGATATAAACTGGTTAGTTCCGCATCAGGCAAATAAAAGGATTATAGATGCAACTGCTGAGCGTATTGGCTTGGATGGAAGCAAGGTAGCAATTAATATAGAAAAATACGGGAATACTACAAACGGCACAATCCCTTTGTGTTTTTGGGATTTTGAGAAAAAATTCAAAAAAGGTGATAATATTGTGCTCGCAGCATTCGGAGGCGGCTTCACTTGGGGAAGCTTATATTTGAAATGGGCATATAATTCTTAAATAATACAATTTAGAAAAATTAAGTGGCAACAACAGCAGATTTTAGAATGGGACTTTGTTTTGAGCACAACAAAGATTTAGTTACAATAATTGATTTTCAGCATGTTAAGCCTGGCAAAGGTGGTGCTTTTGTAAGAACAAAAATGAAAAGTTTGAAGACTGGTAAAATTTATGACCACACTTTTAACGCAGGTGAAAAAATTGAAATTACCAGAATTGAAACTCGTGAATACCAATATTTATATAAAGAAGAATTTGGATATGTTTTCATGAATAATGAAACATTTGAACAAATTACGATAGACGATAATTTAGTAGAAGGAGCTGAATTCATGAAGGAAGGTCAAATGGTATTTGTAATGATTCATGCTGAAACAGAAACTCCATTATCGTGTACGCTACCTCCGTTTGTACAATTAAGATGTACTTATACCGAACCAGCTGTTAAAGGAAATACGGCAAATAATGCACTTAAAAAAGCTACACTTGAAACAGGTGCAATAATAAATGTGCCTATGTTTGTAGAGCAGGATGAATTGTTAAAAATAGATACCAGAGAAGGTACTTATGTAGAAAGAGTTAAAGAATAGTAATTAATTATAATATTAGATTATGAAACCTAAAGAAATACAAGAATTATTGGAATTTATTGCTCAATCGGGTTTGGAAGAAGTAAATATTGAAACTGAGCAACTAAAACTTTCCACAAAAAGAAATGCTGCTGCTGCACAAATAATAACGCAACAGACGCCACAAATTTTGTCAGCACCTATTGTTCAACAACCTATACCTGTATCAAATGCAACCCCAAAAACAGAATCTAAGGTAGAATCTGCTGCAGCTCCCGATGATTCGAAATATAAAACTATTAAATCCCCAATGATAGGCACTTTTTATCGATCACCTGGCCCAAATGAAGATGTTTTTGTAAATGTGGGAGATTCTGTAAATGTTGGAACAACAGTGTGTATTATTGAAGCAATGAAACTTTTTAATGAAATTGAATCAGAATTTGCAGGAAAAATTGTTAAAATACTAGTACAAGATGCATCTCCAGTTGAATATGATCAACCTTTATTTGTAATTGATCCTTCATGATCGATCATATCAAATTGATTTGTTTTAACTAAATTAAAGAAAGTGTTTAAAAAAATATTAGTAGCAAACAGAGGAGAAATTGCAATTCGAGTAATTCGCACCTGCAGAGAAATGGGGATTAAAACTGTAGCCATATACTCTACGGCTGACAGAGAAAGTTTACACGTAAAGTTTGCAGATGAAGCGGTATGTATTGGTCCTCCATTAAGTAAGCAGTCATATTTGAATATTTTAAGTATAATTTCTGCGGCAGAAATTACAAATTCGGATGCTATTCATCCAGGATTCGGATTTTTGTCAGAGAATTCGGAGTTTTCAAGAATATGTGGCGAACATAACATTAAATTTATCGGTCCGTCCCCTGACATGATTAATTCAATGGGAGATAAATCTACTGCAAAGGCTACGATGAAAAAAGCAGGAGTTCCAACAATTCCTGGTTCTGATGGTTTATTAAAATCAATAACTGAAGGTATCAAAATTGCTAATAAAGTTAAATATCCTGTAATTCTAAAGGCAACCGCAGGAGGTGGAGGTAAAGGTATGCGTATTGTCAATAATGACGAAGAATTTGAAAAAGCTTGGAAAGATGCCAAAATGGAAGCAGAAGCCTCTTTTGGAAATGACGGTTTGTACCTTGAAAAGTTTGTTGAAGAGCCGCGGCATGTTGAAATTCAAGTTTTAGGGGATGGGAAAGGTAATGTTATTCATTTGTCAGAAAGAGATTGCTCTATTCAAAGACGACACCAAAAACTCGTTGAAGAGACGCCTTCACCAGTTATGACTGATAAATTGCGAGAAGCAATGGGAAAAGCGGCAATTGCAGGTTCAAAAGCAATTAAATATGAAGGAGCAGGTACCATTGAGTTTTTGGTTGATAAATATGGCGATTTCTTTTTTATGGAAATGAATACGCGTATTCAAGTTGAACATACTATTACTGAGCAAGTTACAGATCTTGATTTAATAAAAAAACAAATTGAAATTGCAGCAGGTCTTCCTCTTGAAAAGAAAAATTATTACCCTTTAAGACATTCTATTGAGTGTCGTATCAATGCAGAAGATGCTGCCAATGGATTCAGACCTTCTCCTGGAAAAATTACCAATTTGCACTTTCCTGCCGGTTTAGGCGTTAGAGTTGATTCGCATGTGTATGCAGGCTATACCATTCCGCCTAATTATGATTCCATGATTGCAAAATTGATTGTTACAGCACCTTCTCGTATAGAAGCAATACAAAGAATGAAGAGAGCTTTGCAAGAATTCGTAATTGAGGGAGTAAAAACAACCATTCCATTTCACTTGAAACTAATGGACGATGCAGGATTTATTTCAGGTAAATTTACAACTAAATATCTTGAAACTAACTTTGATTTCACTTCACTTTAACCTTAAAACCAAACACAAAAATGAAAGTATCAGTAATAGGAGCAGGTAATGTTGGTGCTACATGTGCCGATGTGCTTGCCTACAAAGAAATTGCAAATGAAGTAGTCCTTCTTGATATTAAAGAAGGTGTTGCAGAAGGTAAATCGTTGGATATTTTGCAAAAAGGTCCAATTGATTTGTATGATACAAGAATAAAAGGCTCAACAAATGATTACAGCAAAACTGCTAATTCTGAAGTAGTTGTCATTACCTCCGGATTGCCTCGTAAACCGGGAATGACTCGTGATGATTTGATTGAAACAAATGCGAAAATTGTAAAATCTGTTACAGAAAACGTGGTAAAGCACTCTCCAAATGCTATTATCATTGTTGTTTCCAATCCGTTGGATGTGATGACGTATTGTTCGCACATTTACTCAAACCTACCAAGAACTAAAGTAATTGGCATGGCGGGTATATTAGATACTGCAAGATATAGAACTTTCATAGCTGAAGAATTGAACGTGTCGCCTAAAGACATTTCGGCTTTGCTTATGGGTGGCCATGGAAACACTATGGTTCCTTTGGCAAGATATACTACCGTAGGAGGAATTCCGGTAACAGAATTGATTTCACCTGAAAAAATGGAATCTATCATTGAAAGAACCAAACGTGGTGGAGGTGAACTAGTGAAAATGATGGGAACTTCTGCATGGTATGCACCCGGATCGGCTGCAGCTCAGATGGTAGAGGCAATTGTACGTGATCAAAAACGTGTATTCCCTGTATGTATGAAGCTTGAAGGTGAATATGGATGTAATAACGTGTATCAAGGTGTGCCTGTTGTTTTGGGTAAAAATGGAGTTGAAAGATTGATTGAATTAAAATTGAATGAAGGTGAAATGAAGTTGATGCAAGAATCAGCAAAAGCCGTTAAAGGTGTGATGGATGCATTGGATGGAATGAAATCGAAATTATAAAACTAACCCTCTCCTTCAGAGAGGGAATAATTTGAATTAACCTATTAAAATATACTAAAATGGATAATAACTTT
The DNA here is from genome assembly GCA_033763735.1 of Bacteroidota bacterium. Lineage (GTDB taxonomy): Bacteria > Bacteroidota > Bacteroidia > Cytophagales > UBA9547 > JANRJY01. The sequence continues at coordinate 27,380 of JANRJY010000003.1, read as the reverse complement.
GGAATACCTCAAATATCAAAATTTATTGATAACTTAGCGTTGTTTGATGGAAGTGAAGATGCTATAAAGAAATATGCTGAAAAAATACAAGCAGGCAAGTTAGATAATCTTTCTGGTGTGGATTTGGCCAACTATAAAAGCAAAATGGCAGTAATTAAAAGTTTTTTTAAATAGATTGTTATTCAACTTATTTTATTAAAGACTCTCAGATATTGAGGGTCTTTTTTTTTATTTACAATTTACCATATAGGTTAAAAGAAAAAGTAATTGTAAATTATTCCATGGGTAATCAAAATTTGAAAATTGCCTATCTAACGTCCTTTGGTTTTCAGGAATATTGGGATTTTGAACGTATTGACTTGCATAACTTAAATACACAAAATTTACCGGATATTTAAACGAGAAAAATAAATTGGAATTTACAAAATAGGTAAAGGTTGGCCCAATGGACGGATACCAAATAAAGCTATGGATTTGCCTTGGAAAAGTATTAGGTACAACAGGTTCAAACCAAGAATAAGAATAACTAAGATTATTTGATACCACAATTCCCCAATAATATTTTGAATTTTTATTTTTATTAAAGTAATAGTTGCATTGATAACCAAATAAAATGTTAAAATCCTGAGTTTTTTTGCCTTCAATAGGTCTGGCTATACCATTCGAATTATTAGTGACTTTATTGTAGTAATTCAAAGATTGCAAGTCAATAATTTCTAAACTGTGTAGGTTGAACCATTTATCTTTTAATGTAATTCCAATTCCTAAACCTATGATTTTGAATGATTTACTTGATTGTTCACTTGTAACAAAGCCATTATAGGAAGTATTACTATTTTGGCTAAATATGAAATAATTTGAAACTTGAATTCCTAATTTCAATTTTCCGATTTTCTGATAAAAATTGCTTGAATCAATAGAATTTGTAATTTTATTGATGGAATCATTTTTTGCTTTTTCTCTTTTCTTTAAATTTTGTCTTAAAACTTTTAGCGAATCGGTTTTGGTTTTTTTTGAAGATTCATCTATTTTATCATTTTTATTATACAAATCTTCATAGTACAAAATCTTATTATTCCTTTTGTAAGTAAACAAAGAGATATATTCATTTTTGTTTTTATATAATCTTTTGACATAGTTTGAATCATTTGTGATAATATAGGCTATATCGTGGTCTAAATAATTATATCCATATACTGTTTCGTTTTCAAACTTCTGCACATTGATTATTCCATTTTTAAATTCTATCGTTCGAATATTTATTCCTAAAGGTGTACTGTTTTTTGATTCAAAATAAATGGTATCAGGTAAATAAAAAGATTCTGTTTTTTGACAATATACCTTAGTTACTAATATGAGGAATGTTACAAAAAAGAGTAGATGTTTCACGATTATAAAAATTAATCCTTTTCAGGAAAAACGGACATTGCACAACGGAATCCGATGGTAGAAGAGGAGGAATCTTCAGCTAGTTTACGTCTCGAAAAAGGTGACAAATAATAGGCTACATCGTTCCAAGAACCGCCTTTATACACTCGGAATCGTTCTTCTTCCAAGTATTCTTCAAATGTAGCTTGTTCTTTTATCAGTTTTTTTTCTTCTGATTCATCAAGTTTTGAATTGAACTCAAACTTATCCACTTCCATCGGCACATGGTCCCAAAGTTCTTGCACCCATTCATTCACATTTCCTGCCATATTGTACAACCCCACATCGTTAGGCGGATATGCATAAATGTATTCGGTATACACTGCACCATCATTTCTGTAACCTGCCACACCTCCATAATCGCCACGTCCACGTTTGAAATTGGCAAGGAAATTTCCTCTTCCTTTTTTGTATGGGTTGCGCATGCTATTCCCATCCCAAGGATATACTCTGCGATAAAATTCCTTTTCATCAATATAGGGTACCATGTAGCTAAAACAAATAGCTGCGTATATCCACTCAGCCTCGGTAGGAAGGCGATATTCTGGTTTGGGTACTTTTTGTGGGAGGGCTGTTTTGTAACCTTCATACACCCAGAGGGTGTCGCTCAATTGTATTTTTTTGCCAGTGCCTTCTTTTTTTACAAATTGTAACTTATGCCATTGTGGGTCGGTGCGCCATTTGCAATATTCGTTGGCCTGTAGCCATGAAACACCTACCACAGGATAAAATCGGAAAGCGGGATGACGCAAATAATTTTCCACATAAAAATCGTTAAACGAAAACTGACGCGACCATACTAAGGTGTCCGGAAGTGCAGATACATATTCTTGTTCAGATACTTTACGCAAATGCCACAAATATTCCAGCCAATGAATATTAGCAATTTCGGTTTCGTCCATGTAAAAGGTTTCCACTGTAGTGGTGAAATATTTAATTTTGGAATGTGTAAACTCCGATTCTTCAAAACCCAAAAGTGATCGTCCTCCTTCTATTAGGCGCATGTTTGGACGCTTGTATTTTTTGGGGTCATAAGGCTCATTAGCATTGGCCTGATCGGGATGAAAAGTAGAATCGGTTTTTTTGTATTCTAAGCCTGTTGCCGAACTTCCTTCACCATAAGCTACCGCATTTGGCGCGTTTTTTTTAGTACACGCAAAATACAATAACAGTGAAATGAATAAAAATAAGATATTTCGAAGAAGAAATTTCACTATTAAAATATTGGTGCCTGTTGTTAAGATTTATTAATGGGCATTAAAGAACAAAATAAAGCAAAAAAGCTGTTACTTGCAATTTTCTAATGTAAAGATATGCGAAAATTATCAATGAATGAGTTGGGCAGAAAGAGCAAAGCCGAAATTCAAAAAATACAAAAAGCTCCCATTTGTATTGTATTGGATAATATTAGGAGTATGAATAACGTAGGTTCGGTGTTCCGGACTTCGGATGCTTTTTTGATTGAAAAATTGTATTTGTGCGGGATTACAGCACAACCACCCCATAGAGAAATTTATAAAAGTGCATTAGGTGCCGAAGAAACAGTGAGTTGGATTTATAAAAAAACTACATTTGATGCTATTGAAGAATTAAAGAAAAATGGTTATACAATTGTAGGTTTGGAACAAACTGATCAATCGGTCGATTTGAAAAAATTTGAGTTTTTGTTATCAAAGAAATACGCTTTAATATTTGGTAATGAGGTAAATGGAATATCAGATGATGTATTGTCATTGTTGGATTATGCTGTTGAAATACCTCAATTTGGGAGCAAACATTCTTTTAATATTTCGGTGAGTGTAGGTATTGTGCTTTGGGATTATTTTGTGAAAAATAATTTATAAGATCAATTCCAAATTACTTATTCTTTCAAAATGTTTATAGTTAAGAGTTTTTATTGGAAGGTTATTTACAATGCAAGTGGATGCAATAAAAATGTCTCTAAATTCAATCATTTGGTTGCTTAGCCGTAATTGATGATAAATTTTCGATGCCTCAAAACACACTTCTTGATCAAAAGGTAATACAATTAAATCTTCTGTTAATAATACAATATCTTTCGTTTTATTTTCATTTGTAGCTCCCACTAATAACTCGTAAAGTGTAACGGAAGAAATATAAAGATTTGAGTTTTCAGGAATTTTAAAAAGTTCGGTATTAGTTTTGACTTTAGCTCTAAGATATTCAATAAAAATACTGGTATCAATTACCATATTTGAGTTTTCCATTCAAAAACTTTTTTCTGATTGTCCAAAATTATTTGAATGTCTTTTTCATTCCACGTGGAAACAGACAAAATTTTTTCTTTATATAAATTTGATTTTTTTACTTTATTTTTTTCTTCTTTTACCAATAAAAAATCAATGAAGTCAATAACTTCTTTTTGTTTGTTAGAATCAAGAGAATTATATTTTATAGATAATTCAGTCATCTTTTTTTACTCAAAGATAAATAAAATCCTTGTAAATTGAATGTCCAATCCAAAATATTAGTTCTTAAAATCTAAAAACAATTATTCGATTAACTTTATTGAATGTATGTTTGAGAAGATTTTAAATCAATTGAAAAGTGCCTAAACTCATACTTGTACCCACGCCCATTGGCAACCTTGAGGATATTACTTTAAGGGCATTACGTGAGTTAAAAGAATGTGACGTAATTCTTTGTGAAGATACTCGTACAAGTTCGGTTTTGCTTAAACATTATGAAATAAGTAAACCATTGCAAAGCTATCATACCTTTAATGAGCATAAAACAGTTGAAAATCTGATTAATAGAATCAGAAAAGGCGAAAAAATGTGCTTGATTACGGATGCAGGTACACCCGGAATTTCGGACCCGGGTTTTTTGATTGTAAGGGCATGTATTCAAAATAATATTGAGGTTGATTGTTTGCCAGGAGCAACAGCGTTCGTACCCGCATTAGTTAAATCCGGTATCCCTAGCGATAGTTTTGTGTTTGAAGGCTTTTTGCCCGTAAAAAAAGGACGTCAAACTAAGTTTAAAGAAATAGCAATAGAAACAAGAACTATGATTATATATGAAAGTCCATTTAGAGTAATCAAAACTTTAACAGAACTAGTTGAATACATTGGAAAAGAACGAATTATTTCTGTTTCAAGAGAGCTTTCGAAGAAATTTGAAGAAACGGTAAATGGAACAATATCTGAGGTGCTATTTCATTTTTCAAAACATGATCCCAAAGGAGAATTTGTAATTATTATCAGTGGTAAACCTAAAAAATCCAGATCAGATGTGGAACAAGATTAAACTGAATCCTTTGTTTTTGAGTTTGATTTCAGCCATTTTGATGAGTGCTGCTTGGTATATTTATCCTGTATTTAGTTTCTTTGGATTTGTACCATTATTCATATTGACTCAAACATTTGCAGGTAAAAATGAAAAATGGGCCGATTTAAAATACAACTTTTGGCTTTATTTGGCATTTGTAATGTGGAATGTTATTACCACATGGTGGGTTTGGAATGCTAGTCCCGGAGGTTCGGTTGCTGCCATACTTTGCAATTCTTTTTTTATGACCATTCCATGGAGATTTTATAAATATGCAATCAAAAGGAATGTGTTTAAATCAGATTTTCTTCACTTTTTAGTGTTAATCTCATTTTGGATAGGATTTGAATATTTGCATCTTAACTGGGAACTTACATGGCCATGGTTAACTTTAGGCAATTGTTTTGCATTTGCGCATTATTTGGTTCAGTGGTATGAGTATACAGGTCATTTGGGAGGCACTTTTTGGATTCTTTTGGTCAATTATTTAGTTTTTGAAGTATTCAGAACGAATGAGTCTAAGAGTAAACAAGTATTTACCGGATTGATATTTGTGGTAATTGCAATTCCTGTTTTTATAAGTCTCACAAGATATTTTGCTTATGAAGAAGAAGGATTTAGCAATGAATTTGTGGTAGTTCAACCCAATGTAGATCCTTATAACGAAAAATTTCCGGACACCCCACATTTTATACCTTTTGATTTGCAATTGGAACGATTGCTTGATCTATCAGAAAAAACAATCACAGATAGTACCAAAATTTTGGCTTGGCCAGAAACTTCCTTACCTGTTGGTTTTGACGAATTATTAATTGAAGACCAAAAATATATATTGATGATTCGGAATTTTTTAAAGAAACATCCCAATTTGATGTTAATTACCGGTAGTGACACATATTACATATACGGTGGCAAGTTCGATGCCAGTCCTACAGCAAGATATGGTGAAGGTGTTGGATATTATGATTATTTCAATACGGGTATGGCATTAGAAAATAATGTTAAATGTAGATTCTATCACAAATCAAAACTTGTGCCGGGCGTTGAAAACTTGCCGTATAGCTATGCATTGACCTTTTTAAACAATTTTGCCATTGATTTGGGGGGCATCACAGGAAGCTTGGGTACGCAAAAAGAACGCACCGTATTTACTTCAAAATCAGGGGTTAGTGTAGCTCCTGTTATTTGCTACGAATCAATATTTGGTGAGTTTGTTGCTGATTATGTGAGAAAAGGTGCAGGATATATTTGCATAATCACCAATGATGGTTGGTGGGGTAATACACCCGGACATGTGCAGCACTTACATTATGCCAGATTAAGAGCCATTGAAACTCGTAGATCAGTGGCCCGAGCAGCCAATACCGGAATATCAGGATACATGAACCAAAGAGGCGACATCATAAAAACGAATATATATTGGATACAAGATGCTATGCGTCAATCTATTAAAATGAATACCTACATGACATTTTATGTGACTTTTGGAGATTTGATAGGGAAGGCCGCCTCCTATGGTTGTGGGATATTTATTTCATATTTTTTGTATATTTTTGTGACTTTACAATTAAGAAAAATTAAGAAATAATATGGCTTCATCCTATAGTGAAATATGCAAAAAAACCATTGAAATTGTTCAACAAACCGGTGTATTTATTAAGAAAGAATGGGAAGGTTTTGATTGGGATAAAATTGAATATAAGGGGGTTAATAACTTGGTTTCTTATGTAGATAAGGAAGCCGAAAAAATATTAGTTAAAGGTCTAAGTTCAATATTGCCGGAAGCAGGATACATTACAGAAGAAGGTACTGTAGCACAAAGAACCAATGAAGAATATGTGTGGCTAATAGATCCTTTGGATGGCACCACCAATTTTATGCATGGATTGCCTTTATACTCCATAAGTGTAGGGCTTATGAGGGGCAACGAAATGGTAGTAGGTGTGATTCTAGACCCAAGTAGGGGAGAGTGCTTTCATGCAGCTAAAGGCGAAGGAGCTTTTTGTAACAATAAACCCATTAAAGTGTCGAAAGCCAAAGAACTATCGCAATCATTGCTTGCAACAGGATTTCCTTATCATGATTTTGAAAAAGTCCCTTATTTTTTGAATGTGTTGAGTGATTTTATGAAAAGTTCGCACGGAATTCGCAGATGCGGCTCGGCTGCCATTGATCTCGCCTGGGTTGCTTGTGGCAGGTTTGAAGCCTATTATGAGTGGAGCATTAACTCGTGGGACGTAGCCGCAGGTGTGCTTATAGTTCAAGAGGCCGGAGGTAAAGTGACAGATTTTATGGGAGGTGATGATTATATTTTTAGCCATAAAATAGTAGCCAGTTGCGGCAGTATTCATGATGATTTGGTGGGGACTATAAAGAAACATTGGAGGTAGGAAAAGTTTAACGATGAGTGTTGAATTTTGAATGATTTAATTAATCAAAAATTATAATTAACTTTGTATAATAATGTCATCTAGTAAATGAACATCTCAGAAATTGAACTTTATGAAATTTTAAAAACCAATATGGGTGATAAGGAAGCCAAAAACCTTGTTGAATATATTGAATCTAAAGTTGAAAAGAAATTTGTGGAAGCTCAGAATATTTTTTCAACGAAATCTGACATTTCTTCACTAAAACTGGAATTCAAGTCCGATATTGCTTCCCTGAAAGAAGAATTCAAGTCCGATATCCACTCCCTAGATTTGAAGATAGAACAACTCCGAACCGATATGGAGAGAGGTTTCAAAGAGCAACTACGTTGGATAATTGTCTTACAAATCAGTACAACCACCCTATTAATTGCATTAATTAAATTTTTATAAAGGCCAATTAATTATTCTTCCTTAGAAACATTCTAAAGAAATAATTTGTTCTTACCTTTGAGAGCAAATAATATCATGACCGATTTACAAACCATTACCGATTTTGATGTACTTAAAGTTAGGAAAGACTTTCCAATCTTGAATCAATTGGTGCACGGTAAGCATTTGGTGTATTTTGATAATGCTGCTACAACGCAAAAACCGCAAGTAGTTATTGATGCAATATCAAATTATTACAATACTACTAATGCCAACATTCACAGAGGGTTACATTCGCTTGCCGACAAAGCCACACTGTTATTTGAAGATACCCGAAAAGCCATACGTGAATTTATAAATTCGGAATCGGAAGAACAAATCATTTTCACTCGTGGAGTAACCGAAGGTATTAATTTAGTGGCACAATCCTATGGAAGGACGTATTTAAAATCAGGAGATGAAGTGATAATCAGTACAATGGAACATCATTCCAACATTGTGCCCTGGCAAATGATATGTGAAGAAAAAGGAGCTGTGCTCAAAATAATTCCTATTAACGATGCTGGTGAAATTATTTATGAAGAATATCTTAAATTACTTTCCGAAAAAACCAAAATCGTTGCTATTGTACACGTTTCCAACGCTTTAGGTACAATAAATCCAATTAAAGAGATTATTGCAGATGCACATAAGTTTGGGGCTGTTGTTTTGGTAGATGGCGCTCAAGCAGCCTCTCATATGAATATTGATGTTCAAAACTTAAGTGCTGATTTTTATGTATTGTCAGGTCATAAATTTTATGGTCCTACCGGGATAGGTGCACTTTATGGAAAACGTGTATTATTAGAAAAAATGCCTCCTTATATGGGTGGTGGAGAGATGATTAAGGAAGTTACTTTTGCAAAAACTACTTACAACGATTTGCCCTATAAGTTTGAAGCAGGTACGCCCAATATTGCGGATACGATAGCTTTGAATGTTTCTTTGAAATATATTAAAGCAATTGGAAAAGAAGCAATTGCGGCTCATGAAGATGCACTTTTGGCATATTGTGTTGAGAAATTAAATGAAATTGATGGAATTAAACTTTATGGTACTTCTAAAAATAAGGTTAGCGTACAATCATTTTTAATAGAGGGTATTCATCCGCAAGATGTGGGTATAATACTTGATAGTGAGGGCATTGCAGTGCGTACGGGTCATCATTGTACCCAGCCTTTGATGCAGCGATTTGGTATTCCAGGCACGGTGAGGGCTTCGTTTGCTATGTATAATACTTTTGAAGAAGTTGATAAACTGATTTCGGGTATTCAAAAGGCAAGACGAATGTTGTTATAAAATTGTAAACCACAGAGAAATAGAGTTACACAGAGAAAAAACTGTATCGTAAATGTATTTGTTGTTAAATAAAAAGCTAAAAATTTGAGTGTTAAGCAAAAACAAGCTGAAATCATCGAAAACTTTCAATTTCTGGAAGATTTGGACCAAAAATATGAATATGTAATTGAGTTGGGCAAAAAACTCCCTCCCTTAAGTACAGAATATAAAAAATCGGAATTTATTATAAAAGGTTGTCAGTCAACGGTATGGTTGGTGCCTGACTTTAAAGATGGGTTAATTTATTTTAATGCCGATAGCGATTCCGTATTTGTAAAAGGATTGGTAAGTTTGTTGATTTATGTCGCTTCAGGGCAATTACCGCAAGAAATTAGTGTTCTTGATACACAGTTTATACATGATATAGGATTAGGCAATTATTTGTCGCCAACGCGGTCCAATGGATTGGTATCGATGGTTAAACAAATGAAAGCGTATGCAGGTTCAGTTATTTAACAATTGATGGGGAATGACACGAATTAGACAAATTATCACTAATAAATCCGTTTAAATTCGCCAAATTTGTGTTGTCGGTGTTCAGTTTTGAATTTATTTTTGAATAAAAGTGTTTAAATTGAGAGCACAAATCGATTAGAATAATTTGTAAATAAATGGAAACGCAAACAGAAACCCTCTCTGAAGCCGAAAAAAAGGAGAAAGTTATTGAAGCCATCAAAACGGTATATGACCCCGAAATTCCGGTTAACGTATTTGAATTAGGCTTAATTTATGAAGTGAATTTATATCCTGTAAATAACTGTTACATAAGTATGACCTTGACTTCACCTTCATGCCCATCTGCACAAGAACTTCCTAATGAAGTAAAAACTAAAACAGAAGCATTAGGATTATTTAACGAAGTAAATGTAGAAATTACATTTGACCCACCATGGAATCAAGATATGATGACCGAAGTGGCTAAACTTGAACTGGGTTATCTTTAATTATTATAATTGAGAACCATTTGTGTTGTATATTTGTTGTTGAATTTATTAGAAGCATTTAACCAATTAAAAGATTATAAATATGTATCCAATTGATTTAGTATTACCGATGAAAAAAGAACTAACTAATGTTGGTTTTAAAGAAGTAGTTGACCCTAAAGATGTTGAAAAAGAAATAACCAGCCAAGGTACCACTTTAGTAGTAGTGAATTCGGTTTGTGGATGTGCGGCTCGTAATGCACGCCCTGCTGCAAAAATGGCTTTAGAAAATACAAAATCGAAACCGGATCATTTGATAACTGTGTTTGCCGGAGTGGATACCGAAGCTACTGCAAAAGCAAGAGAATTTATGCTGCCATACCCACCATCTTCACCTGCAATGGCATTATTCAAAGATGGAGAGTTGGTTCACATGATTGAGCGTCATCATATTGAAGGTCGCCCTGCTGAAATGATTGCCGACAACTTGTTAATGGCATTTGAAGAATTTTGTAGTGTTGAAAAAGTATAATTTTATTTTAATATTTAAATAAAAAGCCGATGATGAATCGGCTTTTTTTATGTGTATTTGTTTTTTGTTTATCAAAATGCATAACTGATTCCAAACTTGCCTCCACTAAAGGCACTACCACCTCCTAGTTCAAGGTTAATTCCAAATTTATCAGAGAAATAATATCTACCACCCACTTGTAAGCCTAAGCCCACACCGGTACCATTATCGTAACGGTCTGATCTATAATCGTTTGGAGATGACCAAAAATAAAATCCCAAATTAAGCCCAGCGTACAAATCCCATTCCCTGGGAATTTTAAACACAGAATTAAAGTGATAATTCCCATTAGCTGATAATCCAAATATCTGGTGATTATAACCATATCCTCTATAATAATTGGAATATGATCGAAAAGAGAGTTCCCCGCCTACAGAAATATTCTTATGAACACCATAATCTAACCCAATATAAACAGGGATACCCCATCCCGAAAAACCTACTCCAGCATTGAGTTGTGCTTTTCCTTTATCGAGTTTGTATTGTGCGTGAGTGAAGGTTAAAGAGCAAACTATAAAGCCAAGTAAAATTGCATTTTTCATATTTGTTGATTTTAATATTAAAATTTAATTCGTTGCAATAACATGGATTGCATACGATTAACTTTTACATAGAAATTATTATTATTTACATATATTTTTTATATTATGATTGGAATTGGAAAATAATATTTTGCAATGATGAGTTTATAGTGATTCTAACACATTATATTTAATCTTTTAGAATCAAATATTCCAAATTAAATAGTTGAGTTCGGCAAGCAAATTGCTGAAGGTTTGGAGAAAGTATTAGTCTTAAATGTTCTATAAGACTTTAACGTTTTTAGTTTTTAATATTTTGTATGAAAGCAGTTAAAAAAATATTTCAATTGTTGGAATCAGAGCCGGAGCTGTATAAAATTCGGCATACATTAATCAACAGAATGTATCAAGCAATGATATTTTTTATAATTCCAGCACTTGCTTTGTCTTTATCCAGAATAATTTATACAGGTTGGAAATGGATTTATTTGTCTCATATTTTAATTTCAGTAATTACCATAGTATTTTATCTATACAAAAAAAGCCTGTCTATTGAATTAAAAACACATGTAATTTGTGTGCTTTTTTTATTTATTTCATTTTTCGGTCTTTTCTCTTTTGGAATTACGAGTGCCTATTATGTATGCTTAATTACCGTGGTAATAAGTACACTGATTTTTGGAATTCGAATTGGTTATATGTATTTATCAATTGCTTCGTTTGGGTTAATTGCAATTGCGATATTAAACTTGACCCATTTAATAGAAACGGGTATTGATTATAATATGTATAATCGCAATGTAATTACCTGGATATTAATGTTGTACATTATAATTTGGGTAATGATAATTTTAATTTTTGGTATTGGCTTATTCTATAATTATTTTCAACAAAACATTAAACAGTTAATTAATAAAACGCACGAACAAGAATTGGCACAAAAAGTAATACAGGAAAATGAAAACAAATATCGATTGTTGTTCGAAAATGCAGGTGATGTTATACTTTCTTTAAATTTAGAAACTATCATTATTGATGCTAATGATTTTGCTACCAGGTTGTTAGGGTATTCCAAAGAGGAATTAATAGGAATGAAAATTTCCAATTTAGTTCCAAAAGAAGAATTAACTAATCAAGCCAAATATCTTACTGAAGTAAATCAACAAAAAGGAACGCTCAGCTATCGAACTCTGGTTAAAAAAGATGGAACTCTGGTACCGACTCAAATCAATAACCGACTGATTGAAGGGATAGGATATATTGCCATAATCAGAGATATTACAGTAAGCAAAAAAGCAGAGTTGGCTATCCTGGAATCAGAAGAAAAATATCATTCATTGGTTGAACATGCTTCGGATGCGATATTCTTACTTGATGAAAATACAAATTTTAGTCATTTAAATACAGCTATGTGCAAATTACTGGGATATGAAAGGGAAGAACTTTTGCAAATGAAACTTGCCGATGTATATCTGGCAGCTGAATTGGAACGAAAGCCACTTTCGGTTGAATATCTGAGACAAAATAAAAAATTACTCATAGAGCGCAAATGGAAAAGAAAAGATGGAATTGAAATAGATGTTGAAATCAACACTAAAGTGATCGAAGGTAAAGGATATTTGAACATCGCCAGAGATATTACTGAAAGAAAGAAAACAGAAGCGGCCATTGAAGCTAGTAGAGAAAAATTACAAAAAAGTGAAGAAAGGTTATCTCTTGCCTTGAAGGCAACCGCAGATGCAATATGGGAATGGAACTACGTAACCGGTAAAACTTTCTATAGTACTCGATGGTACGAAATGCTTGGTTATGAAGATCAAGAATTTGATATGGATTTTGAAACTTGGAAAAGTCTTTGCCATCCGGAAGATTTTCAAAAAACAGTTGATTTAATTGCTTCGGTGATTAATAATCCAAGGAGTTTGGGATATAATGCAGAATTTCGAATGCGTAACAAAAATGGTGATTGGATATGGATATTGGGAAGAGGAAATGTGGTAAAGAGAGATGAAAATGGAGCTCCGGTTCAATTGAGTGGTACTAATACTGACATTACCTTTAGAAAAAATGCAGAAGTTGAACTTAAAAAAACAGTATCAGAGTTAAACGACCGTAATAATGAATTGTTGCAATTCAATTACATAGTATCGCATAATCTTAGAGCACCAATAGCTAGTATTAAAGGACTTGTTAGTATAATGGATTTGCCAAATTTTGATACTGATGAGCGACAGAGATTATTGAATCAAATACACAATTCAGTAAGCAAAATGGATGATCTTTTGAAAGATTTGAACATCATACTTGCATCAAGATCAGCCTTAAATACTAAAAAGGAAAAGACAAATATTAATGAAATATTGAAGGGTATATTTGATATATTTCACGAACAAATCATAGATTCAAAAGCCGAAATTATAACTAACATTAATAGTGACTCAGAAGAAATTTTTACTATTAAAGCCTATATGGAAAGTATTCTATATAATCTCATTCACAATGCTTTAAAGTACAAATCATCGGCTAGACCACTAAAAATCTCAATAATTGGAAGTCGAAATCAAGATTCGATTATAATCAAAGTAATTGATAATGGCATTGGTATAAATTTAAAAAAATACAGTGAAAATATATTTGGCCTTTATACTCGATTTAATGTGGATCTGCCTGGAAAAGGACTAGGGTTGCATATGACCAAAACACAAGTAGAAGCTCTGGGAGGCAAAATTGTAGTTGAAAGTGAAATAGACAAAGGAACAACCTTTAAAATTGTATTTCCTGTGGCATAAAAAAAGGCAGAATCATTGATTCTGCCCTTAGTTAAATAAAACATAGTTGATATTATTATTACATCTAAACCAACCTAACCCAAATATTTTTTTTCTTTTTTCAAAGAAGTATACAAATGTATATAACACAGTTAAGTTATACATTCAAAATCGAGTAAGTGGGAGATATGAATGAGTAAGTGGGAAAAAAGTAATATAAATGGCAGATGAAAAACAAAAAAGGCAGAAATAAAGTTTCTGCCTTGATTAATAAAAGATTATTAGAAAAGATTAATATTCGAAATTAATTCCGACCATATACATGGCTCCTATTTGATCAGAACCATAAAACTCTCGGTTTCTATTGTTCAATATGTTTCTTCCATTCACAAATACTTTACATTTGTCCACTACTTCATACGAAACTTTAGCATTAAGCATAAACTTTGCGTTAATTTCAGATGCATTAGAAGGAATAAAATTAGCACCTGGAGCGTATTTGGACCCTGCCGAAGGTTGCGAACTTGGTTGTTCATTGATCCCGTACAATGAATAGGTATCGAATACGTATCCATTTATATTTATGTTAAGTTTTGTAATTGGATTTGCGTTTAAGAAAAACCCTCCATAAAATGATGGTGTAGCTTTGGAGTTGATATTATATTGTGTTTTTGAATTCAAATTATCTGGTACACCAACTAAAGCTAATAAAGGGTTTGGAGAATTTTGGTAAGGAGAATAGTTTAACCATTGTGTTTGCTGTAAGGTAATAAATGGTTTGAATTGGATTTTGTTAGCCAAAAACACAGAGTTTAAAGAAAATGTTACCCCATTTTGAACGGTTTTTAAATCCAAATTAGTAGGTACCAAATCAAATCTTATTCCTAAGGTTGTACCTTGTGGAATTAAGCCCCAATTTGTAGCCAATAATTGATAGTAACCAGTTCCTTCTTGATGAAATAAAGATAAGTCAGCATTAATTGATTCTGTAATTTTTATTCTATATCCAGCCTCTAACAAGTCTATTTTAGCTGGGTCTAGATTTTTATTTGCCGAAAATCTAGATACTGCAGTATTTTGGAAATCAACAAAAGTAGGGAAAATATAGCTTCCTTGGTATGCCCTGGATGCAACCAATCTAATGTTATGATTTTCGCCTGGTTTCAGGTTCAGAACAAATTCATATGATAAATATGTTTTGTCCGCCGGATATCTAAATCGATCCCCTCTAAATGCTGCCACTGCTCTTATCCATTTGAAAGGAGTTGTTTCAAGTTTAAGACTTCCCGAATAGTTGTACATATTGCCACTTCCATTGAAAATACCATCCGTAATCGATTTGTCTTTATACGGTAGGTCAGTGATAAAGGCATCCTGATAGCTTATAGCTGGTCGAAAGCTGAGTAAGTTTTTAAATTTATAAGTGTAATCCAGATAAAAATCAGTGGTACTATTGTCGTATTGATACGGTTTAATTCCACCCAAAAATGCTTGGCGTCCATTTACATTTGAAGCTTGAAATGTAAATCCATATACATCAGCTCTTGCTCTGATATTCATTGAATTGGCATTGAAATATCCCAAAGTTGGTCCAATCCCAATGGCAATCATACTCAATGGATTGGTTTGGTTGATGCCGCCATCAAGCTCGAATTTAGCTTTGTCAGATGCCTTATAGGATAGAAATATATTTGCTCCTTTTTTGTCTATAGATTGACTTGGGTTGGGATAAAGTTTTGATTTGTCAAAAATGCTTCCTTGAGTTTGTTTAAATGCATCATCATAATTTTCGTAGCTATTAGTGCCGGTATTGAAATAATCATTTACAAACCTTCTCCTGTTATTGTAATTACCACTTACAATTGCTGAAAATTTCCCGATTTTATAACCTAAAGATCCATTGGTTATTGCTGAATTTGTTACAGCATCATACATTGAATTTGTGTATGCATAAAAACCATCTTTTTCTAATCTTCGAGTTATAATATTGATAACTCCTGTTGCTGCATTGGGTCCATAAAGTGCTGCTGAAGGACCAGCCACTACTTCAATTCTTTCTATATCATTAATATCAACAGGTAAGTTGGTCCAAAAAGTACCACCTTGTAATTGATTAAAAACAGGTCGGTTATCAATCATAACTAATAGAGATTTACTTGAAATAGCATAATCAAATGCAGGGGCATTATTTAAGCCACGGATATTCACATCATAAGTGCCATTGGATATTTCTGTCACAAATAATGCAGGGCAAAGTCTTAAAGCCTCGGGGATGGAAGTGGAACCAGCTTTTTCTATTTCCTGTCTGGTAATTACATAGGAAGTAACTGGAGCATCAAAAGCATCTTCTTTTTCGCGCGATGCTGAAATGATAGGAACATTCATTAAATCTTCCAAACTCATCTCATCAATGCTGACAGAGTCCTTCTTTGAGGTAATAGTGGAATCGCTTTGTGCAAATGACCATGTTATTACAAACTGGCATGCAATTAAAAATATAGTTTTTTTCATATTTAGTTGTTTAAAATTAATTGTTTATAAAATGTACTTGTAATCACTACTTTAAGCATTTGTAGTATTTTTAAGATGCTGTATTTCTAACTTTAGCTCCTTTTCTCTTTGTTTTGATTCCTCAAGCAAGGATTCCATATCTTTGTTTTTTCGTTCCATTTCTTCTTGAGTAGCATGGAGCTCTTCCATATTTTGTCGCATTTCCTCTTCTTGGCTACGCAATTGTTCGCTTTGTATTTGCGATTCCTCAAGCAACTTGCGAGTGCGTTCGTTAACTTTGACTATGGATATTGAAGAAGCAATACTTTCTGCGGCTTTTTCTACAAATTCGACTTCATAGGGTTCCAGAACTTTGAATGATGCCAATTCCAATACACCATGAACTTTGTCAACAACTTTTAATGGCATAATGAGAATGCAATTAGGATTTGCTTCACCTAATCCGGAAGTGATTTTGATATAATCTTCGGGTACATCAGTTAAATAAATTTTATCAACTTCAATAACCGACTGGCCTATAAGCCCTTCGCCAATTTCGATTCGTTCATGTAAGAATTTTTTTCGACTGAATGCATAACATGCTACAAGTTCAAGATATTCTCCATTGCTATCTGATTGGATTTCATACAATTTGCCTTGATTGGTATTTACATATTTTACAATAAATTGAAGAATAGCGTCATACATTTCTTCTGTCGATTTGTACTGATCTCTGAGCTTGTCACCCAATTGCGCCATTCCTGAACTTGCCCAATTTCTTCTTCTGTCTTCTTCTGCTGCTTTTTTAAGGTTATCTCTCATCGTAATTAGGCTATGACCCAATTCATCATCTTCACTCAATGCGTTATATTCTGTGTCAAATTTTGAATTACCCACATTTTGAGCAAATTGACTGGTGTATTTCAAGCCATTGATTAAGTCTTCTACGGACTGTTGCATATCGCCTATTTCATCATTCCGTTTTTTGAGATTCATTGCTACTAACTTGCCTTTCCCGAGCATTGCAACTGCTTCTTTAATTTGCTTTACCGGCTCTGTAATAGAGCGAGTTAAGTAATACGCTACTACTATACTTATCAGTACAAGAATAATCCCCAAAAGCACAATTATATAAACTAACATATTGTTAGATGCATTCAATTGATTCTCATCACTTTGCTTGCCTTTAATTTTGAGTTGTTTTAGTCTTTCAAGTTTTGCGATAATGGAAGTGGTTTGAGGAAGCACCACTTCATCCACCATCGATTCTGATTCAAGTTTAATCATAGGATCGTCATAGCTTTCAAAAGTGCTAAGACTTTGCATAATTGCATTTTCAGATTTAAGTAATTTTTCAAAGTCAATAAAAACACTGTCCAAAATGGCTTTCTCTCCATTAATTAACCAGTTTTTCGAAAGTTTAGTTAATTGTGATTTAAAGGCTGGATAGTCTTTTGAGTGTAATTTAATTAATGCATTTTTGTCATCTTCCTTGGTACGTAGATATACCCAATTGGTAGTAAGCATTTTTGATTGAATAATCATTAAATTAAAATCGTCCAGTGCTTTCAATGAAGGCTCGGTGACAGTTGATATTTTTTCAGCAATATTTTGATTGTTGAATATAACTGTCAGTGAAATGATTGCATTAATAACAAAAAGACTTATTAATGTTAGAAAAGCAATAAAAAATCGTCTGCCTAATGTTAGTTTCATTGATAGTATTGGTTTTCTGTTAATGTTATTTTTTAAAGTAATATTCCTAGCTTGATTAAGTCGCCTGATACTTTCAAGCCATGTGATTCTACGCTTGATTTGTTGATTTCGAACTTGAGTTTGTCATCGGCAATTATAAAGTTTATGCCGGAGCCTTTTTTGCCTAAACCATTTTTTTCGGTTACAATAAGTACCGGTTTGTTTGAAGAAGCACCCATCACAGCATCAAGTTCACCACTTTTTGAAGAAGGAATAAAAACAATATGACAATTAGTTGCTTCATCTGTGTTGTTTATTTTTTTAATTACAATTGATTGAGAACCAGCTTTTTTAGTTGATGCCATGGTTTCAAGTTCAGACTGAATCGGTGACGAACCATATACACCTATTACAAAATCACCTGATTTTTTAAAATCAGGCCAATCCACATACCTGGTAAAGTGATATATAAACATTGAATGAATTTTGTAATTAATTTCTTGTGCTTTCAGAGCTTGGGCTGATAACAAAATGGAGGATAAGAGAACTACAAAATAGTATAACTTTTTCATTGTTAGTTTATTACAAATTAAATCGTTAATGCGTGTATCTTATTAGTAAAATATTTAATTCAAATAATATTAAGTGATTATACTTATAAAAACAGGTATATAAAAACTTATTTGATACTGAAAATATTTGTTTTTTATAAACCAATCTTACGTTCATATTCAAGATTTAGTTCCAACTAATTTTTATATTTTTAATTAAATTTCATACTCTTTTAAAATGAATTATCAAACCAAATTAATAATTGTTCAATTATGTTTTTAGTAATTAACTTAAGAAGCAAACATTGGCTTATTTATCAATTAAATAACAATTCCGAGTTTAACTAAATCACCTGAAACTTTAAGACTGTGAGATTCAACACTCGATTTGTTGATTTCAAATTTGAGTTTGTCATCAGAAATAATAAAATTGATACCGGCACCTTTTTTTGCCAATCCATTTTTTTCAGTAACAAGCAAAATGGGCTTGTTGGCAGTTGCAGCGGTTATTGCATCTAATTCTGAGCTCTTATTTGCACATACAAATACAATATGACATTCTAAAGCTTCATCAACACTACTGATTTTTCTAACATTCATAGTTTGGGTACCTGCCTTTTTTGTTGCTGCCATAGCTTCTAATTCCGATTGAATTTGAGAGTTACCATAAATACCTATCACGAAATTTCCAGTTTTTTTACTTTCAGGCCAGTCAATATATCTTGTAAAATGATAAATAAACATTGAATGTATTTTATAATTGATTTCTTGTGCAAATACTATTACTGAAACCAACATCAATGCAGAAATTACTATTAATGATTGTGATATTTTCTTTTTCATTGTATTAAAATTTAATTTATGTTTCAAAAGTATAGCACAAAAATTATTTGTCCTTTATACAAATAGTACTCGGTAGGGTATAGCTTAGTAAGTGGGAGGATTAGTGCAACAAATGGATTAAGGTGTTTTTGTAAAATGATGATAATTATACATGAGTAACAAACGATTTTATACCCAATTTACTTTCAAATCAATATTTATTATACTTTAGCACTTTCTTACAATACAATTAATAATGGAATCACTTACAACTGTAGAAACCGCTCAAAAATTAGGCTTATTGCCAGAAGAATATAACAAAATAATAGATATTCTTGGTAGGATTCCCAATTTCACAGAGTTAAGTATTTTTTCGGTAATGTGGAGCGAACATTGTTGTTACAAGAATTCTATTGTATGGCTTAAAAAATTACCTAAAGAAAGCCCTCGTATGCTTGCAAAGGCAGGTGAAGAAAATGCCGGGTTGGTCGATATTGGAGGTGGTTTGGCTTGTTCATTCAAAATTGAGTCTCACAATCATCCTTCTGCTTTGGAGCCCTATCAGGGTGCAGCTACCGGAGTTGGCGGTATCAATAGAGACATTTTTACTATGGGAGCACGTCCTATTGCACAGCTTAATTCATTAAGGTTTGGCAATTTGACGAATGAAAAAGCCAAATGGCACTTAAAAGGTGTAGTAAAAGGTATTGGTGATTACGGAAATGCATTTGGCATACCTACAGTTGGAGGTGAAATATATTTTGATGATTGTTATACGGTTAATCCATTGGTAAATGCATTTTCAGCAGGGATAGCAAAAGTAGGCAAAACTGCATCGGCTACTTCATATGGCGTAGGAAATCCGGTTTACATAGTAGGTTCATCCACGGGTAAAGATGGCATACATGGAGCCGCATTTGCATCAAAGGATATTACTGCCGATTCTGTACACGACTTGCCTGCAGTTCAAGTGGGCGATCCATTTATGGAAAAATTGTTGTTGGAAGCTTCTCTGGAAGTACTTGAAAGTGGAGCAGTTATAGGCATTCAAGATATGGGAGCTGCAGGCATAATTTGTTCTACCTCTGAAATGAGTGCTAAAGGCGAACATGGTATGATTATTTGGCTCGATAGAGTACCTATGCGTCAACCCAATATGAAGCCATTTGAGATACTACTATCCGAATCACAAGAACGAATGTTGGTGGTTGTTCAAAAAGGGAAAGAACACATCATTGAAGGGATTTTTGAAAAATGGGATTTGAATTGTGCCCAAATTGGAGTCGTTACCAACTCAAAACGATTGCATTTTTATTATGGGTTAGACGAAAGTCAATATCCTGAAATGATAAAAGTAATGAATGACCCTTATTTCATTCAAAACTTAACCTTCAACATTCAAAAATATCTTGTTGCAGATGTTCCATGTCACGATTTGGTATTAGGTGGAGGCGCTCCGGTTTATCATAGAGAATATGCTGAACCAGCTTACTATCAAGAGTTTAAAAAATTCAACATAGATCAAGTTCCTATGCCTTTGGATTATGTAGGCATAACCAAATTTTTAATTGGAACTCCTAACATTGCTTCAAAAAGATGGATTTCGAGGCAATATGACAGTATGGTAGGCACAATAAATATGACAACAAACCATCCTTCAGATGCTTCTGTAGTTAAAATAAAAGGAACCAACAAGGCTCTCGCAATGAATGTGGATTGTAATGGTCGATACGTAAATGCCGACCCTGAGATTGGCTGTGCCATTGCTGTTGCCGAAGCATCACGAAATGTGGTGTGTTCCGGTGGCGAACCTGTTGCAATTACTAATAATCTTAACTTTGGCAATCCATACAATCCAAATGTGTACTGGCAATTTGTAGGTGCTGTTAAAGGTATGATTACTGCTTGCAACAAATTCCAAACACCAGTGACAGGCGGAAATGTTAGCTTTTATAATCAATCCAAAATAGGTGACAATGAAGTGCCTGTTTTTCCTACACCTACCATTGGCATGTTAGGCATTTTGGACGATAGAAGCACGCATACCACATTGCATTTCAAAAATGAAGGCGATTTTATTTATTTGGTTGGTTCCAGCCAAAATGATATTTCTAGTTCTGAATATTTGTATAACTATTTGGGTATCAAAGCATCACCGGCCCCTTATTTTAATATTGATGAAGAATATAATATGCAGGAATGTGTGAAATCACTTATCAAAGACAAGCATATCGAATCTGCTCATGACATTTCAGATGGGGGGTTAATAGTGACTTTACTTGAATGTGGATTCCCTAATCAATTAGGTTTTGAAATATATTGCGATGATTTGATTCGAAAAGATGCATTTTTGTTTGGTGAAGCTCAAGGTAGAGTAGTTGTAAGTGTAAAACCTGATAAAGTGGAAGGATTTATTCGCCATTTTGCCGATTGTGATGTTGAATATACATACCTTGGCAAGGTTATGGGAAAAGAAATAGTGGTTGATAATGAGGTATATATGAATATCTCTGAAGCATCTGCTATTTACAATAATTGTATCGAAACACTTTTAAAATAAGTTAATCTAAATATGAACTTTTATAAAATTGCTTTATTGGTAACAATAGCAAATATTGTATTGGCACAGAATATTTATAAAAATCCTCAATACTCGCCTGAAGAAAGGGCGTGGGATTTGGTGAGACAACTGACTTTAGAAGAAAAGTTAAGCCAGATTTATACACATAATAACAAAATAGAAAGATTAAATATCCCCAATTATAAATGGGGACATGAAGCACTTCATGGGTTGGCAAGAGTAGGTAAGGCAACAGTTTTTCCACAAGCAATAGGCTTGGCCGCTACCTTCGACACGGCATTGGTGTATCGAGTTACAACTGCAATAAGTGATGAAGCAAGAGCAAAATATAAAGCACACGAAAAACTGTTTGGATATCCTCAACAAGGCTTGTCGTTTTTTTCGCCTAATATTAATATTTATCGTGACCCAAGGTGGGGTAGAGGCATGGAAACTTATGGTGAAGACCCATATCTTACCGCTAGAATAGGAGTAAACTTTGTAAAAGGAATGCAAGGTTTACACCCTAAATATCTTAAAACTACTTGTAATGCGAAACATTATGTTGTTCATAGCGGTCCGGAAAATAAACGGGAGCTTGTGAATCCAAATCCTACTTTAAAAGATTTTTATGAAACTTATTTGCCTGCCTTTAAGGCCTTAATTCAAGAGGGAAATGTGCAGATGGTAATGGCTTCGTACAATAAAATTAATGGCATTCCTGTTTGTGCGAATTCATTTATATTAAAAGACGTGCTCAGGACCCAATTCGGATACAAAAATGTAACAATAACTGATGGGGGGGCACTCAATAATATGCATAAAAGTCAAAAATATACATCCGATTCTATAGAAACTTGTGTTAAAGCAATTAACAATGGTATAGACTTTGAATTAGGGAATGTGTTCAAAGATATGGGCGTAGCTGTAAAAGCAGGAAAAGTAAAAGAAAGTACCATTGATTCAAGCCTTGCCCGATTATTGGCCATCAGGTTCAGATTAGGATTGTTTGATATGGATGCAAATGATAATCCATATATTAATATTCCAGACTCAATAATTAACTGTAACCTTCACCGCAAATTAGCTCGAGAAGCAGCAGTAAAATCAATTGTGATGTTGAAAAACAATGGTTGCTTGCCGTTGTCAAAAAATATTCAAAAATTATATGTGGTGGGTCCTAATGCTACTAATGGTGATGTACTTTTTGGCAATTATAATGGCTTCACCGGAAACATGAGTTTGCCAATTGAAGGGTTAGTTGCAAAGCTTAACAATGGCACAATTATGGAATATCGCCCTGGTGCTCGATTGGATCAAGAAAAATTAACCAAAGCTGATTGGACAGATGTTTCGCATCAATATGATGCCATTGTAGCTTATATGGGTTTGTCTCCAGTTCTTGAAGGAGAAGAAGGTGAAGCAATATCATCACCCGGAGAGGGCGACCGAATTGAACTTTCTTTGCCTCCAAACCAAGTGGAATATTTGAAAAAGCAACGTAGTTATGGTAAAAAACCAATTATTTTGGTACTTTTTGGAGGTTCGCCAATAATTAATAAAGAAATATATGACCTAGCTGACGCAGTATTATATTGCTGGTATCCGGGTGAAGAAGGTGGGAATGCCATTGCTGATATTATTTTTGGAGATGAAAATCCTTCCGGTAGGCTACCTATTACATTTCCAATGTCTGAAAAAGATTTGCCGGAATTCTCTGATTATACAATGAAAAATAGAACATACAGATACATTACCAAAGAGCCGTTATTCCCTTTCGGGTTTGGATTAAGCTATACAAGTTTTATGTATGAGCCGTTAACGTTAATAAGAAAGATAATTAAAAAAGGAGAATATACAAATGTGTCGGTTAAAATAACAAACACCGGAAAATTTGATGGAGAAGAAGTTGTTCAGCTTTATGTGACCTTGCCCGATATTGTTTCAGATAAACCTAATCACTCGTTAAAAGGATTTAAAAAAATATTTTTGAAGGCAGGTGAATCAAAAATAGTACAGTTTGCCTTAGGAACTACTCAACTCAATTCTGTCGATGAGAAAGGCAAAGATGTGTTAGTCTCCGGGAAATATACTATTACGCTCGCTTCATCAAGTCCCACAGAAAGAAGCATTAAATTAGGTGCTTGTAGACCGATTAATTATACTATTGAAGTCAAATAGTTGGCTTTTTTTGAAATATAATATATCTTTTTGAGTTTATTAACAGTCGTTTATAGCCATTCCTTATTAATAATTTCATATATTTTTTATCACAATTATTATCGGCCAA
The DNA here is from genome assembly GCA_033763735.1 of Bacteroidota bacterium. Lineage (GTDB taxonomy): Bacteria > Bacteroidota > Bacteroidia > Cytophagales > UBA9547 > JANRJY01. The sequence goes on along the minus strand of JANRJY010000003.1, from coordinate 3,292 downwards.
AGAAATATTTGTATTCAAATAATCAAGCGTTAATTCTGCTTGCAAGTATCTATTTATATTGGAATGCGTATTGAAATCTTGCATAATATTTTTACAAACGCCAATTTTTTCTCCATTGTGAATATATGGTTTTATTAATTGGATATCATATAACAGACTTGCTTCATTTTTCCTTTGTTTAAATATGTAACTCATTGCAAACAAGTTGATTAATATAAATATTGTGCCGAGTATCCATTTTATTTTGATACTATTTTTTTCAGAAACTTTTATGTCTAATAAAAATGGCTTCAAAAGTAAAGCAATAATTATTCCAAGCCCAATTGCAAATAAAGGTGTTGCAGGAATAAGATAATAACCCGCTTGTTTAGCACTTAAAATAATAGGTAATGAACCACTGAATCCGGTTAATATAAAAAATAAGATTAGGTTAATATTTGGATGTGAAAATTCTAAACTAATTGATTTCTTCTTGAATTTATAAATACCCAGAAGCACAAATATTAAAATTGTTCCATTTCTCAGTTGATCAGCTATAATAAATACATAATCAATTTTGGTTCCTTTATAATTAACTTCCCTTGATCCTGATAGTGCACTTATAATTTGTTGATTAAAATAAGTTTGGATGAAGGAAAATGCATTTTTATCGAAATATAAATAAATACTAAAAGCAAATATTATTAACGACACACTAACGTATGCAATTACAGTTGATTTTAGATTGTCAATGCCAAAAATAACTACATAAATCACCGGAACTATTAAAGGAAACAAACCAATAGGTCCTTTTGTAATAAATGCAGCCAAAAGAGACGAGGCGGCTAAAATGAAATTTATCCAATTGTTCTTTTCAAATCCATGAAGCATGAAATAAACAGACATGAGCGAAAACATTCCCATGGTGTTATCTAACATATTATTTGGTGTACTCCATTCAACCTCCGGCATTGAAATCCAAACCATTATGGCACACCAACTTAATTTTTTTAACCATTCATTATACTTAAAAATATGATTCCATATTAATACTATTAACCAGCCGGTGATAACAAAAATGATAAAGGAATAAATTTTCTCTACAAAATAATAATCGCCAATGATTCTGAAAAGCAATGATTCCATCCAGAACATCAAAGGCGGGTGCTCATAAAATACGCTTGTAGTATTGTAAGTAAGCCAAAATGAAGATGAAAAATAAGGTTGCCAAAAACTCCCTTTACCAATTGCCATATTTCGAGCAATACATGCATAGGTGACACCATCTGCAAATAAACCTTCCTGATAGAACCGAGGGCCATAAATGGCCACAATTGTCCCCAAAAGTATTATCCAAAAGATCCAAGTTTTATTTATCAGCATAAAGTCTCAAATATAATGAAAGCTGTATGCTGATTATAGAATCGATAATATTTTATTGTTTCAATACCTTGAACACAAAGTTTTGATTGTTGGATTTGTATTGAATAAAATATAATCCTTTTGTTAAGTTTACCATTTCATTAATTTCAATAATTCCATCTGATATTCCGGATTTGCTACCAATTATTTGACCTTTTGATGAAATTAGTTCAATAGTATAGGATTCATCTTCAGGAGTTTGCAAATGAAGTATTTGCCCTTCACTTATTGGATTAGGATACAATTTATGGATCAAAGAAAGTTCTTTATTAATGTCAGTGCTTTGACTGGTTATTTGAACTGTGTCAACATTTTTGTTTTGTTGAATTACAACAAACTCTGAAGTAGATTTATTTGATTGTTTCAATAATTCATAAACGCTTACAATTGTTTTTGTTTCGTTTTTAATCACATTCAATTGTATTTGGTTAGGTTCTTTCCAGTTATTAACCTTTGCAAATGAAATAGTATGATTACCAATAGGGATATTTGTCATTACTGTGCCACTTTTTTGAGGATTTCCGTTGTCAAGTGACCATGAGCTATTGGTTAATGTGTCAGGCTGAATAAATACTTGTACTTTACCTAATTGAGGCTTGAAAACAAGTTTGAACCTGCCGCTTCCTTGTGTGCCACTTATTGATGTGATATCAAATGTATAGCTTTGATTATCAGATAGTAATGTAGTTTTTTGTAAATAGTTGTCAATCAAGTATACATCTACACTATTCTCAAAACTATTTAAGTTGTTTATGAATAAGCTGTAAGTTCCATTGGTTGCTGATTGAACATTCAAATTAATTTGTTTTTCTTCAATACCATATTCAGGAAAAGTATTAATTGCCAAATCGGTACCGGAAGCATCAAAAGAAGAAATATTCAAAGAGCTGTTTTTCATTTTGTAAGCATCATAATCACTGTCAAAATTATAAGTAGCATTATTGTCAAATCGAATGGCGGTATTATCGCTGATTGCGGTGTTGCTTTTGTTAAGTGTAACATACAATAAGTTAGGGATACTTTCTTCCCTGAAATTAGCAGTATTTGAACTTCCTGTCTTAGAATTTTCGGTAAATGTAAGCGTAGGATTAGCTGCATTTGCTTTCACAAAAAAAGCTTGAGAAGAAGCAATTATAGAAGGGTTAGAACGACCAGAATTGATACCAGCACTTACACCATTGACATAAGTGAAATAATCACCAATTGCGGTAGTATTGGATGAAATAGGATCAAAAATGTAAATGGCATTATCCACATTATTTCTTGTAATTCCTGTGTTCCAATCAATTTGAGAAGGATAAGGGTTGGAAACCAAGTTCCATCCATCTTGGGACAACACCCCATAATTAGTGAAAGAAATGGGAGGGCTTACATTCCCAATGGCAGGTGTACCCGATACTTGAATTACGGTATTGGTTGGGGTATAATTGGTAGACAGATTAATGGTTCTGTCGCCTCTTACAAATACTTTGTAGCCAACGCCATTGGTTAATGGAGTAGACATTCCTGAAGTAACAGGGTTAAAACCAATGTTTTGGATTCCACTAACCGTTTCCAAATAAGGGGTAATTGTTGGGACATTTGAACCCGCATCAGAACCAGTTCCATTACCTGTTACATACATTCCTATGCCTGGAGTAGTGCTTCCAAAATTTCTCCAATCATTAAAAGTTGCACCTACCACAGGAGAACCTATGAATCGGAAAGTACGTTTGGCAGGGATGTATCTTTGAACAGTAATATTACCAACATAAGCTGCGGAGGAAGGTACTTGTGCCAAACGACCGGTGGTAGTTGTATTTGAAACTAAAGTTAAACTAAAACCGGTAGTGACAATTTTAGAATTATTCCCAAGGGTAAGTGTGCCTGTAATGCTTTGATTAGCAGCTAA
>JANRJY010000042.1:0-57232 GCA_033763735.1 Bacteroidota bacterium | reverse complement strand
GATGGTCTTTGGTTGTATTTATTTTTCTTTTTAATATTGAATCGTTAAATCAACATATTTGCATAAAGTATATCCAATTAATAATCAATCAAAACACTAAATGTCTGCAGTAGCTACAGTTGTAAATCCGGTAAATAATATTTGGGGTGGAGGAGCGGAACCCATGAAAGCCAGTTATGGAAAACTAATGATGTGGTTTTTCCTTATGTCTGATGCTTTTACATTTTCAGCGTTATTAATCACCTATGGAATGATTCGTTTCAGTTTTCCTGCATATACAGGCGAAATTGAAAATTATGTTTTTTCGCCTATGTACTGGCCCATTCCCGAAAAAGTATTCACTCACTTTCCATTCACTCATGCTGATTTACCTTTAGCATTTGTGGGATTGATGACTTTTATATTAATCATGAGTAGTGTTACAATGGTGCTTGCGGTTGAAGCTGGTCATAGAATGGATCAAAAAGCAGTAGAGAAATGGATGCTTTGGACGATATTTGGTGGTCTTTGCTTTGTGGGTTCGCAAGCTTGGGAATGGAGCATATTTATTACAGGAGTTGATGGATGGTATGCCAACTTAAAAGATAACCCTTATGGTCCTCCGGCTTTTGCAGATTTGTTTTTCTTCATAACCGGTTTTCATGGGTCACACGTAACAAGTGGGATTGTGTTGAATGTCATCATATATTATAATGTAGTTCAAGGCACTTATGAAAGAAGAGGACACTATGAAATGGTTGAGAAAGTAGGTCTATACTGGCACTTTGTTGACTTGGTATGGGTATTTGTATTTACATTCTTTTATTTGGTTTAGTCTTTATTATATAAGTAAAATTGCAACAATGGATCACGCATCACATACAACCGCTCAATTTATTCCTGAAACTGACCCACATTCAGTGGCACATCGCAAAACGATTTGGGTTACATTTTATATCCTTTTGGCAATTACAGCTCTTGAGTTTGTTATTGCTTTCACCAAAGGTCCAATGGGCCTATCAAAATTACTGGTAATTGTAATATTTGTTTCTTTAACCTTAGTAAAGGCATTCTTCATAGTTGCAGAATTCATGCACTTAAAGTATGAAGTGAAAGGTCTTATTCTTTGCATTGTTTTGCCAATAATGTTCGTTATTTGGTTGATAATTGCCCTTCTTTATGAAGGTAATGCCATATTGCCCAAGTGGTTTTAGATTAAATAAAAGTGAAAAATTATTACAAAACCGGAATACTGGTAATACTACTGGTAGTTCCGGTTTTAGTTTATCTCTTCCTCAAAACTTTTGGTGAAAATCATTATCGAATCCAAAGGTTTATTCCTGTAGAAATTACCGAGAAAAATATAAATGGGATAATTGTGAATGACACATTGTTTCATAAAGTTCCTGAATTTGAGGTGATTGATCAAAATGGAAATTCTATTGCAGGAATTGATTTTAAGAATAAAATATTTGTTGCCAACTTTTTTTTCACCAGATGTCCAGGTATTTGTCCTAAAATGACTGCCAATTTGGTTAAAGTACAGGATACATTTATTAAAGATACTTTAGTGAAACTCGTCTCAATTACTGTTGATACCGATTACGATACTCCTCAAATATTAAAAAAATATGGAGAAAAATATAGTATAGAAGCAAAAAAATGGACACTAGGTACTATGAGAACTAAACTTGATGTTTTCAATTTAGGTTTTTATGGATTTAAGGTGCCGTCAGATACGGTGGACAAATTTTTGCATTCCGACAAATTGATTTTAGTTGATAAAGAAAAGATTATCAGAGGTTTTTATGATGGTACAGATAAAGCAGAAATAGACAGATTAATTACAGAAATTAAAGTGTTGGAATATGAGTACGAACATCCAAACAATTAATAATCAGAAGAAATTAGTAAATATTTTGTCGATTGCCATTCCATTGGCAGTGGCTTTACTAATTGGTATTAGGACCAAAGTGGATTTGGGAGCATGGACAAAAGTGCTTCCTGTATTTGTCGCCATAGTGAATTCTGTTACGGCTATTGTATTGCTCTTGGCTTTGTATTTTATCAAAAAAAATAAAATTCAAGCTCATCGAAATAGTATGTATACTGCTGTTGGGCTTGGGGCAATATTTTTAGTATTATATATTTTATATCATGTATCAAACGAAAGTACAAGCTATGGCAACGACGGAATCATAAAAAATGTATATTATTTTTTCTTGATTTCACACATTACTTTATCCATTGGAGTGGTACGGTTAGTGTTACTTGCGTTACATTATGCCATAAATAACCAAATAACCGATCATAAACGAATTGTAAAATGGGCATACCCAATTTGGTTGTACGTATCGGTAAGTGGGGTAATCGTGTATTTTATGATTCGCCCATTTTATAGTTGATTGAATATAAAGTATATTTGTAAATAATAACTATTGACCTTCATATGAAAAAGTTTATTTTATTGAGCACTTTAGTTTTTGGATTATTTTTTACTAATACTGAAATATCTTCTGCACAATGTGCTATGTGTAAATCAAGCATTGAAAGCAATCAAAAGCTTCAGGGCAATAATAGAGTAGTAGCTTTTAATGCAGGTATTTTATACTTGATGATTATTCCCTACATACTATTTGGTACGTTGGGTTATTTCTGGTACAAAAATAGTAAAAAAGAAAAAACGGAAAGAGCACGAATAGATGCTGTATTGAAAAAAGCAATTGGGTGATTTTTGAAACCTAATAATTTTCAACCAATTGTATATTTTTTTAATGGGCTTATAATCATTACTTTTGCAGTAAATAAGTAAAATGCAATCTGTATTTCCCCACTCCCAAGCAAAGTATAGCAAAAAGTTATTAGGTGATTTGTGTTACCTTTCTCCTGTTCGACTTGAAGATGCTGAAAAGTATTTTGAATGGCTCAACGACTTAGAGGTTTCGGTTAATTTAAGGGCATATAGCCAACAAATATCTCTTGAAACAGAGCGTGAATACCTCGAAAAATTTGTAAAGAATCAAATCAATGATTGTTTTTTTGGAATAAACCATAAATCAGATGATGTACTCATAGGCAACTGTGCTTTGATGAATCCTGATTTTATTAATAGAAATGCAGAGCTGGGAATATTTGTTGGGGATAAAAAATATTGGGGTAGAGGTATTGGTACTGAGGCAATTATGCTTTTATTGGATTTTGGATTTAATGTATTGAACTTGCATAATATTTGGTTGAATTTTGTTGACTTCAATACCAAAAGTAAAAGTATTTATGAAAAATGTGGGTTTAAGATTATTGGCCGCAGAAGAGAAGCCAAAATTATTGGTAACCTCAAATTTGACATTGTATATATGGATATTTTGGCAGAGGAGTACAAAAGTGTGTATATTAAAAATTTACTTCACATAGAATAATTTTTTGATGTTATGGTTGTTATGCGGAGTTTTATTGACTCCTATTTTATTGTTTTTATTGCTTCAATTTGCATCAGGCTGGAGTAGCGTATTTATTGGAATTATTTCAAGCATTTTTATCATTATTGGCCTTTTTTTTAGTGTATTGTTAATTTACAATTTTCAAAAAACAGGACCGATAGAATATACTTTTAATTGGTTCAAAATTAGCAACTTAACATCGTTTTCGGGTAGCCTTGAAATACAAAAGTATGCCGTATTGATGTGTTTGATTGTGTATTTGGTGGCATTGCCGGTTACACTTTTTTCTATTGAATACAAAAAACATGATTCTGGGACAAACAAATACTTTGGTTATTTAGGTCTGTTTGTATTCGCAATGATGGGTATTGTGTTTTCGTCCAATTTTCTTATAACTTTTATTTTTTGGGAATTAGTAGGCTTTGCATCCTATTTACTTATTGGATTTTTGTTTGATAAGCCAAAAGCAGTACAAGCCGCCCTTAAGGCATTTATGGTCAACAAAATTGCTGATATGTTTTTTTTGGCTGCTTTATTACTCATTTGGTCAACCTACGGCACATTTTCATACAATTCTTTATTTCAATTAATTGGTTCATATTCAGCAAATTATTGGATAGGTTTTTGTTTGTTAATAGGCTGTATCGGAAAGTCGGCTCAAATACCTTTTTCTATTTGGCTACCCGATGCCATGGAAGGGCCAACACCTATATCAGCTTTAATTCATGCTGCCACAATGGTGGCTGCCGGTATTTTTGTATTGGTTCGATTATCCATATTAATATCACCTGATGTATTGCACCTAGCTGCAATAATTGGAACTGTTACAGCTTTTTTGGGTGCTTTTTTTGCGCTCACACAGTATGATATTAAAAAAATATTAGCTTTCTCTACCATATCTCAATTGGGTTATATGCTTGCCGGAATTGGATTTGGTGCTTTTGAGCAATCATTTTTTCATTTGGCAACGCATGCTTTTTTTAAAGCAGGATTATTTTTATGTGCTGGTTCAGTAATACTTTCATTGCATCACGCCCATCAAAAAATGGAAACTTTAGATGCTAGTTTGCATTTCGACAAACAAGATATCAGAAGTATGGGTGGATTGTGGAAATTTTTACCTTGGACTTGCATTGCTTTTATTTTATGTGCCTTTTCGTTAATTGGATTGCCATTTTTTAGTGGGTTTGTATCGAAAGAAATGCTTTTGCAAAGCATGTGGGATTCTGCTGATAATCAGTTTTTTGGAAATAAAAAAATTCTACTTTATATCTTATTTATAACTGTTATTTTCACTGCATTCTATATGACAAGAATGTTAATTATGGTTTTTGGAGGAAAACTTCGAATTCAGTCGTTACTTCAAAAATTTAATGTAACTATTGAAGAAAATAATTGGGTGATTTTAGTTTCTATTTTTTATTTGGCTTTAATGGCAATTTCAATTAGCCCTATCATATTGTATATTTTCGATTTTATGAATTTGAAAAGTCATATGGGTGGAATTATGCCAATTATTACCTTGTTATGCGTGTTTCTTGGATTGGGACTGTCGTTATTAGTATATCATCCACTAAAAGCATATCAACCTAAAAAAATGAAAGACCCATTGTTGATTGGTTTGTATAAGGCATCTTTTCATCAAATGTATTTGGATAAATATTTATTATTAATGTTTACTAAATTCGGCATAAGTGGCTCTAATATAGCATTTTATATTGAGGGTAGAATTATTAATAGAGTCGTAGATTGGTTTGGCATTCTTCAGGTGGTAATTGCTCATTGTATTTATTTTATCGAAAAGTATATTGTTGATGGATTTGTTAGTTTCGTAACCCGATTTATTAAATTTTTCGGCTATTTAGGTTCAAAGTTAATGAACGGAAAACTTCAGTTTTATATGTTAATTTTTGTATTCATAATTCTATTTTTTATTATAATTAACTACCTGATTTAAACTTATGGGCTATTTTTTAGTCAAAATCAGACAAATTATTCAAACTTATTTTAGCTATTCAGAAAAAGAGGCAAATGGTTTTGTAGGAATGATTGTACTAATGATTTTGATTTTATTCGTTCCTTTAGTTGTTCAAATTGTATATCAACCAAAAGTGGATATTCCTGAATTTATAAACATAGATTTTGACAAATTGGAGAAAACAAGAAAATTTTCCCCAAAAGATTCCCTTGAAGATTCGCAGGAGAAAATTGAAGAAGCACTTTTGAGACCTCTTCATATTAAAACTTTTGATTTCGACCCTAATACTACAACAGAAGCAGAATTTGTATCATTAGGGATAGACAAGAAAGTTGCAAGGCGGATAATAAATTTCAGAAATAAAGGAGGTAAATTCAAAATTAAAAAGGACTTAAAGAAAATTTTTGGTATAGATACACATTTGGTTAATGATTTGAACTCTCACATTTTATTGCCTGATACTTATGCAATTAGAACAAAAATGTTTGAGCAAAAGTCAGCATATAGCTACGTTAAAAAAGAATTTGAAAAAATAGACATCAATGTAGTTGACAGCCTTTCTCTTGAAAAAATTAGAGGTATTGGTCCAAAACTGGCTTCAAGAATAATAAAATATAGGAATAAATTAGGCGGATTTGTATCAATGGAACAGATAAAAGAAATATATGGGTTAGATACATTAGTAGTAAGTCAATTATTGAAGCAAACTTTTATTAAACCTGATTTTCATCCAAAATTAATTAATATCAATGCTTGTACATTTGATGATTTAAAGAACCATCCGTATTTTGGATATAAATTAGCTAAATTAATTATTGCTTATAGGCAAATGCATGGAGCATTTTTATCAAAACAAGATTTATTGAAAATAAAGGAAATGGATTATACTCAAATAGAGAAGTTTGAACATTATTTAACTTTTGTAAAATGAAAAAAACGCTGATTCTGTTGATTTTTATGTTTTTAGGAATTGGTATACAAAATACTAAAGGACAATTCAGGATTGAAAATCTCTATATAAAAGGAGGACTAGGATTGACTTTTTATCCAAAAGCGAATCAACCGGCCGATACCGGGTTTTTCTATAGAACCAAAAATGTGTATTCCGGATTTAGAAATGGTGTTACATTCAATTTGGGACTGGAATATTATATTAATAAAAGATGGGCAGTTGAAATTAATTGGGCATTGTCAGGTGCTAATAAAACTTTAATGTCAGTAGGTTTGTTTGAACTTTCATCTGCTTTCAAATATTATATCAGACCCAACACAAAATATTGGAGTCCTTATGTTAAGGGAAATTTGTCTCTGGGTTCGTTGACTGTTACCAAAAATGAAATTACAGATACCGTAGCAGGAAGGCGATTACTTAATAGAGCATTGAGCAATAGCGAATTTAGAGATAAAAAAGATATAAACATGACAACTTTACTCATAGGTTTTGGTGCCGGATTAGATGTGCGATTGACTCGTAGGTTGACCGCATTTGTGGAATACAATTACCATTATGGCCTATTCAGTAATAGTGAAAAACTCCGTTCTTTTTTCAGAAATCAAGAAGAAGCGTTTACTTATCAAAGTTTTACTGGCGGCCTAAAATACAGATTATTTAAGCCCGAACCTGATGATTACATGAAATTAAATTTGTTTATAAATGATTTGGATACAAAACTACCAATTCCAGCTGCTGTTAGTATAAGAGATTCATCAGATAAATTAGAAGATTTGCAATATGCCGGTACCAATGGAAAATTAAGTAAAATATTGGGTGCAGAAAATAGTTATGATATTAAAGTAAGTTTAGCAGGATATTCTCAGCAAAAATTTAAGTATAATTTGTATGGGTTTAAAGGTAAAAAGGATGAAAATCGAATTGTTGAATTATATAAAAATGCTTTTTTAAAATTAAAAGTAATTGATTCTGCAACACAAAAAAACATGACATCATTTTTTAGAGTCTATAAATCAGGAAAATTAGACACTTCATTAAAAGTGATTAGTACGGATACCCTTGGCTATTATAAAGTATTATTACCTTACAATGAAAAATATCATATAGTTGCAACCCGACCAGGTAGCAAGTCAGACAGTATTTACTTTGAAACGCCCTATTTGTTGGATCAAAGAGTGTTTGAAAAGCAAATGAAACTCAACTCAAGATTTGTAAAATATCAATTCGAAGCATTTGATGCGCTTACCAAAAATAGTATTGATTTTGATGTTACCCTTTCGAATATGACGATGGATGAAGGTATTATTAAGCCAACATTAAATAGGGAAGGCCGTTATGAAGTTATGCTTCGTGAGGGGCATCAATATAGAGCGGTAGCTACCGGAAGAAAAGGATATGCGTATGAATATGCAACTTTAGATGTGCCGATAAGTGGTAAAATGTCTAAAAATGATTCAATTGTGCTTCGAAAACTGCGATTCAATATTATATCACTACAAAAAGGTAATACTTTATTACTTAGAGAAATATTATTCAAATATAATTCAAACGAAGTATATGAAGATTCTTATGACGAACTTAACCGAATTGCCAAGTTGATGAAAGATAACCCCAAAATGACCGTTGAGATAGGTGGGCATACAGATAATGTAGGTTCTGCAGCGGCTAATTTAAGATTATCGGAAAAAAGAGCCGGTTATATAGTAGAATATATGATCAATCAGGGAATTTCAAAAAACAGATTGGTAGCCAAAGGATTTGGTAAAACAAAACCAATTGTTCCAAATGATACGGAAGAAAACAAAGCTAAAAATAGGCGGCTTGAAATGGTGGTTTTGAGTAATGATTAAAGAGAAATTTTAAATGCTTAATGCTTAATGTTGAATGTTGAATGTTGAATGTTGAATTAAATTTATTGAATGGCTGAAATCAGGAAGAGGCTAATGAAAGCAGTGATAATAAGAAGAATTCTATTATTATTAGCAGTGAAAAAATCGTTAAATTCAATTTTATTGCCACTTGAAATTAATTAGTAGCCTCAAGGTAAATATAATTTCAAATGAGTGCAAATCATTTTTATCCACATAAGAAAAGTTCTTTTTATCTTAAAAATAAATATTTAAAAAGTACAATTATTTGGCAAAATCCAAGTCGTAATTTCCTGTTATCCGTTCCATTGGAGGATTGAAATAACCAAATTTTAAATTAGGGAATTCTTCTTTTAGTAAATGCATCATGGTTTTGATTCCCATGGACGGAGGGAGTTCTGTTATTTTAAGTCTTGCCAAATACCAATCAGGATCAATATTGAAATTACGCCATTGAATCATTTTTAATCCGGTTTCTGAAATTAATTTTCGAAGTGCCTCATATTCACTTACAGTATCGGTTACACCCGGAAACACAAAATAGTTGATACTTGTCCAACCACCAAAATCATTTACAATTTTAATACTCTCCAAAATGTCTTCAAATTTGTAATTGTTGGGTCGATAGTATTTGGTGTAAATTTCTTTTTGAGCCGAATTCGTACTTACCCTGATGGAATTCAAACCTGCTTCACACAATGCCTTTACCCATTCTGGTTTGCTTCCATTGGTATTAATGTTGATACTTCCTTTGTCAGTAATTGACCTGATCATAATAATAGCTTCTTTCAAGGTTTCCCACATTAATAGTGGCTCTCCTTCGCAACCCTGACCAAAACTTATGATTGGAAAAGGTGCATTAAGCAAATGTTCAACAGTGTATTCCGTAATTTCATCGGCACTGGGTTTGAATGAAAGTCTGTCGTGACTAGAGCGAATAGGGTCTTGGTCATCTAATAAAGAAATACAACCTATACAATTAGAATTACAAGCCGGAGAAGTAGGTACAGGACACTCCCAACGACCCATAAAATAATTACGAGCAGCAGGACAATTATAAGTTAAAGCACAGTTTTCAGAAAGGTGAGATACTATTCTATTGTCCGGAAATTTACTTTTAAATTTTTCAATGCCATTTAAAACAGTATTTTCATTAAATCCGCCACATTCCTGACGGATATCTTGCTCTATTCGAACAGCTGGTACATAATATTTGCCTTCAAGCCAACCTACAGCGGTATAACAAAAAAGTGGCAATACAGGTGCCGTTTCTGATTTAGTATAAGATGCCAAATACAATCCCGTGTGCGCAGGAGGAATGAATGCAGCCACTGCCCATCCTTTTCTTGATTCTCTTATTTCACCTGATTTTGTATCCAAACCTAAGCCGGTTCTACCTGGAAGTTCGTATAAGTTGCCTCCATCCGGAAGTTCAATCCAATCTTCAAGTGGTATTTCAACCGATTGAAAGCCACTTCTGCCGGTTGCATATAAAGTTTTATCTTCATATACGTTTCCTTTACCATCAGAATAAAGTAAAAATGGTCGTTTCTCAAGTGCCATGATGCAAAGATAGTTAAAAGGAAGTTTATTAAAATGACCCAAAAAGTGATTTTATTTGATTAAATATTTTATATTTGCTCAAAAATAATCATATATAATCATGAGTGTTCAAATTGGCATCAAAACAGACCCTATTAATACCCGATATTCTTACGATTGGCTTTTTGATCTTTTGGTAGATGAAGGAGTAAAGTATGTGCAGTTGGGAGCGTTTTTTGAAATGTTTCACATGCAAGGTGACGACCGATATTTTCTTAAAATCAGAGAAAAGGCTGAAAAAAGAGGATTGAAACTAAAATCTATGTTTTCGGCTTATAGAGAGTTTGGCGGTTTTTTTTATGATGACCCATCCATGGAAATTGCCTCACGCAAAATGTACGAGCAATACATTCACGCAGCAAGTGTAATGGGTTTGGATTATGCAGGCACAAATCCGGGAGCAGCATTAAGAGACCAAATTCATAAAAAAGACAAAGGCACAGAGGTATACATCAAACACATGAAGGAACTGCAACACTTGGCCAAAGCAAAAGGACTTAAAGCACTTTGTATTGAGCCTATGAGTTGTATGGCAGAGCCTCCTACCACGCCTGACGAAATGAAATATTATATCGGAACATTAAATGACTATCATTCCAAAAATGCAAGTTCAACGGTACCTGTCTGGCTGTGTGGTGACATTTCACATGGATTAGCGGATATAAATAAGCAAGTTGTATTTACTAATATTGAATTGTTTGAAGCAGGAATTCCACTGATGGCCGAATTTCATTTCAAAAATACCGATGCTATTTACAATAGTACTTTTGGTTTTTCGGATGATGAAATTAAAAAAGGAATTATTGATTTGTCCCAAATAAAATCAATATCCGAAAAAGGAAATTGGCCCGTGGATGAAGTAGTTGGTTATTTGGAAATTATGGGACCAAAAATTGGTAGAGATTATACCGATCCATTTCTTGGAGATACGCTCAGAACTTCTTTAAGGGCATTGAAAAAGGTGTTTGTGTAAAAACTCTAACGTATTTATTTTTTAGTCCGAAAAAGGTTGGCGAAATTAGCTTAATGTTACCCAACTATATTTCTGAACTTTCTGAAGTACTTTATAATAATGCCGACCCATTAATTGCTCCGGCAATGAAGGCTTATATGAAAAATAAGTTTGAATTTCTGGGCATCAAAAAACCGGACAGGGCTATTTTAGTGAAACCATTTTTGGAAAAAAGTGCTAGACCTGCAACTATCGATGAGGTTACAACGGTTGTGAATACCTTATGGAATTTGCCTGAGAGGGAATTTTCGTATATAGCATTGGAAATACTAAGTAAATGCCACAAATTATTTCAAAAGGAATCTATATATTTTATAGAAAATCTGATAATTAAGAATAGTTGGTGGGATACTGTTGATGGATTGGCAAGCAATGAAGTTGGATATATAATTGAAAAATATCCGGAACTTAAAAATGAAATAGTCCCTAGGTGGATTCAATCGGATAATATGTGGTTGAACAGAACGGCCATTATTTTCCAGCTTAAATACAAAAATAAAGTTGATACAGGTTTGCTTGAAAAGGCTATTGTTCCTCATTTAGAATCCAAAGAGTTTTTTCACCGAAAAGCAATTGGCTGGGCACTTCGTCAGTATGCTTACTTCAATGAACGATGGGTGATGGATTTTATTGACAAATATGATAGCAAGCTTTCCAATTTGTCAAAAAGAGAAGCATTAAAACATTTCTAAAAAAAAGGTTTAAAATGGAATTTGCTGTTGTAGATATAGAAACTACTGGTGGAAGCCCTCCTTACCACCGTATTGTTGAAATTGCAATAGTAATTCATAATGGCATAGAAGTCGTTGATCGATTTGATACTTTAATTAATCCGGAAAGAAATATTCCATTTTCGGTATCGATGATACATGGTATCACAAATGAAATGGTGGCTGAGGCACCCAAATTTTATGAAGTTGCGAAGCAAATATACACCATGACTGAAAATCGAATTTTTGTAGCTCATTCGGTTAATTTTGATTTCAACTTTATAAAGAGCGAGTTTGAAGCGTTAGGAGGCGAGTTTCAACGCAAAAAAATGTGTACCGTAAGGTTGTCTCGCAAGCTTATTCCCGGACATAAGTCCTATAGTTTAGGTAACATTTGTAGTGAATTAGGAATCAAAGTTAATAACAGACATAGGGCATTAGGCGATGCAGAAGCTACTGCAGAGTTACTTACAAGATGTTTAATAGCCGATAAAGAAGGCAAAGAAATATCCAGATTTTTGAATGCACGCTCCAAAGAAACAACACTTCCTCCAAACTTGGACAAATCAAAATTTGATGCTTTGCCAATGACCACAGGGGTATATTATTTTTATGATATCAATGGAAAAGTAATATATGTAGGTAAAGCCAAAAATATTAAAGACAGAGTAAGTCAGCATTTTTCCGGAAACACTCATACCAAAAACCGACAGTTGTTTTTAAGTAGCATATATGATGTTGATTGCGAAATGTATGGGCATGAACTCATTGCTTTACTTGCTGAAAATGAATCGATTAAAAAATATTATCCTCGATATAACCGTGCCAACAAGACTTTTGACCTGAATGCTGGAATTTATGTATTTGAAGATCAAAAAGGATATAAACGTGCCATTGTCGGAAGGGCAGGCAAGCATGATAAGCCCATTGCTATATTTAAGACGCAATCGGAAGCGTTCACCGAACTTATAAAATTGACGATGGATAACAGACTTTGTTTGAAACTCAATGGACTACTTCCTGAAAAAAATGTGAAATGCAATTACAATCCTGATTCAGAAGAACAATGTTTGTATTGTAATGAAAATGCAAGTGCAGGTAAGTATAATAAGTCGTTTGATAAAGCATTCGCAACAATTAATTCCAATAAAACATTTGTAATAAAAACACCAGGTAGAAAACGAGACGAAGAAAGTTTTGTGTTTGTTGAAAATGGCAAATTCCTTGGGTATGGACATATTAACAAGGAAGAAACTATAAGTTCAATTGATGAATTAAAAAATTACTTAAATATTTGCTACGATACACAGGATTCGCAATCGATTATACATTCATATATAGGCAAAGCAAAAATGATAAGTAAAGAACCTGTGATGGTTTTTCAGTTGAGTTAATAGAATTATTATTAAATTTACATTTATAAATTGTTCTATTATGAACCAAGATGATTATTTAAAGAGGTTAGTGGAGATAATGTCTGAAATGTTGCATGAGCAAAGAGTTACCAATGAAAGGCTTGGGAAAGTAGAATATGCAATAGAAAAATTAGAAGATCAACAGGCAAAAACAAATCTGGGCATTGGAGAATTGAGGGTTTCTTTTATGCGCTTAGCTACTGAAATCGAAGTTATTCATAAACATGATATTAGAATAAGTGAATTGGAAAAAAAGGTTTTTGCCTAGGCATTATTTTTTTAAGCCTTTATTTCAATAATATTTCAATAATAATTTGCAAATCGAATTGCATTCCGTATTTTTGCAGTCCTTTTCATAAACCGTATAAAAATCATGGCAAGAGTTTGTCAAATTACTGGAAAAAGAACCGCTGTAGGTAACAACGTTTCTCACGCAAATAACAGAACTAAAAGAAAGTTCTTCCCCAATTTGCAAAAGAAAAGATTTTTCCTTGCTGAAGAAAACAGATGGATAGAGTTGAAACTTTCAACCTCTGCTATCAGAACTATTAACAAAAATGGTTTGGCATCGGTATTGAAAGAAGCAAAACTTAAAGGAACTTATACAGGCAGCAAATAATATTAGTCATGGCGAAAAAAGGCAATAGAATTCAGGTGATTTTGGAATGCACAGAGCATAAAAATAGTGGTATGCCTGGTACATCGCGTTATATCACTACCAAAAACAGAAAAAATACAACTGAACGTATCGAATTGAAAAAATACAATCCGATATTGAAAAAGGTTACAATGCACAAAGAAATTAAATAACAATCAATAATTTAAGTTTATAAAGTTATGGCAAAGAAGGTTGTTGCTACGTTAAAAAAAGAAGGTGGTAAATCGTGGGCCAAAGTGGTTCGTTCTATAAAAAATGATAAAGGAGTATATACTTTCAAAGAAGATATGGTCCCTTCTGACGAGGTTCAGGCATTTTTGAGAGAAAGCAAGTAATTCATTAAAATACATTCAAATAATCGGGTCCCTACTTACTGATAGGGACTTTTTTATTTTACAATGATGCTAAAGTAAAAATTGATTACAAACAGAACCATCGAGATTACTTCACTATGTTCGCAATGACGTGAAGCAGGTTGCTTCATTGCAAGTGAAACGAAACAATCTCTTAAAATAATTAAATTGTTTAGAATATATTAAAGTTTTATAATTAACGCAGTGGGCATATTTGATTTCTTTACCGGCAAAAAAGAAGAAGCAAAACAATCGCTTGATAAAGGGCTTGAAAAAACACGTACCAATTTTTTATCCAATCTGGGTAAGGCTATTCTAGGCAAGTCTACCATTGATGCCGAAGTACTCGATAACCTGGAAGAAATGCTCATTTCTGCTGATGTAGGTGTTGAAACTACCTTGAAAATTATTCAGAAAATTGAAAATAGAGTATCAAAGGATAAATATTTAGGAACAGCAGAGCTTGATAAAATCTTAAAAGAAGAAATTGCTTCTTTATTAGCTCAAAATCAAGCTAATAACATAACAGAGGTAATTCCTATTGGCATCACAAAGCCATACGTAATAATGGTTGTAGGTGTTAATGGGGCAGGCAAAACCACCACTGTCGGAAAACTTGCCTCTCAATTTGCAAAAAATAACTTGAAAGTAGTGTTGGGTGCGGCCGATACTTTTAGAGCTGCAGCGGTAGATCAATTGAAAGAATGGTCAACAAGAGCGGGTGTGGGTTTTATTTCACATGGCATGAATACTGACCCTTCGGCAGTGGCTTTCGATGCTATCAAGCAGGGCGTTGAAACGCAAGCTGATGTGGTTATTATAGACACGGCCGGTAGGTTGCATAATAAAACCAATTTGATGAATGAACTTTCAAAAATCAAAAAAGTGATGCAAAAAATTCATTCAGAAGCACCCCATGAAGTATTGTTGGTATTAGATGGAAGTACAGGTCAAAATGCTTTGAATCAGGCAGTTGAGTTTATGAAGGCTACAGAAATTACGGCTCTTGCCATTACAAAACTTGATGGAACAGCCAAAGGTGGAGTTGTAATTGGTATTTCAGATCAATTGCAAATCCCTGTGAAATATATTGGGGTAGGAGAGAAAATTGATGACCTCCAGCTTTTTAACAGAGAATTATTTGTAGCAACACTTTTCAATAAATAAATGCGCTTCCAAGTGCAATATATTATCTTGCGGTCGTTTGAGCGGTATGAGTGAATTACAATTAATTGATTTTGGCAAAATTGGAAGTTTGGAACTAGGTTATTTGACCATAGCACAGTCGCCTGAAATTCAATTTCCAATCAAACGTGTATATTGGACTTATTATTCGCCAAATGAAGTTATACGTGGACACCATGCACACAAAAATCTGCAACAATTGTTAGTAGCTGTAAGTGGTCAAATAATTGTAAAAATCGAGAATATTAAGGGCGAAAAATTTGAGTATGTTTTAGATAAACCTTCAATAGGTTTGTACATCCCACCTTTTCATTGGCGTACTTTGCAAATGTCACACTCTGCAGTTTTGCTTTGCTTAGCCTCTGAAGAATATAATGAAGATGACTACATACGTGAATATGAAGAGTTTAAACAATACTCAAAATAAAATGTAATGGAAGTAATTCCTTATTCCGAAAAATATTTTGAACAATGGAATAATTTTTTGTTAAAAGCCAAAAACGCTACTTTTTTGTTTCATAGAAATTATTTGGAATACCATTCGGATAGGTTTAAAGATTCCTCACTGTTAATTATTGATAATGAGTCGATTATGGCACTATTACCATGTTCTGTAAAAGACTATGAAGCCGTTTCGCATGGTGGTTTGACTTACGGAGGATTGGTAATTACTAACGATGCTCGACAGGAACAAGTTATTTTGTATTTTAAGTTGATTTTAGAATATTATTATAATTTGGAAATTAATGCACTTGTATATAAGCCTTTACCTTCTTTCTATTCCACATCACAAGCTTTTGAATATGAATATCCTTTATTTTTGACCAAAAGCGTGTTATTCAGGCTTGACACCGGTTCTGTATTGGATTTAAATCAGCAGATAAATTTTCAGGAACGCAAAAAAAGAGCCATTAAAAAAGCATCTGGCTTTGGACTTAAAATTGAAGAAGGCGCTGATTTTAAAATATTTTGGACAAATGTACTTTCTCCTAATTTGTGGGAAAGGCATCAGGTAAAACCTGTTCATTCCATTGAAGAAATTACCTTGTTACAAACCCGATTTCCTGAAAACATTGTTCAATACAATGTGCTTGATAATGAAGAAGTTATTGCCGGCACAACTTTATATATTACGGAAACTACAGTGCATGCGCAATATATTTCTGCTAATGGTGTAGGAAAGGAAAAAGGCGCATTGGATTATTTATTTGATGCGATTATTACCAAATTTAAGATGAATAAAAGATATTTAAGTTTTGGGGTATCAACTGAAGATCAAGGCCGAACATTTAATTCCGGACTTACAGAATGGAAAGAAGGTTTTGGAGCAAGGGCATGGAACAATTATTTCTATAAAATTCCAACATCAAATCATATTCTGTTGGACAAATATCTTAAAGCGACAAATATTCGTAACTAAGCCATAATGTTTCGTATTTTTGTTAGGTACGCATATGTCAGAAGTAGTAATCCAGGTAGATAATCTTTCAAAAAAATACCAAACAGGTACTTTTCATAGCCAAACCTTTGTAGGTGAATTTAATAGATGGATTGCAAAAACATTGAACAGACCAGATCCATTAATTAAAATTGATTCAAATAAATTAGATTTTGATAAAGGTGAACATTGGGCACTTCAAGATGTGTCATTTGAAATTAAAAGAGGTGACGCGGTTGGCATTATTGGTAAAAATGGTGCCGGAAAAAGTACTTTACTTAAAATATTATCAAGAGTAACTTCTCCTACGAGTGGTCATATTCACATTAAAGGTAGAGTTGCGAGTTTGTTGGAAGTAGGCACCGGTTTTCATCCGGAACTTACTGGAAGAGAGAATATTTTTTTGAATGGAGCTATTTTAGGAATGGCCAAATCAGAAATTGCTTCAAAATTAGACGAAATTATTGATTTCTCAGGAGTAGAAAAGTACATTGATACACCCGTAAAGCGCTATAGTTCAGGGATGTACGTTCGATTGGCATTTGCTGTAGCAGCATATCTTGAACCAGATATATTAATAGTTGACGAAGTTCTGGCAGTTGGCGATGCAGAATTTCAAAAAAAATGCATCGGTAAGATTAATGAAGCGAATAATAAGGATGGAAGAACTGTGCTTTTTGTAAGTCATAATATGAATGCAGTATCGAAACTTACTGTGAATTCAATGCTATTACAAAACGGAAAAGTAATAGAATATGGTAAATCAACTAAGGTAATTGACAAGTATTATCTATTGAACATTAATGAAAATCAGAAATTCAGTATTGGAATTGACGAAAGTAAAAATGCAATTACATTTGTTGAGGTGATTACTTCTAATAAAGGGGGAATACATATAAGTGGAAAAAAGATTGAATTTAAAATCCATATTCACTTAACTAGGAAAATACTGAATGGTGCTGTATCACTTCAGATTTTTAATCAAATGGATATTCCTGTGGTACATACCTGGACCTTTGATACAGAAAACAATATTTTTAACAAAAAGGGGGTAATATCACTTACATGTAATATCCCAAACCTAAAACTGTATTTGGGTCGGTATTATTGCAAAATTATTGTAGCTGAAAATAATGGCAATATTATTTTGGATACTTTAAATAATATCTGTCATTTTGAAGTATTAATGCTAGAACATGAAAGAGCATATAAATGGGAAGAAGGTGCTTGTATTTATTTGGAAGAATTTGAGTGGAGAACGTAACTAAATGATAAAAGACATATTTTCATATTTTTTTGATTCAGATAAAAGCGTATATAGAAAAGCATATAATTCTTCATTAAGGGATTGGTTAATTTACCATCATAGAGAGATTGTATTTGACAAAATGTATTGGCGAGGCACAAAAATCCTTAAAAACCCGCTGGATTTATGGATATATCAAGAACTAATACACAAAATTAAACCTGAAATAATTGTGGAAATAGGCAGTGCAAATGGAGGAAGCACTAAATATCTGGCCGATTTGTGCGAACTGGAAGGGTTAGGAAAGGTGATTTCAATAGATATTTCGAGAGAAAATTATAGAGTATCACACCAAAGAATTATTGAATTTACAGGTGATAGTTTGTCTTCAGATATAGTTGAACAAGTAAAAAAGGAATGTAAAAATAAAACAACTTTAGTTATACATGATGCTGATCATTCGGAAACAAGTGTTTTTGACAACTTAAAAACCTATTCCGATATAGTTACGATTGGAAGTTATTTTATTGTGGAAGATGGTATCATTGATTTATTTAATCAAAAAGAAAGTATAGGAGGGCACAACGGACCTCTTAAAGCCATAAATAGATTTGTTAAAGAGAATAAAAATTTTGAAATTGATAAAGCTTGTGAACGTTATATATTGACATATAACCCTAAAGGGTTCTTATTAAGAGTGAAATAATGCATCTGAATAGCGAATTAATATTCAAAAAATATGCTAAAAAGTATTTTCAGCCATTTCACAAGGTGTTGGAAATAGGACCTGCAGGAATACCCTCGGTTTATAACATATTATTAGATATTGATTCCACTGTTTGGCACACGCTAGATTTTAAGAATACTTCATACATAGCAACAGAAAGCAGCAATTTGACATTTGAAATTGAAGACCCTTATAAGTTTACAATCGAAGACAATCAATACGATATTGTTGTTTCGGGTCAAGTAATTGAACATGTTCAGGAAATATGGTTATGGATGACAGAAATTAAAAGAGTACTTAAGCAAGGAGGTATTGTAATTACGATAAATCCAATAAGTTGGCCTTATCATGAAGCTCCAATTGACTGTTGGAGAATATACCCTGAAGGCATGAAGTCTATTGCCAAATTATGTGGCTTGGAAGTGGTTTTTTGCGATTATATGTCTTTAGAAAAAAGCTATTTAAAAGAAAAATATAATGTAGAGCATACAATCCCCGGAATGTCATATACTCATGCCTATACGGAAAAAGAGTTCTCGAGAATAATTTCTTGGAACAAGAATCCACTCTTAAACAAATTATTAAAAGTGCCAATTCAAGTTTCATATGATACGATTTCTGTATTAAGAAAAGCGGACTGATGAGAAAATTAGAAGTGTATAGGGCTTTTACATTAATTGAAATAGTTAAGCTAATTATTAGTTCTTTATTGATACGAATAGTAAATGGATTTCAATATCACAACAAGCTTTTGCCTTTTAAAGAATATTTAATTTTGATATTAAATCAGAATTATACTTTTAAAAGAATTGATTCAGATTCAATACTTTTAAAACGCAGAGATAACCATACTTTTTTTATTATAAGGCCTTATAATTCAGATATTAAGGTGTTTGAGCAAATATTGATTTTGAAAGAATATCAGTACATTATAGAATTACTGAGTACAAGAATTCAAAATAAAACGCAATTGCAAATTATAGATTGTGGTTCAAATATTGGACTTTTTACGTATTGGTTAATGTCAAAATCAAATAATATTAATGCTGTTTGTATAGAGGCGAACCGTTCTAATTTTGAGTTTCAAAAAAAACATTTAAATAGATTTTTGAATCAAAATTGTGAAATCAAATTATTACAAAAAGCAATTTGGAATGAAGATGATATAACTTTAACAGTTAGTGACAAGTTTCGCGATGGAGATAGTTGGTCTCAAAGCGTTTCTTCAAATACAAATTCAGAATTAAGTAATGAAATTGTTAAGTCAATACAATTAAACACCTTATATCAACAATATTTTCAGGATAAAATAATTGATGTTCTTAAAATAGATATAGAAGGAGCTGAAATTCCTGTTTTTTCAAATATTAAATCACTGGATAAAGTACTGAGAAATACTCGAGTTATTGCAATTGAAATACATGAAGAACTATCTGGATTTCAGAATATTACCAATGTCCTTGAAAAATTTGAATTTAGAGTTGTTAAAATTGGAGAAATTACTTTTGGAATAAATAAAATTCATGAATGATCTGCAACCAATTGTATCAATAATAATTCCATGTTTTAATCATGGCATATTTCTGGATGAAGCGATTGAAAGTGTTTGCCAGATTAGAGATGTCAAATACGAGATAATTATTGTAAATGATGGGTCCACAGATTCTTTTACATTATCCAAATTCAAAGAATTTGAGCAAAGAGGAATAGAAGTACTTCATCAACAAAACAAAGGATTGGGGGCCGCAAGAAATGCAGGTATTTACGCATCAAAAGGCAAATACATACTTCCTCTTGATTCAGATAATAAAATTAAACCTGAATATATTTACAAATCACTACCTATTTTGGAAAATGCAATTGCTGATATCGTATATGCCAAACCTATTTTTATTGGGGAAAATATTGAGACAAGAAAATTTAAGACTTTTGCATTCGACCCTTTTAAAATGCTTGAAGGAAACTTTGTAGATGCTTGTGCTGTGTTTAATAAACGAATTTGGGATAAAACAGGAGGCTTTGATACAAATATGCCTGTGCAGGGAAATGAAGATTGGGATTTTTGGTTAACTTCAATTGCTGTTAACGCTAAATTTTATTTCCTCGATGAACAATTATTTTATTACAGAATTATTCGAAATAGCATGATTGAGAATGCAACTAGCGAAGCTAATCATGAAATGTTGAAGTCATATATTTACTCTAAACATTATAAGCTCTTTGAAACTTATATTATTCATCTTAAAGAACTAGAAAAGAGAATTCAGTTTGAAGAAGCTCATCCATTACGGACTGCTATAAAATATTCCTTGAAATTATTAAAATTGTTGTAGTTAATAATTTATAAGCTATTGAAAACCAAATCAGTAATTGTAATTCCAATTTATCAACACAAACTAGCAGAAAGTGAAATCAAATCATTTAATCAATGCATTAATATTTTAAAAAATCACAAAATTGTGATAGTCAGTCCATTTGATTTAGATACTAATAAATTAAATGATTCGCTGAAATATAAAGATTCCATTATTGATGTAATCAAATTTGAGAGTAAATACTTCTTAGGAACCACCCGTTATAGCCAATTGTTGATTTCTCCCTTTTTTTATGCAAAGTTTTCAAATTATGACTATATCTTAATTTATCAATTGGATGCATGGGTGTTTTCTGATCAACTTGAATTTTGGGCACAAAAAAAGTTTGATTTTATAGGCGCGCCTTGGTTTGAAGGGTATGGGAATCCAGTAAGCAATAAGTTGATTGGAGTAGGAAATGGAGGATTTTCGTTGAGAAATGTTAAAAGTTGTATTAAAATTTCAAAACGTGTATTTTACATTCGCTACTTGTATTTGTTATTATACAAATTGTTTGGTAAAATATTTGAGAGAGATACTTTGCAGAGGATAATACTCTACATATTTCGTATTGAAAAAAAAACGGAAAATGATCGAAATGCTTTATTTGAAATAGATGTAAAATACGAAGATTATTATTGGACAGTCGTCATATCCAGATTTTTTGACTTTAAAATTGCTACCTTAAATGATGCAATTTCATTTGGTTTTGAGGTTAATCCCGAAATTTTGTATAGTTTAAATAATGAAAAACTGCCATTTGGTGCACATGCTTGGCAAAAATATTCGCCTCAATTTTGGAAGAAATTTATTTTTTAGTTAAGTTTAAGTACATATCCATTTAATTGAAACGCATACTATTATTAATTTTATTTGTAATAAACTTATCACTTTATTCACAAAGAAGTATTCCTGATTTGGTGCTTCCTGCTTTTGGTGAAATAGTTTACAGCGATACTGTATTAATGCGATGGAATTTGGCTTGCAACGATTCACTACAGTATATTTCTATTTCAAGTGACTCTGTTTTTTCTAATATTATCTTAAGTTCAACATTGATAGGAAATGAATTCAATTTTGTCCCAAACAGAAACAGGAAATATTATTGGAAAATTAGAACGGGTAACAAGTTTACAAATCCTTCTTTTTTCGAAGTAATCAATCCACGATTTATAGGAAACATTCAATTTTTCCTTACTTCTGAAGCTAAAAATGCACTCTACACAAATGGCTCTATTACCGGATGGAAAGATAATAGCCAACAATTTGATGCTTCAATTACTTCTAATTATCCCGCTCCAGAAATAAAAAGAAGTTTAAGATATGGTTCATACCTCTCTTTTAATCAACAGTGTTTTAAGTTAGATATACCTTCGAGCACAACAAATACATTTATGTTTTTATTGCAACCCATTGAATCTCCAACTTCGGTATTTAAGATATTTATGGGTTGCTACAATACTAATGTTCAAGGAGTAAGATGGGCTTTTGGATATAGTGTATTTGACAATAACTATGGAATTGGTTGGGGAGGGACAAACGGTTCAACAGGATTGGGTTCAGCTGGTTCGATAGTTTTAAACCAATTTAACTTGTTAACCTTTGTAAAGTCAGCTAGTAATTGGCAGATTTTTGTAAATGGTGTTTTAAAAAACACTGTTTCGGACAATTCTTTTCCTCAACAACCGGGTAACGGTAGTTGGATACTTGGTGGTGAAAATAGTTTAACTGGAACCAACCCACTTCCTTTAGCTTTTAACCTTAAAACTATGGCAGTTTTTGGCAAAAATTTAAATGATGCAGAAAGACAATCAATGGAACGTATGTTTTTAAGCCAATTAAATAAGCCTGCGAACCTTGGGATTGATAGCTACGTGAATGATACTTTGCAATTATCAGGTTATACTGCAATACGATGGTCAACGGGAGATACTTCCGGGTATATAGTTCCAAAAATATCAGGCAATTATTGGGCTACTGCTACAAAAAATGACGGTTCTTTTACGTCAGATACCATATTAGTATTAAATGCTTTAAACACAAACAAACCTAACACAAATGCGCTTTGTACAAATGACACCATTATATGGGACACTAAACTAAATAAAAATCAATATTCATTTATTTGGAATAATAATAGTTCATTATCTGATTCAATATTGAAAATTTCATCATTAGGAAGTTATTTCCTGACCATAAAAAATAATATAACTAAATGTACTGAAACCCAAAAGTTAATTATTCAAACATTGGTTGGTAATAATCTTCCAAGTTTGGCAGATTTAGGAGATGATAAAAGTGAATGCTATGGAACAAAATTGCGTTTGAAAACAGGTAATGCTTTTATTCAATCATATTTATGGAATAGTGGTTCCGTAATTGATTTTACAATAATTACAACTTCCGGAAAATATTCGGTGCTTCTCAAAAGTTATAATGGTTGTAGATATAAAGATTCAATCAACGTAACTCTTTTAAATGCAACCGCTCCTAACGTTGATTTTTATATAAGTCCTTTATGCGATTATCAAAATGCGAAGTTATTTGATGTTTCGAATTTGTATGGCAACTCAATAAGTAACAGTGAATTGCGAATTGATAACAATATTGTACCATTATTCTCTTTGATTTTTAGCACACCCGGAATAACTTCAATCACTTATAGCATTACAACTTCAGGGAATTGCAGTAATTTTTTAACAAAACAATTTGAAATCAATCCATCTCCCAAATCTAAATTCATTAACACCCAAGTATGTACCAACGATACTATGAATTTTGCAAATACTTCTACAATTAACTCAGGTACTATAACTAGTAATTTTTGGCGTTGGAGCAATGGAATTAATTTAAATGTAAAAAACCCAAAAGTACTTTTTAACCAACCCGGTACCTATAGTACTACATTAACTTCCATAAGTGCAAAAGGATGTGTGAGTCAGCCATTTATTAAAAGCTACATTGTCAAGGGAGGCATAAAAGCTGATTTTAATTACAGTGATGAATGTGTAGGACGACCGGTATATTTCAATGAATCAACTATTTATCCCGATTCATTAGCAGGCACTTTTCGGCAATGGGAATTCAATGGTTCAACCATATCAGGCGCAATAAATACAGGAACGCTTTACAATACAGCAGGTTTGTTTCCGGTTAAGCTGTCGGTAACTGCTTCTAATGGATGTAAAAGTACAGTATCCAAATTGGTAAAAGTCCGCGCATTTCCTAAACTTGATTTTGAAACGGGGCCATTATGTCAATTTTCAAATATTAATATTATCAACAAAAGCACTGTTACTTTAGATTCAATCAGTAGTTATAGTTGGGATTTTGGAAATGGAAAAACATCCATGCTCAAAAATCCGGTGATTAGTTATTCTGATACAAGTACATTCAAAATCACGCTTAAGGCTTCAAATGGACAATGTGTTTCAGAAGTTTCAAAATCCGTTAAAATATTCCTCAATCCAAAAGCTGCTTTTGTCCCTTTAAATCAGGACATTGACGCTGATTCAAGTCCCACTCTTTTCGTATTAAATACTTCATTAGGCATCAATTATTTATGGAAATTCAATGACTTAATCACTACTTCAGGTGCGAATCCTAAAATAGTTTTACCGAATGGTTATTATAAGCTTAAATTAATAATAACAAATCAAGTAGGTTGTAAGGATTCAATCACAGGGATAGTGAATAGTAACCAACCCGATATCAACTTAGCATTAAAAGGAATTGGAAGTACTTTTGACAATGAAAACAGTATTCAGTTGGGCTTGCGAATTTCAAATATTGGCAATAGAAATATTGATAGTATATCGGTTTTAACTTCATTGCCTGATAATATTCAAATAAACCAAATGTGGTATGGTCATTTGAAAAAAGGAATTGATTCTACAATAATCCTAAATCAGAAAGTAAAAATTAAATCCAAAAAGGCTGATTATTACTGTGTTCGTATTCAGGCAATTAATGAAACTGACCTTTCAAATAACGAAGCATGTGAAGTGCTTACTAACGCCATAGTTATGTATGACTTGGTTCCAAATCCAACAAGTGCCGGAAGCGAAGTAATTATTGCTGTTCCTGAAAATTGTACTATCGATATGAAAGTGTACGATGCAAACTCCAAATTGGTAATTCAAAAGTCTACTTCTTATATAAATCAAGGTGTGTATGTATTCGATTTAGAATCAGAAACCTTGAGTGCAGGATTGTATTTCGTTAATTTTCAATCAGGTTCATTTTCAAAGAAATACAAATTAATCAAAAAGTAATATTTTTTACATCAAAGCACTTTGTCGTTCGGACGACAATTGGTTACTTAATTGAGTTTTACTTTTGAATTAATCCAAATTTCATTAAATGAAGCAAATAATATTAAATCTGGTTATTTATTTGATGTTTATATTTAAAGTAATTGCACAAGACGTTATTTCAACTGCAAATAAATCTTATCCATTTCAAAATATATTTGAATTTAACATAGCGGTAGGAGCATCACAAATGTGCCAAAGCAACAGTTGGACTATTTTCAAAGAATTAGACAAAAAAAAGAATTTCAGAATTGGCTTTGGGTTAAGAGAAAGTATGTATTTTGGATTTGGTGATATTAATTATTATACAGCACCAGCCAAACATACCAGTGGAGAAGAAGGCCCTCAAGTAATATTCAAAGACAATATTATTAGCAATATTGATACAATAAAAGTGCACAATCCCACAGTTGGAATGTGCAACATACATGCTGTAATACAATATACTTTTTTTAAGAAATTGGATTTAGGATTTAATATAGACTTGGTAGGTTTTAGTTTTGGTGCTAAAACAAATAATCAATATCGACCCAATTTGGCTGTATCGGGTAATAATCGTTCAATTGAAGCTTCTAATCCAACTATTTTCAATTTATTACTTGTAAGTGATAATGACCTTGGCAGCCTTAATTCTGAATTTTATGCCCGCTATTGGATAAATCAAAAATGGGCAGTTAAGGCAATGTATACATTTATGTTTACCGAATACACCACTACTAATAAACTACGGCTGGATAATGATCGGTTTCGCAACAAATCATCAATGATTGGGCTAGGGATATCTTGTTGTATTTTCAGATAAAAATCGAAACTATTTTATTTCTTCTCAAAATCAAGCGAAACGGAATTGATGCAATATCGCATACCAGTAGGTTTTGGTCCATCAGGGAAAACATGGCCTAAATGAGAACCACACTTTTTACATACAACTTCAATCCGTACCATTCCATAACTATTGTCTTTAATTTCTTTGATTTTGTTTTTATCCAATGCCTCATAAAAGCTTGGCCAACCGGTTCCTGATTCAAACTTCGTATCGGATGCAAATAAAGATTCGCCACAAGCGACACATTTGTATATGCCTTTTTCATGATGGTCCCAATATTTGCCTGTAAATGCCCTTTCAGTTCCTTTGCCTCGGCAAACGTTGTATTGTTCAGGGCTAAGTAGCGTTTTCCATTCTGATTCTGATTTTTGAATTTCGTATTCTTCTTTATCCTTATTCATATTTTTTGTTTTCTTTTGGGCAAAAGCAAATGTGCTCAATACGCATAATACAATTGAAATTTTAAATAGACGCATTTGAATTAATTTTAAACTCAACATCCTAAAATTCAGTTTGGTTCTTTCTGGTTAGGTTTTTTAATTATAATTTAATTATTTGTTATCTAAAAAATCACCTACTTTAATCATTAATTGAGTTATTATGAAAATATTGTTAGTTGAAGACGAACCTAAAGTGGCCTCATTTATCAAAAAGGGTATGGAGGAGCAATCATATACAATAGATGTTGCTTATGATGGTACAACAGGTAGAAGTATGTTGCTAAGCAATACCTATGATGTAATTATTATGGACGTGAATTTGCCGGGTATCAATGGATATGAACTTGCTAAAATTGCCCGTGCCGAAAAAATATTTACACCCATGATTATGCTTACTGCTTTGGGCACAACTGACGATAAAATTGCAGGTTTCGACTCCGGAACCGACATGTACATGGTAAAACCGTTTGAATTCAGAGAATTACTTTCCAGAATTCGTGCGCTTCAAAAAAGAGGTTCTGATAATTCAAATTCAACCCCAAACATACTTAAAGTGGCTGACCTCGAGTTGGATATGGACTTAAAAGTGGCACGTAGAGGAGGCCACGAAATTCCTCTCACGGCAAAGGAATTTGCATTGATGGAATACTTTATCAAAAATAAAGGTAAAGTAGTATCAAGGGTGGACATTGCAGAGAAAGTATGGGAAATTAACTTTGACACCGGTACCAATGTCATAGATGTTTATGTGAATTTTCTCAGGAAAAAAATCGATAAAGAATTTCCAAAAAAGTTGATTAACACGGTGATAGGAATGGGGTATATTTTGAAGGATTAGTGTGAAAATTAAAAATAAACTAACATTACTTTTTACTTTAATCGTAGCAGCAATACTGGTGTCGTTTGGGTGCGCAATTTTTTTTACATATTCATTTTTACGTGAAATAGAATTTTATAACCGTTTGAAAGACAAGGCTTACAAAACAGCTGAGTTGCTTTATGACGTAAAGGAAATTAATAGCAATATTCTTCAAATAGTTGATAAACACGACATTACTACTTTACACGAAGAAGAAGTAATTATTTACGATACTACTTTTAAGCAAATTTATAAGTCTGGTGAAGAGTATATTCACTTGCCCGAAAAGGTGTTGAAAAAAATAACTATCAAAAAAGAAATCAAATTGATCGATGGTGATAGAGAAACCGTTGGAGTTAAAGCAAAAACCAAACACGGGAATGTATACATTATAGCCTCCGCTGTAGATTATTGGGGCCTACAAAAAGCAAGGAACTTATTAATTATATTGATAGTTGGTGGAATGATATCAGTGGTAATAGTATACTTTGCCGGATTAAGTTTTGCAACCAATGCATTAGCGCCAATTTCAATTGTTGTAAGTGAAGTTGGTGCTATAACTGCTTCAAATTTGAATTTGAGGTTGAATGAAGGTAACAAGCAGGACGAATTGGCACAATTGTCAATTACGTTTAATAAAATGCTTTCACGACTTGAAGAGTCGTTTGAAATGCAACGTAACTTTGTTTCCAATGCTTCACACGAATTCAGAACCCCTCTTACAGCAATTAAGGGTCAAATTGAAGTGGCATTATTATCAGAAAGAAGTATTGAAGAATATAAGGCTACCATGCAATCTATTAATGAAGATATTAGTTATCTTACTGCAATAGTGAATGGATTATTAGAGTTGGCCAAAGTAAGTTCTGATGAATCGGCTTTTAAACTAGATTATGTCAGAATAGATGAACTTATATGGCAATGCCGATCCGATGTAATGAAAAAACAACCTGAATATAATGTTAAAGTAGCTTTTCAAAATTTTCCTGAAGATGATGACGATACGCTTATTGTATCGGCTAATGAAAGTTTGTTAAAAACAGCATTTACCAATCTTATAGACAATGCGTGCAAATTCTCTGAAAATCATACAGTTGAGATATTGATAGTAATTTTGAAGGAAGAAATTAAAGTTTTGTTTATGGATACTGGCGCAGGTATTCCGGCAGAAGATTTGCCATTTATTTTTCAGCCATTCTACAGAAGCAGAGCGAGCAAACGTACAACGGGTTACGGAATTGGGTTGTCTTTGGTCGAAAAAATTGTGAAATTGCACAAAGGAAATATTGAAGTCAATTCTACATCAGGTGTAGGTTCTATTTTTACAATTTCCATTCCACACAGAAGGAAATTAGTTTCCTAACCGCTTTACTATTTTGTCATTTATAAATTTGTAAAGGCTTAATGGTTGTAGGGTACGCCAGTTTTCAACTTCTAATTCTCCACCATAGTTTACATAAGCATCAATACCAAACTTGCGCCATTCTGAAAGAACAAAATCACGAAACCCAATTGATACGATCCATCCGTCTTCTATGTCTTCAAACCATTCTTCATAGTAGCAGTCATCAGAACCATGAAAATTGAATATGTTTTCGCCAATTATAATAAACTTGTTAATTCCTTCATAGATAAGTTCATCAATTAAATTGCGTTTGAGGTGCATGATATCATTGTGAAGGGTATCATTCCATTCACCAATGAGTTCAATAATTGCACAATTGTTGGTATAATCGGCAAATAATATTTTAGCATAAAGTGTTTCAGAACCTATGTAATCCCAAGCCGGATTTATATAATATCCATAAATGTCATTTGTAAGCAATTCATAATTATATTCTTTCTCAAAAAAAGGCGATTTACTATCCTCAGATGAATTGTAATATTTTTCCCAACCATAATGAGGTTCAATATCGTGCATATTCAAATTTAAAAAAATGGGAATTAGTAAACAATAAATCCAATTATATATTTGTGAATATTTAATTAGATTGGTTTAAGCTTAATTCTTTGACAATTGTTATAAATTCTAAATCAGACAATTCATTGAAATTAGGGTATTTTTTGAGAATTATGTATGATAAGTATTCAATATTTTTATCCTTGATTGCTAAGAACGATTGAAATTTTAATATTTTTTCTTGAATTAAATTTATATTGATTTCGTTCTCAATTACGTGATTGTATTTATTAATCTCCCAAATTTTTTTATTGAATTTTTCATAAATATATGAAATTGGACTACTAATGGTTGCTGGTTTGGAATTAAGTGGATATTTGTATTTGTATTTTGTATTGGTTCTTTTTTGAACTCCAATAATGCGAACTTCAGCTATATCATTTACTTTTTTTCTTAAATGAATAATAATTTGAGATTTTTTATTGGAATCAATTTGAATGGAATCACTCACATAAGAAATGTGTGAGAAGATTATTTTTTCATTTATAACTGTTTCGATAGTTGCCTCTCCTTTGTAATTACACTGCGTCAAAAATTTGGAGGATTTAATATTAATCGATGCCGAACCAATAGGTGTATTCGTTTCATTATCTAATACTAATATGTTGACTTTATTAATTTGAGCAAAAAAAATTAACGGTAACAGTATTAATGGAAGCAGAAAAAATTTAACATTTAACATTTAAAATTCAACATTCAACATTCAACATTCAACATTTATCACTCTATGTGTCGCTCGTGCAACGCAACTGATTTTTTGGAGCGCCTTAACACCATTATATTGATCACTTCCACAAAAACGGAAAAAGCCATTGCAAAGTATACATAACCTTTGTCTATTTTTTCTTCCAGTCCATCCATAATCAATACCAAACCGATCAACATCAAAAATGAAAGAGCCAATATTTTCAAACTCGGGT
The DNA here is from genome assembly GCA_033763735.1 of Bacteroidota bacterium. Taxonomy (GTDB): domain Bacteria; phylum Bacteroidota; class Bacteroidia; order Cytophagales; family UBA9547; genus JANRJY01. The sequence goes on along the minus strand of JANRJY010000042.1, from coordinate 27,000 downwards.
GTTTTTTAAGAAAATAATCAATAGGTCTGATAAAGAAATACATAACTGAAAGTGCCACACTTATTGCAAATATCATTTTCCAATAATCATGTACCATTGCGATGGCTGTAAGTACCGAATCAAAAGAAAAAACGATGTTCATGACGGTGATTTTTACCATCACAAACCAAAATGAATTAGATGCCGGAATACGATCTTCATCTTCTTCACTCCCTTCCATTTTGTTATGAATTTCAATAGTGCTATTGGCGATTAAAAAAGTGCCTCCGGCAATCAAAATCACATCTTTAATACTAAACGGATGTCCCAAAATTTCGAATAATTCCAACTGCAAATCTTCATGCAAGTGAATAAACGAAACCATTACAATATTAATGACCAATGCTACAATTATACCAAGTGTGCGTGCTTCGGCTCTTCGCGTTTTGTCTTTGATGCGTCCTGAAAGTATAGAAATAAAAATGGCATTGTCGATGCACAAAGCCACTTCCATTACTGTTAAAATCAATAAACTTATAAATGAATGAAGGTCCAGATTCATGTTATCAACTATATAATATTGGTGTCAAAATATTAATTTATTATCATTATTCATAACAAAGTAGTTAAAAAAAGAATGTTGATTCCATTATTCTGATAATAAATTTACATTTCGGGTTCAAAAATGAGGTAATTCATATCTTCCTCTTTAAGCATAGATGTTGCAATTTCTTTCAAATGTGTTCCCGAAAGTTTGTCTACTTTATCAAATATTTGTTCTAATGTTTCAATATGCCCAATATCCAATGTGATTTTTGCCATAAGCAACATTAAGCCATTTTTATTTTCTTCCGCCATTGCCATTTGGCCCTTAAGTTGTTCTTTGTAAGCGGTTAATTTTGAAGGAGATATATTGAATTCTCTCATTCTTTTAAACTCCTTGTGTACCAAATCAATACTTTTTTGAATATTTTTTTTGTCTGTGCCAAGGTACACATTGAATAACCCTGTATCTGTAAAGGGGGTGTAGTGAGCATCTACGTGGTAAGCGTAACCATATTTTTCTCTGATACTCATGTTGAGCCATGCATTCATTGCTTGACCACCCAGAATATTGACCAACATGAAAAATGGTAATCGATTGTCGTCAGTGAGTTTATAAGCTCTTCGCCCTAACATACAATGTGCCTGTTGGATTTTTTTTGCAAATTTTCGTGACTCCGCATTTTCATCAAAAATTGCACTACGTTGCATTGCTTTTTCGGTTTTTGGAATCAATTCAAGGTATCTTTTTATTTTAGGTAAAAGTGTTTTTGCAGGAATATTCGAGACCGAACTAAATACAATTTTGTTGGTACTCAAATTTTCGTTTAAAAATTCAAAAAAATGATTTTGTGTGAATGATGTTACACTTGGCTTGGTGCCAAGTATGTTATTTCCCATTGGGTTGTTGCGAAATACCAATGCGTCAAATTCGTCCATGATTGAATCTTCAGGATTATCGGCATACATACCCATTTCTTCAATGATGACATGACGTTCTTTTTCGATTTCTTTTTCCGGAAAAATGGAATTGAAAGTTATATCTGTAAGTAATTCTATAGCAACATCTATATGTTTGGATAAAATAGAGGCATGAAAACAAATTTTTTCTTTGGTTGTATAGGCATTTAGTTCTCCGCCTAAGCTATCAATTCTGTTTAAAATTATTGAAGATTTTTTGGTTTTTGTGCCCTTAAATGCCATATGTTCCCAAAAATGTGCCAAACCTAATTGGTGAGGTTTTTCATCTCTGCTTCCTATATCAAGCATAATTCCACAATGTGCCACGGCTGAATGTGGGTTTTCCATGTGTACCCATCGTATGCCATTGTCAAAAGTATGAATGGTATATTCTCTTGATATTTTCATCATTTATAAGGTAAACATTTCTTTGACTTTGAGCCAAAATTTCTTTCCTATTTCTCTGTCTTTCAAATATATATCCATTGCTTCTGCAAAAAGTATGATTCGGTTGTTATGCTTGGCTATATCATATCTATTTCGAGTTCCTGTGTAGCTTTTCAACCATTCAATACTTTTCCCATTACCTCCCATTAACAACAAGTATTTATAATCAAGTTGGTCAATTGGTTTTGCATTGGGATCCAAGGCATTTATTATTTCAAAGTCCGATAAATTCAGTGGAACAGCCAAAAGCGTTTTGTTTATTGAATCTGATACTTCTTTAGGGATAGCACCCTGATATCCAACCATTACTATTGCTTTTAAAAATATTTTTTCTGGTTGATTAATTTTTGGTTCAGTAATTATTTGAGTTTTCTGAATGATGGGCTGAAAAGGGGTTGGAGGTAAGGGTGATTTTATTACTTTTGGAGGTTCAATATTGGCTTGTTGTGGTTTGGCTTCTATAATAGGAGCCACAATAGGTTCATTATTAATAGGTTGTGATTTAATTTCTATTAATTCTGTATTGTCAATATAAATATCTTCAGTAATAAAATATGGCAGAAAGTAATTATTTTCAGTTATTCCCATTTGTATTAATTTAAAAATGGGTTGTATTTTTTCTCATCACCAATAGTAGTCATTGGACCATGACCCGGAAACACCTTATAGTTATCATCAAGCTTAAACAATTTGGCTTGAATATTTGTAATCAAAGAAGTATGATTTCCACCCGGCAAATCAGTTCTGCCAATACTTCGATGAAATAGCACATCTCCAGCAATAATTTCTTTTTGAGCATGGTTGATAAATACCACATGTCCTGGCGAATGCCCAGGAACATGTATTATTTCTAATTGAGTGTTACCAAATTTAATGATATCATGTTCATTGAAAAATGATTCAGGCATAAGTTCCTGATATTGAGCAAATCCGTAAACAGGCGCATAAACTTTAACAGCCCGCAATGTTTCGAGTTCAATCGGATAAATTGATAATGGCAAATGAAAAGTATTGGACACCCAGAAATTTCCTAACACATGATCCACATGGCAATGCGTGTTGAGTAAAAGTTTTAATTTTAAATTTTTACTATCAACAAATTCTGAAATTTCATTTTTTTCCCACTCTTCATAACATCCAGGGTCTATTAAGATAGCTTCATTTGTTTCATCAAAGAGGATGTAAGTATTTTCTTGTAATGGATTAAAGGTGAATTTTTGAATTTTCATAATCGCAAATTGAGCAAAAATAATGAATTAAAGATGAGTATAGTAGTTTACTTATAATAGTTTATACACTTAATATTCTGAAAACATTTTAAAAATATTTTAGTTGTGGATTTTAATAATATTTCTTTTGAAAAGATTCATCATCATATTGTATTATACTTTTATATTTTTTGGATGCAATTCCAAAAAGGAAGATCCTAAGCCTATACAAGATACACCGATTTTAACTAATACAATTTCTGGAATTAATTCTACAACTGGAATTAATCAACATCCCAAGACTTATACAGGAATCAATGAATTAAAAATTGAGTTCACCACTGATACATTGTTTCTAAGTTCAGGAATTGTAAACTCATATATTACTCCTATTATTAAAAACAATGGAAATTTTACATATAAAATAGAACTTTTGCCAACTATTTCCGGCTTTCAATTACAAATATTGAAAAGTGGTGTAATAACTAAATCAGGTAATTTACTCCCGGGAAAATATCTGATTAATATCATTGCTTCTGATTCCTTGGGAGTTTTAAAGAGATTCGATTCCATATTACATATTATTGCTGTTGAATATCGTTATAACCAATCAGGAATATCTTTGGGCAGCGTGTTTGACCCTCCGCTTTCGTTGAATTACGCACCTTCAGAATTAAATATTTCTGTAAATTCATCTGCGCAATCAACGCCTCCAATGGTACAAGGAGGGACCAATAACCGATATATAATAGTAAATAATTCAAGCAATTTTTTTTCAATTGATTCAATTACAGGAGTAATAAGCGCTAAAGAAGGATTGACTTCCGGCACTTATTCGCTAACAATAGGAGTCAAAAATGCTTCTGGAACCAGAATATTTTTAGATGCTTTCAAAATCAATGTTATATCTCAAATTTTGCCTCCATCCAGTTTAAAATACAGCCCATCTTCAAAAACTTTTATGGTAAACGTTGGAGGCTTTTCAAGTGGTCCATATTTGGAGGGAACATATCCTATAACATTCACTGGAGCTATTTTACCAAACACAAATTTTATAACTATTAATCAAAGTACAGGAATTGTTGAAGTTCATCCTTCTGCCCCAATTGGTAATTATAAAATTTCAATTAATGCTTCAAATAGTGTTGGAAGTCAATTGTTTACCGATGTTTTTGAAGTTCAAATAGTCCCGCCTAATCCACCATCAGGAATTACCTATAGCAATGCAACACTAATACTTAATCAAGGAAGCACAATAAATTCGAGCATTCCGATTGTAGACGGAATGGGTCCATTCACATTTTCCGTATCTGGCATAAATGGAATTACTATAAATTCAAATAATGGTCAAATAACTGTAGCTTCAATCGCATCAGTAGGCACTTACCATTTAAATGTGGCGGTCACCAACCAAGGAGGAAGAAGCGTTTTTTCAAATGTTTTAACGGTTGAAGTTAATCCTCCGCCAATTTCGTATGATTTACAAATTCAACCATTACTAAATAGTTATGGCTGTTATCATTGTCATGCCCTCGACTATAACACAATTAGAATAAAAACCGGTCCGAGTTCTAATGTAAACTCAATTTTGAATCGAATTAACAGAACCCAAGGTTCACTTGGATTTATGCCATCAGGAGGTAGTAAATTAACACCTGATCAAATTAATTTAATTCAGCAGTGGTATGACACTGGGATGAGTCCTTAGGATTATATTCTATGATTTATTATTTTAGATTTTATACCCCCAAACAGCACCTCATTCACTGTATCGGATAGTAAGAAATCGTGAGGGAAACCTAAGTCAATCTTGCTGATTTCGTTCAGCTTATCCATACATTCTTTTGGAATAGTAAAATTAATACAATTGATGTTTTCCAACAGTTGCTGATAGTTTTTCGAACCAACAATTGGAATTGAAATAGGATATTGCTGACGAACCCAATTGAGTGCTACTTGAGTAGGTTTGGCACCTAATTTGTCTGCAATGGACACAACTTCCATGGCTATTTTATTAGCTCTATCGGTCCTGCGTTGGCTATTTTCAGGAACTCTACCTTTTTCATTTCGCAAATATTTACCGGAAAGAGCACCTCCAGCCATTGCGCCCCATGATGTAAGTGCAAGTTCAAAAGACTTTGCCATAGGAATTAAATCTCTTTCAGGTGTTCGTTGGATGAGACTGTATTCCACTTGAAGCGCTACGAATTTGGACCAACCTCTTAATTCAGCTAAGGTATTTGCTTGTGATACCACCCATGCAGGTGTATCAGAAATTCCAATGTAATTCACTTTTCCTGAGCGAATTAGATCGTCCAATCCCCTCATTACCTCATCTACAGGAGTCAAATTGTCCCATGCATGCAGCCAAAGTAAATCAATAAAAGGCGTATTAAGCCTTTGTAGACTTCCTTCTACCGAACGCATCATGTTTTTGCGATGATTTCCTGAGAAATTTGGGTCGCTTTTTCTATCAAACAATGAGTATTTTGTGGCAACTACGAATTTGTCTCTATCTTGATGAATGAATTCGCCCAACCATTTTTCACTTGTACCTTCAGTATAGCGATTTGCTGTATCTATGAAATTGCCACCTGCATTTACAAATGTGTCAAAAATGGACTTACTATCTTCATAGTCTGCGCCAAATCCCCATTCGGTTCCAAAAGTCATGGTTCCAAGGCACAATTCTGATACTCTTAATCCACTTTTACCCAGGAGTTTGTAGTTCATTTTTATTATGTTTTGTTAATAATGCGTTGTGCCAATTCCAATCCTGTTTGAGCGGTTTTCACAGATAAGTCGCCATTATATCCCATTAATAAGTGCAAATAGTTGTATGCGGAGTTAAGGTCATTTAGCATTTTTTTGTCTAGTTTGGCGACTTGCTCCTTGTACCAGTCAATACTTACTCTTCCTTTCTCTTTTTTGATGTTCTTATCATTTAAATACCCGTTCAAAGCTACTAATACACCACTCCAGGCTGTATTTCCTGCCATTTTGATATATTTCGGGTCTTGATAATATTCCCCTTCTTTATGTGCTTTTTGTGATAATATTTCTTTGGCATTATCTAAATACCTGATGGCCTCATTTTTGTATTTTAATTCCATATGAGTAATTTAATGTACAAATCTAATTTATTTTGAAGGCAAATCCTTGACATATTCAACTGCTTTTTTTATCAAATCGTTCCATAATTCTTTGTTAGAATAAGGCACTTGAACCCATCCGTTCATTGGCCTTTTTTCCATTGGTGTAAATATATTAATACCATCCATTGCCAATATTTCATTTTCATCTTTTTTGGTAAGTTTCACTACAATACCGTCTTTCCAATACATTGCAGCAGCTTTACCATTAGGAGTTTTTATGCATTTGGCTCCAAACATTTTGCTTTCTTTGACACCTTCTATTTGTTGAACAATTGCTTGGTAATATTTCTCAGGTTCTGTCATTACTTGTCAATTAACCAATCTTCTGGATTTTGTTTTTCGTTTCCTTTCCAAATTTGAAACTGCAATTCCGAAACTTCATCTTCATTCGTGAAAACTTCCCCAATAAATTCTTTTGCTCTAAGTTTTTGACCTACTTTAACTTGAGTAGATTTTAACTTTGCATAAAAGGTATAATATTCTCCATGTTGAATCATTATGATTTGATTCATTCCGGGTACTTCTGATATTGCCATTACGGTTCCTTCAAATACGTTCCTTACTTTTTGATTTTTATTGGTTTGAATATCTACGCCCAAGTTCTCTGTTTGAACATGTTGAAAAACTGCATGTTGGTGTTTGCCAAATTTGCCGGATATGAAACCTTGTTCAACGGGCCAAATAATTCGCGATTTGTTTGATGCAAAACTTCCCGAAATTTTGTCAACTTCAGGTGTTTTTTTGTTTTTCTTAGCCAAGGCAGCTTCAGCAGCAGCACGTTCCATTTCTTTTTTAATTAATTCTGTAATGGTTTTTTCAAGTCGTTTTATTGCTTTTTTGCGTTCTTCTATTTCATCCATCAATTGTTCTTCTTGACTTGAAAGTTGTTTTACCACCGATTCCTGTTCGTTTTTGAGGTTTTTTAGGTTTTGGTTTTCTGACCTGATAGTTGCCAATACATCTTCTTTTTCACTACGTTTTGCAGCTAATTGACGCCTTTTTTTGCGAAGTTTTACAGCCACTTTTTTAATATTGTCAGCTTGATGATGTCGTGCATTTGAATATTGTTTAAAATATTTCAACCTCATTGATAATTGATTGAAATCTTCGGAAGAAAATATGAATAATAATTTACTCAAATCGTCTTGAGATTTGGCAGCGGAGTATATCATTTTTGCATACTCACTTTTAAGGCCGTTTAACTGAAATTTCAAAATATTAATTTGATTTTCAATTATTGCGGCTTCCTCGTCAATGATTGCAATTTCTTTGATATAACTTTGAATAATGCTGTTTCTTTGCTTAATCTGTTGGGTCATTACATTCAGTTGACCAATAGTAGTTGTTTTTTTGCTTCGAGTTTCATCCAGAATCTTATTTGTTTCTTCTATTTTTTTCTGATTTTCAAGCTTTTCTTTTTCTAAATCATTCCTTCGCTTCTGACCAAAAGAATCATTAAAAATCAATAAATATATAGCAGTAAAAACAGCAATTCTAAAAATAAAATATTGTTTGTGATTTCTTGTATTCATATACTTTGTAAAAATGCAATATTAATTTCAAGGGATAAATAAATTTTATATTTCCTGTCGATTTATAATCTGAACTTTAATTTTAGAAATAATGATAGAAATAATCGAGGTTCAGCTAATTTTATTTTTGAACCAATAAAATCAAGAAATTTTTTTGATTGATCAATTTTCCCTTCAACATAATATTCATCTGCCTTTAATAGAAAGAAGTATTGAAAAATCGATTGAACTAAAAAATTGTTTTTGGGTATATCAATTTGAAATTCAGGCAATTGAATTGAATTATTTTTCATAATAAATTCAAGTTCGTTTGTTAATCCAGCCCATTTTGCAATACTGGCAAATAACAAATCTCTTTCAATTGTAAATTGATCGTTTTGCGAAACGGTTTTTGAAAGAGGTTGCAATCTAAAATTAACTAAGGTTTTATCAACTTTGAGGACGTTATTCATGCCAAATTTTAATAAATATTTGATCCATAACTCTTTATCCATATTATAGTGTAAAGAAGGGTTTATTCCACCCAATTGTTTTACCACATTTGTTTTCCAAAAAACCTCTGGTTGATTAATTGCTACCCATCCAATTGTTTTTGCCAGATTTGAATACTGAACAATCCCACGAGTTTCTCTTATTTTATTTCCATGTTTGTTTACAATATTAGCATTACCAGAAACAATACTTGCCTTTGAACTGCTGAAGGCATCAGCAACGATATACAAAGACGAACTTTCATAATAATCATCAGAGTTAAGCCAATTGAATATTTCCCCAGTGCACATTTTAAGGCCTTTATTAATTGCATCAGATTGACCAAAATCGGGTTCTGAAACAAAATAATGCAAATATTTTCTGTATTTGTCTATAATATTCAGTGAGTTATCTGAACTCTTTCCGTCTATTATAATGTATTCCAAATTGGGATATTTTTGATCCAATACCGAACAAATGGTTTGTTCCAAGTATTCCCCTCCGTTAAAATTTGGAGTTATTAAACTTATTTTAGGATAAATATTGCCCATAAAACAATGAATGTTCTAATTTTACCACCAAAGATACTCTTAAATTGAATCGTAAAAAGCAAACAATATGGCAATGGCTTACAACTAATTTTGTAGTAAGTATTCGAAATGAGCAAAATTTCGCTTTGAAAAGAGGTTTTACAGTAAACTATGCTCAGATACTTGCTATAGTGGTTTTCGGATTTATTCTCTCTGCCATACTTAATTTTTATGTATTTAAAGTAATTAATGATTATTATTCAGGTGAAAGGTCATTAGAAAATTTATACAATAAAAAATTAGTTCAAATGTCGCTTAGGGTCGATTCTTTGGAGTATCAAATTTCACTCAAAGACAGTTTTATCACTGATATTAAAGATATTGTAGAAGGTAAGGACATAGCTAAGCTCAATAGTATTGCAAATGATTCTCCTCCACATAAGGCACCTCGTAAAGATGACCAACCTTCAGAAAAGGAACTCAAATTGCGAGATGAATTTGAAAAGACACAATTGCTCAAAAATACTTCATCAGTTCGTATAAATAAATCAATAGCTGATATCGGATTTTTCCCACCTATTGATGGGGGAGTAGTTACAGCAAATTACGACCCCAAAACGGGTCATGTAGGCATTGACGTAGTTGCAAAAGCTAACGAACCCGTAAAGTGTACTTTGGATGGCACTATCGTGTATGCAGGGTGGTCACGTGAGGATGGAAATACAATTATTGTACAACATAATCGTGAGTTGCTGTCGCTATACAAACACAATTCGGTTCTTTTAAGAAAAGCAGGGAACATTGTGAAGGCCGGTGAGGTTATAGCTATAATCGGAAATTCCGGTGAGTTGAGTTCAGGTCCCCATTTGCATTTTGAAATTTGGTATAAAGGCATTGCACTTAACCCTAAAGATTATATAGTATTTTAATTAATGTTGGACGACAAAGATCATAGCGGTAAAGTATTTGATATGCAAATACTTAGTAAAGTTTTTCAATTCGTAAAGCCTTACAAGTGGTTGTTCTTTACAATTGTTGGATTGACATTATTGACCGGATTACTATCACCTGCCAGGCCATTTTTAATACAGAAAACTATTGACGAATATATCCTCAATGGAAATCAAAGTGGATTAATTAGCATGAGCTTGATTTTGGTATCATTACTGTTAAGTCAGGCAGTTATTGAATATTTTAATGGATATTATTCATCTTGGCTAGGGCAACACATAATTAAAGACGTTAGGTTAAAATTATTTAATCACTTACTTAAATTTCGATTGAGTTTTTACGACAAAACTCCTATTGGTAGGTTAATCACTCGAAATGTATCGGATATCGAAACCATTTCTGATATTTTTACTGAAGGTTTGGCCGATATAGCAGCATCCATGCTCCAACTGATTTTTATTTTATCAATTATGATTTACTTGGATTGGAAACTTACTTTAATAAGCTTATGCGTTATACCTTTTTTGTTGATTAGCACTTATATTTTCAAAGAAAAAGTTAAAGTTTCATTCAATGATGTACGCACAGCAGTAGCCAACCTCAATACCTTCGTTCAAGAACATATAACAGGGATGAATATTGTTCAAATTTTTAACAGTGAAAAACGCGAGTATGATAAGTTTACTAAAATTAATGCCGAACATCGAGATGCCAATATGAGGTCAATCCTTTACTACTCAGTATATTACCCGGTGGCAGAAGTGCTGAGTGCAATTGGAATTGGTCTTTTGGTTTGGTGGGGTGCTAAAGGTGTAATGGATGAAACCGTAACCTTTGGTATGCTAGTGGCTTTCATAATGTACATCAGTATGTTTTTTCGTCCTATCCGTGAAATTGCCGATAAATTTAACACCCTCCAAATGGGAATAGTAGGCTCTGCAAGGGTTCTTAAATTATTGGAAAACAATGAATTTATCCCCAAAAATGGCACTTATATACCTGAACAATTTGATGGAAAAGTTTCCTTCAAAAATGTATGGTTTGCATACAATGACGAAGATTATGTACTCAAAGGAATTTCATTTGAGGTGCCAAAAGGTAAAACGGTTGCAATAGTGGGTGCAACAGGCGCAGGAAAATCCTCTATTATCAGTTTAATTAACCGATTTTATGAAATTAATAAGGGTGAAATATTGATTGATGATGTTAATATCAACAATTATGATATTAGTTATTTGAGAGATCATATAGGATTAGTATTGCAAGATGTCTTTTTGTTTTCGGATTCTGTTAAAACCAATATCGATTTGGGTAACACTAGCATTTCAATGGAACATATCAAACAGGCAGCAGATGCAGTAGGTGCTTCCCCATTTATTGATAAATTACCTGGTGGGTATAATTACGAAGTAATGGAACGAGGGGCTACCTTATCAGTAGGCCAAAGGCAGCTCCTTTCTTTTGTAAGGGCAATGGTATATGATCCTAAAATAATCATTTTGGATGAAGCTACTTCATCAGTAGATTCCGAAACAGAAGAAATGATTCAAAATGCTATGCAAAAATTACTTAAGGGTCGTACTTCTATTGTAATTGCACATAGGTTGTCAACCATTCAAAATGCAGACAAAATTATTGTTCTTGACAAAGGTGAAATCAAAGAAACCGGTACTCATGAAGAGCTACTGGCACAAGACGGTTATTATGCCAACTTGATTCGAATGCAGTATAACATGGCAGGGTAAAGTGGGTAGTAAGGGACTCGAACCCCTGACCCTTGCCTTGTCGAGGCAATGCTCTGAACCAACTGAGCTAACTACCCAAAAATGGGTTCGCAATTTATTCATTAATTTTGACTTCAAAAACATCCTTACATTTGAATCCTTTACAGGCATTTGCCAATTCTATTCATTTAATTAACGATAACAATTTTGAGCAAAAAGCATTTGAATTGTTTCAATTGCAATATGAAAGCAATAATGTGTATCGCACTTTTGTAGATTTAATACGCAATTATATTGGAAATATTGATTCGATAAATAATATCCCGTTTTTGCCTATTTCATTTTTCAAAACGCATGAAATCAAGTCATTTGATGGAAATGTACAGGCAGTTTTTGAAAGCTCCGCAACCACAGGACAGGTTACGAGCAAACATTATGTTTGTGATTTAAAATTATATGAACAAAATTGCCTTCGCAACTTTGAGCAATTTTATGGATCAATAAATCAATACTCGTTTTATGCCCTACTCCCATCGTATCTCGAACGAAACAATTCAAGTTTGGTGTATATGGTCAATTTTTTTATGGAAAAATCAGGTCAAAAAGTGAAATATTTTTTTTTGAATGATTTTGATAAATTAAAAAATGAATTGATCAGGAATGATGGTAAAAAAAAGGTATTATTTGGAGTCACTTATGCATTGCTCGATTTTGCAGATAAATATAAACCAAATTTGGAAAATGTAATTATTATAGAAACAGGTGGGATGAAAGGCAAACGTGATGAAATGACAAAATCAGAATTGCATGATATTCTTAAAAAAGAAATGAAAACGAAACAAATTCATTCTGAATATGGAATGACCGAATTATTATCACAAGCTTATGCAACTGAAAATGGGGAGTTCATAACGCCAAATACCATGAAAGTAATACTTCGTAACACTACCGATCCTTTTGAAAAAAAACCATCATTAAAAAGAGGAGCGGTAAACATAATAGACCTTGCCAACGTATACACTTGTGCATTCATCGAAACACAAGATGTAGCAATGATGAACGATAATTGTACTTTTTCAATATTAGGTCGTATGGACAACTCAGATATCAGAGGGTGTAGCTTAATGTATATTTGATATTTTGATACTTTTATTTTTTCAATCAAATAAATATTTTTATTATTGTAACCTCTTATTCAATATCCGAAAGATGAAAAAAATATTCGTATTCTTTGTGTCTGTTGCTCTTTTTGTTGCTTGTGCCCCACAAAAAACATGTCCAACTTATTTGAAAAACGATAGCAAACCTGCAACTCAGGTAAGCAAAGTTTAATCAACTATTTTGAAGCGTATTTTTGTGCATCTGCAAGTGTAATGCTTGTATTGCTCATAATATGCAATCTTTCAGCTACATTTCTAAGTTCTCTTACATTTCCTTTCCATTTTAATTGCTGTAAATAATCAATAGCGTTGGTGTCTATTGTTTTGGTTTTGGTGCCATATTCATTTGCAATTTCAATCAAAAATTTGTTTATCAATAATGGTAAATCTTCGATTCTGTCATCTAATGAAGGAACAATAATTTTTACTACTGCTATCCTATGATATAAATCTTCCCGGAAATTACCCAATTCGATTTCCTTTGTTAAATTTTTATTGGTTGCTGCTAGTATTCTTACGTCTACAGTTATGTCCTTGTCTCCTCCTACTTTAGATATTTTTTTCTCCTGCAAAGCTCTTAATACTTTTGCTTGAGCTGCCAGACTCATATCTCCAATTTCATCCAAAAATAATGTGCCACCATCTGCTTGTTCAAACTTTCCGGTTCTGTGTTTAATGGCTGAAGTAAATGAACCTTTTTCGTGCCCAAATAATTCGCTTTCAATAAGTTCACTAGGGATTGCAGCACAATTTACTTCAATAAATGGCATATTAGCCCTTTTACTATTTGCATATAATTGGCGAGCTACAAGTTCTTTTCCACTTCCATTCGGTCCCTCTATTAGTACTTTAGCATCTGTAGGTGCTACTTTGGAAATTATAATTTTCAGTTCCTTAATAACTTCAGATTCACCAATTATTTCATAATTTCTTGCTATTTTTTGTTTAAGCACCGTTGTTTCTCTTTGCAGGGACTTATTTTCAAGAGCATTTCTTATAATTACCAATAATTTATTCAAATCAGGGGGTTTTTGGATAAAATCAAAAGCTCCAATTTTAGTAGCTTCTACAGCTGTTTCAATAGACCCATGGGCAGATATCATTATAAACTTTGTTTGAATGCCTTCTGATGTAATTTTTTGAAGCAATTCCATTCCATCCAAACGCGGCATTTTAATGTCGCATAATGCCACATCAAATTCTGATTGTGTTAATTTTTCATAGGCCTCTTCTCCATCTTTGGCTTCATCTGTTTGATACTTTTCGTATAATAATATTTCTTTTAAGGCCTGACGGATAGCCTTTTCATCATCAATAATTAATATTTTTGCCATTAGTGTTAACTATTATTAATGCACTTTTTGCAATTCATACAATATGAATTTGTAAAATTTCGTTAAAATTGCAAAGTTTTACCATTAACAAACCTATACAATGAATAAAATATGTTTACTTTTTGCGGCTGCATGTGTTGTAATAACATCTGGTTGTACGTCAACAAAACCTGTAAGCTCAGCGGAAACTAAAGTTCCAAGCATAATTACTGTAGGTAATCGTTCGATTCCTACTTCGGAATTCTTGTACGTTTACAACAAAAACAATGCAAATACACCTGAAGCTTTTTCTAGTAAAAGCATCAATGACTATTTGGAATTGTACACGAAATTCAGACTTAAAGTTACTGAAGCGGAAGCTTTAGGAATGGACACAGTCAAAAGTTTTAAAGATGAACTTAATGGTTATAAAAAACAACTCGCAGCGCCTTATTTAACCGAAAAAAGTGTTACTGACAATTTAATTAAAGAAGCTTATCAGCGTATGCTTGAGGAAGTTAAAGCTTCACATATTTTAATAATGGTAAATCCTGATGCCGATCCCAAAGATACTCTGGTTGCATACAACAAGGCAATGGAAATCCGTAAGAAAGCGCTAGGAGGTGAAGCATTTGACAAACTTGCTATCCAATATTCTCAAGACCCTTCAGCTGCGAATAATGGTGGTAACTTAGGTTATTTTTCAGCATTGCAAATGATTTACCCATTTGAAGATGCCGCATATAAAACAAAACCTGGTGAAATATCAATGCCAATTCGAACTAAATTCGGATATCATATTATTAAAGTGGTTGATAAAAGAAAAGCCAAAGGCGAATTAAAAGTAGCACATATCATGGTACGATATTCCGCAATGGGAAATCCTTCGGATTCAGTAGCAGCACTTAAAAAAGCAAACGAAATATACGAAAGATTGAAAAAAGGCGAGAAATGGGATGCCTTGTGTTCGGAATTTTCGGATGATTTTAACTCGAGAAACAAAGGGGGAGAGTTGCCACCCTTCTCTACTGGTAATATGATTCCAAGTTTTGAAGATGGCGCTTTCAAATTAGAGAGTATTGGTGATTTTGGGGCACCCATTCAAACTCCTTATGGTTTTCATATCATTAAATTATTGGAGAAAAAACCAATTGGAACATTTGAATCTCTTGAAAGTCAAATCAGAAATAAAGTTCAAAAAGATAGCCGATCTGATTTGGGAAGGGTATATTTCATTAATAGGCTTAAATCGGAAAATAAATTTACTGAAAATACTAAAGCTAAAGAATATGCATTCTCAAAAGCTGATTCAACTTTGCCAACAGCAGGATTTAATTTTGATGGAACTAAAAAAGAAAATGGGCAAATATTGTTTTCAATAGGTTCTAAAAATTATTTAGTCAAAGATTTCTTTGCTTATATCAAAGCTAAGCAACGTTCTAAGCCCGGAATTGCCCCCAAAACAATAATGAATAATATGTATAAAGATTTTATTGAAGAAAGTTTAATAGCTTTCGAGGAGGCAAATTTGGAATCCAAATACAATGATTACAAAATGTTAGTTAAAGAATATAGAGATGGCATTTTGCTATTTTCATTAATGGATCAAAAAGTATGGTCAAAAGCCATTGAAGACACCCTGGGACTAAAAAATTATTTTAAGTCAAATTCCAATAAGTATTCTTGGGGTAAACGTTGTGTGGCGACAATTTACAATTGTAAAAGCATTGATGTTGTTAAATTTGTAAAAGCCAATATGAATAATTCGGTTTTTGTAGTCGAATCTGAAAAAGGAGGTACTATAAATTATTCGAAAGGTGTATATACCATTTCTTCAAATTTCAAAAAAACAATTGATGAGGTTAAAAATGTTCTTTCCAGAGATAAAAATTATTTTGTAGAAATTACTGGATCATCTGATGAAAAAGAACCTAAAATAATATCTCAAAAAAGAATTTTAGAAGCCAAAAGGTATTTGATTTCATTTGGTGTGGATAGTTCTAGAATAACTGCAATTGATAAAGGAATGATTAAGACAGATAAGAAAATTAAAAATCAAATTGATAATAAAGCGTTATCTATTAAGTATATGTCAAAATCGATAACTGCATTGGAGAAATCTTTGAATCAAAAAGAGCCACTTTCGCTTCAGATAAAGGAAGGGAAATTTCAAAAAGGAGACGATGTAATTATTGATGGATTGGATTGGACTGTTGGATTAAAAGAAACAGAAAAAAATCAAAGGTATTATGTGGTTGATGTGAAACAAGTTCTTGAACCGGAACCTAAAACATTTGAAGAGGCAAGAGGTCAAATTATTTCAGACTATCAAGCATATTTAGAAAAAGAGTGGATTGAAAGCCTTCGTAAGAAACACACTGTTTTTATCAACAATGATGAAGTAGCTAAAATAGTTAAGAAATAGTTTTTGAAATATATATTCTTAATATCATTAATAAGCTTATTTGGTTGTGAATACATAAACCGTAAGTCAGAGCAAGCTTCAGAAACAAAAATTGCACGTTTCGAGAACGAATATTTGTATGCCTCTGACATTGAAAGTATCACTAAGGCTTCGGGAGTGGATTCACTTGCAATTATTGATACTTATATTGATAATTGGCTGAAAAACAAGTTGTTGGAATCGATAGCAAAATCTGATACCACTCTTAACCAGTCAGAAATAGAGATGAAAGTGAATGCTTACCGAAATTCACTTATAATGAATGAATATCGCAATAAAATTGCTGCAGGTGGCTTTGATACCATTATCACAGAAATTCAAATAAGGGATTATGCAACAAGTACCGGATTTTCTGGAGAAATGTTGAAAAATGATAGTAATTTAGTGCAAATTAAATCGCTCATTTTGCAAAACAGACGAGCTCGCAAAATTGAATCATTTGAGAACGAACTCCTTAATAAGGCATTAAACGAACGAATCATTGAAAAATACTAATATTACACGTTTAGTTTTATTTTTTTTACTTAATAGTTTCATTGGAAATTTTACATTAAAAGCTCAAGATTCATTAGTGGTGCTTGATAAAATAATTGCAAAAGTTGACAATCAAATATTACTTAAATCAGAGTATGATATTGCTTATCTTCAAGCAATTCAATCAAATAAAGATTTTCAAATTGATATTTCAAAGTGTCAAATATTGGAGCAATTACTCACCAACAAACTTTTGTTAGCAAAAGCAGATATTGACTCTGTGGTGGTAGATGATAAAATGGTTGAAGCTGAACTTGATAGAAGGATGGAATATTTTATTCAACAAATAGGTTCGCGAGAAAAGCTTGAAGCCTATTACAACAAAAAAATTGACCAACTCAAAAGTGAACTTAGAAAACAAGTTAAAGAACAAAAGATTATTCAGAGGATGCAAGAAAATATTTCAAACAAAATAAAAGTTAGCCCTTCTGAAGTTCGAAAATTCTACAATTCTATACCTAAAGACAGCTTACCATTCTTTTCAAAGGAATTTGAGATTGGGCATATTGTAAAAATGCCAAATGTGAGCAAAAATCAAAAAATAGCTGCCAGAGAGAAATTAAATAATATCCGAAAATTAATTATTGAAGAAAGTCAATCATTTGAATCATTGGCAAAGCAATTTTCTGAAGACCCAGGGTCAGGTTCTAAAGGCGGAGAACTTGGATATTTCAAAAAAGGAGAATTAGTTCCAGAATACGAAGCAGCAGCTTTTCGATTGAAACCAGGTGAAATTTCACCTGTAATTGAATCCATTCATGGTTTTCACATCATTCAATTGATTGATCGCAGAGGTAATGAATACAATTCAAGACACATATTGTTGAGACCTGTTTCATCAGAGAATGACCTTGAAAGCTCTTCATTATTTTTGGATAGTATCAGGACTTTAATTATTAGAGATAGTTTGGCATTTGAAAAAGCAGCTAAAGAGCATTCCGACGACAAAATGACCAAAGAAACCGGTGGGATGATTATGGACCAGGAAGCAAATACTTCAAAAATTCCTGCAGAAAAAATTGATCCGGTACTATATTTTTTACTTGATACAATGAAAGTAGGTCATATTTCAAAACCCATGCCCTTTAGAACTTTTGATGGCAAAGATGCTTTCAGGATAGTATATTTTAAATCCGTTTCAGAGCCCCATTTAGCGAATCTCAAAGATGATTATCAACGTATTCAATTTGCAACATTGCAAGAAAAAAAGAATAAACTCTTAAATGAATGGTTTAAAAAAACAAGAGGTGAAGTATTTATTGATGTTGATAAAGAATATAAAGACTGTGATATATTAAGTGGGCTTTAAGTTCAACTATTCATTTGTTTTGGATTCTTTTTTACCCTTATATATTTCAAATCCCAGTAATCGACATTCGATTTTTGCATTAAAAAATGTTTGCTTTGAAGATGGTTTTAAACCAATTGTTTTAGCTAAGTCCAGATTGCCTGTAAATATATATCCGGTATAACCGGCACATTTTTGTTTGAAAAAATCACCAATTTCAGGGTAAAGTTCTTCCAGTTCAGCTTGTTCACCCATTCTTTCTCCATATTCAGGATTCATAATAATGGTGCCTCCTGATTCAGGAATAGGCGTTTCCTCAAAACCACAATGATAAAATTCAATTAAATCATCCACCCCGGCATCTATTGCATTTTTACGAGCAGTTCTGATGGCATCTTTGCTTATATCGGAGGCAATTATTTCTGGATATTTTATACCTGTAGGGGCTTCAATATTTAGTTCATTCACCGGTTTATATGCTTCTTCAAATCCAACTATGTGATTGAAGCCATAATTAGATCTGAAATTTCCGGGAAATTTTTGAGTCATTATTAGAGCGGCTTCGATTGCCAATGTTCCACTGCCACACATTGGATTGATAAAATTTGATTTGGTATCCCAACCGCTTGCAAGTACGATGCCTGCAGCAAGAGATTCTTGTAAAGGTGCTTTCCAAGGCATTTTTCTGTAGCCATGTTTGGCAAGCGTTTCTCCTGAAGCGTCAATATATACTATCGCTTCATTGTTGCGCCAATGAACATAAATTACGGTTCTGGAATTATCAGGACCGCTATCAGGCCTAAATCCTTTTTGTGATTGAAACCGGTCAACTATGGCATCTTTTACCCTAACATTTGCAAACCTGGTGTCTTTTATATATTGGTTTTCAACAGTGGAATCCACACTAAAATAGCCATTTTCAGGTATGATGTCTTCCCATTCGATGGTTTTGATATGTTTATACAATTCATCCGGATGTTTTGCATTTATTTTTTTGATTTCAAATAGTACTTTGTGCGCAGTTCGGGATAAGGTGCATAATTTTATACAATCCATCATAGTACCGTGAGTACCAATATGAATTAAGGACTCATCCAAAATGGGCAAACCCAAGTCAGTTATTTCTTTTGACAAATAAGGCATTACTCCGGCACCACAGGTAACACGGATATATGATTTGAGGTTAAAGTCCAATTATATTTTACGTTTTAATTCAAAATGTTTGCCTAGGTATAATCTGCGTACTTCGGGGTTGTTAGCCAAATCTTGTGGAGTACCTTGCTCAAGTATTTTCCCTGAATACAATAAATATGCTCTATCAGTTATGGATAGGGTTTCGTCTACATTGTGATCAGTTATTAATATACCGATATTTTTCTGTTTGAGCTTAGCGACAATGCCTTGAATTTCTTCCACAGCTATGGGGTCAACGCCTGCAAATGGCTCATCAAGTAGTACAAATTTAGGATCTACCGCGAGTGCACGAGCAATCTCCGTCCTTCTACGCTCACCACCCGACAATACTTTACCCATGTTTTTTCGCACATGAGCTAGGCTAAATTCTTCTAATAGCGATTCAACTTTTTCTTTTTGTTCTTGTTTGGTCAGTTTCGAAAATTGAAGTACAGCCAATAAATTTTCTTCAACGGTAAGATCTCTGAATACAGAAGCCTCTTGTGCAAGATATCCTATTCCCTTACGAGCTCTTTGATACATTGGAAGAGATGTTATTTCTTTATCGTCAAGAAATATCTTCCCTGCATTTGGTTTGACCAATCCTACGGTCATATAAAAACTGGTAGTTTTGCCTGCTCCATTTGGTCCTAATAGTCCTACAATTTCGCCTTGTTCCACGTAATATGAAACATCGTTAACCACGAGGCGCGATTTATATTTTTTAATTAGATTATCAGCTCTAAGAATCACGAAGCAAAGTTAATTGATATTAAAAACATTGAATGAAATATTTGTTAATAAAGCATACTTGGCACTTTTTATGTATTTATCATTTACTTTAATGATAAAATCAGCCAAGCATATTTCATTATATATATAGTTTACACCAATTTCCTATATCTAAACCTTTTGGGTTCAGCAGTACCCAGTCGTTTTTTCTTATTTTCTTCGTATTCACTAAAATTTCCTTCAAACCAAGTCACTTGTGAATCGCCTTCAAATGCCAAAATATGAGTACATACTCTATCTAGGAACCACCTGTCGTGACTAATAATTACAGCACATCCGGCAAAGTTGTCTAATGCATCCTCCAATGAGCGGATGGCATTTACGTCCAAGTCGTTAGTTGGCTCATCCAGAAGCAATAGATTTGCTGCTTTTTTAATAGACATGGCAAGGTGTACTCTATTACGTTCGCCTCCCGATAGTACACCTATTTTCTTTTCCTGATCGTTGCCGGTGAAGTTAAATTTACTAACATATGCTCTAGAGTTGATTTGCGTAGGACCCAGTTGCATCAGATCAGTGCCACCTGTAATGGCTGTAAATACAGTTTCTTCAGCTTTGAGGTCATCGTGCTCTTGATCAACGTATGAAAATTCAACAGTTTCTCCGACATCAATTGTGCCTGCTAAAGGTTTCAATTGACCGGTAATCAACTTGAATAGGGTGGTTTTACCGGCACCATTTGGTCCAATGATACCTACAATGCCATTAGGTGGAAGTGTAAAACTAAGATTCTCATAAAGCAATTTGTCTTCAAATCCCATTTTAAGTCCTTTTGCCTCAATCACTTTGTTCCCTAATCGTTTGCCTGTGGGAATGAATAACTCAAGTTTGCCTTCTTTTTCCTTAATGTCTTCACCAGCCATTTTATCATAAGCGGCCAAACGAGCTTTTGATTTAGCTTGACGAGCTTTCGGAGCCATTCGAACCCATTCTAACTCTCTTTCAAGAGTTTTTTGACGTTTTGATTCTGATTTTTCTTCTTGAGCTAATCTTCCTTTTTTCTGCTCTAACCAAGAACTATAATTGCCTTTCCAAGGAATTCCTTCCCCTCTATCGAGTTCCAATATCCATCCTGCCACATTATCAAGGAAATATCTATCGTGCGTTACAGCAATTACGGTTCCTTTATATTGTTGTAAATGAGCTTCCAACCATTGTACCGACTCTGCATCCAAGTGATTGGTAGGCTCATCCAGTAACAATACATCGGGTTCCTTTAGCAACAATCTGCAAAGTGCAACCCTTCTTTTTTCCCCACCTGAAAGATTTTTGACAAGTGCTTCTTGAGGAGGGCAGTTGAGCGCAGCCATTGCTTTATCAAGTTTTGTATCCAATGACCAAGCATCAATTGCATCTAGTTTCTCTTGTACTGCTGCCTGACGATCAATGAGTTTTGTCATTTGGTCATCGGTCATTTCTTCAGCGAATTTCAAGTTGATCTCCTCAAATTCTTTCAACAGATTAACAACCTCCTGCATGCCTTCTTCAACAATTTCGCGCACAGTTTTACTTGAATCAAGTTTCGGCTCTTGTTCCAAATAACCTACGGTATAACCGGGAGAGAAAACTACTTCTCCTAAATATTCCTTATCAACTCCGGCAATAATTTTCATGAGTGTAGACTTACCGGAGCCATTCATACCCAAAATGCCAATTTTAGCTCCGTAAAAAAATGAAAGGTAAATGTCTTTTAGTATTTGTTTTTTGGGAGGGATTACTTTACCCACTCCGGCCATCGAAAATATTATTTGTTCACTCATTAGGTTTGATTTTAATTGATGCAAATATATAATCTTAACAATCAAATAAAATACCCTGCTATAAACAAAGTAATGTGCCTAATAACCTGTATTGGGAATTTGAATAAAAAATTGAGTCCACAGGCCATGTTGAGAATTAACCTCAATGGTCCCCTTCATTTTAATGATAGTTTCTTTTACAATATACAAACCCAAACCTGAGCCTGAATTACGCTCATTAGCTCTGAAATACATATCAAAAATTTTATTTAAGTATACTGATTGTATGCCTTGTCCATTGTCAAAATAATGAATGTGCAGCATTTTCTTCGTTGAATCTACTTTAAAACGAATAAAGTTTTCCTGCTTTTGAATGTCACAATATTTGATCCCATTAGAAATTAAATTGCTAATAATGGTACTTATTCTTGAATAATCTCCATAAAAAGGTTCATCGTTATCCATCGTAATTTCTAAATGAATTCTTCTAGCATTATCAATATAATTGAGTTGATTAAATGATTCTAGTATGATTTCTTTCAAATCAAGTTTGCGAAGTATAATTTTTTGTTTTGAGTTCCTTGACATATTCAAAATATCAAGAATGTAATTATCGAGTTTTCGAACAGACCTTTCCTTAAGTACCAGATATTCTTTGATTTTATCAATATTATGTTCAAGTTTTGAAAGTTCAATCAAGCCCAAAATGGAAGCTAAAGGAGAGCGTAAATCATGAGAAGCCCTGTAAACAAAACTATCAAGTTCATCATTCGTTTTGAGCAAGTTAGAGTTGCTTTTCTTAAGTTTATTGTTTAGTAATTTAAGCTTTTCTTCTGTCTTTAGATTGATATTAATTAGCGTGAAAATGTTAAAGCATACTAAAAAAGCACTCATTAAAAAAGAAATAATTGAATTTGCTTTTTGTTGCTGAATTGAGGTTGTGTCAATTATAAATCCTCCAAATTCTAAATATTCATGAAAACCAAAACAAATCAATGAAAATACAAATGATGTAATTATTTTGATTTTTTCTTTTTTTGAAAAAATCATTAGAGTGGCACTTAAAATTGGAAATAGCAATACATAATTGCCGGAAGTAAAGGATTCATTAATGCTATTCAAGGTCAAAACACCGTTTGCAGTAAATATTCCAATTATTTTAGCCAGTCCGAATTTACCATAGTTGATTAACAAAAGACAAAAAATAAAAGTTATTGAAGCAATAATGTCAAAAATTGCATGATTTGGTTTCCCAATTAAGGTGTCAGAAATGGCAAATATAATTGAACCAAAAGCTGCGAAACCGATAATGTAAAAGGCAACAATAGCTCTTTTTAATTCTCCTTTTGTATCTTCGTGCCCCGTTAAAAATATTCGTAATTTATATACTATTCTTTTCAATTGTATTAAAAAGTGATTAAATGAGTGAATTTTATCACTTACAAGCTTACGAAAATTATATTTTTAAAAGGGATGTTGTTGGTAATTGTGTAATAAAATATTGTAAATTAGTTAATTATGAATTATATATCTGCGGAAAGCTTGTCAAAATCAATCGCTGACAGGTGGTTGTTTCGCAACGTCAATATAGGTGTTTCTAAAGGCGATCGTACGGCACTTATAGGCAGAAATGGATGTGGCAAATCCACTTTATTGAAGCTTTTTGCATCATTCGAAAATCCAACGGAAGGAAAAATATCAATAAGAAACCAAATCCGGATTGGAATTTTACCGCAAAACCCTATTTTTGATGAAGACAAATCAGTGTATGATAATATTTTTTCGGTTAATAATCGACTGATTCAGTTAGTAAAGGATTATGAATCTCTTATCTCAAATCCTCAAGATACTAACGAATATTACGATAAAATGCATGTGCTCAATGAACGCATGAACCATGAAAACGCTTGGGCTTACGATCAACAAATCAAAGAGGTAATATCGCGATTAGGAATTGCAGAACTACTAGATAAAAAAGTAAGACTACTTTCGGGTGGGCAGCGAAAAAGAGTGGCCATTGCACGAGTCATTATTGAAGAACCGGATATGCTAATCTTAGATGAGCCAACCAATCATTTGGACCTTGAAACTATTGAGTGGCTGGAGAAAATGATTATGGAAAAATTTGATACCATATTATTGGTTAGTCACGATCGCTACTTTATTGATGCGATTTGCAATCAAATATGGGAGATTGACGACCAAAACATTTATAAGTATAAAGGGAATTATGGTTATTTTTTGGAGAAAAAGGAGGAAAGAGAATTAATACAAAACGCTGAAATTGACAAAGCTCGAAACCTTATGCGCAAAGAGCTTGAATGGATTAGACGGCAACCCAAAGCAAGAGGAACAAAGGCTAAATATAGAGTGGATGCATTTGAAGTAACCAAGGACAAAGCTTCACAAAAAATCAATGATTCAAAAATTGAACTTTCAATGAAAGAAACCCGAATGGGTGGCAAAATTATAGAGGTAAGAAAAATATATAAATCATTTGAAAATCAGATACTTTTAGATAATTTCAGCTACGTATTCAAAAGAGAAGATAGAATTGGTGTTGTAGGAAAGAATGGGATTGGGAAATCAACCTTCTTAGAAATGCTTATGGGCAATATTCAACCCGATAATGGCGAGATATCAAAAGGAGATACAACTAAAATTGGTTACTATAGCCAGGAAGACAAAGCAATTGACTTAAACAAAAGAGTTATAGAAGTTGTAAAGGATATTGCGGAAGTTATAGAATTGAAAGGTGGAGCTAAAATAACGGCATCTCAGCTGCTTACCAGATTTATGTTTGAACCATCGGAACAGTACAAGTTTGTCCAAAGCCTCAGTGGGGGAGAACGCAAAAGGTTACAACTCTTGTTGGTATTGATTGCAAATCCTAATTTCTTGATTTTGGATGAACCTACCAATGATCTTGATATCCAAACACTTAATGTCCTAGAAGAATTCCTTGAAGAGTTCACGGGTGTATTGGTGCTTGTATCCCACGATAGATATTTCATGGATCGACTTGTTGATCATATTTTTGTTTTTGAAGGTAATGGAGTGGTCACAGATTTCCCTGGAAATTATACAGATTATCGCGAATCGCTGCAAAACAACAAAGTTGAAAAAATAAAGCCAACTCCTGAAGTGTCGAAGGAAAAGGAGGTAAAACAAGGTAATAAGGTCAAATTGTCATTCAAGGAACAAAGAGAATTCGAGGGCTTGGAGAAGGAAATTTCGGATCTTGAAAATATTAAGGATGAATTAGTGCAATCCTTATCCGGTGTTTCAGATTTTGCACAATCGTCCAAAATTGCGAAGCGAATTGAGGAAGTATCTTATGAAATAGAGATAAAAACAAATCGTTGGATTGAATTGAGTGAATTAGTTTGAAAATATGAATAACAATCATGACCCATTGGGTGCTCTTAAAATTCATGATTTTAGGGTTTTTGTCACGGCTCGATTTTTTCTGACCTTTTCACTGCAAGTTCAAAATGTAGTGCTTGGTTGGCAAGTTTATCAGATTACCAAAGACCCGCTTTCTTTAGGCTTTTTGGGATTGGCGGAAGCTGTTCCAGCAATATCAGTTGCTTTATTCGGAGGACACTTGGCCGATACTTTTAATCGTAAAAAGGTCATAATTTTCATTAGTTTTATTTTGTTGGTTTGTTCTGCTGGTCTATTTTTTAACGCTGGGGATTTACACTTTAATCAGGTTGATAGCAAAGTCAATGTTATATATTTAATGGTGTTTTTGAGTGGAATTGCAAGAGGATTGCTAGGTCCTTCAATTTTTGCATTATGGCCTACTTTAATCAAAAACAAAGAAGTTTTTTCCAATGCTGTTACTTGGAATAGTACAATATGGCAAATATCATCTACTCTTGGTCCCGCTATAGGAGGGTTATTAATTGCACCATTAGGCATTCAAGGTTCTTACTTATTGGATTTTATTTTGATGGGAATATCTGTAGTGTTTTTTATGCAAATCAATTTCAAACCTGCACCCAAAGTTGAGCTTGTTGGTGGATTTTGGAGCAATTTATTGAATGGGGCCAAATTTGTATTGGAACAGAAAGTGCTACTTAGTGCTTTGTCACTTGATTTGTTTGCAGTATTGTTTGGTGGCGTAAGTGCCTTATTACCAGTTTTCGCACAGGAAGTTCTTCATGTGGGTTCTTTTGAATACGGATTGCTCAAATCTGGAATGGGCATTGGTGCAATCATCGCTGCAATTACTTTGGCTTTTTATCCAATTCGTAAAAGGGCAGGAATTTTTATGCTTGCAAGTGTTGCTTGTTTTGGTGTTTGCATGATCGGTTTTGCGTTCAGTACATTATTCATAGTATCACTGCTTTTATTGGTGGTAGGAGGTTATTTTGATGGTATTAGCGTTGTTATAAGAGCCACTTTGACTCAAACATATACGCCCGACCATATGAAAGGAAGAGTATC
This sequence comes from Bacteroidota bacterium, assembly GCA_033763735.1. Taxonomy (GTDB): domain Bacteria; phylum Bacteroidota; class Bacteroidia; order Cytophagales; family UBA9547; genus JANRJY01. Next base: position 582 of record JANRJY010000042.1, on the reverse strand, counting down.
CGCGATTAACAACATTTTTATTGGTTCTTCAAATGAAATTGGTGCATTTGAAAGTGGATTAGCAGCCAAACTAATGGGATTAATTCCTTCTGTAATTTTTGGAGGTATAACATCTATAGGAGTGGTAATTGCTACTGCATTAGCTTCACCAAGATTACGAAAACTTAACTTTTAGCTATAGAATTCAGTGTTTTTGGATTTGCAATTGATTTTCACTAAATTTGATTTAACAATTACCGAAAATGCCATGCAAAAAATAGTGGAAATATCAGATTACGAAATTGAAAGAGGAAAACCAATGCCAAGTAATATTCATTCTATCATACAATCAAATTTAATTTTCTTACTAAAAAGTTTTTACAAAAAAACTTATAATATTCATTCTGAATTAACTTTTGAAGTAAATATGGAAAGATTTACGCCTGATATATCATTGTTACCTAAGCAACCTATTGATTTTCAGCACGATATAATTGTATTTCCCACCCCTCCGATTACTGCTATTGAAATTTTATCACCTACACAAATTTTAGGTGACTTATTTATAAAAATGCAAAAACTGATTGATTTAGGTACTCAATC
>JANRJY010000031.1:0-90814 GCA_033763735.1 Bacteroidota bacterium | reverse complement strand
AAAGCACCTTCGACGCCAACAAAGAGCGCATAGTCAAAAACCAAGAAGACCTGAAAAAGACCGAGGAGGAAATCAAAACCCTGTTGGAAAATGCCGACCTATCGGACGACCAGTTGGTGGAGATGTACAAGGAGAAAGAGGAAATCGAAAAGGGCGTGAACGAAGCCGAGCGTGAGTACTACCAAGTGCGCGGCACCGTGGATGCCACCGACAAAGAAATACGCCAATTGAGCCAGCAACGCGAAAACTGTGATGCCCTGATTTTGGAACTCAACAACAAAATCAACTAAAACAAACTCACCCTCAGTGCCGTGAAAGAACGTCTTTCGGTGGAGTTTAACGTGGATTCGGAAGAGTTGGAGAACGAAGACCAGCCCCACCTAAATCCTCCCCAAGGGGAGGACTTTTTGTGCTTACAAGAAATTGATTTATTGAAATTGATTTTTTACTATTTCAGTCCAACAGCTTTTCTAACTTGTATAATTTTGGCCTCAGCAATTGCTGTAGCTTTTTGTGCCCCTAAAGTAAGCTTTTGTTCCAATAATTCTGAATTATTCATGTATTCGGTGAAAATATTTCTTTCATTTTGGAATTTGTTCATGATCAGTTCAAATAAAGTTTGTTTGGCATGTCCATAACCAAATCCTCCTGCCAAATATTTTTTCCGTAAATCTTCAGTTTGTGACGTTTCAGCAAGCAATTCATATAACTTGAATACATTACAAGTATCGGGGTTTTTAGGTTCTTCTAGTGGTGTAGAGTCCGTAACGATGGACATTACATTTTTCTTCAATTCTTTTTCAGGCAAAAATATATCAATCGTATTATTGTACGACTTACTCATTTTTTGACCATCTGTACCTGGAATAGTCATCAATTGTTCGTTCACCTGGGCTTTAGGTATGGTAAACAAATTTCCATAAGTATTATTAAATTTTTCGGCTATATCACGAGCCATTTCCAAATGCTGAATTTGGTCTTTGCCAACAGGAACTATTTCTCCATCATATAACAATATATCGCATGCCATTAATACCGGATAGGTAAAAAGGCCAGCATTTACATCAGCCAGTCTTTCAGACTTGTCTTTAAACGAATGTGCATTTGCAAGCATTGGATATGGCGTAAGGCAGCCCAATAACCAGGCAAGTTCCGTTACAATGGGTATATCGGATTGTCGATAAAGCAAATTTTTATCGGTATTGAATCCAAATGCCAACCATGCAGCCGCTACTGCTTGTGTATTTGACCGTAACAAATCAGGGTTGCGAACTGTTGTAAGTGCGTGTAAATCAGCGATAAACAAAAAAGATTGATTGCCGGGTTTCTCTGATAATGCAATGGCAGGTGATATTGCACCTAATATATTGCCCAAGTGTGGCTTGCCACTACTTTGTATGCCCGTAAGTATTCGTGCCATGTAGGTTCGTGATTATTTGGCAAAAGTGGTCATTTTTGAGAAAGAGTCAAAAAATAGAATTTGTAAATAAATACATTAACAAAATTAGACAACAACGAAACCCAGTTTTCATTGTCACTCCGAAGAACGATGAGTCCCAAGTTTTAGATAATTGACCACATTTTTAGATTCTTCGCTGCGATTTGAGTCTATGATTTGACAACTATAAAAAAGTTGTCAAATTAAGCTACTCCTTATACCCAAATAACTTCTGCGATTTAATCACTTTTGCTACTTCTTCCGGCACCAAATGTTCCCAATTGGGTTGACCTTCTGATATCATTTTGTATACATTGTCGGAGGTGATGTCCAATATACTTTCATCATAATTACTAATGTCTTCAATTTTATTATTCTCAATTAAATGTTGATAAAGATATTTCAAATTGGCAGGTGCCTCAAAATTATGACAGTTCCAAAAAGTACCGTCCTTACGTTTGATTGGGTACACATAGAGCTTAACATTGGGTGCAAACAAACTTGAAAATGCGCCTAATATGCCTCCGGGTAGTTTTTTATAGAAATCTTCATTGAAAATATCAACCAAATTGAACATACCAAGTATAATACCAATATGTCTTTTGGTAAACGTGCTAAAATACCCTGCCAATCGATAGTATCCTTGATAATCTGAAACCAATACGGTATACCCTTGCGAACACAATAAATCGGCTCTATCCAAAAAGTCCTTCAAATTAATTTCTTTGCTTTCGCTTGCCGATTGTAAATTGTGCAAAGTGAGTTCGGCTACTTTTACCAGATTGTCTTTGTCTACATGTTCTTCCGCCTCAAATTGGTCAATTCCTTTCTCATACATATCTTTATTAACCAAAGTAAATGGTCGGAAACGCCCACGATATGCAATAATATCTTTTTTGTAAAAGAAATCAGAAGCTTGCAATACTTGTCCTTCCGGATTGAATAAAGCTGCAGGTGTAAATTTGTGTTTTACTAATAGCAAACTTGTTAATCGATTGTCAATATGCTTAAAGTCAGGACCTTCAATTCGGAACATATCTATTTCCACCCGATCGTTGGCAAGCTCTTCCATCAGAGTCAAAATCAAATCCTCCGGATTCTCATGGCGATAAAGACAAGCAAATATCAAATTTACACCTAATACACCTACGGCATGTTGTTGTAGTATTGCATCATTGTCTAGCAAGTTAAAGTGAATGATACATTCGTTGGGTTCGGAAAGCGGATGCAATTGAAAACGTACACCCATCCAACCGTGACCCAATCGGGTTTTGTCGTAACTAATCGTTGTTAATGTATTGGCATAAGAAAAGAAGTGTGTATCAGCGCCTCTTTTTTCGTTAAGTCGAATCTCCAGTAATGAATATTCCTTAGCAAGCATTTTGAGCAATCGGGACTCAACTACATAACGTCCACTTTCTTCTGCGCCATAAATGGCATCCGAAAAAGTCATATCGTAAGCAGACATCGTTTTGGCCACCGTCATGGATGCAGCACCTGCTTTGAAAAAATGTGCAGCTACTTCCTGCCCTGCCCCAATTTCGGCAAAAGATCCATACGTTTTTTTATCCAGATTAATTTGAAGCGCTTTTTGCTTAACACCAAGGACTTGCTTATTCATGTTAGTATAATTTCTTTGGTAAATTTAGAAGAAATACGAAAAAAGCAAAGGAATGATTGAAGTAATCATCCACAAATTGTTAAAAATGTGATTGGATAACTAATTCTAAAACAACGACATCTGCTTTGGTTCTATATCCTGTTTGGTTTTAGGTTTACCTGCAGCTTCTTTTTTGGAAATTTTACTTCCTGGTTTCTTCTTAAATCCCCCCGGGTTTTGGACAAAATAAATATATTGGTAACTATACTTGCTCGACTTTACAAATAGTTTGGGCAAACTGCTAATAATCTTTTCAATATCAATGGAATAAAAAGTTCTGAATTTTTCGATTTTAGAATCAACAAATCCTTTTTCTTTTAAATCAGAAACGGTGCTATCTATTCTGCTCCTTTTAATCCCGGTTTCCGCTTCAATTCTTGAAGGCACTATTTCTGAAAGTTGATTTTTCTGGTAATAATTCAGAAAATATTCCAAAAGTATAACTTCCTCTATAGAAATAAACTTAAAATTATACTTAGCTAACCTACTAATATTAAGCGCATTATTCTTTGCCATGGCGTTAAAAATTAAATTTGAGTTATTACTTTAAACTTCCAATCATATCTTCAGGTTTCACCCAAAGATCAAATTGCTCATTGGTCAATAAACCTAATTCAATGGCAGCTTCGCGCAGTGTTTTGTTTTCTTTATGCGCTTTTTTGGCAATTTTCGCAGAGTTCTCATAACCAATATGTGTATTCAATGCGGTTACCAGCATCAACGAATTTTCCATATGTTTTTTAATTGTATCCACATTTGGAATAATTCCGATAGCGCATTTTTCATTAAACGACACACAGGCATCTCCTAATAAACGAGCTGATTGAAGCACATTAGCTGCAATTACTGGTTTAAATACATTTAATTGAAAGTGACCATTTGAACCGCCAATCGATACCGCTACATCATTGCCTATTACTTGTGCAGCTACCATTGTTAATGCTTCCGGTTGTGTAGGGTTAACTTTACCGGGCATAATTGATGAACCGGGTTCATTATCAGGAATAATTATTTCTCCAATTCCACTTCTGGGACCTGAGCTAAGCATACGAATGTCATTGGCAATTTTCATACATGAAACGGCTACTCTTTTTAAAGCACCACTCAATTCTACCATTGCATCATGTGCTGCAAGTGCCTCAAACTTATTAGGAGCAGTTACAAAAGGCAATCCTGTAAGAGAAGCTATTTTTTTGGCAACAAGTATATCATATCCTTTGGGTGTGTTAAGTCCCGTTCCAACAGCCGTTCCACCAAGTGCCAATTCTGCAACCATCTCAAGTGCATTTTTAAGTGCACGAATGCCATTATCAAGTTGCTGTACAAAACCTGAAAATTCCTGACCTAAAGTCAAGGGTGTGGCATCCATGAAATGAGTCCGACCAGTTTTTACAAATGAATTGAATTCTTTGGACTTTGCTGCTAGTGTATTTCTTAATTGCAACATTCCGGGTATTGTTATTTCAGCAACAGACTTATATGCGGCAATGTGCATGGCTGTTGGGTAGGTATCATTGCTTGATTGCGATTTGTTTACATCGTCATTAGGATGAAGTACTTTTTTTTCATCTGTTAGTTTGCCACCTGCAATTACATGAGCTCTATACGCGATTACCTCATTTACATTCATATTACTTTGTGTTCCTGAACCCGTTTGCCATATAACTAACGGGAATTGATCATCGAGTTTGTGTGCCAATATCTCATCACACACATTCCCAATCATATCACATTTTTCTTTACTCAAGGCCCCTAATTCCATATTGGCTTGAGCGGCAGCCTTTTTAAGATAGGCAAATGCATAAATAATTTCCTTTGGCATACTTCCTTCCGGACCAATCTTAAAATTATTTCGCGATCGTTCCGTTTGGGCACCCCAATATTTGTCAGCTGGCACTTTAACTTCCCCCATTGTGTCCTTCTCTATGCGATATTCCATGTTAGTAAATTAGTATTGAAAGTTGTTGATTACTGATAGCAAAAGTTACTGTATTATCTGCAAAGCTATCAAAATTTATTTTTCATCTGAAAATAATAGCGTCTCATTTTTTTACTAATTTCGTTTGAAATTAATACCTCGTTGAAACATTGTTAATGAAACGAATTATTGCTTGGGTATTTTTATTATTCATGCTTATAAATTGTAACTTGTTTGCACAAGAAATTACTTGGGCATCCATGCTTTTAAAGCAAACAAAAAAATTTGAATCAGACAATAATTTAGCAAGTTTTGCAATAGGCGTACCAAGCATTTATCCGGATACAAATCTTTATTCTAATTACGATCCATATTGTGAAGGATTTTTGCTTATGTTCAAAAACACTTCAAAACTAAACACAATACGTGTTGGATATACAACCCCAACCAAAGCACAACAGTTGATACTCGGAGGGGTATTTAATCCGGGTACTATTGTAAAAGTATCTGCATTACTTGAAGACGGCAGAGAGAAAATTTTGTATACTTTCAATGAGAAAAACTCTATTGTCAAATTCAATAATTACCATATTTTTTTTGAGGCCTGTACCATAATGGAACTTGAAATTACTTTTAACCATATGTTCATAAACAAATGGAACCTGCTCAAAGGAATTGGATTAGCCAACTGGAATGAACCTCTTGAAATAACTGCATTTGAGGGTGACATCACAGGAAGAAAAATCATTAAACAAAGTGTTGACGGTGATTTTAAAAAAGATGGCTGTTATATATTTGCCCCGAAAATATCCACCAATGGTCAGAGAGTTTATTTTGTTAAGGAATGCCCCAATTCAGATAATGGTCAAGATATTTGGTATGCCGATATTGATGACCTCGGCAAATGGAATGAACCTAAAAATATTGGTTTTCCATTAAATAATTCGTCACACAACTATGTAGCTTCAGCCGGAAGTTCATTTTTGCTTGTAGGTAATAAATATAAACCAGATGGTTCGTATGGTGGTGAAGGTGTTTCTATAACCAAGTCCGATTCATTGGGCAAATGGATGGTACCCAAAGAAGTGGCAATACCCGATTACATCAACAACAATGAACATTCAAACTTTTTTATGACCGATGAGCAAGATATATTAATAATTGCTGCAGAAGATGATCGCAGTTTTGGAGATTTGGATTTGTATGTAAGCTTAAAAGATGACCAAAGCGGAAAATGGAGCAAATCAATTAATCTTGGCGAACAAATTAACACCACTTTCTCTGAAGATTACCCATATTTAGCAAAAGATGGTGTTACCTTATATTTCAGTTCCAAAGGTCATATTGGCTATGGAGGTTATGATATATATATGACTAAACGATTGGATGATACCTGGAAAAACTGGACAAAACCTATCAATTTGGGATCGCAAATCAACACTAAAACAGACGATAAGAGTTTTGTAATTTCATCCGATGGTACTCATGCCTATTTGAATTCACAGGAAACTGATAACTTAGGAATATATAAAATTGATCTTTCACCTGAATTTTACCAAATTAATGAGAAACCCATTGTGAAAGTAACCGGCTCTAAAAAACCTATGCGTTTTGAGGTAAAGTAATTCATCTTTAAAATCAAATTACTAAATTTCCATTTTTTTAACTTATTGATTTAACTATTTTTGCAGCCCTTTATCATTTAAACTCGATACAAACATGTCAACGCTTACTGCAAGTATATTATCCGACAGGATTAACGCTCTTTCTGAATCAGCAACTATTGCAATGGCAAAAAAGGCCAGAGAACTTGCTAATCAAGGTCATGACGTAGTGAACTTAACATTAGGTGAACCCGACTTTCAAACACCCGCACATATCAAAAAAGCAGGAATGAAGGCCATTGAAGATGGCTTCTCGTTTTACACACCCGTGGCTGGTATACCTGAACTTAGAAAAGGAATTGCCGAAAAACTGAAACGTGATAACAATATTGATTGGAAACCTGAAAATATAATCGTTTCCACAGGAGCAAAACAATCATTAGCTAATGCACTTGCCGTATTGGTTAACCCCGGAGATGAAGTGATTATTTATTCTCCTTATTGGGTTAGCTATGCTGAACTTGTTAAACTTAACGAAGGTGTAGTCGTTGAACTTACCGGTGGTATCGAAACGGATTTCAAACCAACAATTAATCAACTGAGAGCTGCTATCACAGAGAGAACAAAAGTTATTATGTTCTCATCTCCATGCAATCCAACAGGAACTGTATTCAGCAAAAGCGAATTGCTTGAAATTGCAAAAGTAGTTGCCGAAAATGAAAATATATTTGTGATAGCTGACGAAATATACGAATACATCAACTTTGGTGAACCACACTTTAGCATAGGCTCAGTTGAAGCAATCAAAGATCGTGTGGTTACTGTTAATGGATTCTCCAAAGGATTCGCAATGACCGGTTGGAGAGTTGGATATATGGCTGCAAGCAAAACTATTGCTGATGCTTGTGACAAAATCCAAAGTCAAATCACTTCCGGCACTTGTTCTATTGCCCAAAAAGCAGCATTAGAAGGTGTTACCAGCGACCTTGCTCCAACTTTCGAAATGACCAAAACATTCTTGAAACGTAGAGATATGATGTACCAATTGCTTAAAGACATTCCCGGATTAAAAGTAAACTTGCCAAAGGGAGCATTTTATTTTTTCCCTGATGTGAGTGCATATTTCGGCAAATCAGATGGAGAAAAAACCTTGAAAAATTCTGATGAAATCTGCATGTATTTATTGAATAGTGTTTATTTGTCATCAGTACCAGGAAGTGCTTTCGGATACGAAAACTGTATCAGACTTTCATTTGCTGCGGCTGACAGCAAACTTATTGAAGGAGCCAAAAGACTTAAAGAAGGATTGGCAAAATTGAAATAATTTTTAATTAATTACAAATCTGTGGCAGGTGTCACCACCTGCCACTTTAATTGAATCAAAACTTAATAATAGTCTCACAGTTACTGTAAGAATTTTTTTTATAATCTTAATTACTTAAAATATGCCCCTTATAATGATGGTAAATAAACTCAATATCTAATTTCTCTTAAAATATATCTCATTATCAATGGTAGATATTATTCATTTATAATGGTTAATAATTATTAATTAAAATAGAAATTATTGTTCATTTATATTGGAAGATAATTAACTTTGTGAATGAAAAAAATACAGGGCAATGATATTGCAGCAAACTTTTGAAGGAGTAATAGACTCGCAAAGCGAGTTTTTAGATAAAAAATCGACAGGAGTGGATCGCTATAAAATAAATAGTGTCGAGGCAGCTCTTGGTTTTGCTACCATCATCACCGGGATAAGACGCTGTGGTAAAAGTACTTTATTGTTGCAATTGAAAAAAAAATACAGTCTCGAAAAGCCTTTGTTTTTGAATTTTGAAGATCCAAGACTGGCAAATTTCGAAACATCAGATTTCGAACGATTATACACCGAACTTCAAAGGCGAAGAACTAGAAGTGTGTTTTTTGACGAAATACAACTGGCAAAAGGCTGGGAAATATTTGCAAATCAATTGCTAAGAGAAGATTTCCAAGTTTTTATCACAGGCTCTAATGCATCCTTACTAAGCAAAGAGCTGGGTACGCATCTCACAGGGAGGCATTTATCGTATGAGCTATTTCCATTCAGTTACAATGAATTTTTGACTTATTTTAAGCTGGAATCTGGCGAAAAATCATTCAAAAACTATTTGCAAAAAGGAGGCATGCCCGATTATTTGCGAACCAAAATAGATAAATACCTCAATGATTTGCTAGATGATATCTTAATTAGAGATGTGGCAGTCCGACATGGACTCAGAGATATCAATAGTTTGCGACAGTTGGCAGTGTACTTGCTTACCAACATAGGCGGATTGGTATCGGCCAATAGCCTCAATGGTATGTTTGGCATTCAATCAAGCACTACCTTATTATCATATTTTTCTTTTTTGGCTGATGCTTATTTGGTTGAATTTGTGCCTTTGTTTGATTATTCCTATAAAAAGCAAATAAGAAACCCACAAAAAGTATATGCTATGGATTTGGGCTTACATCGTCAGAATAAAATATCATTTTCTGAAAACGTAGGTCATGTGTTGGAAAATGCGGTGTATTTGCACTTAAGGCAAAACCACCAAAATATCTATTACTTTCAAAATGAAGGCGAATGTGATTTTTTGACAACTGCAAACGGTGTTCCCATACAGGTATTTCAAGTATGTGCCGACTTGAATATCATGAATCTGGATAGAGAGGTAAATGGATTATTCAGGGCAATGAAGTACTTTAACTTAACCAATGGACGAATAATTACACTGAATCAATCGGATAAGTTTACCAAAGATGGCGCAGAAATAGAAGTGCTACCTGCTTGGCAGTGGATGAGTAAGATGTCAAATGTTTATAAGCCTTAAAAACATCCCCGGCTTAAGATTACACTTGCCAAAAGGAGCATTTTATTTCTTTCCTGATGTGAGTGCGTATTTCGGCAAGTCTAATGATGAAAAAACCTTGAAAAATTCTGATGATATCAGTATGTATTTATTGAACATTGTTTATCTTTCATCAGTACCTGGAAACGCATTTGGATACGAAAACTGTATCAGACTTTCATTTGCCGTGGCTGACAGCAAACTTATTGAAGGCACCAAAAGATTGAAAGAGGGTTTGGCAAAATTGAAATAAACGTTTATTTAGGAAGAAACCTTATTCGTTTCTTCCCAATTTTTTTTATTTAAATCAGAATAACGAAATATTAAATATACTTATCACCTGAGCTTTTTTTCAAGTCCTCGACAAACTGTTTGACTTTTTGTTCTTCATCTTTTTTACAAATCATTAGTATTCCTTCGGATTCTGCCACAATATATCCTTCCAATCCATTGACAACCACCAGCTTGTCTTTGGGGGCTTTGATGATATTATTTTGCGAATCATAAACTAATATATTTCCATCTAACACATTTCCATCCGAATTCTTATCTCTTAAATCGTAAAGCGACTTCCAGGTTCCAACATCCGACCAGCCAAAGTATCCAAGTGTAACGCACACATTATCAACTTTTTCCATAATCCCATAATCAAAAGAAATAGAAACACATTTTGCATATATTTCATTTACATTTTTTCTTTCATCCTGTAAATAATATGACTCAATTGCAAAGGCTTTTTTCAAATCAGGCATATATTTTTCAAAAGCATTTTTGATGGTTGTTCCATTAAAAATAAACATTCCAGCATTCCATACAAAGTCACCACTTGCCAAAAACTGAAGTGCGGTTTGTTCATTAGGTTTTTCAGCAAATCGAATTACTTTTTTGATTTCACTTTTATCACCTTTATCATACTGAATATACCCATAACCGGTATCGGGGCGTGTAGGAACAATACCAATAGTTACAAAATCATTGTTACTTTTTGTATAATCCAATGCCTTATTGACAGTTTTTTCAAATTCCTTTTCCTTTAATACAAATTGGTCCGAAGGTGTTACAACGAAGTTGGCTTGAGGGTTTTTAGAAAGAATTTTATAAACGGCATAAGCAATACAAGGTGCGGTATTTTTTGGCTCAGGTTCTAAAAGTATTTGATCATCAGAAAGATAAGGAATTGAATCAAGAACCAATTGCTTATAAGCGGCATTTGTTACTACATAAATATTTCCTTTTGAGCAAATTCCCTCAAAACGCTCCGCACATTGCTGTAGCATCGTTTTACCTGTGCCTAATATGTCATGAAATTGTTTGGGATGAGACTTTCGACTGTAAGGCCAAAAACGGCTACCAACACCGCCTGCCATAATTATTACATAGTTATCAGAATTCATATGGCAAATCTGTGCAAAAAAATTAAATAATTAACATCTAAAAGTTCGATTTCCGACTATCTTTTCCCCTTTGGGGAAATCGGAATGGGGCTATTGAATATAATTAATTGAATTTTACTGTCAACATTAAAATACTAAGCGGTAACTTTTACTGTTTTTTTCACCATTTGTATTTTAAAAGCCAAGGACTTAACATCATTGTCAATAATGGTCACATGTCCCATTTTGCGAGAAGGTTTAGTGAATTTTTTGCCGTACAAGTGTGGAAAAACCCCTTCTGTACGAACGATTTCTTCCAGACCCTCATATTTGGCAATACCATTAAATCCTTCAGAACCTAACAAATTCACCATAGCTGCTTTGCTACGAGTTTGGGTGGAGCCAAGAGGCAAACCAAGTATGGCTCTCAAATGTTGTGCATACTGAGAAGTAAAATTGGCTTCAATGGTATGGTGACCACTGTTATGCGGACGTGGTGCAATTTCGTTTACGAGTACATTTCCATCTTTGGTAAGAAACATTTCAACTGCCAATAGGCCCACCATTCCAAGTTTTTCAATGACATTTTTGGCTGTTTCAAGAGCCTTTGTTTCAATTTCTTTGGAGATTAAGGCCGGTGCTATCAGATAATCGACCAAATTATAAGTATGATCAAAAACCATTTCAACAACCGGAAAAAAGGCAATTTCTCCTGTAATAGATCGTGCCACAATCACTGAAATTTCTTTTTCAAAATCAATTTTACGTTCTATAAAACTGGGTGCATCAAAAGCTTTACTAAAGTCTATTCTTTCATTTAACACTAGTACACCTTTGCCATCATATCCTGCTTTTCCTAATTTTAAGAAAGCAGGCAAAAATGAAATATAATTTTCTAGATCAGATTTGTGGTTTATCAAATGAAACTCTGAAGTGGGAATGCCATTATCTTTATAAAATTGCTTTTGCGTACGTTTGTCTTGAATCAAGCGGATAATGTCGGGTTGAGGGAAAACTTTTACCCCTTTTTTCTCTAAGTCAATCAGAGCATCCACGTTCACATTTTCTATCTCGATGGTAATTATATCCTGCCCTTCACCAAACTTTATTATGGTATCGTAGTCGGTTAAGGAACCTTGAATGAAATTATCAACAATTTTGCTACATGGAGCATCTTTATCAGGATCAATCACTGATATAGTGAGGTTTAAATTAATTGCTTCTTGAATAAGCATTCGTCCAAGCTGCCCACCTCCGAGGATTCCAAGCTTGAGATCTTGGTAAAACAATTTTTGCATTCTACGCTTCTGTTACCAGTATTTTGGTGATCTCGTCACCTTCTCTTATTAAATCAACTACTTCCAACCCTTCTGTCACCTTACCGAAGCAAGTGTGATTTCTATCCAAATGTTTTGTATTTTCTCTGCTATGACAAATGAAAAACTGTGATCCTCCGGTATCTCTTCCTCTATGAGCCATTGATAACACCCCCCTGTCATGATATTGATTGTCACCTGTAAGTTCGCACTTTATTGTATATCCTGGACCACCTGAACCATTGCCTCTTGGGTCACCGCCTTGAATAACAAAGTTAGGGACAACTCTATGAAACGTCAGGCCATCGTAAAATCCCGACTTAGCCAGATTAATAAAATTTTCAACTGTTTTTGGGGCATCTTTATCGAAAAAATCAACTTTCATGACCCCTCTCTTGGTATGAATCTCTGCTTTTGACATCCTTTTGTATTATGTTTTTATTCAGGGGGGTGCAAAATTATAATAAAAAAATTACAATATTGTATTTTATTGTTAAATTTTTGTGAACAAATTGTGAAAAATGATAAATAATCATAAAAAACTATGTTAAAAAAAATTTCATTTGAAAAATACTTATACACAAAGGAAATAGATTTTTGAAATAAGAATTTAAAAAGGAACTAAATGATAATGTAAAAAAATAGCAATAAAAACTTTAATGATAATTATTGTTTGCATTTACTATAGTCTAACCTTAAATAATGAAATAAAAGTACTAGTTTAAAACAACGTTAATGTAAAGTTATTTAATTGTTATTATACATTAAGTCAAACTAAAGTAATGCTTTTATTATTAACTTCATACAATTTTGAGTATAACTTTTTTGAAACGAATTTTAGTTGAATTTGGAATTCACAGAGTTATGAAAACAAAAAACCGGTAATTAATAAATCATTGAATAATTACATTCTCTTTCCTGAATCAGTTTTAACTTGATAACCTCCTTCTATATACAATTGCGGATTTTTGACTTTTAATTCATCTTTTGATTTATCTGATACTTTGGTTTGCCAAACAAACAATTTTTTCAAATTTTTATTATTGAATAATGCTCTCATACCTTTGTCAGTTACACCAGTCCCATATAAATTCAAATATTCCAGATTTTTCAATTTTTCAATTTTACCCAAACTTTCATCAGTTATTTTTGTGTTCTGCAAATACAGTTTGGTTATGTTTTTGAATTCAAATAATGTTTCAAAACTTTTTCCGGTGATTGAAGTATTTGACAAATCGAGCCAAGTAATATTATTTGCCATTGGTTTAAGAAATTCTATTTCCTTATCCGTTACTTTTTCAGGATAATAAAATGATACCTGAAGTAAGGCTTTTTCTATACCAATTGGCAATACCTGAATACCTTTTTTACGTGCCTCTGCCAAAATTTCATCATTTAAAGCTTCTGCTTTTAATGTATTTACAAGAGAAACTGGTCTTGATTTAGGTATTAAATAATAGGTTAATATCCTTTTTTGATCATCATTCATTTTCAAATCCGAAACTTTGGCATTTTGAGGAGCACCATTTTCGATCCACCATTTGATGATATTTATTTCATCGTTGGTCAAAGGTGTTTTGCCTTCAGGTGGCATAGCTCTTTCTGCAGTTCTGTCCAATGTTATAAGTTTATATAATTCACTTTCTTCAATTTTGCCCGGAACCACGGCAGGGCCGTTTTCACCACCTTTCATCAATAATTCATAGCTATCCATTCGTAAGCCACCTTTTATTTTGCTTTCGTTGTGACATTGTAGACATTTTTTTTCAAACATAGGTAGCATCACATCTTCAAAAACAATAGCTTGGGATAAATCAGTGATATTTTTAACAACTTTCTTTTCCTTTAACGGCCAATATTCTGTTAAGTAAGTAGCTCCATGCGTTAAAGTACCTCCATAATGACCTACAACAGCTAATAATACAAATGATACCGCACAACCGATTTGATATGCTTTTTGCCACAAAGTTGATTTAGATACCAAATAAAGAAATACGACCAATATTATGCATGATACCCCTAAAAGTTTACCGCTGAGTTCATGTTTTTCCAAAAGTTCGAAGTCATATTCACCTCCTAATGCCAAAAATTCACCTGCCAAAATTGAAAAAACAGAGGTTAGTGCAGCACAAATGGCTACAATTTTTTTAACAACAGTTGAAATTTGAGTTTTTGAAATTAATTCATACACTTCAACCACAACCATCAAAGTGATGAAACCAATAGGTAAGTGAACAATTAGTGGATGAAAACGACCAAAAAATAAAAGCCATAGTGAAGGTACTTCTTCAAGTGCTTCAGCTCCCATTTCATCTCCATTGACTTCGCTTGCCCAAGCAAAAATTGATAAAAACAGAAAAATTATTAAGTAAAAAGAATTGTGGTATAATTTGGCTTTGTATGCTTTTCCGAAATTAGAAAAGTCAAAAATGTTTTTAATCATAATTACGTTAATAAAACTGTGACGCAATTTGTGTAAAATAGTTATAAATCACAACAAATAATTAATTAACTACCTGATATATAATTAGATATAAAATATTTAATGAACTTAAATAACGTATTGATTTATGGTTAATTATAGGATATTCAGCAGGTTAAGTACAAAAATATATGCTTATCGATGTATCGAATTTGATTTAAATCTATTTTTTAAGTTTTATTAGAAATCATTAGTAATCATATTCGATGTTTCTTGTTAAGTTTGCGTTTTAAAGCAATTATTCACTTACATGCATTTATCACATTTAGAGCAGTTGGAATCAGAAGCCGTATTTATAATGCGGGAAGTAGCTGCTCAATTCGAAAAACCTGTTCTACTTTTTTCAGGCGGAAAAGATTCTATAGTTATGGTAAAATTGGCTCAAAAAGCTTTTTATCCTGCGGCCATTCCTTTTCCACTCTTGCATATCGATACCGGACACAATTTTCAAGAAGCACTGGATTATAGAGATTGGTTAGCAGCTGATGTACAAGCAAAATTGATTGTTCGTTATGTTCAGGATTCTATCAATCAAGGGAGAGCCACCGAAGAAAAAGGACCGTATGCCACACGAAATTCATTGCAAACAGTAACACTTTTAGATGCTTTGGAAGAATTTAAATTTGATGCCGCATTTGGAGGAGGCAGACGTGATGAAGAAAAAGCCAGAGCAAAAGAACGTTTTTTTTCACATAGAGATGAGTTTGGTCAGTGGGACCCCAAGAATCAAAGACCAGAATTATGGAATATTTTTAATGGCAGAAAACATCAAGGGGAGCACTTTAGAGTTTTTCCACTTAGTAATTGGACCGAAATGGACGTGTGGCAGTATATAGCAAAAGAAAATATTCCTTTACCAAGCATATATTTTTCACACAAACGCAAAGTGTTTGTTCGAAATGGAGTTATATATTCTGAAAATGACATCATGCAGAAGCTTCCGGGTGAAACAGTGGTCGAAAAAGTAGTTCGTTGTCGCACAGTAGGTGATGTTACCACAACAGGGATGGTAGAAAGTCCTGCCACTACGGTGGAAGATATCATTTTGGAAGTCGCATCGGCTAGAACAACTGAAAGAGGTATGCGTGCAGATGACAGACGCTCCGAAGCTGCTATGGAAGACAGGAAGAAGCAGGGGTATTTTTAGTTAGTACAAATCTCAATTTTTTTTAAAACTATGCTTTGGCAATTTTGTGCAAATTTTTTAACAAGATGCCAAATATCTCATTGAAAGTTCATTTTCAATGATTTTAAAATATACACTTTAATGCAATATTTATGGAATAATCAGCTATAATTCGATTTTAATTTGGTGATAGTAAACATATTTTTTTAATACCTTTTATAATAATTCCCTTTGAAAACTGTTTATTATTTAAAATCAATATAAACATGATACATCGTACTAATTCCGAAATGGGACTTGATACCTTAGTTTTTGAAAACAGGAATCAGGCATATGGCGCGTTCGAGTTGAGAATGGTTTACAATGACCACATCAAAAATTCACTTATAATTGTTTTTTTTGGGATGTTAACTCTTTTTGGAATTTTATATGGGTTCCAAAGTCTGTATCCCGTTCATAAGGCCGAAAGTATTTGTACTGATTGCGTCTTTCAGCCAATAGATATTTCTGAATCAATTGTAATACCTGTTTCGAAAACCGAAACTCGATTGATTCAACCAAAATCAAATACAAGCAAACCCGTCCAAACTATTAATTCCAATTACCAAGTAGTATCTGATAATAAAGCGGTTACGCAAGTTGAACCTTCTGAAACAACAAATAATAACGCTTCAGTGGAATCACCAACTGGCTCGGAGTCGAGCATTGAAACGCAGCCAACATCAACAATTGAGATAATTGAAAGTAAACCTGTGATAATCGAAACAGTTAAATATGCTGATAAAATGCCGGTATTTGAAGGAGGGGAACATGAACGCATAAAATTTATGGGTAAAAATTTAAATTTTCCCAAAGAAGCCAGTGCACTAGGAATATCTGGTAAAACTATTGTGCAATTTGTGGTATTGGTTGATGGTAGTATTTCAAATGTAAAAGTTGCCAAAAGCAGTGGTTACCCAACTTTAGATTCGGAAGCTGTGCGTGTTACACGCAAAATGCCAAAATGGACTCCTGGCAAGTTGAATGGAAAGGACGTAAACGTAATGATAACAAGTCCAATTAATTTTGTTTTAGAATAAATCCGGGATTATAAAAACAAAGAAAAGCACCAACCATACAATATCCATAAACTGCCAGTAGGTATGCAATAATTGAAGCTTCATTTTGTCCATTGGGCTGGTAACATACAAAAGTCTCTTAACTTCATCTCGATTGCATGTATATACTTTGGAAAAAATAACAATTAAAAAAATCATCCCTCCTACAAAGTGCAATACATGCAATCCTGATAAAAGGTATAAGTAAGAACCATTCACATTTCCACTCAAAAACAAGCCTTTTTGTTGCAATTCACCCCAACCCTTGAATTGAGAATAAATAAATAACTGCCCGAGTAAGAAACAAATAACGAGGTTTTGAAGTAACATTTTAATATTGTCATCCGCGTAATTCTGTACAGATTTGTACATATAAAAACTACTAATCAATAGCACTAATGTGCTGAAAGTAAAGTGCTTAGGAAGATAAAATTTGGAAGCATCATTGGTTAGCAAAAAACCAACTATCAAGAAAAAAAATAAAATCCCAATGCTTAAAATAGCAATGTACATGAAAAGCTTAAAAGGATGCATTTTCCTAAGCTTTTCAATAAATGCAGGATCACCTTTGTATGGGTTGATTGAATTTGTCAATACAAGTGAGTTTATATAAATAAACATAAAAAAGGCTTTTATGTTTTTCATAAAAGCCTTTACATTATTCTGAATAATAAATTAATCGTCCCTCCTACCCATAAATATCATTACCCAATAGGCAAGTTGAGCTAATGAACCTAAAGCGGCTACTACATAAGTCATTGCTGCCCAGTTCAATGCATCTTTAGCCATTTCATGCTCTTTACTTGTAACCACTCCTCTGTTGGTCATCCATGCAAGTGCTCTGGAACTTGCATCAAATTCTACAGGCAAAGTTACTACTGAAAAAACTGTTAACCCTAAGTTGGCAGCTATAATTATCATTAATATGGTATCGGATACACCTCCAGTAGAGTAAAATACAAATCCACCCCCAAATAATAATAGAATGTTAACAAAGTTTAAAATGGTTGCGCTTATATTAACTGCAGGTACCATAGCCGAACGCAATCCTAACCACATATATGCTTTGGCATGTTGTACTGCATGTCCGCACTCGTGCGATGCAACTGCAACTGCAGCTGCATTTCGGCCATAAAATACATCATAGCTAAGGTTTACCGTTTTGGTAGCAGGGTTATAATGGTCAGTTAGTTGCCCATCAACTGATATTATTTTCACATCATAAATGCCATTATCCCTGAGCATTTTTTCTGCCGCCTCTGCTCCACTCATTCCGGAATAAAGTCCAATTTGTGAGTATTCTTTAAATTTTCTTTTTAGTTTCCAGCTTACCCACATACTTATAAGCATGGTCACAATTCCAATTACTAATAGCATATCTTTTAATTTTTAAGTGTTCTTAATTTTGTTTACAATTTTGGATGTAGAATATCCCTTAACTAACTCTATTGTTGATACTACACCTCCATTTTTAATAACAATATCTGCGCCAACGATGTTTTCTGCCAAATAGTCATTTCCCTTCACAAGCACGTCCGGCAATAATTCTGTTATCAATTCCTTTGGGGTTTCTTCGTCAAAAAATACTACCAAATCAACAAATCCTAAGGATGCAATTACTCTTGATCTGGAAAACTCATCTGTTATAGGTCGGCTAGGACCCTTTATTCTACTTACCGAATTGTTTGTATTAAGTCCTACTATTAGTCTGTCTCCTAAGTGTTTGGCTTTTTCAAGATAATCAACATGTCCCACGTGCAATATGTCAAAACAACCGTTAGTGAATACCACTTTCAAGCCATGGTTTTTCCATTGCTTTACGGTTTCTTTGGCTATTTCTTTGGTTACTATTTTGTCTTTAGAGAACATCAGGTTCAGATTTTCTTTTTTCAATAAACGTTGCTGCTACCGTGCAAATTGCTCCGGTTATTATCATAATTAAAAATTGAGAAGCATTGGCTATGGTTGCAAAGGCAAGTGCTTTTTCATTATTAACCCCATAAGCTACCAATGATGCCGTTACCAACAAATGATACACGCCTACACCACCTTGTATTGGAGCTATCATACTGATAGCACTCATAATAGTGGCCACAAAAGCTACGTTAAATGCCAAATTTTCCATGCCAGGCATTGCAAAAAATAAAACGTACATTGTTATCACATATATTAACCACATTGCAAAAGTGTAAAAAATAAAAAGCCACTTTTGTTGTAACTTAAACACACTCAAAACTCCCTCCATTATATTCAATAGCAAGGTCATTACTTTCCCTATTATTGAAATTTGCATTAGTTTAAATCGAAATTTGTATATCAAATATAAAAATGCGATTCCAACCAATATTATTCCTATCAAAATGAATGCTATAAATATTTTATTATCAGGCATTTGAAGCTTAGATAAAATAAAAGTATTCATCAAATTCATTGCTTGGTCATATTCCAAAATCAATGTGAATCCGGTAAGCACAATTAATGCCAATAAATCAGAAATTCTTTCAGTAATTACGGTACCTACAGAAGTTGCAATGGGTACATCATCCGTCTTTTTGAGCACACTGCAACGGGCCACTTCACCCAAGCGTGGTAATACCCAATTGGTCATATAACCAATCATTACTGCTATAAAAGCGTTTAAAGCAGAAGGTGATTGACCAACAGGACGTAATAATAAATTCCAGCGCAAACCACGTATCCAATGTGCAGTTAATGAAACAATCATAGAGACGACCACCCAAGTATAAGATACATTCTTAAGTTCTGTAACAATGCTTTCCCAATTCACTGACCTGAATACCAAGCAAAGCAATACAATTGCAATTGCAAAAGATAAGGTATATTTAATAATATTTTGAAGGTTTTTATTCATATTCGCACAAAGTAAATAAACTTGGAACTGAAACAAACAAAAAATCAATTTTTGAATACAGAAACTTATGAAGATTAATGTAATCAATAAAAGCAACTACGAACTACCTCAATACCAAACTGCATTATCTGCCGGTCTGGATTTGAAAGCAAATATCTCTGCTCCAATTCAACTGGCTCCACTTAAACGTGAATTAGTAGCTACTGGTTTATTTATTGAACTTCCTTCTGGTTATGAAGCACAAATCAGGCCCAGAAGTGGTTTGGCATTTAAACACGGAATTACTGTACTCAATACACCAGGCACTATAGATGCCGATTATAGAGGCGAAATTAAAGTGCTTTTAGTGAACCTCTCGGACCAAACGTTTGAAATAAACCCCGGAGAAAGAATTGCTCAAATGGTAATTGCTAAGCATGAGCAAATTAGCTGGAATGAAGTTCATAATCTTTCTGAAACAGAACGTGGAGCAGGAGGTTATGGAAGCACCGGAGTAAAATGAAACACGTTTCATTTCTTTGTTTTCTAAAAAAGATTAATTTTGTGGATAAATGGATTCAAATTTATTGACATCCAGACTTTCTATGCTTTTCACCCGCTTTATTTATATTGCTTTATTGATTTTTACTTTTAGCTTAGTTGTTGATGCTCAAATATTTAAGAAGAAAAAAAATGAGCTAACCGAGCAACAAAAGCAAGATGCCGAATACAACTTCACCGAAGGTTGTAAAGAATACATGCTCGATAATTTCGGTAAAGCAATGAATGCTTTCGAAAAATCACTTAAAAGTAATGACAAAAGTGGCGCAACCTACTACATGATTGCTCAGGTGTATTTCAAACAAGGCAATTTTTATAAAGGCATTCAATTTGCTCAAAAAGCAGTAGAACTGGACGAAAACAACAAATATTATTATTTGCTTCTTGCACAAATGTATGAACGCAAGCAAGATTTTAAAGAAGCCGTAAAAGTGTATCAGGCTTTATTGAAACGTATTCCGAATGCCATTGAATATTATTACGATTTGGCTAACATATATATCATTATTGGAAACAAAGAAAAAGCAATTGAGTGTTATGATAAAATTGAAAAAACCTTTGGCATTAGCGAAGATATTATCAAACAAAAACAGCAATTATACATTTCGCTTAACAAGCTGGATGAAGCTATCAAACAAGGTCAACGACTCATTGATACTTATCCTGATGAACCTCGCCACGTAATTTCACTAGTTGAATTATTAATTACCAACGACAAACTAGCCGAAGCGGAAAAACTAGTTGATGGTTTACTTAAAAATGAACCTCAAAATCCATATGGTATTCTTGCACTTTCCGATATATACAAAGCAAAAGGTGACATTAGAAAATCAAATGAGCAACTTGAAAAAGCCTTTAGCAATCCCGAATTAGATATTGATGCTAAAATTGGCATTCTCATAGGCAAACTTCGCCAATTACCTAATGATGAAATCAAAGAACAATGTTTGGTTTTGGGCGAAATATTAGTAAAAGTGCATCCCAACGAAGCTAAAGCATTTGCAATGTATGCGGATATATTAACGATAACATTAAAAAACCCTGAAGCTCTTAAAAATTACAAAAAAGCCATTTCTTTGGATAACACCCACTTTAAAATATGGTTGCAAATAGTAAAAATAGAATCGGAATTGTTGCAGTACGATAGTGTTATTGCTACTTCTGACAAAGCCCTTGAAATTTATCCTAATCAATCTGTACTGTGGCTTTATAATGGAATTGGTCACTACATGAAACATGATTATAAAAAATCAACCACTTCATTGGAACAAGGCAAAAAACTTGCCGGAGCCGACAAAGAACTGCTTTTACAATATCTTTCAATGCTGGGGGACAGCTACAATGGCGTTAAAGAATACAAAAAATCGGACGAATCATACGAGGAAGCATTAAAAATTGACGCAAATAATTACACGGTACTTAATAATTACAGCTACTTTCTTTCGTTACGTAAAGAGAAGTTGGAATATGCTCGTAAAATGAGCGAAAAGGTAGTGAAAGACAATCCTGACAATCCTACTTTTTTGGATACATATGCTTGGATATTGTATGTGATGAAAGATTTTGAAAAATCGAAAGACGTTTTCGAAAAAATTGTAAACAAATCTGACAACGGAACTATTGTAGAACATTATGGAGATGTCTTATACCAATTAGGCAAAAAAGATGAAGCCATCAATATGTGGAAAAAAGCAAAAGAACTTGGAGAAGCATCCGAATTAATTGATAAAAAAATTGCAGATAAAAAATTATACGAATAAATCACTTTTTTGGATTTCCGCACTTTTAGTTTGCCTCTTTTTATTTAACGATTGTCAGCGAAAGCATTTAAAACAAATTGCAGCAATCCCCGGGGCAAAAAAAAGGATAAAAAAAAGAGTAAAAACACAAAATGCTGATTTCAAGTACTTAAGTACCAAAAGCAAAATCGAATACACCGATGGTTTGGACCAGTTTTCTGCAAATGCATCCATTCGATTGGCAAAGGATAGTATTATATGGGTTTCGGTTACACCCGCTTTAGGTGTGGAAGTTGTTCGATGTTTAATTTCGAAAGATTCAGTATTTGTAATTAACCGTATCCAAAAAGATTATTATAAACTCTCTTATGGGGATCTTAAACAAAAATTAGGTTTCGAAATCAACTTTAATTTGGTACAATCCATGTTTTTTGGAAATCCACCTTTTGCCGAAACAGATGAGGATTCTTCTACCAAAAGTCAGGATAGCGTTTATACTATATTATTTCAAAAACGAAACAATATTATTATAGAAAATTTCATTCGAGATAGTACTTCAAAAATTGAAAAAATAACTTTTGAAGATGCTTTAACACACAACACTGTGGATGTAACTTATGAAGATTTCAGAAAAGTGGAAAACATACTTTTTGCTTATATAAATAAATTATCGCTGAAGTATAAAAATAGTAAAGGCTTTCAAAACTTTTATATAGGAATAGAACATCATAAAGTTGAACCTGCCTCTAAAGAATTGAAATTTCCGTTCAATATTAAGCAAAAATTCGAAAGAAAAGATTAGTTAATAATCCAATTCTAAGCCTAATCTTCTTTTTAGTTCCTCAAGCAGTGGATATTCATTTACCAAATGTTTGTATTTATCGGTGTTACTAAACACTGTTTTTTTAGTTTCAACAAACCTAATTTCCGAATCAATGGTGAATTTGGCACCTGTATTTTCAAAAAGATACTTTATTAGCAAAGGCCGTACTTCTTTCAATAATATATCTTCAATTTCATTTGAAAGGATAAATTTTAAATTGGATTTGTCCATTTCAAATGGTTTTTCAAACAATAAAGTAAATTCCAAAATTTTGTCCTGAGCCTTTCTTGTTCTTGCAAATGCATTGATATGTTCTGCCAATTTTGCTGCATCAATCTCAACATCTTTGCCGTTTTCTGATTCTATTTCAACTTCTTGTTCTTGCTTAGGACTCGCAATTGGCACATGAATTTGTTTGAGTGAAGGCATTGCCTTCAAAGCGGTATTGGTTGGAGCAACCTGATTACTTGAAACTTCTTTTGGCGGATTAGTTTGATTTAAGCTACTTTTTTTTTTAGCTCTTCCGATGATGAAAGCGCTTTTGCAAGAGAAAGTGCACTATTAATGTTGGCAAGCTTCATCAGGCACAATTCAATATGCAATCGTTGATTTTTACTATTTCGATAATTGATATCAAAATGATTAGCAATATTAAGTGCAGTCATTAAATATCCGATGCTTAACATTCCTGATTGGTCCAGATATTTCTTTTTTACGGATTCAGATACAGGAATCAATTGAACAGTACTTGGGTCTTTGCAAACCAATAAATTTCGCAAATGTTCCATTAATCCATTCAAAAAATTGTGACCTTCAAATCCGTTTTGGATAATTTCATCAAATAATAACAATACGGCAGATAATTTTTCTTCATACAAATATTCAGTGGCCTTAAAATAATATTCGTAATCCAGAATATGCAAATTATCAATAACCACTTTATAGGTCAGGCCACTTCCCATCGAAAAAGTGACCATTCTATCAAACAGTGAAAGCGCATCTCTCAATCCTCCATCTGCTTTAAGTGCAATGAGTCTGAGTGCTTCATCCTCGACAGAGATATTTTCTTTTTTTGCAATGGATACTAAGTGATCCGAAATATCTTTCAACTGAATTCTGCTGAAGTCAAAGATCTGGCAGCGAGAAAGTATAGTTGGTATAATTTTATTTTTCTCAGTGGTAGCCAATATGAAAATGGCATACTTTGGTGGTTCCTCTAATGTTTTCAAAAATGCATTAAAAGCTGAAGTTGACAACATGTGCACCTCATCTATTATATACACTTTATAGTTTCCAATTTGTGGCGGATAACGAACTTGATCCACCAAATTACGAATATCATCAACAGAGTTATTGGATGCAGCATCCAATTCGTGAATATTAAAAGAAGCATTATTTTGGAAAGCAGTGCAGGAGTCGCACGTACCACATGCTTCATTATCGGAAGTTAAATTGGTACAATTGATGGTTTTGGCAAGTATACGTGCACAAGTAGTTTTTCCTACCCCTCTGGGCCCACAAAATAAAAATGCTTGTGCGAGATGATTGTTCTTAATCGCATTTTTTAAAGTAACTGTAATATGTTCCTGACCAACTACTGTATCAAAAGTAGCAGGGCGATATTTGCGAGCCGAAACAACAAAATTCTCCATCGCTGCAAGATATGCTATTGCTTTGATTTTGAAAAATGAAATCGATTGCTACTTTCTTTATGTTCAAAAGTCTTTTTCTAGATTGAAATTTTTTAAAATATAAATTTTAATTTTTAAAATATTTAATACTTTTGCACTCCCTTTTGTAAATCAAAGATTTGGGAGCATAGCTCAGCTGGTTCAGAGCATCTGCCTTACAAGCAGAGGGTCCGCGGTTCGAACCCGTGTGCTCCCACACATAAACCTCAACGCAAGTTGGGGTTTTTTTATGTATGGAATATCTAGTTTACATTATTTACTCTCCATTAAAAGATACTTTTTATGTTGGTTATACTTCGGATACCCTTACTGAGAGGATTAGAAGACACAATTCCAACCACAAAGGATTTACAGGTAAATCAAATGACTGGGAACTCAAATATTTCGAAAAATATCCTACCAAAGAACTTGCTCTTAAAAGAGAAAGAGAAATAAAATCTTGGAAAAGCAAAAAACGTATCGCTCAGCTGGTTCAGGGCATTCCGTATTAAAAACGGAAGGGTCCGAGGTTCGAACCCGTTCCGAATTACGGAACAATTCGTACACACAACCAAACTTGTACTTCATTTGAGGTTTTTTTTGGTGTATTTTATTTACAACATTTTTTCAATTTCAATCAATCGAATTTAATATAGGTCTATCTAGAAACTTTTAATCAGAATACATAAACATTTGAGCTTTAGAACACCTTTTTGAATAAAGCAATCCTTTCAATTTAATTTCAACAAAAATAATAAAGCAGTTTTTAAATAAATTTTTCTAGGTGAGAGGTTATTTGTTTGTCTCTATATTGCAAAATTATAGTTTAATTAATTATAGATTTTCTCCCTGATTCTAACCTAATGAATAAATCATTTTGGGAAATAATTTCAAACTAATATTACATCCGATGGAACAATTTATAATCTAAAATTAATTCAGTTTTAACTAAAAATCTTTAATCACTTCAAATTCAGTTCTTCGGTTAATTTTTTTGCCTTCTTCAGTAGCATTGCTCGCAATAGGTCGGTTTTTGCCATAACCTTTGGCAATAAGTCTGTTTTGACTGATTCCTTTCTTAACTAGATATTCTGTCACCAATTTGGCTCTTTGCGTGGACAGGGTGTTATTAATTTGATCGGTTCCACTATCATCTGTATGGCCCGAAACCTCCACTCTGATATCTTTGTTTTTTACCATTAGTTGATACAGTAATTCAAGTTCGTTTTTGGACTCTTGTTTAAGCACTGCCTTTCCGTGATCAAAAAACACGTTGTTTAACACAATTTTATTTCCATTTTTGATTCGCTGAAGTGATATTGTTTTTGAAATAATTTTAGTATCGCCTCCATTTGTCAAGTCAAGATTTTCGGAGTAAAACAAAAAGCCTTCTTTCTGAATTTCAATTGAATAATTAAATCCCGGTTCTAGAGATAGTTCGTATTCACCTTCGGTCGTTTTTCTAATATTTTTTACTGGTTCATTATTCAAAACTTTAATTCCGGAAACAGTAACATCTATCAACTTTCCGGTTTTTTCATCAATTACTTTAAACTTTGTCCGAACAGTTGACTTTATTGAAGATGTAACTTCTGCGCTTTTTGTTGTTATTGATTTGCCTTTAATTTGTTTGGCCATCGTTCTAGATTTGTTGGCTAAAAGAGTATCTTTTTTTACAGGAACTTCCAGATTTATAACAAAAATATCATTGCCTCCTAAACTTCCTGATTTTGCTGAGGCATAATAGGCGGTTTTGTTATCACCGGCAATAACAAAATATATATCATTATCAGGGGAGTTAATTGGGTAACCAAGATTCTCTGGTTTTGACCAAGTTTTGGTTGAATTATTCCATGCCGATTTGTAAATATCATATTCTCCCATACCAAAATGTCCTTTGCTACTTAAATACAAGTATTTTCCATCGGGTGTTATATAAGGGCTATCTTCATCATACTCTGTATTGATTGTGCTTCCTAAGTTAATTGCAGGACCCCATTTTCCTTCAATGGTTTTCTCGCATTTATAAATGTCCATCCCACCAAATCCACCTGTCCGATTACTTGCAAAAAACAAAGTATTTCCATCTTTGCTTATGCATACTGACGGCTCATTATATTTTGTATTAATTGGAGCACCCATATTGATTGGTTCACCCCAAGTAGAATCATTGATACGTGAACTATAGAATATATCACCACCATTGGAAGGTTTGTATATAAATAATATTTTGCCATCAGCCGAAAATCCAATACTGCCATCGTGTGTAGGACTGTTAATAGTCAATCCAATATTTTTGGCCGGTAGCCATTTACCATTAACTTTTTTGGCAATATATATATCTTCAAAATAGTCGTTATCCACATCTTTATTAGCACTTACACCCCCTGAACGCCTTGAAGTGAAAATCATCTGTGATTGATCTTCATTTATTGCAGGAGCATATTCATGATATTCTGTATTTACCTCAGTTGATAAAGGTAGTATTTCATAGCCTAAAGGATTTTTGTAAAACTCAATTGCGTTCTGACATTCTCGTATTCTTTTATCCGTAATTGTAAATTCATTTGAGAGTGTCGATTTTAACTTTTCTGCCACCTGTTCATTTAATTCAGATTTGTATTGGTTGTAATATCGGATGGCATCTTCAAAATTGGCACCCAAATGATAACCTTGCGCTATTTTGAATAAAATATTCGGAACTACTTGTGGGTTAAGTTCGTATGCACGAATGAGATACTTGACTGACAAAAATTTTTGTGTGGTTTCCAAATAGCAGATACCTGCCATATAATTGGCTTGCACATTTAGTGGATTAAAATCTGAAGCTTGAATAAACATCTCCAAAGCATCATTTTTATCTCCAAAATTATACACTTCCATTCCCAATTGTACCAATTTGTCGTCCGTGCTTTTTTGAGCAATAGCGCATGTGAATGCACTAATAAAAATTAACAATAAAGTTTTGAATTTCGACATACAATAAGGATACCAAAATAAACAATTTAATTATCTCCTTTTACTTATTTTTAATTTGATGTAAGTAAATACCCATTTATTTCGGAATAAAAAAACATAATTTGACATATCAATATTTATTTAATAATCAAATAATGAAATACATTAATCCATTTTAATCTCTGACTTTTTAAAAGTTATTCCAAAGTTTTTTAATTCAAAAAGTACAGGTTCAATAATTTCTTTTGCCAACGGAATAAATACCCCTTTTAAATTTATATTATTATTTAAAATCAGTTTTGTTATTATTCCTAAAGGCAGACCTACAGTTTTTGCCATTGCGGTTTCATCAGAACTTCCTTTCAAAACCAATTCACAATTTTTTTGAAAAAATAAGTTGCTTTTTTGGTATTTAATTCGATGTTTCATTACCACCATATCATTATCCTGTGGCTTCAATTTCCATTTATTTTCAATGATTTTTTGAAGAATTGAAGCAGGCGTTTGAAGTTGACTTTGAATTGGTTCATTTGAAAATATTCCCAAAAATTCAAGTTTTAAATAAATCTCAATTCTTTCTTTTTCAGAAGGAAATAATTCCAACATTTTTCCTTTCAATGAAGAAGATTTCAAATTTTTATCTTCAAGATAATTCGTTAATTGTTGTAAAGTTTTAATATTCTTTGGAATAATAGTTTGATTATCAGTATATCCCAATTCAATTAACATGTGCCATGATTTACAAAAACCTTTTTTACGCAATGTTCCTCTCACAATAGAAGAAATATCCGAAAGACCATACAGACTAATATAGGATAATGAATCTCTATTGGGATATCCTTCAAATGTTCCATATCCGGCAATCTCGATTTCTTGAGGATTCAGAAACAAATTACTGTACGATACTTCAATTAACTGATTGTTTTGCAAATATTTAGTTGCTCCACCTTGTCCTGCCAATACAACATTACGAGGATTCCACGATATTTTGTAATGCCAAGGATTGTCATCACTTTCTGGCGATACTAGTCCTCCACAATAAGATTCAAATGAAACAATTTTACCGCCTTCAGAATGGATTTGATTAATTTCCTTCATAGCCGACATATGATCAATTCCTGGATCCAATCCACATTCCATTAATAACGTAACATTGTTTTCTATTGCCTTTTGATGGAGTGCTTGAATTTCTTTAGTAATATAGGAGGCTGATATAAAATGGATTTTATAATCTACGCAAAAATTTGCTACACTAAAATGCAAATCTGGCGGTAGTAACGAAATCACTATTTGCATATCCTTAAGTGCGTCTAAGTTATTTGGAATATTCATTTCCAAAAAAGACCCTTTTGGATGATTATTTAATTTGCTTTCTGCGGCATTTTTATTTTGATCAGATAAAAAAAGCGACCAATCATTTGCAATACATTCATTCAGCAGATATTTAATCAATACGTTTGAAGACTTTCCGGCACCTAATACTGCAATATTTTTACCTGTTTTCAAGACACATTGGATTTAAATAAAACTATAAAAATCAGGCAATTACATTGCCATACAAATCAAATTCAGAAGCGCCTGTAATATAAACGTTGGCAAAATCTCCAATTCTTACATAGTTCTCTGATGCCTGTACCAATACTTCATTATCTACTTCTGGTGAGTCAAACTCGGTGCGTCCAATAAAATAATCTCTTTCTTTTCTATCAAACAACACTTTAAAGGATTTGCCTATTTTCAATTGATTCAATTCAGCAGATATACCTTCTTGAACTTGCATTATTTGTTCCGCTCGCTTTTTCTTAATCTTTTCAGAAACAGAATCTTTCATATTGTCACCAGCATACGTTTTTTCTTCATGCGAATAAGGAAATACGCCCAATCTGTCAAATCTGGTATTTTCAACAAACTGTAATAATTCTTCAAAATCTTTTTCTGTTTCCCCTGGATGACCGGCAATGAGTGTCGTTCTCAAAGCTATTCCTGGAACTTTTTCTCTAATTTTTTCTATTAATTGAATTGTTTTTTGTGAATTAATGCCTCTTCGCATCACAGTTAACATATTATCGGATATATGTTGTAAAGGCATATCCAGATATTTACATATGTTATCTCTTTCATTCATTACATCAAGAATCTCCATCGGAAAACCAGAAGGATAAGCATATTGCAATCGAATCCATTCTATTCCTGATACATCAGAAAGATTTTTAAGTAAATCAGACAGATTTCTTTTATTATACAAATCAAGTCCATAATAAGTCAAATCTTGAGCAATGAGTACCAGTTCTTTTGTACCTTTTAAAGCCAGACCTTTTGCTTCCAAAACCAATTCATCAATTGATTTGCTAACATGTTTACCTCGCATAATAGGTATGGCACAAAATGAACAAGGCCGGTCACAACCTTCAGAAATTTTGAGATACGCAGTATGCGTAGGTGTGGTTAGCAATCGCTCACCAACTAATTCATGTTTATAATCAGCTTTGAATTTTTTTAATAAAGCCGGGAGATCACGTGTACCAAACCAGGCATCAACATTGGTTATTTCCTTCTGCAAATCATCTTTATATCTTTCTGAAAGGCAACCTGTTACATATACTTTTTCGATTTCACCTCTTTTTTTAGCTTCTGCATATGTAAGTATGGTATCAATCGATTCTTGTTTTGCATTATCAATAAATCCACAAGTATTAATTATTACAATATTAGAATAATCGCTATCCGACTCATGCGAAGCATCAATGCCATTTCCTCTAAGTTGGGTCAAAAGCACTTCTGAGTCCACCAGATTTTTTGAACAACCTAAGGTTACAATATTTACCTTATTTTTTTTTAATGTTTTTACTTTCAAGTGTTAAGTTTTAAATCCCAATTACTTCACATTCCCTTCTTGCAGCATCTTGCTCCGCTTTCTTTTTACTCGAACCATTTCCTACGGATCGGGGTTCATCATCAATATAGACTTTTGCTTCAAATTCTTTATAATGTTTGTGATCTTTTTCCTGAATAATTTCAAAACGAACTTTCTTAAAGTTATTTTGCCCCCATATGATCAATTTACTTTTATAATTATTATCTGTACTTACAATTTCTTCTATGTCAAGAATTGTATCTAGTAGTTTTTGTAGAACAAATTTTCTGCAAAATTTGAAGCCTCTATCTAAGTATATTGCACCAACTAATGCTTCCAAAGCATCACCATGCATCGACTTGTTACTGTGTTTACCTAAAGAATATGAATTGTGAACAATAAATTTATTTAGACCAATTTTTTTTGCTAGAGTACCCAAAGATTCCCCGTTTACAATTCTGGATCTGATTTCTGTTAGAAAACCTTCATCTTTGAAAGGGTATTTTTTAAATAAATACTCTGCAACTATGGCTCCCAATATGGCATCGCCTAAGTATTCAAGCCTTTCATTGCTTTTTTCGATGTATTCTGATTTGTCTTTATTTGAAGATGAATGACGTAATGCCAAAAAATATAAATCCAAATTTGCAGGCTCCTTTCCGGTAAGGTGATATATATATTTCCTAAGCTGTCGTTCTTTGCTTTTTTTTTTATTAAAAAGACCAAAGAATGAGGAAATAAAATCCACTTTTAGTCTATTTTTCTGAAAATAACTGATGCATTATGTCCACCAAATCCAAAAGTGTTACTAATTGCAACTTTGATATTTCTGTTTTGTGCTTTGTTAAAAGTCAAATTAAGCTTGGGATCTATTTCCGGATCATCAGTGAAATGATTGATTGTAGGTGGAATTATGCCATTTTTGATTGCTAAGATGGAAGCAATTGCTTCTATTGCCCCTGCAGCTCCTAACAAATGACCAGTCATTGATTTGGTTGAACTAATATTCAATTTGTATGAATGTTCGCCAAACACTTTTTGGATGGCTTTTAATTCTGCGTTATCACCTAAGGAAGTAGAGGTTCCATGTGTGTTGATATAATCAACTTCGTTTAAATTAATTTCGGCATCTTCCAATGCAGCATTTAATACATTAATTACTCCAAGTCCCTCAGGATGTGGAGCAGTTAAATGATAAGCATCTGCCGACATTCCACCACCTATTACTTCGGCATATATTTTTGCACCTCTTGCCTTGGCATGTTCGTATTCTTCAAGAATAAGCGCACCAGCTCCTTCGCCCATTACAAAACCATCACGATCTTTATCATATGGTCTGGAAGCCAATTCAGGTGTATCATTTCTTTCTGATAGCGCCTTTAGTGAATTAAATCCGCCCATTCCGGCTTCGGTAATTGCAGCTTCACTTCCACCTGTTACAAATGCAATTGCTTTGCCTAATCTAATGTAATTATATGCATCTATCATTGCATTATTACCTGTTGCACAAGCAGATACAACCGCAAAATTTGGTCCTCTCAAACCATATTTCATTGATATGTGCCCAGCAGCTATATCAATTATCATTTTAGGAATGAAAAATGGATTGAATCTGGGTGTTTGATCTCCGGTAATGTATGGACCATATTCTTCTTGAAACACTTTAATACCCCCTATACCTGATCCCCAAATTACACCAACCCTATCTCTATTTACTTTTTCTAAATCAAGTCCAGAATCCTTTAAAGCTTCGTCAGCCACTACCATGGCATACTGACAAAAGGGATCCATTTTACGACCTTCTTTTTTCTCAAAGTGATTTTCAGGGTTGAAATTTTTAACTTCGCAAGCAAACTTGGTTTTGTGTCGAGATGCATCAAATCGAGTAATTGCTGCCGCTCCACTCTTACCTTGAATAAGACCTGACCAGTAATCATTTACATTACTCCCAATAGGTGTAAGGGCACCTAAACCGGTGACAACTACTCTTTTTAATTGCATTTAGAAAAATTGGAATTACTTAACGTTTTTCTCAAGGTAAGCTATTGCTTGACCTACTGTGGAAATTTGTTCTGCCTGATCATCAGGTATAGAAATATTAAATTCTTTTTCAAATTCCATAATGAGTTCAACAGTATCTAGTGAATCAGCGCCTAGATCATTTGTAAAGCTAGCCTCGTCGGTAACTTCTGATTTTTCTACACCTAATTTTTCAACGATGATGTTGCGAACTTTTTCTGCTATTTCAGACATGTCAGATTGGTTGTTTAATTTTTTTGAAGCTGCAAAGAAATATATTTCACTTCATAAAGTCAAACATTTTTGAATCAGTAATTTCATAAAAAACATTAACTTATTGATAATCAATATTTTATTTTTTACATCTTGTAAAAATTATCCTATAATATTGTACAATTGTAAGATTTCAATGTGTATAAAATACCACTGAAAGTCAATACATTTGCCACAAAACAAATATTCCGTTGAAAGAGCAAAAAATGGTTCTGGAAATTATACCTGAATTTGATTTTGAATTATTGGGAATCGTTTCTGCTGCAAAGGACTTTACAATAGCTTGCTATATCAATTGGTATTTGGGAATAGAATTAACTAAAAATGAAGATTTACAATATGATTTTGTAAAAGATTGTAAATTTTTTATTTCAAACTTTATATTTGAAGCCGATTACAGCAACATTAGGTTAATAAAAAACCGTCCTGTTGAATTTATTAATTTAAAAAAGCCATATTTATTGCCTGAATTGAAAAATTATGATTACTTTATATTATTAAGTGGCGAATACGCTGAAAATTACGCTGAATCTGAAATTAAATTAAAAAAAGTACCCATAATCAACCTAATCAAAAGAATTAACTACCAGGAGATTCCTTCTGCCGAAAATCTATTAATTTACTAAATAATGATACAACATATTCCTTTTAATCGAACCAAGATCATAGCAACTGTAGGACCGGCCTGTAATACTGAAGAGAAATTAATGCAATTAATAAAAGCAGGTGTGGATGTTTTTCGTCTTAATTTTTCTCATGGAAGTCATGAAGAACATTTGAAAGTAATTAATCACATTAAAAATATCCGTGAAAAGCATGGTATTACAATTGGTATGCTTCAAGACTTACAAGGACCAAAAATAAGAACCGGTGAAGTTGAAAATAATGGCGTAGAGTTAGTTAACGGACATACTTTAATTATAACCACTGAAAAAGTAATTGGTAATAGTGAAAAAATATATACTTCATATAAAGCTATGCCAAAAGATGTGAAATCCGGTGATAAAATATTGATTGATGATGGAAATATTGAATTGAAGGTGCTTTCAACAACAGGGGAAGAAATACTAACTGAAGTAGTTTATGGCGGATTACTAAAATCGAAAAAAGGGATAAACCTTCCAAATACAAAAGTGTCGGAACCATCTTTAACTGAAAAAGATAGAGAAGATTTAATATTTGGTTTAAAACACGATGTGGATTGGGTAGCGCTTTCATTTGTTAGAACTTCTGCCGATATCGATGAAATTAAAGGAATTATACAACAACAAGGTAAAAACACAAAGGTTGTTGCCAAAATCGAAAAACCGGAAGCTTTGGTTGATATCGATAAAATTATTGAAAAATCAGATGGATTAATGGTGGCTCGTGGAGATTTGGGTGTTGAAATTCCAATGGAGGACGTACCTGTGGCTCAGAAAATGATGATCAGGAAATGCAACGAAGCCGGCAAACCGGTAATTGTTGCAACACAAATGCTTGAAAGCATGATTAAAAATCCTCGTCCTACAAGAGCAGAAGCCGGGGATGTAGCCAATGCTGTTATAGATGGCGCTGATACCGTAATGCTAAGTGCTGAAACTGCTTCAGGAAACTTCCCAATTGAATCGGTAAAAGCAATGGTTTCTATTATTGGAGCCATTGAAAGAGAAGTTGACATTTATAACAAGGAGTATCCAATTCCTAAAAGCCATCCTCACTTTCTTAGAGAAAGACTAATATCCGGTACTTGTCGTATTGCCAATGACATTCATGCAAGAGCAATTATAAATATTTCAAAAACTGGATTTGTATGTAACATGATCGCCAAACATCGTCCTAAATCAAGGATATTCACATTTACTGATAATAAAGAATTGGTACATGTATTTAACTTAACTTGGGGTGTAACACCATTTTACATTGATATGAAATACAAGTCTACCGATCAGTTGATAGAGGCCGTAAATCATATTTTAAAAGAAAAGGGATTAGTTAAATCAGGAGATTTAGTTGTGAATACTGCAAGTATGCCAATAGATGGCGAGTTTAGAACAAATATGGTGAAAATGTCGAAAATCGATTAATTATGAAAACAATAGCCATTTGTTGGTTTGTATTAGGTTCTTTGTTGGTTTATTCACAAAACAATAAATCAAATGAAATTAGACTCATTGTGCAAGCAGATGATATTGGATTTTGTCATGCTGTGAATAACGCTTGCATTGATTCATATAAAAATGGTATATGCAGAAGTGTCGAAATAATTGTACCATCACCCTGGTTTATGGAAGCGGTATCAATGCTGAAAGAAAACCCGGGATTTGATGTAGGAATCCATCTTTGTTTGACAAGCGAATGGTCAGGCCTTAAATGGAGACCTTTAACTGATGGCAAATCAATAAGAAACCCGGATGGATATTTTTGTCCATTCATATGGCCAAATGATAATTTCCCAAAAAATGCTGGAAATTTTCTCTTAGAAAATAATCCCAAGATTGAGGAAGTCGAAAAAGAATTCAGAGCCCAAATAGAATTGGCAAAAAAATATATTCCTCGACTTTCACACATTACCGGACATATGGGATGTACCAATGCAACACCTGAAATAAAAACTTTGACTGAAAAATTAGCAAAAGAATATGGCTTATTCTTTGGTAAAATGGACACTAAATATTCGGATGTGCCATGGAGTGGCCAGGATAAAAGCCCTGAACAAAAGGAGGAATTGTTTATTAAATTCTTAGAATCAACTCAAATTGGAAATACTTATTATGTAATAGAACATCCTGGTTATGATACTGACGAAATGAAAAACATTGGACATAATGGGTATGATAAAGTAGGATACGATAGAGGTGGCGTAACTTTTGTATATACCAGTGCCAAAGTTAAAGAAGTTATCAAAAGGAAAAATATTCGATTATTGAGCGTAAAAGAAGCTAATGAACTTGAAAAAAAGTAGACTCTTTAGTTTGTTAATTAAGCCAACTTCTCTTGTGATTTCACATGAACCACTTGCGTAGGGAATTCCACACCTAAGTTTTCGGCCTCAAGTACCTTCATTATTCGGAAATTAATGTTTTCCTTTATTTTCCAAAAATCTTCAAATTCTGTTGCCTTCGCATAAAATATGACCGTAATATCCAATGTATATGTACCAAAACCATCAAAATATACCATTGGTTTTAATGAAGAATCCGTTAATGGATTTGAAGAAATTTCATTTTCAATGTTTCCAATTATTGTTTTTATTGTTTTTTCGGAAACATTTACAGGAAGTCCTACCTTAAAATTGGCGCGATGATATTTTCGTGCAGATAAGTTTTCCAATGGTTGATCAATAAGTTGCTTGTTAGGAATGGTAACTAAACTTTTATCCAACGTTCTGATACGTGTGGTTCTAAATCCAACTGACTCCACATTTCCCGTAAAATCTCCTACTTTAATTAAGTCTCCGGCAATAAATGGTTTGTCGGCAAATATCGAAAATGATGCCAAAAGGTTTTCTAAAGTTTCCTTTCCTGCCAACGCAACAGCTACACCACCAATTCCAAGCCCGGTGATTACTGCACCAACATTTACTTGAAATACCACACCCAGAATAAGAAAAAAGAAGATAATTCCTACCAATAATTTTGAAAGTTGACGGATAAAAGGCACTAATTGTTCCTGAACTTTGGATTCGTTTTCAATAGCCCTATCCTTTAAAACGAAGGCAACAAAATCGACCAATCGAAATACTATCCATCCAATAGAAAAAAATATTATTACACCATAAGTACGATTAACTATCATCTTTAGTCCAAATTTCTTTGGACCTACCAAATGCCACGAATCCGGATAATGCAAAAGACTAAATGCAGCGTAAATAATGGTAAGTACAAAAAACAATTCGAATGGCTTGGAAAGCATACTTACAAAAGTGCTTACAGGTACCTCGGGGAAATTGTTTTTAACTAATCGATATGAAAGTCTGCTAATCCAATGCGAAACGACATTTTTAAAAAGAATACCAACAAATAAAATTGCACCGGCAATTACTACAAATTGAAGATCGTTGTCTAAAATTTGAAAAGTGCCAATTTCTTTCCAAAATGCAATTAATTTGTTCATTATTAATATGTTATAAACCCTTTGGTATTTAGCTTGAGTCGGTAAACACTTTTTTGTGCAGTCACGTACAAACTTGAATAATTAGTATCGCCCCAGCACAAATTTGATGTGTTTTCAGGTAATATAATAGTTCCAAGCAACTTACCTGATTTGCTAAATATTACTATGCCATTGTTTCCTGTACAAAATACATTTCCATTCATATCCGTTTTAACACCATCAGGATTACCTGTAATTTCAGGTCCTTTATAAAACAATGATTTGCCTATTACTTTTCCATTTGCATCCAAATCGTAAGCATTCCAAAGCCAATCAAATTCTGACTGAGCTACGTATAACTTTTTCAAATCAGGTGAAAGTGCAATTCCATTGGGTCTTTGCAAAGTGGTGTCAATTAAAAATACTGTCCCATTTTTGACCATAAACACACCTGAAAAGCCTAATTCTTTGGCTGCCATATTGTTTTTGTCCATTAATCCATATGGGGGGTCAGTAAAATATACCGTCCCATTAGAGTGAACTACCACATCGTTAGGGCTATTAAATTTTTTGCCATTAAAATTATCAGCTATGGTTAGGTTTACACCTGTTTGTAAGTTTCGCTTTACAACTTTTCGTCCCGAATGTTCGCAAATAATTAAGTTGCCTTGTTTGTCAAATACCAAACCATTTGAGTTTTGAGAAGGTTGAATGAAAGGCGTTGTTTTTCCTTCTTTATCAATTTTATAGATAATATTGGCAGGTATATCACTAAATAGTAAAAATCCTTCTTTGCTCCAAATAGGTCCTTCTGTAAACTGAAAACCTGATGCAATTCTTTCAACAATAATGTTTTTTGGAACCACATTCCAAAATTCTGAATCATTAACTTTTATAAAATCAGATTGACCAAAAGTAAGTGCTGCAGAAGTAATTATTAAAAATAGCTTTTTCATGTAAGAGTGATTTTAACGATTGAAACCACCAATTTATATGAAAGTATTTTTAAATCAACATTTTTTAGATAATTGATTATTCCAGGTATCCTTTTTTAAGTGTGCCGGTTATTATAAGGTTTGTTTTCTTGTCGGTTAGTTGATAATTAACTTTATAAATCCCTTTAAAAGGCAAATTAATCACGATGTTTTTAGTGTACTTGGATTGCTTAGGTACTTGAATATCCACATTTATTTCTGATTGAATAGTTCCAATATCTGAAAGCGAAAGAATTTTCAATTCTCCTGTAAAATCAAAATTTGCAGTATTTGAAACTTCAATTGTCGTCATATTATTTGTTCCTGTTTTATACTTTATGTCATCACTATTTGTAAGCTTAACCGAAAGCATATCCGTGTTTGTTGCACTTTTGAATTGGTTTTTTGAATAGATTATTTTGTTTTTACCTTCCTTATTGTTGACGTAATAAGTTATTTCATTTTCTTTATCCCACAATACATTATCATAAGGAATTAAAAACCGATGATTTTCTGATTTATTACTTTTCCCTATATATTTATTATTACAAAAAAGCATAATTTCCCCAGGCATACCCGATTCAAACCTAACGGCATTAAATTTTAACGCATTGACTTTTAGTGAATCTTCAATTTTTACTTTATGACCGTAGCAATCCTGATCAGGTGATAAGTTAAATCCGGATATGCTTTTTGAAAGCTCAATAGATTCATTACTTGGAAAAGCAATTACATAGGGTCCGGTATAAAATCCACCATTGCCCAAATGGTCAAACAATCGGACAGCAATCAAGTTTTGTTGATCCCACATTATATCAGCTGCATTCACTTTATACACTCTGAATTCATAAAATCCTTGTACATAGTTTGGTGGCATTACGCCTGAAGCACCTATTTTTTTGCCGTTAAAATATGATTCATCATTATCATCAATTCCACCTAACACAATCTTGATATAGCCAAATTTATTGGCACTTGACTTGAAAGTGGAAGGAATTACCACTTTTTTGCGAAACCATGCATAACCACTGAAATCAGGATATCCTAAATCTTCAACAGATCCTAATTCATTCATTTTTAACCAATTATTTGGGACAAACTCAGGTTTTGACCAGATTATCGAATCGCCAAATTGAAAAATCCAATCTTTGGAAATATCTATAGTCTGGGCATTAGCAAATAATGATACTACTAGCCAAAAGGAGCAAATTAATTTCTTGAACATATTATTTGAATAAAACATTAGATTTTTTTAACCATACAGATACGTCTGTACCATATTGACCAGCTTCTGAAAAAGGAACCAAAACAAGCGTTTGTATTTTCCCTTCGATATTTATTGGCATAAAATATGCCTGACGCCAAGACCATTTTTCAGGTAAACTATTCCTTCCATCCATTAAGTTAAAAGTTTCTGTTGCATTCAAATCTAAATAATATATGGAACCTAATTGACGATTCAATTGTGCATCAACCGCCAAAACTTGGGGGCCTCTTTTAATTGCCACGCTATTAGGATACGATTTTCCTCCGGGAATAATTTGTAGAGGTATGTCAAAATTGATAACAATTGCATCTCCTGGTGACCATTTGCGTTCTATTTGGAGAATTTCACCAGGCATGGCATTATAAGTATCGTTACCAATTTTAGCAGTATAATTTTTACACCAATTTGGAACACGGAAAGCAAGGGTAAACTTTTTCTTTTCTGCAATGCTCACCAAAATTTTTGTTCTGCCTTCAAATGGAAAATCCGTTTGAGAAACTAATCGAAGTCTCATTTTCTTTCCTTCTGCTTTTATGGTATCAATTATATCTCCTGACTCATAAAATAGCATTGTAAATTTACCATCAAGTTTTCCCCATATCATTTCCGGAATCATAGAAATTCCTCTCGGAATACTTGAAAGGCAACATGAAAATCCCTGATCACATTTGTGAGGCTTAACTCCAATCAGCGCAGTGTAATAGCTTACACAACCTGTCTGTGGATTTTCTGCTGCAAAAAGGTGGTTATACACAGCGCGTTCCATTTCTTCCACATATTTAATTTCGCCAGAAATTAAAAATAGTTGTTGATTAAACTGAATCCATGTAGTAGTTACACAACCTTCACCCATATGGTCTTCGTTGGTAGCGAATAAAATATCTTCTTCTTTAAAATGTTCGTGGTCGCTTGCTGTTCCCGTAATGTACATCCGGTTCAATCTAATATCTGTCCATGCGGTTTGTAAAACTTTATAATATTTTTCATCCCCGGTAAGTTTATAATACTTTGCAATTCCAACAAAGCACGACATCATTTCATATGCCTTTGCATTACCAACAGTAGTTACTTTTCCATATTTTTCAAGATTACTTACTATATGTGGCCCATTGGGTTGTTCCCATGCTTTGAGAATATACTTTGCGAAATTCAGATACTTTTCATCATTGGTGTATCTATATAAGTCAATCATTGGTTCTAAAATGCTGCCCGCAGCCATACCTACATGATGTCCGGAAGTGATTAGGTCTCTTTGGCCTGGTAACTCACCAAATGTTTTGCAAATTAAATCAGCCGCTTTTTTGGCACACTCAATGGCTCTTTTGTCGCCAGTTATGCTGTAATAATTGAGCAACCCAATAATGCAATATTTATGTGCCCATACATCCCATTCGCTCCAATAGTCTTTGGGTAGGTAGGTGCCAATGTATCCATCTTCAAGTTGATATGAAATGTATTTGGTCACCATTTCGTCCATTAATTGTTTTAATCGTGGGTCACGGGTGTATTTGTAAGTTAATGAGGCCGAAAATAAGAATTTACCCACATGCTCACCAATCCACACTTGAGAACCGGGTCTTTTTTTAAAACCTGACAACAAGATTGAAGAATCGATTTGTAACAATCTTTTTTCCAGATTTACATTAATTCGATATCCGAGTAATCCATCTATTTTCTGCTGTGTTACATAGTTAAACTTATCTTCAATTTTATTGGGAACAATTGGATTCCAAATTCTTATGGGTTCTAGACTTGCAAATAATTGGAAACATAAAGTAAATGCGAGAATAATAATTTTATAAATCTTCATATTTCAAGAAATTAAAAGGTGTTCAAAAGTAAAAACATTTCGGAAGCGTGCCAAGTATGTGGCACACTTAATCGTAATTCGGAATAAACCGGATCTATGAGCTGCATTGGCATATAGTTGGCGCAGCATGCATTTTTTTCCCAACTAAGTGGATATATCTGATTAGAAACATATCCATTGGTTTCATTGTAAAAATGATCCTCGGCCCATGTCAAATACGGATAGTCTTTACTATCAATTATGTTAAATCTACCTTTATAAATATGCTTATCTTTATAATCCCACCAGAAAAGTGCAGAGTAATTGTCCTCTTTTTGAAGTGGTATTTCATAATTATCCGGTAATCCAATAGATTTCAGGCCATATTTCATCCATTTGGTTTGAAACACAAATCTGTCT
Organism: Bacteroidota bacterium; assembly: GCA_033763735.1. Lineage (GTDB taxonomy): Bacteria > Bacteroidota > Bacteroidia > Cytophagales > UBA9547 > JANRJY01. The sequence continues at coordinate 49,655 of JANRJY010000031.1, read as the reverse complement.
CCAAAATCTGTTTTGCCTTCAATATGATTGCCTTTTATAAATTTTTGTGCACTGTCCAACGTAGAAATAACCAATGGATTATTTTTATCAGTAAATAAGGAGAGCAAATAGAGTACTTCACCGGGGTTATCTGCTTCACTTATTCCTTTATTGTTATAATCAAATGGATTATCAAGTTGCATTACCCATTTCTTAATTAAATGTAAATTACCCGTTTCTTTAAATACCATAGCCATTATTGCTGCATCTCTATTCCATGGTTTATGGTAAACAAAATAATTGGGTAATGGCTTGGAATCCAGTATATTAATTAATATTTCGTGATGCAGTACTTTAAGTATTTCACTATACTTTTTATTTTGAAATTCCGGCAATTTTATATCACCGGATGCCAATTCCGTTGTTTTTGATTCATCATTAATATACAAACCTTTTTCATTTTCATATATGCGTACCGATTTTCCATTGACTAATTGCAACAAAACTGAATATTTATTAGGTACTATCAGTTCATTTTTAACATCCCATTGATAAATTATTTTACCCGTAAGTGCTTCTTTAAGTTTTCCATTGACATATATAAATTTAGAACGATTTCCCATTCCGAATAAAAAAAATGAAACACCGGGTAATGTATATTCATTTATATTTCTTTGCTTAAGTTCTTTCAACTGTACTTTATACTTTGCAAGAGCAGCTTCTAACTCTACTTTTGTTGGCTGAGCAAAAGAACAAATTGTAAAAAAAGTCAAGTACAATACCATAGTTTTCATCCTTTAGCAGCAATTACTAATATTAGACCAATAATAAAACAAGCAAACATGGTGGCCAAGATAATATTGGTGCCTTTGGGTGCGGTTTTGAATTCTTTCCAAATAAATACACCCCAACCCACACCCACCATAGTTGCTCCTTGACCTAAACCGTAGGAAATGGTAGGTCCTGCTTGAGAAGAAGCAATCAAACTAAAAGACATTCCAATATTCCAAATAATCCCTCCTAAAATGCCAATAATATGTAACCACAAATTGCCTTTAGTAAAATAGTCTTTGTAGCTGGTAGGTTCACCCTTAAGAGGCTTATACATAAAATAAGTATTCCAGATAAAGTTTGAAAGAAATATGCCAATAGAGAAAATAAATACTGCAGAATAAGTAGTCATTTTACCCGCTTCGGGGTTATAAAAATCAGTTGAAATGGCGTCCGCAACAAATCGATAGAAAAACCCCATAATTATTCCTGAAAGTACTGATACTACTATGCCCAAAGTTGATGCTTTTGAAGTGTTGTTTGGTAATTTGCGGTAGGCAATTGCACTTAAGATAATGGCAATTGTAACCATTGCAATACCTCCAAATAATAAAACCGGATTTCCTGAACTATCTGCCAAATAATTCACTACCACTCCCAATACCAAAGCAATACCTACGGCTATTGGAAAAGCAACAGCCATTCCGGCAATGTCGATTGCAGCCACAATAAGCAAATTTGATAAATTAAAAATGATTCCTCCCAACAATGCAGAACCTAAAGCGCTACCGTTTGCTTGTTGCAAATCGGCAATAAAACCTCTGCCTTGTTCACCATTGGAGCCTAGTGTCAAACCAAACACAAGCGCAAGAATTACCAATCCCAATGTATAATCCCAATAATACAATTGTGAAGGCCATGATTTTGATGCAAGTTTTTGAGTATTGGCCCAACTTCCCCAACATAACATGGTGATGAAACAAAAGAATACAGCAAGTGGATAGGATTGTACTATGAACATATTTTAGAAAAATTTAAAGGTTGAATAACATTTTTATCTGTACGTACAAGTAGGTTGTTTTATTTATAAAATCAAAACTTAGTGTCATAATTCTTTTCTAAAGGGTACACTTGTTTGCGCTCCCATACGGGTTACAGATACGGATGCTGCTTTGCATGCAAACTCTGATGCTTGAAGCCAATCCATATTTTCGGCTATTGCTGCTGCCAAAGCACCATTAAATACATCCCCTGCTGCAGTGGTATCAATAGGTACTACTTTTGGAGCAGGCACGAACTGATTATAATTTCCGGCACTCAAGTATATGCCCTTGGCACCCAAAGTAATAATTACGTTTTTTACGCCTTTACTTTTCAATATTTCTGTTGCTTTTTTAATGGATTCATTATCATTAAGTTGTATGCCTGTTAATATTTCTGTTTCTGTTTCATTTGGCGTAATTAAGTATAAATCATTCAAAAGTTCATCCGAAAGTTGAGTAGCGGGAGCAGGATTTAAAATCACTTTTTTACCGTTTTTGGATGCAAGTTTTGCACAAAAACTAATGGTATTTATCGGTGTTTCTAATTGCATCAAAACAACTTCATTTTCTTCAAACAAATGATTTGCGTTTGTGAAATCGAAAGGTTGTAATTCCATATTGGCACCTGGTGCTACTACTATACTATTTTCACCATTTTTATCAACGGTTATAAGCGCTACTCCTGACGGATTGTCGTTGTCAGTAATAATATAATCCGTATTAATTCCTTCATTTTCAAATCCTTGAACAGCCTGTTTTCCGAAAATATCATTGCCAATTTTAGATATAAATGTAACCTCAGCACCCATTCTGGCAGCAGCAACGGCTTGGTTGGCACCTTTGCCACCTGCGTTCATCAAAAATTTTCCTCCAATAATTGTTTCACCCGGCTTAGGGAAATAGGCTGTTTTTACAACCATATCTGTGTTAGAGCTTCCTATTACCAATACTTTCCCTTTCATTTTTTAAATTAATCTTATACAAAAGTGGACAATGATAAAAATTTTATAAAACAAAAAATAAATAATATAGATGATTCTATAATACTATTATAATTCATTTTGTTATAAATTAGCAAATAATATATAATAAAATAGATGATTCTAAATATATAAATTGACAAAATTAATAGAACTCAGCGAACTTATTTTTACGCTTTCAAAATCCGAAAAAAGATATTTTTCAATTGCAAATCAAGGCAAATCAGACTCAAGGGTGTATATGTATCTTTTTCAATTAATTGAGAGAAAAGAAATTGAGATTGATAAAAAATTTGCCTTAAAATTTCCCAAAAGCAATATTGAAATGGCTCGAAAACAACTTTACTGTTCGTTAATGAAAGCACTTCGAAATTATGAGGATGAAAAAAGCATTGAAAGCAAAATAATGAATGGTCTAAAAAATTCCTACATTTTATGGAATAAAGGAGCCTATTCATTAGCAATTGATGAAATTCACAAAACCAAAAAGAAAGCACTAGCTTACCAAAATTTTATTTATTGCATCCTATGCGATTTTATTGACTTACAAATTCATGCACAGTTTTCATATGAGCACTTAGAGGAGGAGAATATTATCAAATCAAAATATATAATTGATGAAAATATAAAAAACGTTCATTATAAGATAAGCCAAAATATACTTTTTCACCTTTTAGAAAATAGATTTACTAAGAAAGGATATGTTTCATCTGACAAAGAAAAAAACAACCTAAATGATTTACTCTTAGAAGAGTTTAAGTTAAATACCAACAAAAGAAATGAAGCTTTTGAAGCCAAAAGAGACCATCTTTTATTTCAAGCATCATACTTCAAAATGCTTTCAAATCATAAAGCTGCCATAAAAGTGTATCAGCAAATTAATACACAATTATTTGAAAAAATAGATTTTTGGAAAAATCAGCCGATCTCCTTCTTAATGGTAATTAAAGGTGTTTTGGACGAATTTTACATGCTTCAAGCATTCGAGAATTTAAGAGAATCATTAAAAGATTTAAAAAAAATTGAAACCTTAAATAGCAATGATGCTATTTTGAAAGAAGCTATTCAACTTAAGTACAATATGCTGCTTTGTTTTGATTCAAGAAGTAATAATGAATTGAATGAACACTTGAAAATCTATGAAGAAAATTTAATAAACGAAATGATGGCATTGCCTCCTGCCATTCAAATAGAAAGCTTAATTGTTGTATCAAATACATACTTTAGATTAGAAAAATATTCCGAAAGTTTAAAATTGATTAAACCCCTTCTTAATCAAGATTTTAGTTACATTTCTGTTCAGCAAAAATCTATTATGAGAATACTATTTTTAATGATTCATATTGAATTGCAAAACGATGATTTTCTTGATTATCAAATTCGAAATTTTAAAAGAATGATTTCAAGACAAAAGTTAAAAAATGAATTAGAAATGGTGTTTATTGCTTTTATTTCAAAATATTTAAAGAAAGAAAATCAAAAAGAAAGTTTGATAGAACTAAGTACATCAATAGAGCGAATTAAAGAAAACCCTGTACAGTTAAGAATATTGGTGCAATTGCCTTTGGAATTATGGGTGATGAAAAAATTGAAACAGAATTAAACAAAGTATTAAAATGAAATACATCCTCGAAATCAGCTACAAGGGTACCCTATATCATGGATGGCAAATACAAAAAAACGCACATACGGTTCAAGCTGAACTCAACAAGGCTATAAATACTTTGCTAAAAACTGAAATTGAAACATTTGGAAGTGGACGTACAGATACAGGTGTACATGCAAAGCAACAATTTGTAGAATTTATTTATGATGATGTAATTGATTCAAAGCTTTTTCTTTTTAAACTAAATGCGCTGCTTCCAAAAGATATTTACGTTCATCATATATACACTGCAGAATCAAATTTCAGTGTAAGGCATGATGCTATCAAAAGAAGTTATGATTATCACATTAGTTTGGTCAAAAATCCCTTCAAGCAAGAAATTTGCTGTTTCTTATTTCAAAAATCAATTGATGTTGATTTGATGAATTCAGCAGCCAAAGTGTTGCTTAATTACACTGATTTTCAATCGTTTTGCAAATATCACTCTGATGTGGATCATTATATATGCACAATTTATGAAGCGTATTGGGAACGTGAAAATGACGATTTAATATTTCACATCACTGCCAACCGGTTTTTAAGAGGAATGGTACGGGCCATAGTAGGTACTTTGATTGAAATTGGCTTGCGAAAAATAAATATTTCGGATTTTGAAAAAATTATTTTAGAAAAAGACAGAAAAGCAGCAAAATATGCAGTACCACCTGAAGGGTTATTTCTAACTAAAGTACAATATCATCCACAAGCTTTGACACTTATTTCATAATTTACCTTAATTTTATTTAAGTTTGTGCCTTTCAAATGAAGCTATACCTAAGTCTCATATTAATATTCTTTTTAAATGGGTTATTTGCACAACCTATAGAAGTACCAAATCAAATGTATTTTGCAGGAATGACATTAAATCTTTCTTCAGGATTACGTCAGGAATTACAAAAACAAGTTATAGAAATTACTAAAAATAAGACTTATTTTCAAGCTAAAGTCAATCGTACCGACACTTATTTTCCAATTATAGAAAAGGCTTTTATAGAAGAAGATATTCCTTTGGACTTTAAGTATCTGGTCATTCAAGAAAGTAGCTTGCAATCCGATGTGGTTTCCACTTCAAATGCAGTGGGTTTTTGGCAATTCAAAAAGGAATCCGGTGAAGAAGTGGGGTTATTAATAAATTCAGAAGTGGATGAACGAAAACATATTTTGGAATCGAGTAGAGCTGCTGCTCGCTATCTGAAAAAAAATTATTTAATGACTACCAACTGGATATACGCACTCATCGCTTATAACACCGGACTTGGAGGTGTAAAACCTTATATCGAAAGCAAATATGTAGGTGCATTGGAAATGGATGTAGATAAAGATTTGCATTGGTATGCTATCAAATTTTTAGCTTATAAACTAGCATATGAAGAAAAGGTAGGATATAACAAATCCCCGGAACTTTCTCTATTGGAATACTCAAAAAATGTAAAAGGAAAATCCCTTTCTGAAATTGCAAACGAAACTGCGATAACTGAAGAAAAGTTAAGAGAATATAACAAATGGCTAATCGCCCGAAAAGTGCCAGAGGACAAAGAATACACTATAATGTTGCCTGTTACATATTTGGAAAGAGAACAAGTGGCTGCACGATTGGGCATTGACCTATATGCGAAAGCAGAAAAAAGCAATGAAACCAAAGAGCCTGTGGTTGCTATAAAATCCAATCCGCAAACACCTTCCGGGAGCAATGGAGTTCCTTTATTGGTAACTGCCAATAATTTGAATGCAATTATTGCCCGTAAAGGTGATAACCTCGCCCAATTGGCATTTTCGGGTGAAATATCCATCGAAAAGTTTTTGAGATATAACGATATGCAAAAATTTGAAGAAGTTACAGAAGGAAAGTTGTACTATTTAGAATCAAAGAACAACAGAGGAATAACCCTATACCATACCGCAGCTATGGGCGAAACCATGTGGGACATATCTCAGAAATATGGTATTAAACTCAAACAACTTTTGCGCAAAAACCGAATGGAAGAAAACGATGCCCTCCAAACAGGCAGATTAATTTACTTGAAATATAAAAGACCTGAGGATGAGCCCATTGTAATAGCATCGCCACCCGTAATCAAACAAGAAAAAGCATCTGAATCAGTTAAGCCCATAAGTGTAACCAAAGAACAAGGGGTTAATATGAACCCGCCAATTAAAAAAGATACTTTAAAACAAAATCCAGTAGTTCCAATTGATAATAAAGACTCTATTTCAACACAACCATCCAATACCTATTCTAAAGACACCACCAATACCACAAAAACAATCTCAGAAAAGCCAAAACCCAAAACAGTTAACCTTAAAGAAGGCCTTAAGGATTCTTCGTATGTATATCATGTGGCCGCTATGCAACAAACTTTGTACGCCATTTCACGATATTATGGAACCAAAATGGACTCAATACGTGTATGGAACAATATAGGTCCTGACGGGGTAAAATTTGACCAATTATTGCTAGTCAACAAATCTCCTACTGTATTGAAGTCAAATTTTAATATATTTATTGCAAAAACAGGACAAGATATAAATTCATTAGCCTCAGAAATTGGTGTTTCGGTTGAAAACATCTTAATTTGGAATAGCAAAAAAAATTCAACCTTATTAGCCGGAGAAATTATTAAAATCAAAAAATAAACCAATGAGTGAACGCAAATTACCCGCACATATAATTCGATTGCCATTTATTATTGCCATAGCGTTGGCGGGTGGTATTTTTATTGGTGCCAAAATGTTTAGCAACCAAACCCACTCAGGCGATGTTTCAAAATCTGCGGGAAAGTTTAGAGATATTCTTAACTACATTAATAGTGAATATGTAGATACCGTCAACGTAGATGTGCTTGCAGAAGAAGCTATCAACAGAATGCTCGAAAAACTTGATCCCCATTCGGTTTACATCCCACCTAAAGATATGGACATGGCCAAAGCTCAATTGGAAGGAGATTTTGAAGGAATTGGGATTGAATTTCAGGTACTTAAAGATACGCTTTATGTAGTTAGTCCTATAAGTGGGGGTCCATCAGAAGCGGTCGGTTTGCAAGCAGGTGATAAAATATTAAAAGTAGATGACAAAAACGTAGCAAGTATAAAACTGACCACACAAGATGTTTTCAAATATTTAAGAGGAAAAAAAGGAACTAAAGTCAAAGTATCCATATTAAGAAAAGGAAACAAAGGTTTGCTTGATTTTACCATAGTTCGTGATAAAATCCCTACTTTTTCAGTGGATGTTGCTTTTATGGTTGATAAAGAAGTGGCATACATTAAGGTAAATCGTTTTTCGGCTAATACTTATAATGAATTCAAAAAAGCTATTTCCGACCTTAAAGCAAAAGGTATGAAAAAATTGATGCTCGACCTTAGAGGAAACCCTGGTGGATATATGGATAAAGCCACGCAAATGGCTGATGAGTTACTTGATGGCAATAAATTGATTGTTTTCACAAAAGGTAAACAACCCCGTTATAATCAAGAAACACGTGCGTATATCAGTGGTGATTTTGAAAAAGGACCCGTAATTGTACTCATAGATGAAGGTAGCGCATCTGCTTCTGAAATTGTATCAGGTGCATTGCAAGACAACGACCGAGCACTTATTGTGGGCAGACGTTCATTTGGTAAAGGATTGGTGCAAATGCCTATTCCTTTAGGAGATAATTCCGAACTTCGAATTACGATTTCAAGATATTATACACCTAGTGGCAGAAGTATACAAAAACCTTATGACAAAGAACATACGGACGATTATAACCTTGATTTGTATAATAGATATAAAAAAGGAGAGTTTTTTAGTGCAGATAGTATCAAATTCGATAAAAAGCTTCAATATAAAACCACCAAAGGACGTATGGTTTTTGGAGGAGGAGGCATTATGCCCGATATTTTTATACCTAGAGATACATCGATGTACACCACTTATTTTGTAGATCTTCTTAATAAAGGTGTCATACGCGAATTCACTCTCGATTATTCATTGAATAATAAAAAAGAATTAGAAGAAATGGGATTTGAAAAATTCAAAAGTTCATTTGTTATCAGCCAAAATATGATTGATGATATCATTAAACTTGGCGAGAAAAATGAGGTTAAATTCAAAAAAGCGGAATTTGAAAAATCAAAAGAATTCATGACCAACCAATTAAAGGCATATATAGCCCGAGGCATATGGAAAAATGAAGGATTTTATCCAATATATTTGGAAAAAGACGAAATGTATAGCAAAGCACTCAAGCTATTTCCTAATGCTGAGAAAATAGAAAAAGGGAAGTTTTAAGAAATTCTAATTTTCAATACCACATTTTTTCAATTATAAATTATAAGAAAAAACCAATACTTTATGTATTTGCTAAATTATGTTCTTAAAATTTAAAAACTTGTTTGTAAAAATAATAAATACTTTGTGTTAATTAAAAAAAGGCAAGACGTATCGCACCGCTACAACCGCCTACCCTTGCTCCCGTCAAGGCCTGGGGGAGTTTGGCAGGAGCTGGTCGTACGCTTGCCATTGCAAAGGTAGTTTTATTTTGATTAGAGGACAAAATATTAAAAATTTTTTCAAGTATATTTACAAAAAAATATGGCGATGCAAAACATGCAGATTTTAAGCAATAATAAAAAAGAAGCTGTAGTTAAATTCAATAAAGAAGGATTGAATAAAGATTTTTTAATTTCATTGTTTGATCGGATCCAAATCGAATCTACGCTTACTGAGGCTGATTTTTCCCCAAAAGTTGTTGAAATGGGTGCTGAAATAAAGCAATCATGGTGGAAGAAGAATAGCAAAGAATTTTTAAAAAATGAAAAAATCAACAAATGATGCAGTAATTGATACAAATATTGTATTCTCAGCATTATTACGCCATCAATCTAATTTAAGAGATGTTATTTTGAATACTTCCTTATCGTTTTGTGCACCTAATTTTATTATTGCAGAAATCTTTAGTAAAAAGGAAAAAATATTAAAATATTCAAAACTTTCTGAAACTGATTTTCTTATTTGTTTCAATAAGATTATTGAGAACATTAGATTTATAAGTATAGAAACTATTCAAATAGAAAATAGATATAAAGCTTATGAATTCTGTAAGAAAATAGACCCAAACGACACCCCATTTATTGCTCTGTGTCTAGAACTTGAAATCCCGTTTTGGACTGGCGACAAAAAATTAATAACCGGTTTGAAAAAGTTAGGTTTTGATAATTTCTTTGAAATAGATAATAAAGTAAAAAAATGACATTTATAGAACAACTTACATGGCGTGGACTCATTCACGACATCATGCCTGGAACTGAACAACTTTTACAAAAAGAAATGGTAACTGCCTATGTGGGTGTGGACCCTACAGCCGATTCTTTGCATGTAGGACATTTGGTTTCCATAATGCTTCTCAAACATTTGCAAATGGCCGGACACAAACCACTTCTCATTGTAGGTGGCGCCACAGGTATGATAGGCGATCCTTCCGGTAAGTCAGCAGAAAGAAATTTGCTTTCAGAAGAAGTACTTAATCATAATGTTAGTAGTTTAAAGAAACAAATGCTTCGATTGCTTGATTTCAACGAAAGTAAAAACAAAGCAGAATTGCTCAATAACTATGATTGGTTCAAGGATTTTGGGTTTTTATCATTTATGCGAGATGTCGGTAAACACATCACCGTTAACTATATGCTCTCTAAAGATTCGGTGCAAAAACGATTAGAAACCGGACTTTCATTTACTGAATTTAGCTACCAATTGCTTCAAGGATATGATTTTTATTGGTTATATAAAAATAAAGGATGCAAACTTCAATTAGGCGGTTCTGACCAATGGGGAAACATCGTAACCGGCACGGAACTCATCCGTAGGATGGCCAATGGTGAAGCTTATGCTGTTACTTGCCCTCTGATGACCAAGTCCGATGGTGGTAAATTTGGCAAAACCGAGTCGGGAACTATTTGGCTGGATGCCCATAAAACCTCACCTTATCAATTCTATCAATTTTGGTTGAATGCTTCTGATGAAGATGCCATCAAATGGATTAAAATATTTACACTGAGAAATCAATCGGAAATTGAGGCATTAATATCCGAACATCAAACTGCGCCTCATTTAAGAATAGTTCAGAAAGCACTTGCTAATGATGTCACTACCATGGTTCATTCGGAAGAAGAATTAAATAAAGCTATTGAAGCTTCAGAGATTTTGTTTGGAAAAGGAACTACTGAAACATTGCAAAATATAGATGAAGCAACTTTCTTGAATGTGTTTGAAGGCGTACCTCAAATTTCAATTTCAAAACAAACACTTAATGAATGTGTAAGTGTTATTGACTTATTAAGTATCGCAACTAATAATGAAATATTTTCATCCAAAGGTGAAGCACGTAAAATGATTGATGGAGGAGGTGTTCAGGTCAACAAACAAAAAATTTCAGAAATTAATCAAAAACCCGAGTTTGAATTGTTGAGCAACAAATATTTGTTAGTACAGAAAGGTAAAAAGAATTATTACATCATTAATGTTAAATAAATTAAGCAGTCTTATAAAAATTGTATCTCAGACTTTTCCCTCCCCTATGGGGAGGGTTAGGGTGGGGCAGTTTGCACTAATTTGTACATTTATATTATTTATTTCATGTGAAAAAACCTACGTGCCCAAACCCAAAGGATATCATCGCATTGATTTACCAAAACATGAATATCAGCCTTTGCTTGAAAATCACCCATATAAATTTGAGTATTCCAAAAGTGCTGTTGTAACTAATCATAAGTCGGCTCAAACGGAACCCGATTGGATTGATATTTTATACAAAGAGCATCGAGCAGTAGTTCAAATCACTTATAAACCATTATATAAAGAAAAAAATAAGAAAGATAAAGAAAAACTCCTTTATGAACTCATCAATGATACATACAAACTCACGAGCAAACACGAAGTAAAAGCTTCCGGTATTGAAGAATCGGTAGTGCGTTCACCCTCTGGCAAAATAGCGACTCTTTTTGAACTGGAGGGCGATGTTCCCAGTCAATTTCAATTTTATGTTACAGATACCAACAATCATTTTTTCAGAGGCGCTTTGTATTTTAGAACTTCTACTAAAAACGATTCTCTTTCACCCATTATTGAATACATCAAAATAGATATGATGCATTTGATTAATACTTTGGATTGGAAAAAAGAAATTAAATCTAAATAATAAAAAAGTAATCCACACAAAGTTTTTGAATAAAGGTTGGAATACTTATTTTTGAACTGATTAAATTAATAAAACAAGAAATTATATGAAAAAATTAATATTTGGATTTGCTACCATACTTTTTTTAGCTATAAATACTTATGCACAAACTTTTTTTAATTATGTAGGTTCCACTTCATTGTGTGGCACAAATAAAGGTAAAATTCGTATGGATAACGCATCCTATCCATTGCCCACAAATACTTATTTTAAAGTTATAAATACTTCCACTGGAATTGTTGTAGATAGTTCCGTAGCTACTGCAGCTACTCCATTAAGTAATACTTTTGACTTTGACATTTCAGTAAGTGGTTCAAATTTACAATCTGGTGCTAATAACTTAACAATTTTAGGATTTCCCTCAAATGTTGCTGTTAAAGTACCTGATAATTCAATTACAGTGGATGGTATTTTGAACGAACCTTATAAATTAACAAATACCCTATCCTTCCCATTTGCATGTGGCGGATGTAGCACAAACAATACTTCTACGCCCGGAAATGCCATTAATTTTGGATTGCTTTGGGATAATCAAAACCTATACATTGGAATTAAGGTGATTGATAATACCCCAAGTATCGCTTCAAGCACTAGCAGCACATCTGGAGGCATTGATTTTAACAATGATGGCGTTGAATTATATTTAGATCCATATTCTTGGAGAGCAAATTATTTTCCAGGTAATGGAGGTAGTTTTAACCCCACTATCAGAGAAGCTACTGTTCGTCAAATAGTTACCGGTTATTTGGCTTCTCAAAATTCTTTTGATTACAACCCAGATTTACACTCAAGTCCTGGAGGCAACTTGCAAGGAATAAAAACCGCAACAACTACCTTTGCGGGTTTTGGTTTCAATTATAATAGGTCATCGGTGCTTGACAAACCTGTTCAAGTAAATGGCTTGGGTTACTATATTGAATTTTCTATTCCTTGGTCAACTTTTTTTAATATAAATACTACACCAGGAGTAGGTTTTTCATTTGGTTTTGACCTAGGAAATAATAATAACTACAATAGCACGGGTCGATTGGAACAAACTTTTTGGGGCAGAACTACAGACAGCCAAGTAAATGATATGTATAGTAATTCTAGCTCTTGGGGTACTATAACCTTAGTTGGGAGCACTGTAAATGCCACTTCAGCATATGGAGGGCTTACTTTGTTTGGAAATGTAGCCCCACCAATTTCAGGAAATATAACTTTTTCAGGTACATGTTCTACCACCTTAAATTTAACAGCTCCAACCCAATCAGGTTCAAACCTTTTCTGGATTTCAAACCCACAAACCTACACTACTATTTCCGGGGCATCAAATCCGTTAACTTTAAATGCCCCAATTACGGTACCAAGTTTGTATTTAGCTGCATACAATACCGCCTTTGGTTGTTGGTCTGCACCATTGGAAGCAAAAATTGTGCCTCAAACCAATACTATTACTACAGTAGCTGGACAATCGGTAAGTTGTGAAATCGGCATTCCAACGGTGTCAGGTACTCCAATTGCTCCTTCAACTTGGTATTGGCAATCTTCTGACCAAGGTACTACTACAGGTGCTGCTTATAATACAACATATAGTTTAACCTCAACCGGTAATGCATACTTAAGAGCTTACAATACCATTACCGGATGTTGGTCGCCAAACTCTAAATCAATTCCAATAAGTGTAAACCAGGCACCTAATCCTCCTTCCAATGTTCTAATAGTTACAAATCCGTCAACACCTAACTTTAATTGCTTCTATGCAACTTTGTCCGCTTCAGGCATTTTGTTACCGAATGAATCATATTATCTTCAAACTACTATATCTGGAACAAATACATTAATGCCTTTCAGCCCTATAGCAACAGTCAGTACTAGCGGAACATATTTTGGAAGGACACAAAATACAATAACCGGATGCTGGTCAAATCAAAATTTTTCTCCATCATCAATTGTGGCAATTACTATCCCTACAGAAACCCCAATTACAATCAACGGTCCCGCATTAATTAGTACCGCCTCGCAAGTATTTAGTGTGGTATCACCTATTACTAGCACAAAATATAATTGGTATGTTCCTTCAAATATTGAGTTAACTCAAATTAATAATTCAAATTCCCAGGTTTCATTGAGAGCCAAAACATTTTCAACAGATTCATTAGTCATTACCGTTTCAGGAACCGGTAATTGTGGTGAAGGGCAATTATATTTTTTTAAATATGGATACAACACCATAACCGGAATAAATAATTCAGTTAGTGCTTCGGATATTATAATCTTTCCTGTTCCATCTTCAAAAGGTCAAAAAATATTTATATCAGGAAATGCTTTGACTGAAATTATTATTACTGATCTGACAGGAAATATTATTTCGACAAACTCAATCATTTCTTCAAATGAATTTGAAGTCGAAGGATTGAATTCAGGAATGTTTATTGCAAAAATTTCCTATGCAAACGGTACTATTTATAAGCGACTGATTGTTCAATAAATCGTTGATAATCTTAACAATTTCACAAAAAAAACGTACATATTTTGTATTAACTAAATATTATGGAAACCGTAGCAAAATCTGTGATTAAAGGTGGAGGATTCATTATCAGTGAAACTCCTTATGAACATATATTTACTCCAAGTGAGTTTGATGAAGAACAAAAAATGATTGCAGACTCTGCAAAAGAGTTTATCAATAAAGAAGTACTGCCAATATTGGATCGTATAGATGCGCTTGAAGAAGGATTGATGCCTAAATTACTTGAAAAAGCCGGTGAATTAGGGATACTTGCTTCATCTGTACCTGAAGAATATGGTGGTTTTGGAAAAGATTTCAATACATCTTTAAAACTTACTGAAGAAATAGGTGCAGGTCACTCGTTTGCAGTAGCAATGGCAGCTCATACCGGTATTGGAACCTTACCAATCTTATACTTTGGTAATGCTGAACAAAAAACAAAGTATCTTCCCAAACTTGCTACAGGCGAACTTAAAGCCTCTTATTGCTTAACTGAACCCGGTTCGGGATCAGATGCGTTGGCAGCCAAAACCAAAGCAATATTGAGTTCGGATGGTAAAAATTATGTGCTCAATGGTCAAAAAATGTGGATCACAAATGCAGGCTTTGCAGATGTATTTATCGTATTTGCTCAAATTGACGGTGATAAATTCACAGGATTTATTATTGAGAAAAACACTCCGGGTCTTTCACTTGGAAATGAAGAACATAAAATGGGTATCAAAGGCTCATCTACCCGTCAGGTGTTTTTGAATGATTGTGCTGTGCCTAAAGAAAATGTATTGGGTGAAATTGGAAAAGGACACTTAATCGCTTTCAATATATTGAATATCGGTAGAATTAAACTTGCTGCCGCTGCTTTGGGTGGAGCAAAAAGAGCTGCTGCGCTTTCTGTAAAATATGCCAACGAACGCATTCAGTTCAAACAACCGCTTTCAAAATTTGGAGCCATTCAGCATAAACTTGCTGAGCAAGCAATAAAAATATTTGCCGTTGAATCAGCCTTATACAGAGCAGGTCACGATATCAATGAAGCCGAAGAATCTCTAAAAAAACAAGGCAAATCATATAATGAATCCGTACTGGGTGCTGCCGAAGAATTTGCCATTGAATGTGCGATTCTAAAAGTGGCCGGTTCCGAAATGCTGGATTTTGTAGTAGATGAAGGTGTGCAGGTATATGGTGGCTATGGATTTTCGGCCGACTATCCGATGGATCGTTCTTATCGTGATTCCAGAATCAACCGAATATTTGAAGGAACCAACGAAATCAATCGAATGCTGATTTTGGATATGCTTATCAAAAGGGCGATGAAGGGCAAAATTGACCTGATGGGTCCTGCCATGGCCGTTCAAAAAGAACTGATGGCCATTCCGGATATGGATGCTGAAGAACCTACTACATTTTCGGAAGAACATAAAGCCTTGAAAGGGTTCAAAAAAGCCATTTTGATGATTGCCGGATTTGGCGCTCAAAAATTCATGGACAAAATTGCGCAGGAACAAGAAATATTGATGAACATATCGGATATGATTATCGATACTTATATGTGTGAGTCCATATTATTACGTGTTGAAAAAGAAGCTTCCATTAAAGGTGAAGGTGCTTTGGAAGCGCAAATCGCAATGGTAAAAACCTATTTCTTCGACCATGCCGACAAAATCAATATTGCAGGAAAAAATGCAATCAATGCCATGACCGATGGCGATGAGCAACGTATGTTGTTGATGGGATTGAAACGATTTACCAAATACATTCAGGTAAATACCAAAAATGCCCGCAGAACTATTGCTGCCAAGTTAGTGGATGCTAATGATTTTGTGTTTTAAGAACTAAAAGCCTCACCCTAAATCCCTCTCCTACAGAGAGGGACTTTTGTTGATTCAACCACTTTAATCGGCTTTTTGACATTTTTTAATATAATGTAAATATCATTGGATTTATAATCCGGATAAAAAATTTTATTATTATTCCCACTCTCAAATACTTTTGGGAGGAGGGTATTTTTTATCTCTTCCTTTGATTAGACTTTCGATTAGAAAATATTTCTAAAATTTAGGCTAACATAATAGTAGAAGGTCTTGAACATAAATGTGGTAGGTAGACAAAAATGCGGGGTGAGCGATGGATTAGAGCGGAGAAGCAACAACCCACTTTCAGGCTCAATTATTAAATAATATTTGCCCTGTCTTGACCTTTTTGCAACTTTTTGGGTCAAGCCAAAAAGTGGATATAATTGATTTTCAACCAATTAATCTGTCTATTGAACTTTTAAAATTTCGAATGATTTTCATTGGAATTTCTAATCCGCTAAAAGCCCCTCCCTAAATCCCTCCCCAATGGGGAGGGACTTGCTTGGAATTACTTACACCCTGCAAAGCTCTCCGTATTAATATACGATATTGTGAAGTCGCTTTGTCCTTTGATAGGTTCGAGGTATAACCAATAATCAGCTTCGCGTTTATCGGTGGTTATATACCAAAGCCCATTTTTATCAGCAAAAAATTTATTATTGGTTTTGAACACCATCAGTTGTGCAAATGCTTCAGAATCTTCTTCAACATACACTCTGTAGTCGGCATATTGCTTGTTGGGTTCGAAGTAGATTTTACCATATATTTTGCACGGGTCGGGTTTGCCCAAAATGGCTTGCGCATTTACAGTGCTCAACCCAACCATTGCAAAGGTGATTAATAAACTAATAATGAATATACTGCGCATTAAAATGATTTAGCAATATCTATAAAGTCACGGGCTACTAATGAAGCACCTCCAATTAAGCCTCCATCAATATCGGCACATGCAAATAATTCTTTAGCATTCGAAGGTTTGGCACTACCACCATAAAGTATAGAAGTTGACTTACCTACTTCACCGTATTTCGAAGCCAGATGTTTGCGTAATTCGGCATGCATTTCTTGTGCTTGAGCAGAGGTAGCGGTTACACCGGTTCCAATAGCCCAAATGGGTTCGTATGCAATCACAATTTTGGCAAAGTCTTCACTCGAAAGGTGAAAAAGGCTATTGGTCAATTGTTGTTTTACAAAGTTCATATGAATTCCGGCTTCTCTTTGACTTAACGTTTCGCCACAGCAAAATATTGGCGTAAGTCCTAGTTTTAATGCAATATTTACTTTTTCGGCAAGCATAGCATCCGATTCCTGAAAATACTCTCTGCGTTCGCTATGACCCAGGATCACATACGATGCGCCTACTGATTTGATCATTTCGGCCGAAATTTCACCGGTATAAGCACCTGATTCTTTGTTTGATATATTTTGCGCTCCTAAAAATACATTTTTGGTAGAGCCAATCACTTTGGATACACTTGATAAGTGGATAAAGGGTGTACAAATGACCAACTGTACATTACTATTCAATTCTGAAGCAGCGATTTGGGTTACTTCAGTAGCTAGTTTTATGCCATCATCGAAAGATTTGTTCATTTTCCAGTTTCCGGCAACAATTTTTTTTCTCATAGGTTTGATTGATTTATTGGAGTAAAATTAAGAATTTAATTTTTATGGCATATCGAATTGATGAAGATTTAAGCATTAATCCGTATTTGCATTTATCCTCATTCACATTTTTAAGGCTAAATAACTTATACTGTCAAAGCATATGTTTAAAGGATATTAACTAAAATATAAGATTTGAAAGAAATAAAATCAGAAATTAAATGATTATAATTGGGTGGAAACAATTTTCTTGGTAAAAAAATAAATAAAACGTGTCCAAATTTGTAAATTCAATAATAGAAACCTTGAACACCTCAATGATAGGTATTTAGAAAAAGAGGATTTAAAATTGTAAATTTACTTAATTGAAAAAATAATATGTAAATATTTATGATGAATATAACTGCAAAGCCATTTTTAAAATGGGCAGGTGGTAAAACCCAACTCATAACGGAAATCGAAAAGTCATTACCTTATGAAATCACCAATAAGAATTTCACATTCATAGAGCCATTTGTTGGAAGTGGTGCTGTTCTATTTTGGATGCTTAATAACTTTCCAAACCTCAAAAAGGCAGTTATTAATGACATTAACGAAGACCTAATCAACACATATAGAACAATAGCTTCAAAACCAAAAGAACTGATTTCAATACTAAAGCAACTTCAATCTGAGTTTCATTCTTTAGAACTTAAACCAGAGGAAAAGAAAGAATACTATTATCAAAAACGAAAGCTTTTCAATTTGAGAGATCAAGAATTGAGTAAGCAAGCTGCTATGTTTATTTTTTTGAATAGAACATGTTTCAATGGTTTGTATAGAGTGAATAGAAGCAACGAATACAATGTGCCTATGGGGAGCTATAAGAAGCCAACAATATGCGATGAAAAAAATATTTATGCTGTAAGTGAAGTTTTAAATAAAGTGGAGATACTTTGTGGTGACTATGAAGAAACATTATCTCATGCAAGTGATAATACATTATTTTATTTCGATCCGCCCTACAAACCACTAAGCGAAACTTCTAGCTTTAATTCATATGCAAAAGATGATTTTAACGACTATGAGCAAATTCGATTAAGAGATTTTTGTCATAAGCTTGATATGCTTAATTTTAAGTGGATATTGAGTAATTCTGATGTAAAGGGGAAAGACATAAATGATAATTTTTTCGATGAAATTTATTCTGAATTTTCTATCCCAAGAGTAAAGGCGAGTAGAAGCATAAATGCAAATTCTGAAAAAAGAGGGGAATTGGGCGTTCCCCTATCGGGTCGGGCTTTCCTTTCCAATCTTTTGTTCGTTCCTCACAAAAGGATTTCCACTTCAATCCCTAACGCAACTTTCTGCTAAAAATGAACTTATCGTTTAACTTAAAACTTGCTGAAGGTTATCAAAGTAATTCTCAAATAGCGAGAATTCTCACAGAAAATTGGGTTCTCAATAATTCATATTGTCCAAGTTGCGGAGATTTGCCGTTAAATGAATTTGAAAACAATAGACCTGTTGCTGACTTTCATTGCAAAAAATGTTCAGAAGAGTTTGAGTTAAAAAGCAAAGGTGGAAAACTCACCAATACAATAACGGACGGAGCTTATTATACAATGATTGAAAGGATTAGTTCTGAAAATAATCCAAATTTTTTCTTTCTTACATACACTAAAAATTGGACTGTCAATGATTTCTTGATAATTCCTAAGCAGTTTATTACAGAAGAAATTATCATTAAAAGACCTCCTCTAGCTTCAACGGCAAGGAGAGCTGGATGGGTAGGGTGTAATATAGATATTTCCAAAGTTGCCGAATCAGGCAAAGTATTTTTAGTTAAAAACACAAAGGTGATTGACCGTAGTGTTGTTAACCAATCATTCAATAAAACACTGTTTCTTAGAGAGAAATCTAATGATGCAAAGGGATGGATTTTAGATATTATGAAGTGTGTCGATGAAATAAAAACTGATGATTTCAATCTAGAAGAAGTCTATAAATTTGAGAATAAACTTAGATTAAGATATCCTAATAACAACTTTATTAAAGATAAAATAAGGCAACAGTTACAAATTCTTCGTGATAAAGGAATGATTGATTTTGTCGGACGTGGTAAATACAAAAAGATTAAATATGGAAACATTTAAAATTGAAATCCAAGAGTTACTTGCTCGTGTGGTAGAAATTCAGGCTGAGAACATTCAAGAAGCTTTTTCAAAGGTAAATGAGCAATATAAAAAAGCAGAAATAGTATTAGACTACAATGACTTCGCTGAAGTAAATTTAACCGATATTAACAGCCAAAGTAAGTCAGATGAGATAAACTCATTAACAAAAGAAGTTATTAATTATCTGTATTCAGATGAGCAAAAGCATTTTGAGGAATCAAATCAGCCCCAAAATCATATTTTCGAAAAGCTAGAACGATTGAAAATATTAATTGATTGATAAGGTTTTTGCTGACCCTCCTTATTTTTTATCAAACAACGGGCTATCCATTCAAAACGGACAAATTGTAAGTGTAAACAAAGGAATGTGGGATAAGTCTGAGGGTTTTGAGTTTGTAAATGACTTCAATAGAAAATGGCTTTCCTTGGTTCGAGACAAAATGAAAGACGATGCCACCATTTGGATAAGTGGTACAATGCACAATATTTTTTCGGTTGGGCAAATTTTAACTGAATTGGGTTTTAAAATTCTGAATGTTATTACTTGGGAGAAGACCAATCCTCCTCCAAATTCTTCTTGTCGTTTTTTCACCTATTCAACCGAACAAATTATTTGGGCTAGAAAAAGTGAAAAGGTTCCTCATTATTACAACTATGAATTAATGAAGCAATTGAATGACGACAAACAAATGCGCGATGTTTGGAAACTGCCTGCAATAGCTCCATGGGAAAAATCGTGTGGCAAACACCCTACACAAAAACCACTTTCGGTCTTAACAAGACTTATTTTGGCTTCAACAAAGCCAAACGCTTGGATTTTAGATCCGTTTGCAGGTAGTTCTACAACTGGTATTGCGGCCAACTTGGCAAACAGGCGATTTTTAGGAATAGACCAAGAAGAAGAATTTTTAAATATTAGCAAAAAGAGAAAATCTGAGATAGAGAACCCTGCAACAGCTGAGTTATTCAGACACAAAATATCAGGTTTCATAGACAGAAAACAGTTTTCTTTATTTATTGAAAACGAAGCACCACCAACAGACGTTAAAGTAGCACTTGGTTTTTGCCGTTCTAAAGATCTCAAATCATTAAAGACAAGTAAGACTTTTTATTTTCACGCAATTGAAAGCAATAATGCTGTTAAGGACTTCCCTTCAAGTATTGATGACGCTAAAAGACTTTTGATTTATTCAGGAGGCAGAAGTAAACCTAAGAATTTGACAGGACATTATGCTGAAATTAAATCCATACATTTAAAACATAAATCTGATATTAGAGGGAAAGAAAAATCAGAGACAGAATTTTATTATGAAATTGTATTAGAGGACTGTTTTAAAGAATCTGACGACTTGAAATTTTCTATAAATACAAAAAAACTTTTTGACAATTCGAACGACAAAAATAGTAAGCTATTGCAACAGTTTTTACCTGCATTAACAACTTGGGACAGAGTGATTAAATCAATAGATAAATAAAATCCCCTCTGCTCTCTTTTGTGGCGAAGCAATAATAAATGCTCTCCTGAATTTGCAAACTCAGTATTCCAAATAATATCCTTTAACTAAATACTTTTCACTACTGAAAACTTTAGGAAAGAAGGACTTTTTAAACTCCTTCTGGCGCAAGCATTAGTGAGGTACGAACGGTGCTTGTGCATGTTTTCCGACAACAATTAACCTCGGAAGAATGAAGCCACACAAGCACGCTT
This sequence comes from Bacteroidota bacterium, assembly GCA_033763735.1. Classification (GTDB taxonomy): domain Bacteria; phylum Bacteroidota; class Bacteroidia; order Cytophagales; family UBA9547; genus JANRJY01. The sequence goes on along the minus strand of JANRJY010000031.1, from coordinate 28,207 downwards.
ATGCTTGCACAAGTTGGAGTTAAACTCATCCAGGGAAGGTCTGATTAGGGTACACAATCAATCTTCAATATTGAAATATTTTGTCGATAAGTGAATTTTGTCCAACTTACTTACCAAACAATATATTCATGCAAAATTTCTGGAAACGAACCAAAATCGTCTTACTTATCCTGTTTTTAATCGGAATTGCGGTACTCTCTTATTTTGTATTTGGCAGTTTTAGTGAAGGCTCAAGAGCCGGCACTATTATCAAATTCAGCAAAAAAGGTGTCATTTTTAAAACCTATGAAGGAGAATTAAATATGGGAATGTTCATTACCGATAATGCAGCCGCCAATTACGGATCCAACATATTTAATTTCTCCGTTCCCTCTGACAACAAAGCAGTGATTGAAACAATTGAAAAAGTAATTCTTACAGGCAGTAGAGTGAAATTGTATTATCAAGAAAAGTATGTAAGTTTCTTATGGGTGGGCGACACAAAATACCATATTTATAAAATAGATGTTTTGGAAAAATAAGGGTTAGGATCCTAAATATTAATTTCTCTCAGCCCTCCTTAGTTTGCAAAGCAATAATAAATACCTTCCTATTTTTGCAACTCCGGATTCTTTGAATCGCCTTATTTGGTTTTGAAATTAGTTAATAAATTTCTTTTGGTCGGAAAATTAGTCCAATAAAGACGAAACATCTTCTACAATTATTCAGTACTTTTATATTTACCACAATTTGAATAATGGAACGATTCGAATATTTTAATCAATTTCATAAAATCAGCAACGCGGACTTCGAATTGCTAGTTGGTAAACTTAAACCAAAGACTTTTAAAAAAGGTGAATTCATTACCGTATCGGGTCAAATTCAAAAAGAATTATATTTTGTTCAAAGTGGTGTTCAAATGTCATATTTTGATTCAGATACCAAAACACATATAATGGCATTTACTTATCCGCCCAACCTTTGTGCCATTCCTGAATCATTCTCTTTTCAAATTCCTTCGAAATATTTTTTAACCTGCCTCACCGACAGCGAATTGGAGTATATCACTTTTGATGAACTACAAAAACTTTTCGACCAATCGCAACAGATAGAACGACTTTTCAGGAGATTGACGGAAGCAGTGTTGGGAGGTATGATAAACCGACATATTGAACTGCATAGCATGACTATTGAAGAGCGCTATAAAACTTTCTGTCAGCGCAGTCCTCATTTGATTCAATTGATTCCACACAAATACATTGCATCATATTTGGGTATAAACCCCACTAATTTCAGTAAACTTTTCAATACTGTTAAGTTCTAATGTTGGTGTATACCAACTTTTATTTCCCTATTGATAAAGACCTTTGCCAAAAATTTTAACAAAAACAAATTGACATATGGCAAATCATTGGCTCAATACATCAGAATACCCGTTCACTTCTAAATACTTTGATATCAACGGACAAAAGTTACACTACATTGATGAAGGAAAAGGTGAAACACTATTATTTGTTCATGGCACTCCTTCATGGAGTTTTGATTTCAGAAATATTATAAAAAATCTTAAAGAAAAATTTAGGTGCGTGGCAATTGACCACATAGGTTTTGGACTTTCAACCAAACCCGAATATTTCGACTATTCAACTCAAAACCATAGCAGAACGCTTGAAAAATTTATTTCTGAAAAACAATTAGACAACATTACGCTTGTGGTTCATGATTTTGGAGGACCTATCGGATTGAATTTTGCTATTCAATTTCCTGAAAAAATCACTAATTTGATAATACTAAATTCATGGCTATGGAGTAATGAAAAAGACCCGGACTTCATAAAACTTAAAAAGATCTTGAAAAGCCCGTTACTCCCTTTTCTTTATCGATATTTGAACTTTTCACCAAAATATATATTACCTCAATCATTTGGTGACCATAAATTACCCAAAAACCTATCAACACAATATACTAAACCATTTGCCGATAAATCGCAGCGGAACGGAGCTTTGGCGTTTGCAAAATCGTTACTTAACGACCAACTTTGGTTTGAACAACTGTGGAATAAACGTGAATCCATTTCAAATAAACCGACACTGTTTATTTGGGGTATGAAAGACGCTGTTATCAAACCACATCATCTTGAAAAATTTCAAAGTGGTTTTACTAACTCAACTACAATCAAATTGGAAACTTGTGGGCACTTTCCTCAAGAAGAACAACCCGAAATAGTAATTAAGGCTATTCATAATTTCTTATCAAAAAAATAAAAATTGCTGATGACAGTGCATAAAATATGAACTAACAGAACAAAAAATTATATCTCCCTCAACACTTTAAGCGACTTCAACGTCCCAAACGATTCGATATGTGCCTGATAATAAAGAATTATCAGATCAATTATTTTGCTGAGTTCTATTTTGGTAAGGGATACGACATGAGCGAAATCTGTATTTAATACCAAATCCATGTAATTAACCAAAACAGATTCCATTCCTTCATTTGAAGAATGTTTTATTTGGATTAAAAATTCTTCGCTTGTGTGCACACCAAATCCTAAAAACACACTCAATTTCATTAAAAAACTAATATGAAAGTCTTTTTGGTCATTCGTATCAAACCATTGCAAACTGCCAAAAATAAATTCAAACAATTCTTTATTCATCAAGCTATCGTGCAAGGATTTGTTCAATACTTCTGAAATAAAAAGTGCCACTGTCATTTTCACAGGGTTACTATGCACCGTTTGGTAACTGTGGGCCATTCTCAATTCCGAAATTCGATGTATTTCTTTCTTTTCATCGTGGTATACCACCATATCCAGCAAAGTCAGGGGCTGAAAAAATGCTGCTGAAGTCTTTGCTTTTGCTTTTCGTACCGAATTATGAATATAAGTCTGTAACCCATACGCTTCGGTATAGATTTTTACAATCACTGATGATTCCTTATATCGAATGGAACCTAATACTATTCCTTTGGTTCTTGTAAGCATACAAACAAAAAAGCCCTTCATTACGAAGGGCCTTCTTTTAATGATAATTGTTGATTAATGTCTGATTTCTTTTGGCAAATGCGGATCATGGGCTGCTTTGTGCGAATCGTGCAAAATGCGTTCCACATATGCTAATAATAATGCCGATATAATAAATATAATATGAATTACAATTTCAACGTACACAGCTTCCAATCCTTGTTTTGAACCTCCATCCCCTATTTCTTCGTGGATATCTATAAATGTTTTCAACAAATGAACACCAGAAATTGTAGCAAGCGATGAAGCAAGTTTAATTTTAAGAATTCCGGAATCCATATTATCGAGCCATTGTGGTTTATCTTCTTGCTCTCCAAAATCTATTCGGCTAGTGAATATGGTATAACCACCAATGATTACAATCATTAACAAGTTCATTACCATGGATATATCAATTAATCCAAGGATGGCAAGCATCACTTGAACTTCGTTCATTTCTAACACAGTTTCAGAAAGGTGAACCAATTCTTGAAAAAACTTAAATACATAAATTCCAGAAGCAATTATCAAACCTATATATATAGGTGCTTGCAACCAACGTGAGGCAAAAATGAAAGACTCTATTCCATTTTCTATCCCTTTAGTAAAACTCGATTTTTCAGCCATAAATTTTGTATGTTTTAATTGCGCTCAATTTAATGGAATTTTTATATATCTAAAAAAAATGTATGTTGTGTTTTAATTTTTTAACGATTTCGTAACTAAGGCATTCACACCAAAAAAGAATTCCTACATTTGCAGCTTTAAATTACGCAATGAAATACTTAAAATATTATTTATTAAGTGCCCTGATTATCGCTTTGGATCAAGGAGTGAAGTTATGGGTGTATCAATACATGCAAATGGGATACAACGGGGAGATAAAAATATTGGGGGACTTGTTCAAACTTCATTATACTCTTAATCCGGGAATGGCCATGGGTATAGGTTTGGACTGGTTAGGATTGCCTGATGGCAAATTATTTCTTACCCTTTTCCGAATATTGGCAGTTTTTGCCATTGGATATTATTTATATACTTTAATCGAAAAAAATACGAATAAAGGATTTCTTTGGTGCATTGCTTTAATATTAGGTGGCGCCATAGGTAATGTGTTGGATAGTACATTTTATGGTGTAATATTGAATAATGCACCTTATGGCGTATCTACGCCATGGTTTCACGGTCAAGTAATTGATATGTTTTATATCGATATTTGGGAAGGATATCTTCCTTCATGGATACCGATAGTGGGTGGTCAGTATTATTCGTTTTGGCCCATTTTCAATGTTGCCGATGCTTCAATATTTGTTTCAGTATGTGTGATATTAATTTTTCAGAAAAGGTTTTTTAATGAAACCGGTATCATTTCTGAAAATAAAACAATTGATGAAAATTCATTGAAAGCGGTTGACAATGAATCACCTACGTCAAACTAAATTTCTATTTTTTGTAATTTTTGTAATATTTACAACTTATAAAACTACACTTGGACAGCTGGCTGTTGGAATCAGAGGGGGATATAGTCATGCTTGGGTAGATAAAGTTGACACTCGCAACATTTCGAATACAAAACAAGAAAATATAGACGGCTTTAACCTGGGAGCAACTACAGAATATGCTTTCAATTACTTTTTTGCACTCAGAATGGATATTTATTATTGTCAAAAAGGATACAAAGTTACCAAAACACCAACCGAACAATCGCCCGCACAAAATACAGGTGGATTGGGAAATGACACCTGGCAAGTAAATATGAACTATTTAATGGTTCCGATACTTCCTACTTTGTTTTATGCAACTAAAAAATACAAGTTTTTTGCTTATTCCGGCCCTTCCGTAGGATATTGGGGTTGGGGAACAAAATCCGGTAGTTTTTATGTCAATGATCTTGGAGGTAATACCATTAAAGTAAAATCCGAAACTGAGAATTACCCATTTATCGATAATTACAATTATGGAAATCAAAAGGATAATCGTTGGGACGTAGGAGCAACCATTGGTGCCGGAATGGGAATATTAATAAAATATGGAGAAATATTCATTGAAGGACGTTATAATCATGGATTTACAGATGCTATTGCATTTAGAGGAACACCTCCTCCTACTCATACGCCTCGTTATAACCGAAATGTAGAAATAAATTTGGGTTTTCGAAGAATGATTCTGAAACGTAAAACCAGAAAAAAACCTGTTGAAGAAGAAGAAGAATTTAATTATGAAGGAGAGTATTAAGTTATTTTTCTTACTGATTTTTATAATTTCATGTAAAAAAGAAGCCGACTATGTAGTTCCGGCAGGCAATCCCAATACACCCATTGGCAACTTTGATGCATTTTGGAATGGCATCGATCAAAACTATGTTTTTTTTAATCAAGACCCTGTAAACTGGGATAATGTGTATAATGAAAATCGTTCAAAAGTTTCAAGCACTACTACTAAAGCCGAACTTAAAGAAATATTAAAGTTAATGTTGAAATCATTAATTGATGGACACAAAAAAATTGAATTTGAAGATAGTACCAGCTATAGTGGTAGGCAATTGGATGGAACCGTTTTAAACTTGAACCTCACACAAAACATTGTAAATAACTATATAAATAATGCATCCACATTAAAAGGCAATATTCCGGGCACAAATATTCAATCAGATGAAATTGTATTAGGAACTATAAAAAACAAATCTATTTCATATATCAATCAACGATATTTTGGAAATGCGCTTCAAGACCTTCAAAATCAAGTCAATTTCAACAATTTTGTTTCAAATAGCAATTCCAATTCGGGATTGATTCTAGACTTAAGAAATAATACAGGTGGCGAAGCCAGAGCATTCTATAACTTATGTTCCAGATTTGTAAGTGGTTCTTACACTTGGGGATACTCACAATTCAGAATCAGTAGAAACCGATATGAAATGAGTCCATTTTTAGCTGAAAAAATCGAAGGCGCAAGTGTCAGTTACCTTAATAAAATGGTTATTCTTGTAAACAAAAACAGTGCAAGCGCATCTGAAATTACTGCAATAGCTTTGAAATCAAGGTCAAACGTAGTGATAATGGGTGATACTACCTTTGGTGCCAATGGTCCTTTGAGTGATATCGTTCGTTATACCGGAAATTTTTATTTGCCCAATGGATGGAAAGTGACCTTAGCACAGCGAATAACATACGACCTGAATAAAAATATATATGAAGGTAAAGGCTTGATTCCCAATCAGGTAATCAAACAAGATGTGAATGCATTTGGAAATGGTAAAGATAATGTATTGGAGTCGGCCATAAAATATTTAGATAATTAGTTGGATATCAAGGATATATATATGAAACGTGCAATTGAACTTGCACTCAAAGGACTTGGTTCTGTAAGTCCTAATCCAATGGTTGGAGCCGTATTAGTCGTTGATAATCAGATAATTGGAGAAGGTTATCATATGAAATACGGTGGACCTCATGCCGAAGTTCATGCAATTGAGTCAGTCTCTGATAAAGAATTGCTTAACAAATCAACTTTGTATGTTACGCTTGAACCTTGTAATCATTTCGGAAAAACACCACCGTGTACTGAGTTAATCATCAATAATCAAATAAAAAATGTAGTTATTGGTTCAGTGGACCCAAACCCAATTGTATCAGGTAAAGGAATAAAAAAGTTGGAAGAAAATGGGATAAGTGTTACCAAAGATATACTCGAAAAAGAATGTCAATTATTAAACTGTAGATTTCATACTTTTCACCTTCAGAAAAGACCGTACATAATATTGAAATGGGCCGAAACCGCCAATGGCTTTATTGCCAACACGGATTACAATAGCAAATGGATAAGCAATAAATATTCAAGAAAATTAGTACACAAATGGCGCTCGGAGGAAGATGCCGTATTAGTTGGATTCAACACCGCTTGGTACGACAATCCTCAACTTAACGTAAGAGACTGGAACGGTCGAAACCCAATCCGAATACTTTTGGATCGCCATCTCGAAATTCCGGGAAACTATCATTTATTGAACCAATCCGAAAAAACCATTATTTTCAATACCATTGAAAACGATAAATCAAATAAAGTAGAATATATCAAAATAAATGAATGGTCTGTTAATGAGATAGTTAAAAAACTTTATGAACATAATATTCAATCCATTATCATAGAAGGAGGTGCCAATACCATTCAGAAATTTTTCGATGAAAATATGTGGGATGAAGCAAGAGTATTTCAAGGAGTAACTACATATGACAATGGTATTAAAGCTCCGGTTCTAAAAAATGCAAAAATGACGAATGCGGAAAATATACAGAACGATACATTAACTTATTTTCAAAACATAAATGGAAATATCCGAGATATATAAAATTTTCGAACAATCAACCGGTGTATGCACTGATACACGTAAAATAGAAAAAGGCAACCTTTTCTTTGCGTTGAAAGGTCCAAACTTCAATGGAAATCAGTATGCACAAAAAGCATTCGAACTCGGAGCAAGCTTTTGTGTTATTGACGAAGCAGCATTCTCTATTCCCAACAAAACAATTATGGTGAATGATTGTCTGGAGGCCCTTCAACAACTTGCCAATTATCATCGACGACAATTACAGATACCTATTATTGGAATTGCCGGATCAAATGGCAAAACCACAACTAAAGAGCTGATATACAGTGTTTTATCAACAACTTTAAAAACTTTTGCCACAAAAGGAAATCTCAATAATCATATTGGTGTACCACTTACTTTGCTCTCCATCGACAAATCCGTTCAAATCGCAGCAATTGAACTTGGAGCCAATCATGTAGGAGAACTTGAATTATTATGCAAAATCGCAGAACCAAACTTCGGTATCATCACCAACAATGGATTAGATCATTTGGAGGGCTATGGAAGTTTTGAAGGTGTCGTAAAGGGTAATAGTGAGTTGTACTATTGGTTACTAACACATAACGGAGTTGCATTTGTTAATAGTACGGATGAATTATTGGTGCGAATGGCTTCCCGATTCAACAATGCCGTTTATTATGGTTCGCAAAAAAACAAAACCTATACAACTGTAGAATCCGGTTCAATTCTATTAAAATTAAAATCAAAAACCGGTAAGATTATTGACACTCAACTAATTGGATCATACAATATACACAATATCAATGCCGCATTATGTATAGCTGACTATTTCGAAATTGATGAAAATGTAGCAATAGAAGCAATTAAAAATTACGTACCATCCAACAATCGTTCTCAGTTGGTTTCAGTTGGCACCAATCAAGTTGTGTTGGATTGTTATAATGCCAATCCATCTTCAATGGAATCAAGTATTGAAAGTTTTTCAAAAATAGATGCTGCAAATAAAGTACTTATGCTTGGAGATATGTTTGAGCTTGGAAACTATAGTTCGGGTGAACACCGCAAACTTATTGAATTTTGTCAAAAACATTCATTTTCAGACACTTACTATTGTGGTAAAGAATTTTCTTTACATAAGAATGATTTTAAAATGGAAAAGTTTTTCGAAACAAGAGAAATGTTAGAAGCGCATTTGAAATCACACCCGATCCAAAATGCAACCATATTAATAAAGGGTTCAAGAGGAATGGCAATGGAAAAATTATTAGATTATTTGAAATAAGAGAATTTAATAAGCTCTCACCATTTTGCCTTCCATAAAGTTGACAAAAGCTTTATTTACTACTTTCATGCCACCTACCGTAGGATAATCACCGGTAAAGTACCAATCCCCTTTATGATTTTTGCAGGCATCATGCAATCCTTCAATAGACTGATATACAACTTTAACTTCGGCTTTCATTCCTTTAGGAGTTACAATTTCAGCAATTTTATCAGAAATTTGTTCGTAGGTAAATGGTGCATATAGTTCTTTAACAAAGTTTTTAATTTCCTCTGGCTCCAAAGATTCCGTTGCTTTACATTTTTCATATACTTCATCCAACAACGATTCCATGTCATTTTCCTTAATAAGTTCAAGTGCGGCCCTAAATGCTACAAATTCACCAATCTTTGACATATCTATTCCATAACAATCAGGATATCTGATTTGAGGTGCAGAAGAAACGATTACTATTTTCTTTGGTTCTAGTTTTTCAAGCATTGCCAAAATGCTCTTTTCAAGTGTACTTCCTCTTACAATGGAATCATCTATAACTACCAGCGTATCCACACCTTTATTAATTACTTCATATGTAGTATCATATACATGTGCTATCAAATCACTTCTGTCAGCATCATTAGTTATAAAAGTTCGGAGTTTGGCATCTTTAATAACTAATTTTTCAATTCTTGGACGGAATGAAAGCGTCTTTTCCAACGATTCTTTAGTGAATTTACCTTTCTGAATAAAATCTATTCTGTGCTTAACCAAATAATCATCCAATGATTGCATCAAGCCTAAAAATGCAGATTCGGCTGTATTAGGAATATAACTGAACACTGTGTTTTCTAAATCATTATCAATAGCTGCCAATACCTTATCACATAAGTTTCTGCCAAGCATTTTTCTTTCATGATAAATATCAGGGTCGGTTCCTCTTGAAAAGTATATCCTTTCAAATGAACAAGATAATTGCGGACCGGGCTCTCTGAATTGATGCTCACTATATTCACCATCTTTAGATATGATTAAGGCATGACCAGGCTTTATTTCCTTAATTTCATTGTAATTAATATTAAACGCGATTTTTATTGCAGGTTTTTCAGATGCAACTACCACAATCTCTTCATCAGCATAATAATATGCCGGTCGTATTCCGTTAGGATCTCTTGCTACAAAGGCACCGCCATAGCCCGTCATTCCCATCATGGCATATCCACCATCAAAATCTTTGCAGGATCTTCGAAGCACTTTTGCTAAATCAAGTGAATTTTCAATGATATCTGTCATTTTGCGGTTATCAAACTGGTTCTTGAACCTATCGAAAATGTATTGATTTTCTTCATCTAAAAAGTGTCCTATTTTTTCAAGGACAGTTACCGTGTCGGCCATTTCCCTTGGATGCTGTCCAAGATCAACTAATTTGGTAAAAAGGTCATCTACATTGGTCATGTTAAAATTACCAGCCATTACCAGGGTTCTGCTTTTCCAATTATTATCTCTTATAAAAGGATGACAGTTATCTATTGAGTTCCCCAAGTATGTACCATACCTCAAATGACCCATCAATACCTCACCAGTGAATTGAACATTTTCTTTCATCCACTCGGCATTAAGTATTTTCTCTTTATTACCTTTCAGTGCTTTTTTTACCTTTTTATTTATTCTTGAAAAAATATCCTGTATAGGCTGTGGTTCCACCGAACGTGCTCTATTAACGTATGCAATACCGGGCTTAACATCTTGTTTAATAACCGCTACGCCTGCACCATCTTGTCCCCTATTGTGTTGTTTTTCTAATAATACGTAGAGTTTATTCAAGCCATAAAAAGCAGAACCATACTTTTTGATATAATATGCATAAGGCTTTCTCAAACGGATTAAGGCAATTCCGCATTCGTGTTTAATGGCTTCGCTCATTTAATTATATTATATAACAAATATACCGCATTCAAATGCTTACTTAACAATTTATTCATATATGTGTAATAAAATTGCTTCTATTATTTCTCACCTAGCAAGAATATTTAATTATCAGTTGTTGGTGTATTACTTTTGTGTTCGTGTTCCACGTGGAACATTTAATAAATAACAACGGTTGTTGGTATTACGTTCCACGTGGAACATTTAATTTGTTGACCTATGTTTAATAAGTACGATGTAATAGTTGTTGGTGCGGGACATGCCGGATGTGAAGCTGCTTGGGCTGCTGCAAGTATGGGATCAAAAGTAATGTTAGTTACTATGGACATGACTCGTATTGGTCAAATGTCGTGCAACCCTGCTATGGGTGGAATTGCAAAAGGGCAAATTGTAAGAGAAATAGATGCACTAGGTGGGGGGTCTGGAATAATAAGCGACAAAACTACTATACAATTCAGAATGCTAAATCGCTCAAAAGGTCCTGCTATGTGGAGCCCACGGACTCAAAACGACAGATGGCGATTTGCAGAAGAATGGCGATTGATGTTGGAAGGCAATAAGAACATAGATATTTGGCAAGAAATGGTTTCGGGTTTATTAATCAAAGACAATAGAGTTGTCGGCATTAAAACCGGTATGGGACTTGAAATTGATGCTAAATCAGTTGTCCTAACCAATGGTACATTCTTAAATGGAATTATTCATATAGGTGAAAAACAATTCTCCGGTGGTAGAACTGCTGAAAAAGCAGCAACAGGAATTACCGAACAATTAGTCCAACTTGGTTTTGAATCCGGCAGAATGAAAACCGGAACACCACCAAGAATAGACGGAAGAAGCTTGAATTATGAAATTATGGAAGAGCAAATGGGGGACGAAAATCCTGAAAAGTTTTCCTATTTACCTGAAATCGAACCCATAAAAATTCAAAAAAGCTGCCACATTACTTATACCAATGAAGAAGTACACGATATATTGAAGACAGGATTTGAGAAGTCACCCATGTATAGTGGTAGAATCAAAGGTATAGGACCGAGATACTGTCCTTCTGTAGAAGATAAAGTAAGTCGATTTGCAGACAAAGATCGTCATCAAATATTTGTTGAGCCTGAAGGTTGGAATACCGTGGAAGTGTATGTAAATGGTTTTTCAACTTCCCTTCCAGAAGATGTCCAATACAAGGCATTAACAAAAATTAAGGGATTTGAAAACGCTAAAATGTTTCGTCCAGGATATGCAATTGAATATGATTACTTTCCCCCTACACAATTACGAAACACTTTAGAAACAAAACTCATTCAAAACTTATTCTTTGCCGGTCAAATCAATGGAACAACCGGTTATGAAGAAGCTGCTGCACAAGGTCTAATGGCTGGTATAAATGCACATCAAAACATTCATAACAAAGAACCATTTATATTGAGTAGATCTGAGGCATACATTGGTGTATTAATTGATGACCTAATTACCAAAGGTACCGAAGAACCATACCGAATGTTTACATCCAGAGCAGAATACAGAATATTGCTGCGACAGGATAATGCAGATATTAGACTTACAGAAAGAGGTTATAATATTGGATTAGCATCAGAAAACAGGCTTCAAAACGTCCGAACCAAAATTGAAAAATCAAATGAACTAATTGAATTGATGAAACAATTGAAAGTGTCGACAGATATACTCAATCCATTTCTTCAAAAAAATGATATGGCTTTGGTTAAAGAAAAAACATCATTGTTTTCTTTACTAAAAAGACCTCAAATTGAATTTTCAAATCTTCATCAAATTAACGATGAGATTCATGAAACATTGGTAAAGTATTCAAACGAATCAATTGAACAAGCAGAAATATCTATAAAGTACGACAGCTATATAGAGAAAGAACAAAAAATGGCTGATAGTCTTCAAAAAATAGATCATATCAAAATCAAACCGGATTTTGACTTCAAAAGCGTACACGCATTGTCAAGCGAAGCAAGAGAAAAACTATCTAAACTAAAACCCGAAACGCTTGGAATTGCTTCCAGAATAAGTGGTGTAAATCCTTCAGATATATCTATTTTAATGATTTACCTTAATAAATAGATGCAAATTAACATTACTAATATTTTCAATATAAAGATTAATCTCCCTATTATAATTACAATCAGTGCATTTATTCTAATCAAATGTGCTTCAGTAAGTGCACCACCGGGAGGACCTAAAGATAGAAAACCACCAAAATTACTTTCAAGTTACCCCTTACAAAATACTACTAACTATAAGGGAAATAAGATTGTTTTCAAATTCAACGAGCGGATAGATGCAACAAAACTCAAGGACAATATTCTTATCAATCCTAACTTTAATAATGAATTTGAAATAGAGAGCACCGGCAAAAAACTTTCCATAATTTTCAAACATCCTCTTGAATTTAAAGATGAGAAAAAGAAAATTCCATACAATGGCACATATTCTGTAAACTTTCCTGATGGAATACCAGATGAAAATGAAAAAAATCTTTTAAGAAATCTTTATTTGAGTTTTTCTACCGGAAATACAATTGACACAATAAGACTTAAAGGATATACAATCGATTACTATAAAAAAGATACCATTCAAAAAGTAATGGTAGGATTATATGAAAATATTGATTCAATTACTCCTTTAAAACACAAACCAAAATATTTTACATATTCAAATGATATCGGCAAATATCAAATAACAAATATCTTACCTAATCAATACAAAATATTTGCATTCAATGATGTCAATAAAAACCTGATTTATGATTCAAAAAAAGAAAATATAAATTTCATTTCCGAACCATTAAATTTAACGCAAAACATAGATAGTCTGACACTTGAAATGTTTCACAATGACATAAACAAACCCAGATTCCTAGCAGTCAAAAATGGAACAGACATTAGAATAACTTTCGATGAAGGTATATACAAATACAAACTATCCAGTGAAAAAAAACTATACCATAAACAAAACGATAACGGAAAAGAAATAATCATTTTTAAGACCGATTTGTGTGAAGATAGCATTCCGGTAAAAGTATTTGTTGAAGATTCTTCATTTAACGATACCACTTACCAAATACAAATAGTACAATCAACACCCAAAAAATTTACCAGATACAAAAACATAGTAAAATCAAGCACCCCCGATGATAAATATGCTTTTACTGACAGCATTCCCTTTAAAATAGAAACGTATGAACCCATTTTATTTGAAAAAGATACTTCCATAGTATTTATAATTGATAGCTTAAGATTTAATTATCAGAAGTTAAACAAACACTTCAATAAAGACTCATCAAATACCATATTTACAAATACTTACAAAATCAATTTTAGAGTAAAAGATTTTATTCAAATTGTATTGAAACCTAAAAGTATATTTAATATACTTAAAGATACCAATGAAAGAATTTCATTAACATTTAAAAAAACAGAACCAGTTAAAAAAAATGAAGAAGAAATATTTAGGGCTAATATTTCACTTGAAACCACTGAACCATTTTTTATCTACCAATTATTAGATGAAAAATATACAATTAAAGATGTGCGTTACAACGAAAAGAAAATTACATATGAAAATCTACCGCAAGGAATTTATCATATCAGAATAATAAAAGATAAAAACAATAACAAACGCTACGATTCAGGTAATTATACCAGAAAAACATATCCTGAACCTGTGTATATGTTTAAAAAAGCATTGAAAGTTAAAAAGAATTGGGATATTGAAGACACCATAATTAGATTTTGAATGTTAACATAGTGTTAATAAATATTAATAAATAATTTCATTTATTACATAAAATCATATCGCACAATAAAAATCTATAAATGTCAACCATCTTGGAAAAGCAATACTTATTTGTAAATTATTTATTCATTAACAATTGTAAAACTAAGCGCATCTATAAATGTTAACAATTAATTAATAATAGCCTCTAATTGGTAACAAATACATAATATTGCGATTCGAAAAAATGTATAACCTGTTGATAATAATCTTATCTACTTATCCACTTGGTATATTGTATTGTATAGTATTTAAAAATAATTAATTTAAAATATATAAGAACCTGTATAAGTTTTAATCCTTGTTAAATCAACCAAATCCAATCAATTGTCAAATAATTGTTAATAACTCTATTCATAACTAAATTGGTAAAGGGACAACTCTTTAATTAGTTTTACATCAATAAAAATAAAAAATGACCGGAGCACTTACCCCAACTGAAATCGTTAAGGAACTTGACAAATATATTATTGGACAGCATGAAGCAAAACGCAATGTTGCAATAGCTCTACGAAACAGGTGGCGCAGAATGAATGCACCTGAAGAAATGCAAAAAGAAATTATTCCTAACAATATTCTGATGATTGGGTCTACGGGTGTAGGAAAAACAGAAATTGCCCGCAGATTGTCAAAGCTGGCTGATGCTCCCTTTATCAAAGTGGAAGCTTCAAAATTTACTGAAGTGGGCTATGTGGGTAGAGATGTGGAAAGTATGGTACGCGATTTGGTGGAACAATCGGTGCTTATGGTAAAAGCAAATAGAAAAGAAATTTTGCGGAAAGCGGCAGAGGAAGCAGTAGAAGATATCATTTTGGATTTATTAATCCCTCCAATAAAACCTACTCACGAGGTAAAACCCGCTAAAATTACAATTAACGGAATGGAAATGCCAATGGCCCAAACTGAAAATGCAAGCGTATCCATGGAAGATGTAGCTCTGAACCAAAAAACGCGTGAAAAATTTCGTGAAAAACTACGCAACCGCGAACTGGAAGATAAAAAAGTAGAAATAGATGTACCTATTACCGGAAATGCCAATGTTGGAGTAATTGGACCTAATGGGCTAGACGATATGGCGCTCCAAAATATTCAGGAAATGATTAATGGTATGGCACCCAAAAAATCAAAAAAACGAAAAATAGCCATTGAAGAAGCCCGTAAAATTTTGTTAGATGAAGAGATTTCTAAACGAATTGATATGGATGATGTGAAGGCTGAAGCAATAAAAAAAGCTGAAAATGCAGGCATTATTTTTATTGATGAAATTGACAAAATTGCAAGATCAGCTGCTTCCAAAGGTAGTGGAGCCGATGTAAGCAGAGAAGGTGTGCAAAGAGATTTGTTGCCCATAGTGGAAGGAAGTGCCGTAAATACCAAATATGGAGTAATCAACACCGATCATGTATTGTTTATAGCTGCAGGAGCATTTCACACTGCCAAACCTTCTGATTTAATTCCTGAATTACAAGGACGTTTCCCCATAAGAGTAGAACTTAATAGTTTGACAAAGGAAGATTTCATACAAATATTAACTACTCCAAAAAACTCTCTGACTAAACAATATGCGGCATTATTAAATGCCGAAAATGTGGAATTGGAATTTGATGATGCAGCCATCGAAAAAATATCGGAATATGCAACTTTATTAAACAATGAAATAGAAAACATTGGTGCACGCAGATTGCATACCGTTATGAGTACTTTGCTCAATGAATTTTTGTTTCAAGTACCCGATCAAATTAAATCGGGAACAAAACTTATTGTAGGGAGCAAATTGGTGGAAGAAAAACTATCCAACCTAATTCAAAATAGAGATTTAAGTAAGTTTATTTTGTAGGATTATCTTAGCACCTGCACCCAACCTTTATAAGTTCTGGGGGTTTCGTGATTGAATTTGATGGTGTAATAATAAACGCCCTCTGCGAGATTTTCGGCTTTCCAGTTGTTGTAATAGTTATTTTCACCTGATTGATATACTTGTTGTCCCCATCTATTGAATACATTTAATGTTGTTTTTTGTCGGTTCAAACCTGAAATTTCAAATTGATCATTTACCCCATCATTATTGGGTGTGAATACATTAGGAATTATCATCAGGTTCAAATCCAAAGGCCATTCTGTACGATATCGGCAACCGTTTGTGTCGATACCTGAAATTATAATTGTGTATTTATCTGATTTGTAATAAGTAGTTTTGAAGGTGCTGTCCGTATATTTTTGTTTGTTTCCGGTGTCCCAAGTTCGGGTACGAACGGGCGTTTTCCCTTCAAACTTTACTAAAATATTATCTGTTTCACGTTGTGTTGTGGTATCGTAAAAATAAATGGTAGGAACAAATGCCCTAGACTTTGCAGTGACTGTGAAAACATATGAATATGGTTGATTTAGTTCTGAATATACGATAACATTTGGAAAACTAATTAACGGGCTGGGAAGCGTAACGGTAGTGGCACAACCATTATTTTTATCGAGTTTCACTCCGCTGACAGAAGTATTCCACAAGCACAAAATACCGCCATCAATTGTATAGTTGACAATGGGTCGCTCCGGACAATAAATCACGTCATTGATTTTGGGAAGTACAAATACGTATTTGGAGATAGAGTCAGCAAATGAGCAAGCGGCACTATCCTGACTTGCTTTAAGTTTTAAATTATATCGTCCAATTTTATCAAAGGTGTAACCAATATTTTTCCCTGATAAGGTAGATCCATTACCCAAATTCCATAGATATTTTCCATTATTAAAAGTACTTTCATTTTCGACAAAAACAGTATGTGGTACGGTTCCCGAACTATCAGAAGTAAATTTGTATGCTGATTTGGGCTGATAATTAATTGCTGATACGGTAGCTGTGTAATTACCTGAATATGAATTATCGTTTGCAACCAACCGAACATTATAAACTTCATCTTTAGGAGTCCACACTTTTGGATTTTTGATATCGGGATTACTTAACCCAGATATGGGAGTCCATTTGGCAAACCCAATATTACCCTTTACATCAAATTGCCCCGTATCACCATTGCAAATATTGGCATTAATTATGCTTGGTTCTACCACCACAAAAAAAGTTTGGTCATCTCTTTGGATACAGTCTTCAGATTTGGCATAATCTACTTCAATAAACCATTTTCTTAACGACATAAATGTAGGTAAAGGAAAAACAGGTTGAGCTGTCCACACGGGTTCTTCAGTTATAAACCTTTTGTCATTTCTGTTGGTAGAGGGATACTTAAAATTGAACCAAGAAACATTAGCTCCTGAAATCG
This sequence comes from Bacteroidota bacterium, assembly GCA_033763735.1. GTDB lineage: Bacteria > Bacteroidota > Bacteroidia > Cytophagales > UBA9547 > JANRJY01. The sequence goes on along the minus strand of JANRJY010000031.1, from coordinate 10,640 downwards.
TATTTCCAGTAAATTGAAAAACAATATTCTGACCTTCTTTGACTTTAATAGTGTCGTTTTTTAATGGAGGAGTCGAGGTAAAGTTGGCTTTGATATCCACCGTTTCAAAATCAAACTTCACACCTAACATATTACAATTATTGCTTTTATTTGTTGGTGACCAAACATCAGCAGGTGTAGTTGGAGTTATGTTTGTTCCTCTGCAGCCAGCACAAATTGCCTGATGAATATAGCCTCTTTTGTCAAATCTACTTGTTCCACCGTCTACATGATCTATACCATCATTTCCAAAATAAGTTCCTTGAACAATTCCTTCCATATTTTTACCAAAAACAACAAAGTAAAATCCTGACGCACTAGTAGGATTATAAGGTAATTGATTTTTTAATGGAAGTCTTCGAGATGGACTACCGGCAAACTCTGGTGATTTTAGACTTCCTCTCCATCCTGAAATATAAATTAAACCACAATTATCAACTAAAAAAGCAGTTGGAGATATGTCCGGACCCTGAATTCCAGAGCCAAATGCGGTTGAAAAAATAGTACCGGAAAGGGAATTATTTAATTTATGGATAAACTGACCACTACCAGGATCACTCCAAAAGGAACTGGTTCCAGTGGAGGCAATCGGATAATTATTACTCCATGTTTGACCCATTACGTACACATTATTGTTTAAGTCTGTTTGCACAAAAAAGGCCTGATCATCTTGAGGTGTTCCCAAATAGGTAGCAGCAACTAAATTACCAGAAGGATCCAATTTTGCTACATACCCATCCATTTGACCAAATGGTGCAATATTTAATCCGGTTATGGAGCCAAACATATCTGTACTATTGGTGTGGCCGGCAAAAAACAAATTTTCTTTACTATCAGGTTGCAAGCCATAGGCAACATCAGTGCCAGTGCCTCCAACTCTTTTGCTAAAAAGTATTTGGGTTAAATCTTTTGAAAGTTTGAATATCCAGGCATCAGATTTATCGGTCGAAGTAAAGACTTTTGAAGTATTTTCCAGAGGAATTTGAATAGCTTCAGTATATGTAGCTACATATATATTGTCTAAAGTGTCACAAATTACCTCTCCTCTATAATTATCTCCAAAATTATAGTAGTTTTCAGTAGGCAAAGTTGGTGTAAATCCTGTTTTGTCTAAATAATTGATTCCACTATTTCCGTTTGTTCGTACAACTAACGAAGCATTCAAGTCCGTGCCCAGTTCATTCAATATTGATACAAATACTTGGGAGCCGTTTGTAAAAGCAAGATCATTGGTATAAGTAGTAAAAAAACTTCCAGTCCCGGTTGTTAATATTACACCTGAAGTTTCTGGAAAATTTAATGACCCGGTAGCCCCAAACACTATCAATTGATTATTGCGATTGACCACCATACTATGCGGTGTTTCTGCGCCATTACCACCTAAGTAGGTGGCATATAGTCTTCTTTTACCATCTCTCGAAAATTTAAAAATAACTACATCTGTAAATCCGCCCTGATATTTGATTTTATAAGCTGTAGGTGAAAAAGGGAAAGAATCAACGGGATAGTAATTGAATGGGTCCCCTCCATTATCAATACGTGCTGAATCTATTTTACTAAATCCAAAATAAAGTCTCGCAAACGCACCAATACTAAAAACAACTCCCCCCACATACGTATTCCCATCCTGATCAAAAGTGGCAGTGTATCCAAAATTATCAGCCTTTGAACCGGTGTAGCTCGAAAATACAATCTGAGGGTCAATCACTAAATCGTATGCCGGATTGTAATTAGCACCAATGGAAAATCCAACTTCATTTCCATTCAATAAATAATTACAGTTTACTTTAACTTTTTTGCCTTTAATTATTTGATATGCTTCGGGAATAAATTCAGTAATTCGGCTTTGGTTGGTTTCTATGACTAAATTATTGGATACCAATTGCATACTTTTTGCTCCCTCATAAGTCATTTTTATTTTCGAAATATCTCCTCCGGGTTTTATTACAAGGTCATATTTAAGGTCTTCACCTTTACTGGTTACTTGCACATCTACATTTGGGTACATTTCAGAAAGTATAAATTTTTTGTAGGAGTACACATTACTGTGCCACTTACTTGAATCATTTCCTATAAAATAGTTTTTATAATCGGGAAATGCACCCGAATAACTTATTATGGGTTTTTTGTTTCCATTTTTAAAAGCAACTTTAAGCAAAGTAGTGCTTAAAGTATCATCTTCAGGATTTCCATGCGTAATGCTGTGCAGCTTATCAAAATCAATAAAATGGTAATAAAATGCATTGCCAGAAACATAAAACTCACCTCCGCTGATTTCAGCTTTTAGTTTTACGAATGGGTAAAATTGACCCTTATTAGGAGTGAATTGTATGAGTGATTCTCCAGTGCCTAAAATGGTTTTTGGATTAATAGGATTGATATGTGCAAAAGAGTAAAAACTCAAATAAAGAAAAAAAACATTCAACACACCTTGAAGTCGCATAGGAATTATGGAAAACACATCAGTTCAAAGTTAGTTTATTTTTGATAAAAATATAATCACATTTAAGAATGCGAAATAACGTATTTTATAGATTAATTAATTATGTAATTGGTTTGATTTTTTAATGTGTAATTATATTTTTGTTAATTCAATATAATTTTCATGATTGTATATAGCCCAAAGACATTTGTTAGATGTAGAAACAATAGTATGAGTTACATAAATAGCCTTAAAAGGTTAAGCTTATTAAATAACATAGTCATCTTTATTTCTGTATTTTTTTTGAATAATATTTCATTTGCTCAATTCGTTGAAAAAGAGGATTTTGTAAGGTATTTGCCTTATAATCAAAAATATAAGCCCAATTACGAAGCATATGCAAAACGAATGCATGAACTCTTTAAAAACAAAATTGACCCTGAATTTTTAGAAGCATTTGTTGAGGAATTAGTTTCACAAAAAAAAGACTTACACGATGGAAATTACATTTATTGGGGATGGTTTGAAATGGAAACAAAACTTCAAAAAATTTTAAATTCAATCATTTCCAATACGAAAGTGCCCAATAGAAACATGAATGTGTTTATTATAAAGGATCCCGATATTAATGCTTTTGTTTTCGATAATGAATCAATTTATGTTACCATTGGACTTGTAGCAAATTGTACTGATGAGGCAATGATTGCAGAAATATTGGCACACGAAATAGGTCACATGGAATATGACCATGTAATGCAAAATTATATTCATGAAAAGAGAAGTATCAGACAAGCACAAAATACCGCTATAGTTACTTCAATATTTTTGGGTTCTGGAGTTGCAACATTATTGGCAAATGGAATATTAGCCGGGCATGCAAAGTTTTCAAGAGAAAATGAAAAAGAAGCTGATGAATTTGCATACAAAACCTTGATTAAATTGGGATATTCACCAATTCCCGCTGAAAATTTTTATAAACTTCTTATACATGAAGAAGCAAAACAAAAGCAAAGAATGGACTATAAGAAAAGTTCAGCTACATTTTTTAATTTTGATTCTCATCCTGCTTCTAAAGAACGACTTGAAATATTAAAAAACAAAAATTCTTTGTTGGCAAATAAGGGTACTAATAATATATTTTTTTCTCCAGAAGCTTTTGATTCATTGTTATGGACCGCTTCAACAACCTTTGCTTTTTTGTTAAATAACTATGATTTCAAACAACCCTATAGATTAGGAGAAATATGGAAACAACATTTGTACCGACCAAATGATACTTTAATTCTTTCAAAGTTGGCGCAATCAATAGTAGAGTTATATTTGGTTCGTCCAGATCTCCAAAACCAATATTTTCTTTCAAAATATTATTTTTACCCATATGATTTGAGTAATCAAGCTTATTTTGGAAAATATCTATTACCGGAATTCAGGTTTAATAACCTTCCTAAAAGTGTTCAAAACACGTTACTTACTAAAAAGAGGCCACTTACTTTAAATGATATCTATAATTATACTTTACAAAAAACCATTGAGCTAAATTGTATTGATTGCTTTTATTATGTTTCATGTGCAACAGACTCCGTAAAAAAAATTAACGATTTTTTAAATGATAGAACTTATTTACTCGATACAAATAGTTACTACAGCAGATATTTCAATTATTTGAGAACACAACAGATTGATACTTTAAAAAATTCAAAGAAACTGGTAGTAATTTTTGAATCAGTATCGAATGAATACAATATTGATAGTATGAAATATTTTAACAAAGTAAATCGGGAATTTGAAATATTGAAACAAAAAATCGCCACATATTACAGTAGTGATTCAAATACCATTGTGGTTTTTTCAAATGATTTGGACGATGCCACTAATCCTCTTTATCATTATATTACAGAAACCTATAATCACATTAATCCTGACGATACCTATGGTAGAACGAAAGTTACAGTCAATAATTCTTTTTTAATCAAACATCCGGAATTGTATTATTTGCAAAGAGAATATAAAGCCAATAGAATTGTATTGATTGATATGTATGAAAAAACCAAAAATGCTGACTCAGATTGGAATAAGAAAACAAAATATGTTTTTAACACTATTTATTTTGAATACATTAGTCAATCAAATAAAAAGTTCAAACAACTCGCCTTTTCGAAACATTATAATTTGGATAGTCAATTAAGTTTTGTTCCAAAGCATCTTAAGAAGCTTGAAAAATTCATGAAAAATTTATAATAGATTATAAATCTAGTCTTTGCTTTCCTTTGATAATTCGATGTCCAATCTGACATTCGAGACACGCTTTTTTGGCACAGTGCTCATTGTATAATTCAATGGCTCCTTGAGATTCAAATGCAGAATTAATTGAAACCTCCAGATTTTTCCATTCATCAATTATACTATTAGCCTCAGCTTCAATATTTTCCTGAAAATGAATGGCTCTGTCGAGGTACAATTGATGGTCCTTGGCTATGGAATATGCGGCAAGTGCAACGGAAATAGTGTTGACTATAATATTGTCAATGGAATCTTCGCCTAATCCGGGTATTTTTTTCTCCGTTTTTTCTCCAAACAAATAATGTGAGCACCAGTATTCCGATTGCTTCACGCGCAATAATTTTTTAATATTTTCCAATGAATCTTCTTCCAAAAAAGTGGTAAACATGCTTTGGTAATTATTCAGCAAATTAGCAAATTGTGCAATACGAATGGTAGGAAAGTTGGCCGGTCTAAGTCGGAGAAGTTTCCATTCCGAAGGTTTCATCACTTCAGTGGAAGCAAAATATTTGTGTTTCATAAATTGAAACTCTTTTTTCAAATTCCAATAGTATTCATCCACCGAGTCTTGATTCAAATACCCAGCCATTCCAAAAAGCAAAGCTTCTACTTCTTGTAAATTGGCGGTGTGTTTGGCAATAATTTTTAAAGGCAATAATTCAGTTAATCTGTAAAAAGCAGCTGCATTGACTTTAAAACCGAAGTTTTGAGCTAAATGCCTGTAAAAACATTCTTCCCAGTCATTATTTAATGATTTTAAAATTTTCAAAAAAGAAGCTGCTTTTCTTTCCAATCGATGTGTAGCGCTACGGTTGATCATTGCTGACACGGTTAGTCCATCTACATTTGTGATACTTTCACTGCAAGGAATGTTGGTATTTGTGTCAATTAATTTTGAACATTTTTCAATTAATCCTTTGGCGATATAATGCTTCAATTCCAAAGTAGGTATGATAGAATTATCGGTGAACAATACTTCTCTATCATGATTATATACCACATGTAATATTACATTATTATACGCTCCATGTTCATGATGACCATGTGTATACCAAGCAGAAGACTTTATATGAATTTCGATATTACCCACCCATTCAATATTTCCTATCATAATTTTCGCATTCAAAAAATCGGGTCCTTCATCATGGTTTTTAAAACCCGGATTAATAACTCGAATGGGATCTCCACTTTTGGTGAATATTTGAGATGTATTGAAATATTGATGTTGCCAAATAAAATGTAAAAATGTCTCTTTCATGCTATAGAATAGTAAAAATGACGATTTGAGGTTTTACAATAGCTTTTTATTCATTACTTTAGCACCAAATTATTTATAAAGATGATTCTTCGTTCAAAAATAGCGATATTATCCATTTTGTTTTCACTTTTTTGTTTATCAGTTTTTGCCCAGGCAGATGAAGCTGCCACTCGCAAAGAATGGGAGAAAAAGAAAAAAGAAATGGACGCACTTGAGTTCAAGAAAGTGTATGATGAAAACGAAACTTTAAAGGGTGAATTAGCTGCAAAGCGAAATTCAGCCACCGATTTGGAAAATCAAGTAGCACAAAAGTCAGAAGAACTTAGGAAACTTCAGGAAGAATTTGACAATTACAAACGATCCATGAATACCGCAACAACCCCCGAGCGTAATACGACTGATGCTACCAATATTCCTGAGGACAAAAAAGTAAGAATGTACAAAGGAGTTGTTTTTAAGGTTCAGATTGGGGCGTTTAAAAATAAAGATTTAAGAAAGTATTTTGAAAATAACCCCAATTTCAGTGGAGATGTGGATCCAGATGGACTAAAAAAATATACTATTGGATATTTTAACGACTATTGGGAAGCAGAAACTTTTAAAAAATATCTGCGTGAAATGGGTGTAAAGGACGCATGGATTGTACCCTATAAAAATGGTCAAAGAGTCAACATCCGCGATGTACTCGAAGGGATACTTTAATAATAAATTATTACTTGTTCATCATTTTTTAACAAATCCATTGTATTTTTATTAAAATGATTTCAAAATCACACATATTGATTATAATATTTTTGTCAGTTTTAAGCTGTCAGAAGAAACAGTATATATGCCCGGCATATAATAGTTACTTCATTCATGACGACAAAGAACGTCAAAAAGTATTTCTGCCTTTTCATGTGGATAGCCTCAATGAAAGTAGTACTACTATTGATAATTCACGACCAGATACCAACAGTTATGTAAGCCGATCAGAAAGTGAAACGGCTAATAAGTATCAACCAAAATTGTTAGAAAAAGATGGCAAAAAGTATCAACCCAATGGTATTGTAATTAATAGTTCTGGCAAAAAGAAAATGCGAAATGTAAAGGAAATAGAAATGACTTTTATTAATGCTCGTCCCATATCCCAGTTTTCTAATGTCGATTCTTCTTCAATTAAAAAGAATCAAGAAACCCCTGTTTCTCCTGAATCAGAAACACTTTCAACAGATTCACTTTGAGGGACACTTTTCGTTAATAAGAGGATTAATCCACCAATACTTCCTACAATAATCTGGAATAAGGTACTAGTCCCATGATTAACAATTGCATATGCGTTTCCGATGGTTTGAGAAACACCAAATAAGGTTAATCCTGCAGCCACTAAGTAATGATAGGCACCCATACCTCCGCCCTGTATTGGAACCGAACGACCAATAGTGCCAATGGCCATTATTGCAATTCCGACACTAATTCCTAATCCCGCTGTTTCTTTAAAACTAAATAACCATAAATAGGAAGTCATAAAATATGAAACCCATATAAGCAATGTATAAATGACAAATAATGGGTAGTTTTTTAATTTGAGAATGGAATTAATACCAATCCACAATTCATTGATATAGTTATCAATTGTATCTTGCTTGCTCTCAATTTTTTTACGATTATTGAAAAGAACATAAATTATTCCAACAATAATTAGTGCTATAATCAAAAGCATTTTGGGGCTGTTTAGTACTTTCTCTTCAAATAGTGTTCCTAATGGAGTGAATATTTTTTGTTCAAAAAACAACCCAAATTCATTGTATGTAAGCACAAATGCCAACCCTATCAAACAAGCCAACATAAAAAAATCAACCAATCTTTCTGCCATTACTGTGCCAAAAGAAGCTGTGAACGGTATTTTTTCTTTTTTTTGAAGCGTTATGCAGCGAGTAATTTCACCCAATCGAGGAACAGCAATGCTTACGAAGTATCCTAACATCAGTGTATTGTAAGTATTTTTCATTTTTGGATGATGTCCGATGGAGTTCATTAACATTTGCCAACGTAAGGCTCTTAAGGTGCTTCCGAAAATGTTAAAAAGAATTACAGGAATTAACCAATAAAAGTTTGCTTCCGAAAAAGCCTTTTTAATTTCTTCGAAATTTTGATTTTTAAATGCGATGTAAAGCAACCCAATTCCAATTGCTAAAAACAATACATAATTAATTATTTGAAATGCTTTACTTTTGAACAGATTTTTCACAACAATAATGGAAGAAATTAAATTTACACTCGCAAAGCTAAAAGAATTTACCTATAGTGTTTTTATTAAAATTGGATGTAATGCTAAAGATGCCACTTTAGCCACCGAAGTTTTACTCAGTGCCGACCTTCGAGGCATTGATTCTCACGGCATTGCTCGGCTAATTGGGTATGTACGTCTGTGGGAAAATAAAAGAATAAATACCACACCAAATATTAGAATAGTACACGAATCACCTAGTACTGCTGTAGTAGATGGTGATGGAGGATTAGGATTGGTAGTAGCTCCTTGGGCAATGAATGTGGCTATTGAAAAAGCCAAAGTTGCGGGAACAGGCTGGGTATCCGTAAAAAACTCTAATCACTTTGGAATTGCAGGCTACCATTCCATGATGGCCAATAAATATGACATGATTGGCATTTCTATGACCAATGCCAGTCCTTTGGTGGCGCCCACTTTTTCAAAAGAACGATTATTAGGAACCAATCCCATAGCGGTGGCAATACCTGCAAAAAATCAACCTGCGTTTGTAGCTGACTTTGCTACCACAACAGCTGCCAACGGTAAATTGGAAATTTTGCAACGCAAAAATAAGGATGCTCCTTTAGGTTGGATTCAGGATAAGGATGGAAATCAGGTAACGAATCCAAGTGAATTAAAATCCGGAGGGGCACTGTTGCCTTTGGGTGGCGATCGTGATCATGGAAGTCATAAGGGATATTGCCTAGGAGCTTGGGTGGATATTTTTTCGGCTGTGCTTTCCGGTGCCAATTATGGACCTTGGGTGCCGCCTTTTGTTTCTTTTTTGCCAATGCCTGAGAATCCTGTAGGTGAAGGAATAGGTCATTTTTTTGGTGCAATGCGTGTTGACGCTTTCCGACCCAAAGAAGAATACTTGGAACATATGGACAATTGGATAACTCGATTCAGAAATGCCACTCCTGTAGAAGGTAAAAAAGTTGAAATCCCCGGAGATTTTGAAAGGCTGGAACATGCCAAACGCGAAAAGGATGGGATTCCATTATTACCTCCGGTGATTAAAGATTTGAATGAATTGAGTAAAAAACTTGGGATTGGGGTAGCGTTTTAAGGATTAATAGAAATCGTTTATTTTTAGAAACAGACTTTATTAGCCAATCTTTATTGTTTTTTTGTATATTTGAATAACAAAATGTTTTTGTATGTATATTACTACAATAATTCCTACAAAAGAAAATCACACAATTGATATTCCTGAAGAATTTTATGGAAAACAAATTAAAGTTATAGCACAACCTGTTTCAGAATTAACTGATAAAAATACTGAAAAAAAGTTAGCTGAAATAGAATCCATGTTTTCTAAATACAAAAAAATAGATTTGGTGAATTTTGTTTTTGATAGAGACGAGGCAAATAACTTTAATGGATAATATTTTTATCGATTCAAATATCATATTGTATTTATTTGATTTTGATACACTAAAACGGTTAAAAGCAAAAGAAATAATTGCTTTAAATCCCAAAATTAACTCCCAAGTTTTAGTAGAAGTTGTAAATGTTTGTAAAAGAAAATTTAATTACTCAAAATTAGATTGTTTAAATATTTGGAATGATTTACATGATTTATGCCAAATAGTTCCTATTAATGGAACTACAACCATTCAATGTAAATATTTGGTAGAAAAATATGATTTTCAGATTTACGATGCACTTATAGTAGCTTCGGCTTTGGAAACAGGTTGCAAATATTTATTTTCTGAAGACATGAAACATAATTTGAAAATAGAAAACCAATTAACTATTATTAATCCATTTTTATAATTTTCTATTGTATTCATTCCAAAAAATGACTCATGTCATAGTTTGAGCAATTTTGTGACAATAATTTTGTGAATTATTTAACAATTATTGTCATGATTATATTTATTGCAATTGCTACGCACTGGTATTTGTCCTTATTTGTACAAACATTCTTTTTGCACCGTTATGCGGCTCATCAAATGTTTACGATGAATAAAAATTGGGAAAAAGTATTTTATATATTAACCTGGCTATTTCAAGGATCCTCTTTTTTGAGTCCCAAAGGATATGGAATCATGCATCGACTGCATCATGCTTATGCCGACACAGAACTTGACCCACATTCTCCAAGGTATTCCAAAAATTTGATAGATATGATGTGGAAAACCAAAGTTATATATGGTGATGTTAAGTCAGGGGCTTTGCCGATCGACAAAAAGTTTTTGAAAAATATTCCGGATTGGAATTTTATGGAAGTTCTTGGATCCAACTATACATCCAGAGTTGGATGGGGCATTTTATACACCTTATTCTATTTAAATTTTGCAACGGCATGGTGGCAGTTTTTGTTTTTGCCTATTCATTATTTAATGGGTCCTATTCATGGAGCCATTATCAATTGGTTTGCACAC
>JANRJY010000001.1:0-30014 GCA_033763735.1 Bacteroidota bacterium | reverse complement strand
ACTGGGGCTAAGTCGTAACAAGGTAGCCGTACCGGAAGGTGCGGCTGGAACACCTCCTTTCTAGAGATTACCTCTGGATTACTACTCCCTCTTATCCTTATCCTTTTTTCTTTTTGTTTGTTGTGCTACTCTTTCTTTTTTTTAAAATAAATTAAAGCCTTCCACTAAATGTGCTAAGGCTTTTTTTTTATGATGATTGTCTTATTACTAATGTAGGCTCCAAAATGACATTAGAAAACGTAGACTTTAGCGAAGGGTTCTCAATAAGATTAATTAAAAGCTCAATCGATTTCTCACCTATTAAATTTGATTTTTGATCAATTGAAGTTAATGGAGGCGTAACATACTGACAAATCGGTTGGTTTGCATACCCACAAATTAATAAATCTTTTCCGGGTTTGAGTCCTAGTACATTAGCTGCCATGTATAAATCCAGGGCAACATAATCATTAAAACAGAAAATTGCGTCTGGTTTGTTTTTAGAATTGAGTAAGTTATACGCGCAAGCCAAGTTATTTTCTTTATCAAGTTCAGTATATTGTATGTGATTTTTAGATTTTGGCATATTATTAATTTGCAATGCATGCAAATAACCTGCTTCACGATTGTGAGTATGTCTCAAATGCCAAGGCCCTGCTATATGTGCTATAGACTTTGCACCTTGGTCTATCAAGTGTTGAGTCGCTAAAAAACCGCCTTTAAAATCATCAGTGTATACTCCTTTAAATAAATCATTCCCACGAGAAAAATATACTATTGGAAATCCTTTTTGCTGCAATAAGTGTAAATGCTTCAAATTTCCGGATTCTTTTGTCAAAGCAATCAAAATTCCATCCACGTTGGCCTTAGCTAGTTTTTCTACAATAGTTTGCTCACGTAAAATAGATTCATTTGAATGACAAGTAATTAGCTGGTAACCTTTTTTTTCGGCATAGGTGTCCATACCTGATAGAATATTTGTAAAAAAATGCAAATTGATGTTGGGAATTACCACTCCTATCGTAAAGGTTTTTTGTTTTTTAAGCTTTATTGCTGTGGTATTGGGTATATAATTCTTCTCTGATGCTAATTTTTGAATCTTTTCTCTTAATTGTAATCCTATTCGAGGATGATTGTTGAGACCTCTTGAAACCGTGGAAATTGATACTCCTAGTTCATTGGCGATATGTTTGAGGGTGGTGGACAAATGGTTTAATTTTAAAATTACCTTTGAATAGCGAATCAAAATTTACTAGTAACCAATTTATATTTAAAAAAATTATAAACATACTTATTAATCTTTATTGAAATTATTTTATAAATAGAAATTTGACTTTCTTTAAAGTTTTAGTTTTGGTAAACATTATTAGTGAATCGCCTTTAAAACTTATTTTTGAAAATTTATTTAAAATAATGCCTTCTCCAATTATTTGAGGGATAAGTGTTACAAATCCTAAATTGTTTAATTCTAAATTTGTGAATGAAATTGAATCTGAACTAACAATACAAGTTCCTGAATATTTGCCATTTGGGAAATTCGGCAGCTTGAAATTTGGAGAATTATACCAAGGTTGTTGATATCTGGATATTTGCAAATTGTAATCAATGTCTAAATAGTAAATTTCGTTATTTATTACTTGTAATCGAAATTCCTTTAGTATAAAGATGTCTTTTACTTCACCTTCACAGCTTGGATTTGAAAAACCTGGTTTAAACAAACATGAAATTCTAGATATGGTAATGGAGTCTCCGACAACATATTTTCCAATTGAGCTATCTGAATTATTTTTGAAAAATTGCATATAACTTAAATGATGATTTACATTATAGTTTATTGATTTTGGTCTATTTTCTGTATCAGTATTTTTACAATCAATAGCTAAAAGTAAAACTGCGAGTATTATTAGTGATTTTAACAAAAAATTCATATTCAGAATAGTTTAAACTAACTTAATTTTTAATCTTACAAACTCACCCCTCTTTTCCAAGGGATAAAATCATCTTGACCGAGTTGTACGGCTTTGGGTGTGATTTCTCCGGATGCTACTTTCAGTACAAATTCAAGTATTTCTTCACCCATTTGTGGGATGGTTTTTTCGCCTGATATTATGGGTCCGGTGTTGATATCGATAATATCGGGCATTCGTTGTGTAAGTGCATCGTTGGTGGCTATTTTGATTACCGGGCAAATGGGATTTCCAGTAGGAGTGCCTAAGCCTGTGGTGAAACAAATTACATTGGCGCCTGAAGCGGTTTTTCCTGTAGTAGCTTCTACATCGTTACCCGGAGTGCATACCAAATTTAATCCGGGCTTTGTGCTTTTTTCGGTGTAGTCAAGCACATCCGTTACCGGTGAAAAGCCTCCTTTGCGAGCTGCACCACATGATTTAATCGCATCGGTAATAAGGCCATCTTTGATATTTCCAGGAGATGGATTCATGTAAAAACCACTTCCAACAGCTTCTGCCTGAGCCGAATAGCTTCGCATGAGGTGTATGAATTTGTTAGCAACATCATTATTTATGCTTCTGTCTACCATTTCTTGCTCCACCCCGTTGAGTTCAGGAAACTCTGCCATCATTATAGTGCCACCGCATGCTACTAACAAGTCGGCTGCATATCCTAATGCAGGATTTGCAGAAATTCCTGAAAATCCATCACTCCCTCCACATTTTACCCCCATTTTTATTTTAGAAATGGGTGCTGGTTTGCGTTCAATATTATTTGCCTTAATTAGTTCGATAAAAGTTTGTTTGATAGCATCGGTAACGATTGTTTCTTCAGTTCCACCTTTTTGTTGACTAAAGGACAATATCGGTTTATCAAAATTAGGGTTTCTGTCAAAAATTTCTTTTTTAAGTGCTTCTGCCTGAAGGTGTTCACAACCCAAATTCATAATCGTAATGCCGCATACATTAGGATGATCGGCATAAGCAGCGAGTAACTTACTTAAAATTTCTGAATCTTGCCTTGTGCCTCCGCATCCGCCTTGGTGTGTAAGGAATTTGATACCATCGATGTTTGAGAATATTTTGGATTTTGGATGTTGGATGTTGGATTGAAAGTTTACAGTTTCAATATCTTCATTTTGTATAAATGCAGTTGCAAGTTCTTTTGTAAAATTTTTGTATTTATCAGGTTGTGCGTAGCCAAGTTCCTGATAAAATGCTTCTTTGATAATTTCCAGATTACGGTTTTCACAAAAGACCGTGGGAATGAATAGCCAATAGTTGGCTGTTCCTATGCTACCATCGGAACGATGATAACCCATAAAAGTTCGGTTTTTGAATTTTGAATTTTCAGGGGCTGTCCAAGAATATGGTTTCTTTTTGTCAATGGAATAGTCTTCAGAGGCGTGTTTGAGGTTTTCGGTATGGATTAAACCCCCTTTTTTGATGAGTTGTGTCGCTTTGCCTACTACCACTCCATACATTTTTAGTGATTCGGAAATGTTAAAATCTTTTGTTGCAAATTTGTGTTTTGCTGGAATTACATCTTGTAAAATATAATTATTGCCTTCAAAATTAATAGATTCTCCTTTTTCTAAATCAGTTAAAGCAACGATCATATCATCATTAGGATGCACTTTAAGTACTTTGTTTATCATATTATTTTTATTCAGGGTTGAATATTTTGAGTGGAAATACTTTGGCGATTTCGTCAAAGTCGCGGTCGTTGTGAACCAATGTAATGTTTGAGTTTATTGCATAGGCTGCTATAAGGCAATCATTAGGCTTACGAAGGGTGATACCTTTTTTGCGAAGTTGAAAATAGATTTGGGCTGCAAATACAGACATTTCAAATTCATCTTGTTTCAAAATATTTAAGCCACTTATTAAGTCTTTTAAAAATAAAAATTGAGATGCTGATTTTGAACCCTGCAATACTTCTTGAATAATACATGGACAAGTGTAAATACTTAAATTGGTATCAAAATACTCTTTTAGAAGCATTGACTTTGGATTTATGTTTCCTTTCAAATAATCTACCCAAACGCTTGTATCAAATATCATAATGTTGAGCCATCCCATTCTGGGAATCTTGATTTACGCCATTCTTCTAAATCACCTTCCCATTCAAATTTCCCAAACATTTCAACCATTTTTTTTCTATTTAAAATATTAATTTGAGTTTCAATTGCTGCATTTATAGCTTCTTTTTTCGTTTTAAATTTTCCAAAAGCCATAAGACTTGCAATGTTTTTATCATCTATATCAATATTTGTTCTCATGGTATTTATAATTTATACACAAAAATAATCATTTTTATACACATAAAATTTTTATTCAAAGATTATCTTTGATATACTCTTACATAGTCAATTTCAAATTTTGCGGGGAAAATATTGGTATCCACGCCTTTGACTCCACCCCAATCGCCACCAATTGCCAAATTCATCAGCAAATAAAATGGTCGGTTGTAGGGCCAAATGGTTGGGTCGTCAACTTGGGTTTCATTTTCATAAGTAAATACGATTTCATCATCCATATAAAATGCCAATTCGGCTGTACTCCATTCCAAGGTATATACATGAAATTCGTTATATAAATTTGGGACTTCAATTGATTTTCCTTTATTGGTTTTTTTAACATGATTATAGGCTTCGGTGTGAATGTTGCAATGAATTTTGTTGGCATCCCATCCTACACTTTCCAATAAATCAATCTCCCCATTTTTAGGCCATTGTCCATATTTTTTACTATCAGCCATCATCCATAATGCAGGCCAGGTACCTGCTCCTTTAGGAATTTTGGCGCGTATTTCTACTTTGCCATAGGTAAATTCAAATTTGCCTTTGGTGGTTATGCTTGCCGATGTGACAGTACAATTATTCACGCTTTCCAAGTGGGCACCTAATGTAAGTATGCCATTGTTGCAATATGCATTGTTGATATTTTTGTAGGTATAGTATTGTGATTCATGGTTTCTGATGGAACAACCTTGTTCGTAGTTCCATTTGGTGCTATCCGGCAATCCCTGATTTTCAAATTCATCCGACCATATCAGTTTATACGAAACTATTTCCTGAGCCATAGATTTATGATTGGTTAACAACAATATTGCCAAAATGATAGTGTAAAATATTGGATTCATATAAATTGAATACTTGAATTAATCTCAAATATAAAATATAATTTTCACTACAAAGCCCTATCTAAGTGCGTATAACCTCCATCCACATACACAATTTGACCGGTGGTGTGTGCTGATTTTTCGGATGCAAGGAATAATACCATGTTGGCAATTTCTTCTGAAGTTGTAAATCGATTTTCGAGTGGAATTTTTGAAGTAATTTTCTTTAATCTTTCTTCTTTATTTGGAAATGAACTAATCCATTTTTCATAAAGTGGTGTATATACTTCAGCCGGTATTACACAATTGACTCTAATTTGAAAGGGGAGCATTTCTACTGCCCATTCTCTTGTGAGTGCATTTTGAGCACCTTTGGATGCCGCATACCCGGAAGTGCCTCCTTGACCTGTATCGGCAGTTTTGGAACTAATATTCACAATATTGCCCTTTGATTTTTTGAGGTAAGGTAGTGCATAATGTGCCATGTAATAATAGTGAAATAAGTTTTTGTGCATGGAAGCAATAAACGCATCCGGACTGCCATTCTCAAGGCCTACGCTGTCATTTACTCCAGCATTGTTAACCAAAACATCGATTTTTCCATATTTTTCAATGACTGTTTGGATTGCATTTTTGCATTGGTAGGCATCTGATAATTCTGTTTTTACAAATAAGAAATCGGCTTTTTTTTCATTGAGCGATTTTTCAATATTTGTCCCAGCTATTTCACTTCGACCTAATATGGCAACTTTAGCACCTTCAATAGCGGCTCCTAAAGTAATAGCTTCACCTATTCCTGCTCCGCCTCCTGTGATGATGAATACTTTATTGGTTAGTGATAGGTCCATGCAATGAATGATTAAATGTTAATGTTATAAAAGAATAAAGCGTTTTGGTAAAATATTTTGTCTTGATCTACCTTAGAAAGTTTGGAAGTATATGTTTGGATTATACCCAAAACATCTTGATAACTACCTGCTAATAAACACACCGGCCAATCAGATCCATACATTAAGCGGTCGGTGCCAAATGTTTCAAAAGCCACATCCAAAACATTGGTGAAGTCATCATGTTTCCAGTTTTGCCAATAGGCTTCGGTGACCAATCCTGAAAGTTTACAAAATACATTTTCAAGTTCTTTGAATGCACTTAAGTCATGTTCCCATTTGTCCAGATCATGTGTGCGAAGATCGGGCTTTGCAAGGTGGTCAATTACAAATTTTTGATTGGGAAATTCCTGAACTAAATCCAATGCTTCGGATAATTGGTGTGGCTTTAAAAGTAAATCGTACGTATATTGATGATTGTGAAGCTTTGAAATGAAATATCTGAAATGATCACTTGACATTAAACCCGTTGGTTTGGACTGAATAATGTGCCTGAATCCCTTAAGAAATGTTGAATGTTGAATGTTGAATGTTGAATTAAATAACGTTAAATCTGCCCAGCCAACTACTCCTTTAATAAAATCATGCTTTGCAGCTAAACCAAGCAGGAATTCGGTTTCTTGCCAGGTTTCAGCTGCTTGAACGGCTATGCAGCTGAAATTTTGAATTTTGTCCCGAAGAATTTCGGGAGAATTTTGAATTAAGTCTTCTGGTAAAAAAGACTTTTGAATTTTCTCCTTTCCTTCTCCAATCCAGTCAAATTCAGGATTATTGGAATCATAATGCCAAAAGTGAACATGAGTGTCGATGAAAGTTGAATGTTGAATGTTAAATTTTGAATTGAAATTCATCTTATTCAGAATATATGCCTAAGCTTTTGGCTGCATTGTATAAATAATCGATATGAATTTGTGGTATAAAGCCTTGTTTGTTGGGCCCAACATTTAAAAGGAAATTGGCATTATCTCTTCTGGCTCTGTTGTACCAACCTACAATTTGGTCTACTGAAGGGTGGATGTAAAACTCTACATTGCTTTGAAACCAATCAGGGTTAAGGGAGGTGCAATATTCAAGTGCCAGATAGTATGATTTGCCCGATTTATCCTGATAAATGGGATTGGTTATAGCTTTGCAAACTTTACCTCTGAATACGAAATCAAAATGTTCAGAGGTTCGAACATCAAGAGGGAGGTATTTGACAGCACCAGGTCGGTCGCTACTAGTATTATTGATAACCAAGCAATTAGGTTGAATTCGTTTGATGGTTTTGTACAATTCTTCCCATTCATATCGGGTGCCAAGGGTCAACCCACTATTTGGGTCTTTTTCCCAGTTCTCATCATACCACCATTCTTTTGTTGGATGATCTTTGTCCCAACCACCATCAAACCAGAGTTCTACTATGTCGCCATAATTTGTAAGAAGCTCCGTAACTTGTTCACGCATGTACTGTGCATACTTTTTGTCATCATTATAATAAGGCAGATGACGATCCCATAAACTATAATACAAACCAGTTTTTATGCCTCTTTTTCTAAATTCTTCTACGAATACTTTTACTATATCAGTATTTTGAGGTGCATTTTTGACAGAATAATAGGTGTAATTGGTGGGCCATAAACAGAATCCATCCAGATGCCTGGCCGTAAGTACTGCATATTTCATTCCTGCTCTTTGGGCTACCTCTGCCCACTGTTCCACATGCAAGCCCGGGTTAAATTCCGAGACTTCAAACTTGCCATCGCCCCATCCAACGCCATCTACGGTATTAGGTCCAAAATGTATAAACATACCATATTTTAAGTCCATCCATGCTTTTTGGGCATCAGTTGGCTTTGGTTCGGTGTTTGCTGCATCGATACTTAGGCCACCTAATACACTAGCCCCTGCCAGAGTCAATGCACTATTTTTCATAAATGTTCTACGCTCCATCTTTTAGTAACTAATAATATTTTGCCTTTGTTCTCCAAGCCCATCTATACCAAGCTCTACTACATCACCTGCTTTGAGGAATTGTGGTGGATTGAACCCTAAACCAACACCTGCGGGAGTGCCAGTGGAAATTACATCACCCGGCAATAAGGTCATAAACTGACTTACATAACTGACTATAAATGGAATATTGAAAATTAAATTGTGTGTATTTCCATCTTGTTTTGTTTCACCATTCACTTTAAGCCAAAGTCTTAAGTTATGTACATCTTTAATTTCATCTTTGGTTGCCAAAAATGGTCCAATTGGTGCAAACGTATCACACCCTTTTCCTTTATCCCATTGTCCACCACGTTCCAACTGAAATGCTCTTTCGCTATAGTCGTTGTGCAAGCAATATCCAGCTATATAGTTATAGGCATCTTTTTCATCAACATAAGTGGTTTTTTTACCAATTACTATCGCCAGTTCTACTTCCCAATCTGTTTTTTCGGAATTACGAGGAATTACTACTTTGCCATTTGGGTCATTAAGGGCAGAAGTTGCTTTGAAAAATATGATAGGTTCTTTTGGAATAGGGGAGTTGGTTTCCTTGGCATGGTCTTTATAATTGAGTCCTATGCAAATGATTTTAGATGGACGAGCTACGCACGATGCTAGATTTATAGTTCGTGGTTCGTAGTTGATAGTTGGTAGTTTGGATAAATCTGTTTTTTGTAATTTTTCAAGTCCACCTGTTTCAAAGAATTTTTCATCGAAATCATGAAATAGGCTGCTTACATCTGCAATAGTATTGTTTGGGAGTAGCACTCCCGGTTTTATATTATTTCCGAATTCAAATCTGACTAATTTCATAGCTAATTTAAGGTTTGTTTGTTAATTTGATTGTATAATTTGATCCATTGACAAGATCATTATGGTTTAATGAATAAGAATCGAATTTGACTTCATTCTTAATTTTTTCTTTTATGTAAACATTTGATTCAGAACGATTTAAAGTGCTAATAATTGCTTGTTTGCCTTTATAGTATTTTGGGTTAAGGGAAATGGTAACTTTATCAAAAACTGGAATAACTAATGAATATTCCAAAGATCCAGGACAAACCGGATAGAAACCCATCATCGAAAATACTGCCCAAGCACTCATTGTACCCAAGTCGTCATCTCCTGGAATTCCCTTTTGAGAAGTACTATAATATTTGGATATTAATTCCTTCACCAATTTTTGTGATTTGTATTCCTGACCAGGTACATAGTTATACAAATATGGAGTCAAAATATCCGGCTCATTGGAGGGGAGATATTGATCAGAACTGAAAAACTTATCTAATTTCTCAGCATATTTTGTATTTCCGCCCAACATATTTATTAGATCATTCTGACCATGTGGTAGCATAAAAAAGTATTGCCATGCGTTGCCTTCCACAAATCCTTTGCCACCAGCCCAACAATTATCTGCTGCATGTTCGCCACAATGGGTGGTAGGGTCAAATGGGCTATACCAAGTTCCATTAATAAATTTTGGTCTTAAAAAGCCGGTTTCTTTATCAAAAATCAAATGGAATTTTTGGGATTGTGCAATTAGTCTGTTTGCAACCGTTTCGTTACCTAATGCTAATGCAAATTGACCTCCACACCAATCATCGAAATAATATTCCAAAGCTGTTGCAACCGAACCATATGTATAATATGCGCCTTTTGCATCTTCAGGAATATATCCATACTTTAAGTAGCTATTCAATCCGGGTCTGATTTTGTTTCCTAAGGAGGTATCACTTGAATGTTTAATAATTGCTTGAAGGGCAGTTTCTGTATCAAAATCTTTAACCCCTTTGATATAAGTGTCGGCAATTACAGGAATGGCAGGGTCACCTACCATATTATATGTTTCTCTGCCTACATGTTCCCATTTAGGTAACCAACCACCCTCTTTGTACATGCCAATCATTGACTTAACCATATCTGACTGACGTTCAGGATAAACCAAGGTAAGCAAAGAATGCAGATTGCGATAGGTATCCCAAAGTGAAAAAGTGGAGTATCTTGTGAATTCTGAAAATTGAACTTTGCGACTATTCATAGCCGGATAGGCACCATTGACATCGCTGATGATATTAGGTTGAAGCAGCGCATGATATAATGCGGTGTAAAAAATGGTTTTATTATTTTTATTTGATCCATCAACTTTTATTTTGTTTAATTCTTCATTCCAGTGGTTTTGTGCATCATTTTTAATTTGTTCAAATGATTTGTTTTTTTGTTCCGTTTCTATGTTAAGCCTGGCATTGGCTATACTTGTATAAGAAATTGCAACAGACAATTCTACACTATCTTTTGATTGGTTTTCAAAAATAAGAGCCATTGCAATTTTTGCTCCCCAATGTTCGGCAGCGGGTCTTTCAATTCGTTTTTCATTGTCTGAAAATTGAAAGGTTTTAAAAGGTTTATTTAATTTGATAACAAAGTATATTTCATGACCCGATTCACCCGCGCAAAAAGCCGATTCGGTCATCATTCCTTCAATTTCCATATCACTAACTTTTCTTATGGATGACCAATGGGTGTGACTATTGCCAAGTTTTTTAGCAAGATTTACTATAATATTTCCCTTTGAAGGATAAATAAAAATGGCTTTGCCTGTACGCTCTGTTGCGGTAAGTTTCGATTTGATATTTGATTTTATAAAGGTATTTTCATAATAACCAGGTTGAGATATTTCATTTCTAAATTTTTCAGCAACTTCATCACTTTTGAAATTGACTTCACCAAGAGTGGGAATAATATTTATACCTGTTTGATACTGCCCACACCCTGCACCACTCATATGTATGGTTCCAAATCCATAAACCAAGGAGTCGAATTTGAATCGGTTATGGAAATTGGGACCAAATGAAAACATTCCCCAAGGATGCTGGGCAGTAATTTGAACATTAGATGATTTGAATCCAATATATTGGTCCACAAAATAGATGGGTTGCTGTTGACTAAAAACAAATTGGAAACTTAGTATTGTTAAAACCCAGTATAATTTTCTCATTATTTTATTTAAAAGGAAGTACTATTTCTTGACCCATTTCAATTCTCTTTTTGAGTTTTTTTAAGGCAATAGAAGTGTTGACAATTTCAAGGTTATTGATTTCGATTTTACCTTGTATTGTTTTTATTTTCAATGATTTACCATCATTTGTATAAGTTCCAAATGCATAACCGTTTGACCAGAAAAATGTCCCTTTTCGGTTGTTGATTTTCAAGGTCTTAGTCACTCCTGAATAATTAAATCCTGTGTAGGCCACTATACTTCCCCAACTTGCCATGGCCCTGGTGTAATGAAATCCACATTCAGGTTCGTTGAAAGGATTTCTTTTTTTTCCATCATAGCGGTCACGTACATCCTTTATGGTTTTGATGGCTTCTTTTTCCATCGATTCATATATCATTCCGGTGGCAGCACTATATTCGATACCTGTCCATACTTCAGCATAGTAAGTAAAAGGGCTTTTGAGTTTTTGATAAGGATAAGAACCTAACAATAAACCAGATTCATCACCCAGTGCATAAGTACGCATGTTATTGAAATGATTGTCAAACGATTGTATATAATTGTATTTCAAAATACTTTCATAAGTTTTTTGTATATTTTCTTTTTTAGTCAGATAGCCTAAATCGCAGATATGCGCAAGGTATTGACCGAGTAGCTGGTCAGTTTCACATCCTTCTCCCAATTGAAAATCAGGCTCTGAAAGGCTACTTCCTCCCATTCCTGCAATCAATCCTTTGGCAATTTTTGTTTTGTCCGGTTGCGGTTGGATTTTTTGGATGTAGTATTCACCATTAAATAAAGATTTGTCTGTGAGTTGGCTACCGGATGTAAATAATTTATTACAGGTTGCAGCAAAGGGTTTATCATTCAAATAAATAGCCATTTTTTCGGCTGCTTTAAGCGCACCCAAGTACATAAATTCCATCAACGGATTAGGTCCAAAATATTCAATATCCATCGTATTGTGCTGACAACCTTCCATGACACCATCTTTGTCGGCATCCCAACCTCCCTGTACCCAACTGTATGAAAGTGCATTTTTCACTCCCGGCCAAAGTTTTTTCAAGAAAGCATCGTCTCCCGACAATTGCCATTCGCGGTATACTTTCATGATGGTACCCATTTGCCCATCAGCTGCTGCCACTTTCCAGTTGTCTTTTGTTAAAGGCAGATTTAGTCTGAAGCTCATTAATCCAGTTGAATCAAGACCGTAGTTATATTCTAAATTGCGCATACTTATAGCCATTTGTCCAAATAAAAATGGTGAAGCTTGCTCATAGTTCCACACATGGGTGCAATTGCCATAGCAAGAGCCACCGCTATTGAACACGCCTTCCCAGCCAAAAAAATTGCCATCAGCAAGTCGAAAACATGTTTGACTACGTAATGTGCTTGCATTGAATAATGCGGCTTCTTTTAATTCAGAAGGCATATCACTAGCACAAAATGCATTGATAAATTGTAGTGTTTTGTTTTCCAAATCAGAAAGTTTTGGCACAATTTTATTAGCAGCATCAAAAGCATCGGTAAATTTTGTTGTATAGTAATTTTGCAGTTTTTTGTCGCGTTTGTCATTCCAATTCATTCTGTTCGGAAAGTGCCAAGTGATATAAAAAGGAAATCTTTTGGTTGATTTTGATGCAATTGTGGACTTAAGTGCAATTGCTCCTCGTGGACTGTCTTGTTTTTTTGTATACGTTTTTTGGGTAAATATTCCATCTTCAGAAAAATCGGTCCAAAGTTCTAATTTATCAGAATTCCATCCTTTCGGGTCCAATTCGGTGCGGCTGCTGAATGTGTAACCTTGTAAATTGGCATCCGTGGTAATTCCCATGCTGCCCCAAGCATCAGAATTTGAAGGCACACTATCAGAATACATAAAAATGCCTTGTACAGAAGCTGTGCTTTTCAATACATTTTTGTTACTTAATGTTCCAATTGGGAAATATGAATTGTCGAATTCATTTTTCATTTTAATAGAACCGTCCATACCGATAAAATTTTCCATCGAAAAGGCTACAGATACATCAATGGGAGCATTGGTGGTATTTTCAACTTCAACATAAAACACAGCAATTGGTAATCCGCTTTCATCAACATTTCCGGGAATAAATGGGTTAAATGCTTTGATTTTTGCAGAAACCGGCATTTGATTGTCAGTAAGGATCACGGTTCCTAACGGATAGGCAGCTTCGAACGAAGCGTTTCTAAATCGTGGGAATCCATGGTTATTAGCCCAACTACCGCTATGGCCTTCGTATTGTGAAATATCTGTAGGTCCAAGCAAAGCTTTGGATTTGTTTACACCATTTTGCGAAGTAAAAATCATAAAGAAAGGTGCATTTTTTGGATCTGCAGAGCCATTGAATCCAATTGCAGGCTTATTCATAATTTCCAAATCTTTGATTTCCCCATTTCCACCCAATGAAATTATACCAGTGCCAATTCCACCAATGGGCATAGCAATTTTGGAAATATGTTCTTGGTCGTATTTTTTTACTATGGGCCAATTGTTTTGTGCCAGCAAGGATGAAAATACAAATATGAAAATGACATTAACACACAACTTTATCATTGCTTTACATTTTGAGGTTAACAAATCCACCATCTATGGCATAATCGACACCTGTAATGAAAGAAGCGTCATCGGAGCACAAATAATAGGCTAACTTGGCAATCTCTTCCGGTGTACCCATGCGACCTATAGGTTGCGTTTTACTGAGTTTTTCAAACATTTCGGCTTCTTTGCCTGGATAATTTTTGGCAATAAATCCATCTACAAAAGGTGTGTGCACTCTACCAGGAGAGATGCAATTGCAACGAATGCCATGTTCTACATAATCGCGTGCCACTGAAAGTGTCATACCCACCACCGCACCTTTGCTCATACTGTATGCAAAACGATCGGGGATGCCTATGGAAGAAGCTATGGATGCCATATTTAATATCACACCCGATTTTTGAGCTTTCATTTTAGGAATAACCGCAGCGAGACAATTGTAGACACCTTTTACATTAACATTATAAATTTTGTCAAAATCTGCTTCAGTGCAGTTTTCAAGATTGCCAACATGGGCAATGCCTGCGTTGTTGACGAGAATATCTATAGTTTTGAATGACTGAATTAGTGAATTAGTGAGTGCGTTGTTGGAAATATCAATATTATGAAAGTGGGCTTTACCAGCAGCATTTTCAATTTTGGATTTGGTTTCGTTGCCGCCTTTTTCATCCATATCCAAAATTATAACTTCAGCACCGTTTTGTGCAAATAGTAGCGAGATGGCTCTTCCAATGCCGGAGCCCCCACCCGTTATGATTGCTGTTTTGTTTATTAATTCTATAGACATTTAGAGTTTATTTGTTTTTTTGCCAAACATGTTATACTTCGCATCCTCAGTGAGAATTTCTTTCAGGAAATCAGGTAAAATATTATGGATCGAAAATTGTACTATTCCACCCATATCAAAATCAAATGTGAAGTAATTTGCATTTTCAACAATTTTTTTTACGTTTTGCTGATTTACAATTTTAACGCCATCTTTTTTATGGAATATTACCCTTCCACCTTTTTCAGACATTATTTTTATTTTCGTAATTTTAGCATTTTCCAATGTTGCACTTACCAGAAATGCTCCTTCAATTCTTAGTTTATCAAATGAAATGTCAGACCACTGATAGGGAATTGCAGGAAATACTTCAATTGTATCTTGCTTGTTGTTGGCCAACATATCCGTAAATACTTTGACCCACATGTAAGGTGTTTCAGCACATTGTCCGGCTTCACGGTACATAGTGTTAGCTGAAAAGGCACTAAAACTTTTGTCTAACATTCCTTTAGCAGCATTTCCATCTTGTATGGAAGTATAAATTCCTCCTGCCACAATATTACTCCAAGCTGCTAATCCATTTCCAGGCACCGTAAGCCAGTGTGTGAGGGATTGCTCAATTATTTTTTTGTTTTCTTTAATTTTAGGGTTAATATTTTTAAGTGGATAAATCATCATCAAATGCGAAAAATGGCGGTGACTTTCTAATAAATCTACGTCTTTGCCAATTTTAAAACCATATTGGCCTGTAGGATAACCGGTCAAATTAATTTTAACCTCCATCCACTTATCAGCCAACGGATCATTTAATTTGTATTTTTGGTTGATATTTAATAAAGTATTTAGTCCCCAGTTTAAGATTGCCAAATCGTAATTACAATCTTCGGCTGGTTTGTATTCAGGGCTCATGGTCATGGGCAAGTGATATTTGCCATCTGACTTTTTCTCAATCAAAGCCAAGTATAAATTTACCGATCGCTTTAGTAGAGAGAAATACTTTCCTTTTAGAGTTTCATCATCTCCAATCGATTTCAAGTTTTCATAACACACCTGCATAATCCACGTGAGGTTTCCTGGTTCACGACCTGTATATAAAGGAGGCCCGTCATTCATATTGATATTTGAACGCAAATCGTAAGATGAGGCTCGACCTATGCCAATAGCATCTTGATTTCTAAGTTCGGGTGCAAGATTGAGTGCCAAAGATTTCTCGTTATCAAACAAAGATTTAATCAAAGGTTTAACCAATTCAGGATGGTTGATTTTAGAGAGTGGATAATAGGTTGCCTGTGTATTCCAGTTCCACCAAATCCCTCTCCAAGGTGTATGAGCATACCATGGCCCGTTCAAATCCATCATTTGCAAATTCTCACGCATGGTACAGCCCATTTTATACACTTGAGCCCAATAAAAATTTTCGTATTTCGGGTCGTTTAGCGATATAAATGCGGTTTGTTGATAGAAATTATGCCACCAAATGGAATGTTGAGTTTTGAATGTTGAATGTTGAATGACTGATTTGTTTAATACTTCTTCGACTGTGAATTTAGGAGCTGATACTGGGTGTGAGTAGGCGAGAGTATGGAAGAGGGTGATTTTATTTTTCTCTTTTCTGAATGTCCAACCTAAAGTAAACTCACGGTTAGCATTCAGTTTTTGATGGTAGGTAAATATGTCATTTTCTTGTTTTAAAATAGCTTCTTCTGCGGATGCATATTCAGCTTTTTCTTGAAAATCTACAGTTACAAAATCAAGCATACAGCCCGCATTGTCGGCTAGAAATTTAATACTGGGCTCGCTTTCGTTGCCACTCCATTCATAATCAATTACTTGTACTTGTTGGGTGGCATGGGTATAAAATTTAATTTTGATTTCACCTTTATCGGTCACAATATTTCCTGTTGCTTCTGCGTCCCAAAGATTCAGTCTAAATGTATTTTTAAGCATATTGCCTTTAGGAGTAAAGGCAAATTTGCCTATTGCTTTTCGTTCCCAGCTATACCCTTCTTGTTGCATTTGGCAACTATCAATTACATCTGAACGGTTAATTTCAAATAACAATGTATTTGTATTCCCATCGCCTCTGTTTTTATCTTGCCTGTGAAGGAGCATCCCTTGCAGTCCATTTCCCGTTGGAATGCCATCATAAAAATAACCGGTAAGGGTGTCCCAAACCATATCTTGACGAGACATAAATTTTGCCCAATCAAAAGCATAAATTGGAATATAACAACCTGTTAAACAAATAAAAAAAAGGATTTTTTGAAAATATGACTTCATCAAGATAATCTCAATTTATTTTCCTGTTAATTTTTTAATATATTCTATCTCTTTGGCATTGAAAGGAGCACCATCTTTACGGAATAAATCATGGTGCCAAATAGTTGGCTCAGTTCCATTGAGAGGTGCATCCCAAGGAAACATGGTTTGTGACTTACCGCTGACCAATCCCCAATTCACTGCTCCTACATTTTCTTGTTTTAACAATCCTAATATCGGGTCGAAATTACTATTGAAGGTTCTAGCTAAGTATTCGGTACAAATGACTGGTCTACCAAATGATTTGTAATTGGCAATATCTTTATTCATGTTTTCGTACTTGGCATAGTTGTGAAAACTAATAACATCACTATTTAAAAGTTGAAAATTGGTGATGTCTCTATATAAGGGATTTCCTAACTGCCAAATCCCAAATGTGATAGGTTGAGACGGATTAACTTCTTTTACCCATTTTAATATTGATTTGCAAAGAGGCAAATTATCACTATGAAAATCATTATTACCCGGTTCGTTATACAAATCCCAAATAATTACTCGCTGGTCATTGGCAAAAGTCTTAACAATATCTTTTACATAATATTGTAAGGTATTCCATTGTGAAGGGTCTTTTTTGACAGCGAAAGATGGGCTTTGAAGCCAACCCGAATTATGAAGCCCAGGTGCTGGATTGGGTTGTTTACCTGGCTGTGGATTGCCATACCAGCAATCGTCAAAAAACACAAACATAACCTTGATTTTGTGCTTTTCACAAATCGACAAAAATTCAAATATGCGTTTTTTAAATCCAGTAGAATCCTGTTTCCAAGCAACATCATGCAAAAATACACGAACAAAATTGAAGCCAATGCTCTCAGCAAGTGCTAGCTCTTTATCGATTTCTTTTGGGTTAAAAGTTTCGGCCTGCCACATTTCAAGCTGATTAATACTGGAGGCATTGATGTAATTGCATCCCACTAACCAACCATGTTTTTTTTGCCATTCATTGGCGCGTTCTTTTGTCCATTGGTTTTGGGCATCGGAAGTGATTATAAGGAAAACAAATAGAATTGAAAATAATTTATTTGGTATATTTGAGTTCATGGCATTTAATAATTTAACCTTTAGCATTTAAATTACAATTTAAAAATCTGTTGCATAGGCACCCATTTTTGTCCATCTATCAAGGCTTGTTGATATTTCCACATCAGTTCTTCCCATTCTTTTTGTTTGGGAAGAGAACCCAGTAATTTTATTTGTTTGTCATAGTCAAAATCCGGCACAGTTTCCATTATCATAAACATTCGGTTAGATACCCTGAATATTTGCATATCTGTGATACCTACTTTTTTTATCCCATCTATTATTTCAGGCCATACATTCTTGTGGTAAGCTTCATATTCTTTGATTAGATGCTCATCATTTTTCAAGTCTAAAGCAAAGCAGAATCTTTTCATTACTAATTATAAATTAATAATTATTCTTTATTTCAATTCTATCTCAAACACAGTATCGTCCTTATCAGGCATAGGATAAGTTAAGTATGCGGGTTTTTCTAAATTGATATAAAGGATATTTGTGGCATCGGGTTCGCCCCAAAATTTATCACCAGGCATTACTTGACTACCATCTCTTAGCAAGTTCACTCTTTTAACTTTATCAAAATAGTTTTTCATTTTAATTGGGCCGATGGTTGGGTACATTTTATGTGCATATAATAATTTGCCTTTTTGTGTAAATACACCCCAGTTTTGATTCGGAAATTTGGAGGGACCACAGCCATATATGCTATTGCCATTACGTTGCATCCAATTGCCTACTTCACCCAATATTTCTAAAGATTTTGCCGGAATTTTCCCATTGGCATCCGGACCTACATTTAACAACAGATTTCCACCCTTGCTAACACAATTTACTAACGTATGAATAACTAGTTGAGTGCTTTTCCAATTATTGTCGTACCTATTATATCCCCATGAATTATTTAAAGTAAGGCACGATTCCCAAGGAATCATTTTCCCTTTTGCATCTACACGCATGCTATCCGGAACTGCTTGCTCAGGAGTTTCAAAATCACCTAATGAATTTTCATCAAAAGCAGTAGCGCCATCGCCTAAAAGTCTGTTATTCAATATGATATTTGGTTGTAAACTACGCACCATTTGAACCAATTCTTTTGCTTTCCATTTTTCACCTTTCATTTCACCATAGCTAAAGTCGAACCACATCACATCGATTTGTCCATAATTGGTGCATAGTTCTCTAACTTGACCATGCATGAATTTTAAATAATTATCCCAGTTTGTTTTTTCATCTTTATACTTTTCAACACCGCTCATTGGGTGATGGGGGTCTTTATATTTTGGATAGTCAGGATGATACCAATCAATAATTGAGAAATATAACCCTACTTTAATGCCTTCCGCCCTCAGAGCTTCCACATATTCCTTAATTAAATCGCGTTTGAATGGCGTGTTTGTAATTTTATAGTCAGAAAGTTTTGTATCCCAAAGTGCAAAACCTTCATGATGTTTGGCTGTAAGCACTACATATTTCATTCCTGCCTGCTTTGCAGTTCGTGCCCATTCTTTGGCATCAAACAAATACGGGTTAAATTGTTCAAAATACTTTATATATTGTTCATTAGGTATTTTTTCGACTGATTTTACCCATTCACCTCTGGCAGGAATGGCATAAGTTCCGAAATGAATGAACATACCAAATCGGGCTTCAGTCCACCACTTCAGACGTTTGTCTCTATCACTTTCTGTTTGTGAAAAAACTGTAAATTGGACAAATAATAAGGAGAGGATTAAAAGTGTCTTTTTCATTGAGTTAAATTTATTGTTTGACAAATCTGGTTACAATTTGTCATAGAAACAATCAATTAAATATAACAAAAATGCAAAAAAATAAAAAAATGGCTGCGCAACAAAGGGCAAACGTTTGCGCAAATTTTATATTCAACTATCTAAGTATATTCCCACTTTTTAATTTTATTCTGTATATCCACAAACTCATTCCATATTTCCTCTATTATTTGTTTTACAGGTTGAATTCTGTTTAATGAAGCAGATATTTGACCTATTTCAAGTTCACCTTCTTTCAAATCTCCTTCAAAAATCCCTTTTTTGGTTCTTCCTTTACCAATCAAATTTTGCAAATTATCATTATTTATTCCATTGGATTCCAAAGCGTTAATTTGATAATAATATTCATTTTTAATCATTCGTGTTGGCGAAATGCTTTTCAAAGTTAAAATCGTATCACCTTCAGAGGCATTGATCACTCTTTTTTTAAATTCTATGTGAGCAGACGATTCTTCAGCAACAGCAAATCTGGAACCAATTTGAACACCTTCGGCTCCTAAGGCAAAACATGCCATCATTGATTTGCCGGAAGCAATTCCTCCTGCTGCTATTATGGGTATTTTAACTTTGTCAGCAATAATTGGTAATAAACATATTGTAGTGGTTTCCTCTTTACCATTGTGCCCTCCTGCTTCAAAGCCCTCAGCTACAACAGCATCAACACCGGAAGCTACAGCTTTCAAGGCAAATTTTGAATTTGAAATGACATGTGCAACTATGGTCCCTGCATTTTTAAGTTTTGATGTGTATAAGTTTGGGTTTCCTGCTGATGTAAAAACGATTGGAACTTTCTCACTAATTACTACCTCAATATGGCTTTCGGCATTTTTATTCATCAAAGGAATATTCACTCCGAATGGTTTAACCGTTTCTTTCTTACACTTTTGAATGTGTTCTTGAAGCAAATCCGGACTCATTGAACCGGCCCCAATCAAACCTAAACCACCTGCATTACTCACAGATGAAGCCAATGTATGCCCACTGCACCAAACCATACCCGCTTGTATAATTGGATATTGAATATTAAAAAGTTCGCAAATGCGGTTAGTCATATTATTTAAAATAAATTAGGTTTGACCTGAAAGAAACGGTGAATTTAATTATTTAATCAAAAAATCGTAACTCGTAATGAAATCCTATCCTTCGGACTTAATATCCTTTTTCCCCCTTTTGGTACGAGCTTTTTCTTCCTGAATTTCAACAAATCCTGCACTTAAAATTGCAGCCGGAATTGCAACCAAACCTATGCCTATTACTGCCAAAACCGAAGCAACTACTTTGCCGCCTATAGTTTTTGGGAAAATATCACCATAGCCTGTTGTAGTTAGGGTTTCAATTGACCAATAAATTGCCTGAAACATATCAGTGAATTTATCAGGTTGCACATCTTTCTCAAGATAATAGGTAATGCATGCACAAAATACTACGACAATTGAAATGGCTAACAGAGTGGCAATTAAATCGTCTTTTTTGCGTTTAATAACTTCTACAATAGTCTGTAAATGCTCAGAATATCTGTATAGCTTGAAAATACGGAACACTTGAAAAAATCTTAAAAATTTAATAAATCTGAAATCGAGGTCAGGTGAATAAAAGATTAAAAATGCCGGTAAAATTGACACTAAATCAATAATTCCCATCCATGACAAAACATAGCCTTTGA
The DNA here is from genome assembly GCA_033763735.1 of Bacteroidota bacterium. Classification (GTDB taxonomy): domain Bacteria; phylum Bacteroidota; class Bacteroidia; order Cytophagales; family UBA9547; genus JANRJY01. The sequence continues at coordinate 8,988 of JANRJY010000001.1, read as the reverse complement.
TATCCTTTTTTGAATAAGCGAATGCTACTCGTAAAATATATTCTACCAAAAAAATAAAAATCGAAATATCTTCAAATATTTCAAGATAAATTCTGATGGGTTGCAAATCTTTTACTGACTCAAGCATAAAGGCAATCAAATTTGCCAGAATGAGTACATGAATTAATCTGTCAAATTGCTCAAAAACTTTTTCAGAAAAGAATTTCATTATAAGGTTTAATAAATATTATAACTTGCAATAATAACTAATTTAACAACCGTTAAATCAATCTTTTATACAAAAATTTTATTGTAATGGCTATTCTTAACCCTATTTCACTAAATAAATGGATAAATGAACACCGACACCTGCTAAAACCACCTGTAGGGAATCAACAAATTTATACGCTTAACGAGGATTTTATTGTAATGGTTGTGGGTGGTCCCAATGCTCGTAAAGATTTTCATTACAACTTGGGTGAAGAGTTATTTTACCAATTAGAAGGCAACATTATTTTGACCATAATTGAAAATGGTCAAATGCGTGATATTCATATCAATGAAGGCGATTTATTCCTATTGCCACCCAAAGTTCCACATTGTCCTAAAAGAGGATCAAATACAGTCGGATTAGTTATTGAAAGATACCGACATTCCTCTGAAAAAGATGCATTTATGTGGTTTTGTGAAAAATGCAATAATCTTTTGCATGAAAGCCACTTACATGTTTCAGATATTGTCAATCAATTGCCGATAGTGATGCAATCATTTTATAATTCTGAAGAGTTGAGAACCTGCAAAAAGTGTGGTACTATAATGAGCCCACCGATAAAGATATAATATTGAGTAATGCCTTTGTAAAAATTGAATTTTAAGCCAGTCAAATAATTTTATTTATACATTTTCTCTCTCAAAGATTTTATTTCATTGTTGGCAAGATATTCATCATAAGTCATCAATTTATCTATAATTCCTTTTGGCGTTATTTCAATTACCCTGTTAGCAACAGTTTCAATAAATTCATGATCATGTGAAGTAAAAAGGACAGTTCCTTTGTAATCTTTCAATCCATTATTAAATGCGGTTATTGATTCAAGATCAAGGTGATTGGTAGGTTCGTCAAGCATAAGTACATTTGCACCTACCATTATCATTTTAGAAATCATACAACGAACTTTTTCGCCTCCTGAAAGCACTTTACAACTTTTAAGCGTTTCCTCTCCGGAAAACAGCATTCTGCCCAAAAAACCTCTTATATAAGTTTCGTCCTTTTCCTGTGAATATTGACGAAGCCAATCTACAAGTGTCATATCTTCATCAAAATACTCAGAATTATCAGCAGGCAGATAGGCTTGGGCAATAGTAACACCCCATTTGAAACTGCCTTTATCAGGATTAAGTCGGTTGTTCAATATTTCATAAAATGCAGTCGTAGCTCGGCCTTCCTTTGAAAGAATGGCTACTTTGTCTCCTTTTTTGAGAGAGAAACTGATGTCTTTAAATAATATAGCTCCATCTTCCGATGTATACCCTAGGTTATCACAAGTTAAAATCTGGTCTCCTGCTTCGCGTTCTTGTTTAAACTGAATGCCCGGATATTTACGAGTAGAAGGCTGAATTTCGTCAATTGAAAGTTTTTCAATCATTTTTTTACGACTTGTAGCTTGTTTTGACTTGGCAACATTGGCACTGAATCTTTCAATGAAAGCTTGAAGTTCTTTCCGTTTGTCCTCGTTTTTCTTATTAAGATCAGCTCTTTGTTTCAATGCCAATTGACTGGATTCGTACCAGAATGTATAATTTCCGGAGTACATTTTTATTTTACCAAAATCAATATCTACCATATGTGTACACACCGAATCCAAAAAATGCCTATCATGGGATACTACTATTACTGTATTATCAAAATCTGCAAGAAAGGATTCAAGCCACATAATTGTTTCTACATCCAAGTCATTAGTAGGTTCATCCAATAAAAGTACATCAGGATTTCCAAATAGAGCCTGAGCTAGAAGAACACGCACTTTTTCGTTTCCATTAAGGTCTTTCACCAGTTTATAATGACTTTCAACATCCAAACCTAATGAACTTAGTAATTGAGCGGCATCTGTTTCTGCATCCCAACCGTTCATTTCAGCGAACTCTGCTTCTAAGTCTGAAGCACGGTTTCCGTCAGCCTCCGAGAAATCAGCCTTCGCATATATGGCATCCTTTTCTTGCATAATTGACCATAATTTGCTGTGACCCATTATTACGGTATGTAACACCATACATTCGTCAAAAGCATAGTGATTTTGCGAGAGTACAGCCATGCGTGCACCGGTATTTAAAGTAACAGAACCTGTTGTTGGGTCAATTTCACCTGAGAGTATTTTTAGAAAAGTTGATTTACCTGCGCCATTGGCACCAATTACACCGTAACAATTGCTATTAACAAACTTAAGGTTGACATCTTCAAATAATACTCGTTTCCCAAATCGAAGGGACAGATTAGATACACTAAGCATAATGCTTTATGGTTATTAGGTTTTCTAAAAAATGCGTGCAAATGTAGCAATTTGGATTAAATATTGAGAGAAGAATTAATGAAATCGAAAAGTTGATTTTTTTAAAATGGAAATGACTAAATAAAATTAAATGCCGGATTATTAAAGAACTCAATTAGTCACCGTATAGTATTTAGATTGTTAATTTAAGCATGTCAATAATAATTTAATTGAATTTCTCATGGAAAAATTAGTCAAAGTTGTTTGGCAATTAAATTTCCTTTCCCTACTTTTGCACTCCCAATTTTGGAACCATAGTAATTTAACAGTAAAAAGTAATGCCTACCATACAGCAATTAGTTAGAAAAGGAAGGGAAAAACTGACTTGGAAATCTAAATCACCAGCTCTTGCATCAAGCCCAGAAAAAAGAGGCGTATGCACAAGAGTTTATACAACTACTCCTAAAAAACCAAATTCGGCTTTAAGAAAAGTTGCAAGGGTAAGGCTTACAAATCAAAAAGAGGTGAATGCATATATTCCGGGAGAAGGTCATAACTTACAAGAACACTCCATAGTATTGATTAGAGGAGGTAGGGTTAAAGATTTGCCTGGAGTTCGTTACCACATTGTTCGCGGTGCATTGGATACTGCGGGTGTTGCTAACAGAAAACAAAGTAGATCTAAATATGGAGCTAAAAAAGCTAAAGCAGGCGCAGCAGCACCGGCTAAGAAAAAGTAACAATTATTTAATAAGCGATATCGATTTTAATATAGTAATATTACCATGAGAAAGTCAAAACCAGAAAAAAGGTACGTTTTACCAGATCCTAAATTTAATGATGCTTTAGTAACTAAGTTTGTGAATAGCATTATGTATGATGGAAAAAAAGCTACTGCGTATGGTATATTTTATGACGCTATTGACATCATTGCTCAAAAAACCAATGAAGATGGTTTGGAGGTATGGAGAAAAGCATTGAACAATATCATGCCATCAGTTGAGGTAAAAAGCCGAAGAGTTGGTGGTGCAAACTTTCAAGTTCCAATTGAAGTACGTCCCGAAAGGAAAACAGCAATGGGAATTAAATGGCTAATTAGCTATGCAAGAAAAAGAGGCGAAAAATCGATGAAGGAAAAACTTGCAGGTGAAATAATTGCAGCTTCCAAAGGCGAAGGTGCAGCAGTAAAAAAGAAAGATGATACTCATAGAATGGCAGAAGCTAACAAAGCATTTGCCCACTTTAAATTTTAATTAATGGCTCGCGATCTTAAATACACAAGAAACATTGGAATTGCTGCTCACATTGATGCAGGAAAAACAACAACTACAGAACGTATTCTTTATTACTCAGGAGTAAGTCACAAAATAGGTGAGGTGCATGAAGGTGCTGCAACTATGGACTGGATGGCTCAAGAGCAAGAAAGAGGTATTACTATCACTTCTGCTGCAACTACTGTTGAGTGGAAATACAGAGATCAAAACTATCACGTTAATATCATTGATACTCCCGGACACGTTGACTTTACTGTTGAAGTAAACCGTTCATTAAGGGTGTTAGATGGTCTAGTATTTTTGTTTAGTGCAGTTGATGGTGTTGAACCACAATCAGAAACTAACTGGCGTTTAGCAAATAATTATAATGTGGCTCGTATCGGATTCGTTAATAAAATGGACCGTTCAGGAGCTGACTTTCTTAACGTTTGTAAGCAAGTAAAAGAAATGCTTGGTAGTCATGCAGTCCCATTACAAATTCCAATTGGTGCGGAAGATCAATTCAAAGGAGTGGTAGATTTAGTAAACTGGAGAGGAATTGTTTGGAATGAACATGACAAGGGAATGACTTTCAAAGAAGTTCCAATTCCGGCTGAAGTCCTTGAAGAAGCAACTGAATATAGAGAGAAATTATTGGAGGCTGTTGCTGAGTATGACGACAAATTGATGGAGAAATACTTTGATGATCCAAACTCTATCACTGAAGATGAAGTACTAGCTGCTTTACGTAAGGCTGTTATTGATATGAAAATTGTTCCAATGCTTTGTGGTTCTTCTTTCAAAAACAAAGGAGTTCAAACAATGTTGGATTATGTGATGGCTCTTTTACCATCACCTTTAGATAAAAACAATATTGTTGGTACTAATCCAGATACTGGAGCAGAAATTACCTTGAAACCAGCTGAAAGTGAACCTTTTTGTGCACTTGCCTTCAAAATTGCAACTGATCCATTTGTAGGTCGCTTGTGCTTTGTTCGTGCTTATTCTGGTGTTTTAGATTCGGGTTCATATGTATTTAATACACGCTCTAATTCTAAAGAAAGGATTTCGCGTATCTTCCAGATGCATGCAAACAAGCAAAACCAAATAGACAGACTTCCTGCCGGTGATATTGGTGCAGTTGTTGGATTTAAAGATATTAAAACAGGTGATACACTTTGCGATGAGAAGAACAAAATTGTTCTTGAGTCTATGGTATTCCCTGATCCGGTTATTGGTTATGCAATCGAACCAAAAAAACAAGCTGATCTTGACAAGTTGAGTACTGCTATCTCTAAATTGGTGGAAGAAGATCCAACATTGAGAGTACATACTGATCATGAAACAGGTCAAACTATTCTTAGAGGAATGGGTGAGCTTCACTTGGAAATTATCATTGATAGGATGAGACGTGAATTTAACGTTGAAATTAATCAAGGTGCACCTCAAGTTGCTTACAAAGAGAGATTTACCAAAAATGTTGAACACAGAGAAGTGTACAAAAAACAATCAGGTGGTAGAGGTAAATTTGCCGATATCGTGTTTGAAATGGGTCCTCGCGAGGATGGAAAAGAAGGGTTGGAATTTGTAAATGAAGTTGTTGGTGGAGCTATTCCAAGAGAGTTCATCCCTGCTGTTCAAAAAGGATTTGAAGAATGTCTTAAAAATGGTATCCTGGCTGGATATCCGGTTCAAGGTTTCAAAATAAGATTATTCCACGGATCGTATCACGATGTGGATTCAGATTCACTATCATTTGAGTTGGCTGCTAAAATTGGTTTTAAAGAAGCCGGTAAAAATTGCGGAGCTCAATTGTTAGAACCTATTATGGCAGTTGAGGTTAATACGCCTGATGAATATACCGGTCCAATCACTGGAGATTTGAACAGAAGAAGAGGTTTGATGAAAGGTATGGATTCAAAACCAGGTGCTACCGTTATAAAAGGTGATGTTCCACTAGGTGAATTGTTTGGATATGTAACAGATTTGAGAACTATGTCTTCGGGACGTGCTTCTGCATCACTTACATTCTCTCATTATGAACCGGTTCCAACTAACCTTGCTGAATCAGTTATTGCTAAATCAAAAGGTGCGGTACACGCATAATTAAGACAAAATAAAAAAATGACTCAAAAAATAAGAATTAAACTAAAGTCTTTTGATCACACACTTGTTGACAAGTCGTCTGAAAAAATTGTTCGTGCAGTTAAAGCTACAGGAGCTGTAGTAAGTGGACCTATTCCATTACCTACTGAAAAAGAAATTTATACCGTATTAAAGTCGCCTCACGTTAACAAAAAAGCAAGAGATCAATTTCAATTATCTACTTACAAAAGGTTAGTTGATATTTATTCAACCAGTCCTAAAACGGTTGATGCTTTAATGAAACTTGAACTTCCAAGTGGCGTTGATGTTGAAATAAAAGTGTAGTTTCAAAATATTTCATAATTTTAAGCACCGCGATTATTAATCTCGGTGCTTTTGTTTTTTATAATATTACCTAATTATATTTTGAAGAAAATTATTCTTGCTTGTTCGGCTGATATTTCCACAAATGAAAGAGTGCATTTATTTGCACATTCATTGACCAATGCCGGATATTCTGTAAGAGTTATTTCTTTTAAAACCTATTATAACCGACCACTTCCTTTTGTTGAATACAAGGTAAACCGTATTCATATATTCTTTTTTGAAGGTATTTTAGGTAAAATCAATCGATTGATTTCATATTTTTTTTATCTGTTATCAAAAAAAGCAAAAGTAATTGTATGTATGGATCAAGGGGCTTTGATACCTGTTTTACTTGTACATGCAATTAAGCGAACCCAAATAGTTTTTGATTATTCAGGAAATTATTTGGACTCTAAAATATCAGGGGCACAATGGCAAAATGATATTCATAGTATTTTGTTTAAATGGTTTCATAATTGTTTTAAATGCATTATTCCGTCTTCTCAAAAAATAAGGGAGGTTTTACTTGCCTCGGGGCGAAATGCGACAGTACCCATATATGATTTGCCTTTGGAAGGTAATTATGAGCGCTTTTCCAAAAATTTTAATGAAGTATATGAGGATGCTTTTTGGAATGTACCACCCAAGGGGTATGATTTTTGGCTTTTGAGAAGAATAATACTCGCATTTTTGAATCAGGAAAAACGTAAAGTTATTTTATATATTGGACCAATTGAAAAAAACTTAGGTTTGGAAGCATTGGTACGCTCAATGGAATATGTAGATGATGCGTGTTTATTGATGATAGGCACAGGCAAATATTATGAAGAACTTAAGTATAAGGTTAAAAGGTGGACTTTTTGGGAAAAAGTATTGATGCCGGGCATTGTTCGATATGATCAATTAAGAGAATTTATTCCTTTAACGGACTTGGGTATTTGTTTGGGGCATAGTGCTTTGATGGAAATGAATATCAATGTAAGTTTCTCATTTGCCAGGTTTTTACACTCAGGTATTCCGGTTGTAACTAATGTTGGAAGTGAAACGAATCAATTGTTAGTTGAATATCATGCAGGTAATTCGATTGAATTTACAAATCCAGAGCAAATAGGCAAACAATTAAATGAAGTATTAAAAGGTAATGACACTTTAATAAAATGGAAAGAAGGAGCCAAAAAATTCGCTAAAAAAATGGATTGGAACCAACAAGAGAAAATATTCCTCGATATTTTCAAACAATTGGGATAACTCGAAAGCACTATTAACTATGTAGCGTTGTGGTTTGCTTGCAAAAAAAGGTCTTAAATGATTAACTTCACAACAAACTTTTGATATAACTCTTTTCTCATGGTTGTGGTTTGCTTGCAAAAAAAGGTCTTAAATGATTAACTTCACACATTGTTCTGATTATTAACTACCGCCAACAGTTGTGGTTTGCTTGCAAAAAAAGGTCTTAAATGATTAACTTCACACAGAACACCGGCTTTCTTACCGAGGCGCAGGTTGTGGTTTGCTTGCAAAAAAAGGTCTTAAATGATTAACTTCACAATGTGTATGATTTATAACTAATCTGCGAAAGTTGTGGTTTGCTTGCAAAAAAAGGTCTTAAATGATTAACTTCACAAAAACCATGTGATTAACTCCTTACATCAACGTTGTGGTTTGCTTGCAAAAAAAGGTCTTAAATGATTAACTTCACAGTATTGATAATTATGTAAATATTGTAGCACGTTGTGGTTTGCTTGCAAAAAAAGGTCTTAAATGATTAACTTCACACAAAGTCGAAAACCAAACACATATCATTAAGTTGTGGTTTGCTTGCAAAAAAAGGTCTTAAATGATTAACTTCACAAATGAGCAAATTGGTTAATGCTGCAACAAGGTTGTGGTTTGCTTGCAAAAAAAGGTCTTAAATGATTAACTTCACATTACTGCCTCTATTGGCTACTACATAGCTGTGTTGTGGTTTGCTTGCAAAAAAAGGTCTTAAATGATTAACTTCACATAACCTTTGCAGCCACAGCCTTTGCCTTTGTTGTGGTTTGCTTGCAAAAAAAGGTCTTAAATGATTAACTTCACACATTGAAAAAATGGAGGCTCGTATCAAGTGGTTGTGGTTTGCTTACAAAAAAAGGTCTTAAATGATTAACTTCACAAACAATGTTATTTTTTTTGTTTATGCCTAAGTTGTGGTTTGCTTACAAAAAAAGGTCTTAAATGATTAACTTCACAGTGTAAGTCTGCTTTAGGACTGGGTACATGTTGTGGTTTGCTTACAAAAAAAGGTCTTAAATGATTAACTTCACAGTTTTCAAAGTTTTGACCTACTTCTAATATGTTGTGGTTTGCTTACAAAAAAAGGTCTTAAATGATTAACTTCACATATTCTTCTTAATTGTTTAGAAGCTGTAGTGTTGTGGTTTGCTTACAAAAAAAGGTCTTAAATGATTAACTTCACAAAAATGGAAAAGATTATACACCATTTAAAGGTTGTGGTTTGCTTACAAAAAAAGGTCTTAAATGATTAACTTCACAAAACATCTGAAGCACAAGGTTTGATTACTAGTTGTGGTTTGCTTACAAAAAAAGGTCTTAAATGATTAACTTCACAAGTGCTTTGGCATAGTATCCTACACCATCTGGTTGTGGTTTGCTTACAAAAAAAGGTCTTAAATGATTAACTTCACAACGTAAAAAATATTTAAGTGAATATAATAAGTTGTGGTTTGCTTACAAAAAAAGGTCTTAAATGATTAACTTCACAGAATGTTCCAATGTCTTTTACAATATATCAGTTGTGGTTTGCTTACAAAAAAAGG
>JANRJY010000021.1:0-69058 GCA_033763735.1 Bacteroidota bacterium | reverse complement strand
ATTTCTCGCTCAAAAGCACCTATAGAAGCTTCCATTGGTGCAAAGCTTTTAATAATACCATGAAGTCTATTGATTTCTTCGTCAATAGATTTCACTGTTTTCTTTGCTATTTCCAAATCAATTTCTGCATTTAGTTTTCTTGAAATAAGTTCGGTTTTGGCCGCATTTGGGTTGATAATTGCTTCATCAGCAGATTGTTGCACCAATTGATCAATTTGATTTCTAATTAAACTTATGGAGTCGGCTTGAAATTTGATTGTCATTCCATTTTGATAATAGCTTTGATTAAGCGAAATCAACTGAGTCTTCAACAAATCGATTTTATTATTTAATTTACCATTGGCAGCTTCGTAATAACGTTTTTCTTTTGAAGTAAATCTCAATTCAATATCATTTATAGCCTTTGTCAAAGAAGGTATTTTCGCGTTTTCCTGTTCTCGCAATATTTCAACTGAGGATAATTGATTAACAATGGATTTAGTTTGTTCGTAAAGGTTGATTACATTATTTTTTAATTTATAGGACTTTAGTTCGTTCACTTTTGCATCTAATTCTTTCTTTTTGATTTTAGCCATTTTCTCAAAAAAATCAACTGAACCTGCTGATTTTGAAGCCTTTTGTGATTCATAATATCTTATGAATTCTTGGATTAAACAATTGACAATAAAAGCCGAAAATGCAGCATTGTCCGTTTCAGATTCGACCAATATAAAATCGCTTTCCGGAAGTCTTTTTATAGAAATCTTTGAAAGCAATTCATCCATGCCAATTCCATAAAAATTAATTAAATTTTGAATATCCACATCAGATTCAACAACATAATTCAGGGTAATCATACTATCAGAATGATATTGTAAAAGCTTGATGTATTTAGGTCTATTTTCTTTGGTTATAAATTTTTCAACGTCTTTCGGATACAGAAAAGGTTTACTGGAGGTAAGTTCATGCAGCAATATTTTGTATTGCAATAAATTAATTGATTGCCTGGATTTCATGATTTCCATCATGTTGTTAAACTTTTGGGCAATTTTGTAAGGTTGATCATTGTCTTTGGAATTTTCGTTTATAGTTACTTCAGCGGATTCAGTAATGCCTGTAGCTAATTGTGCGTGAGATTTGAATTTTTGAGGCGATTTCAGAGTAACAAAATAAATAGTACCCGCAGCAAAAACGGGAATGATACACAACCATATCCAGTGTTTTTTTAATGCCGATAATATGATGGATACATTCATAGCATTGTGTTATTGAATCTCTTCAAGTTTGATTCCAATCAACTCTTCCAAAGCAGCCTTATTGGACCGATAGTTGGACTCTGAGGTTATGGCGCGTTCTTGTGCTAATGAATAGGCTGCGAATGCTTTGTTGTATTCTTCTACACTTACTTCACCGTTTTGAAACCTTTTTTTGATTAAGGTATTGGTCATACGCATTTCTTCAGCAGCCATAGATTGGAAAGTAAGTAAGTCAAGCATAAGTTTGTATTCGTTGTACCTACGGATTACTTCACTTCTTATGTATAATTTTTGTTCATTGCTACTGTTTTCGGCTATGTTTTTTTCTTCGGCAGCAACTTTTATTTTGCTTGGAAGCATATATATGGAACCTATATTAATGGATATTCCCATACCCAAGTTAGGAACAATAACAAAGTTTTGGTTTTGAGTATTGTTGAAAGAATTAAAACTACTGTAAACATTCAAATTATTCATCCATGAATTTTTTGCTTGTTTCACATTTTCATTTGCCTGATTTATTTTATTGTTAAAACTTCTGTTTCGAGGATAATTTTCCCAAGCAATTGAGATTAGTTTTTCAAGTAAATCATCTGATTTAATAGAATCCTTATTAACTATAACTTTTTCATAATTAATGGATTGTGACAAACATTGAATCGCAACAGAAACCGAAAAAATAAAAACCGAAAATGAATTCGACATTAGTTTCATTGGTTCAAAACTTTAGTAAGTGGCTTGAAGGTAGTTGGCAAAAACAATTCGTGTAGGAAAACCAACTCCTTTTTTATTCTTCTTACAAATGCTTTGAACAAACTTCCGTCTGCCATTAATCTTCGGTCAGAAGTCCATACTCTTGCATCAACCGAATCAACCAGTACAATTTGACCATATTTTTCGGAAAGTTTTTTGGCCATCATTCCATCTTCCCACTTCATTTTTGATTTACTAAAACCACCTACTTCCAGAGCCTGATTTCTTTTCATAGCAAAATTGAAACCCATTACATTGACACAATCTTTGGTATTTCTACGAAGCATAAATAGTGATTCAGCAATAATTTCGTGTATTGCTAATGCTATTCTTGAATTTCCGGCACTTGGTATAAATGAATATCTTCCATAAGTTACAGAAGTTGAATTATTTGACAGTGCCTTCACATAACCAGCTCCCCAATCAGGCGGATATATGGAATCGGCATCGGCATTAAGAATGATTTGACCTTTTGATTTTTCAAGTAACATTTGTCTTGTAACAGATATACCTTGAATGGGTTGGAAATAAGATTGAACTTCCAACATATCCAATATTTTTTGTGTGTCGTCAGTAGAATTATTATTAACCACAATCAATTCTGCGGGAACATCTAACGTGGAATGAGCAAAAGAAGCCAAGGTGCGCAGGATGTTTTTTTCTTCGTTCCAGGCAGGAATTAAAATGGACACAACAGGATTGGGATGATTGAATTTCTGAAGCTTGTTTTTTAAAGCTTGGATTTTACAATGTGGAATAGATTTATAATCCGTTTCATATTGTTTTAAATCAAGTACCCATTTTGGAATAGCAAAACGATTCATATGCATTAGTTTTAGCATATATACTTTTGCCAGCAAAAAAAAAATTGCGTAATTCTACTCTAATTTTCAAAAATGAGTTTAAATTGAATCTGCATTTTTATCAAAATCAGGCAGTTTGCAAATAAGTGCAAACATTACATAAAGTAACAGGCTATTAGGTATTTGTCCGGTAGCTTCTTGAGGAAAATTGGCAATAACCAACGAATATACAACACAAAGCACTGCCAGCATTAAGTTTTTGAGCTTTGGATTTTTAATTGCAAAATAATTTCGAATACCCTCTTTGAGCACAACAAACATCAGGTACAAATAAATAATCAAACCTATGGGGCCCATTTCAACCACAATTCGCATGTAACCACTGTCGGGCGGAAATTTTGAAAGAAATGAGTTGGGGCTGAATTTTTCGCCCCAATCGCCTGTGGATCCCAGCCCACCACCCATGGGATGAGTCCACAAATATGGTTGAATCATTTTCTGATTCCTTTTACGGGTGTTAAAACTAGCATCTTCCGAAGGTTTGAAAGCCGATTGGACCCTAATAATATTGATATTAGAAGTAGGCATGTTTATGAATGTAAAACCTAATGCTAAACAGAATAGGCTAAGAACAATTATTTTTTTCTGAAAAGTAAGAATAACATAAAAAAAACCTCCTACAGGCAATAGTATATAAGCCGCTCTTGTTCCGGAATACACCATTGAAAGCACCATCATACAACCCGCGACAATCAATGCAACTCTTTCCCATAACTTATGAGGGCCACTTGCCAAAACAAAACATAAAACGGCCGAATAAGCCATGACAAAACCAAAAATCATAGCATCTGACATGAATGAAAACTTACGAAATCTGCCCATTTGGAATAGTAAAGCAAATCGCTCCTGATCCTCAAAAACCCATCTTTCCTCAAATGGCAAAAAACCTAAATATTCCTGATTGAGTCCATGAACAGCTGCAAGTGTTGCCAACAATATCCAAAGTTTAATAAGCCATTTGGCATATTTAATATTATCCATTGCATACAAAACAATAAAGTATAGAACCATTAGCCCAGCCATGCTTCTCACTGTGTACAACCATGCTTGAATCGATTCAGCCCAAGGATTAACTACTTCCAATAAATTATAAATAACCCAAACAAGTACCGCAAGTGAAATTTGATTATTGGCAAATTCCCAATTGCGTTTGCGAACAAGTTGTATAACCAAGCTAAGTACCATTAAAGCAATCAAGGAATCAAGCAATAATCCCAATGGAATATCACCTACCAAACGCTTAATACCCAAAACAAAGAAAGCCAGGCATATAACCAATATGATTCCAAATTTCAAATTATAAAACGCGTATAAAGCAACGGGAATTCCGAAAATTGAGAGGAGAATTAAAATTTGAGAGATATACCCAAATTTGACACCTACAATACCCACCACCAAAACCATTATTGTGAGAATTATTGGTATAAATATTTCTCCTTTATAATCGAAATATTTGGGTGCAAATGGTGCAATTTGTATTTTGATATCGGACATAGCTGAATGATTATCAATACCTTATGCCAATATTCCAGAGTAATGTTTTTGAATACACTTTGGCAAATGTTTTACTGTCCCGGCTGTTTTTGAATAAAAAATACAAATACCAAATACTTAAATATAAGATGGTTCGTGCACGATAAGCGTAATAATCCAAATATCCATAATGCTTTTTTAATAGTTGAAAAAAACTACGATAATTTTGGATGAACATATTGGCTCTATTTTGGCGTGAACTTGCCCCTCCAAGATGAATAATTGAAAGATTATCCAAATACAGATTCAGATAACCAGCCTTTTTTGAACGCAGATAAAAGTCAATTTCTTCTGCATATATGTAGAATTGTTCGTCAAGCAATCCAATTTCCTGAACTAAGTTTCTTGAAAAAAACATAACAGCACCATGTGCCCAATCTATTTTCTTGTATTTATCGTCATTACTATAAATCCAATTATCTGTAGATTTTAATGAAAACAATCTATTGTTTGTAAATGAATTCCAGAAGCTATAAAACTTATTCACTGAAGGCTGAAAACTCCCATCGCCATTAAGCAGTTTGCATGTAACTATTCCTAATTTGTATTTGTCGAAATTTTTGTAAAAACCATACAATCTGTCTATTACGTTGTCCCTTAATGAAGTATCGGGATTAAGTAAAAGTATATATTCTCCTATGCCTTCAGCAATTGCTTGATTGTTGGCCTTGGCAAATCCCACATTTGATTGATTACTTATTAATTTTACCTTTTGGAACTCAGAACTTACCATTATAACTGAATGATCGGACGAATTGTTGTCCACAACAATTACCTCAAAATCAGTAAGTTTTGTATGATTATATATGGAAGCTAGACAATTACGCAAAAGCTCCATTGTATTCCAATTAACTATAATAATTGATAGTGAAATTCTGGTTTTAGTTTTCATAATTTAGTATAATTTAGGGATATTTTTAGGACAAAATCATGCCCTTACAGGAGCATGATTTTAATAATAAACATAACGCAGGTAATAAAAGAAAGTATGTATGCCAAAACCTTCGCTATTAATACAGGTTCTTGCGCAGTTTTCATCTGTAATGCAATTAGTATAAATAAATGTCCGTTTTAGTTATACCCATTCTGCCGGGACCTATACCTACCAGTTCTTTTACCTCTAAAGCTTTATTGTTAGTCAATAATGCTTCATATCTCCAAGCATCGTCAACCACTATCATTCCCCCTGGTTTAATATTTTTTTCTGCCCACTCAAAGCAAATAGGACGAGCCTTGTAGTTTTGAATTTCGGGACCATCAATCAGAATTACATCAAATTTTGATTGAGGCAAAGTGGTAATGTATTGCGATTGTCGAAACAATTTTTCGGGTCGTATCTCAAATTCTTTATGTATCAAAGTAACATTGTCTAGTCCTTTTTTTGCTACTGCTGATTCAATCATTCGAAGCCAAACTTCATCACTCTCCCAACAAGTTACACTTGAACTACGCTGACCAAAAAACACTGTAGAACCTCCTCCACCAAATTCAAATACTTTGGCACTGCGACCTATATTGCTTTCTATAAATTCAATAGCAGGTAAACTCAACCAAGGTAATTCTTGGTCAAAAGATGATTTTCCGCTAAATCCGCATTTGGTTACATAATCGTACCATTTGTTAGGATGGGTAATCATATAACTAAGGAAATTTGAAGGAGTCGTGTATGTGTAATTTGTTTTCATGATATTAATTTTAAGTTTATTTTACATTGTTATACTCAACTATTAATATCAATTATTTGCGTATTTCTACTGCATTGTGTGCTTTTTCCCACGACAATGTTTGGGGGTTGAATGTTTTGATAGGTTTTGCAGGGTTACCAGCCACTACGGTGTATGAAGGCACATCTTTTGTAACTACACTTCCTGCTGCAACTACCGAATGCTTTCCAATGGTAATTCCAGCTGTTACTACCACATTGGCACCAATCCAAACTTCATCTTCAACTATAATCGGATTGGTAGTACATGGCTGATATCTGCTGGCAATTGTTATATCCTTATATTGATGATTCATGCCGGAGAGCACAACATTTTGAGCAAACATAACTTCGTTGCCTATCATTACCGGGCCTATTATGGTATTGGACAAACCAATAATGGTGTCATTCCCTATTCGCACATCCCCAATAGCATTGTTAATAATTGCAAAATCTTCTATAATACAGTTACTGCCTACCGTAAATGCATGAAATGGCACAACGTCAATTCTGGTGTTTTGGCGCACTATTGTGTTTTTGCCATATTTACTAAATACCGGGTTTACAATATTCCGAATCCACCAACGAGGACGAGGATCATGACTAGGGAATATGACACGATGTACTATTTTTTTTAATCTTTTAGTATCCATTATTAGTTTTTTCAATTTTGTTATCATGACAATAGTGATTAAGGTTAAAATCAGTGTATTAAAGGAGTAAAAGCTACTTTTTGTATACTTTTTGAGCATCT
This sequence comes from Bacteroidota bacterium, assembly GCA_033763735.1. Taxonomy (GTDB): domain Bacteria; phylum Bacteroidota; class Bacteroidia; order Cytophagales; family UBA9547; genus JANRJY01. The sequence goes on along the minus strand of JANRJY010000021.1, from coordinate 62,218 downwards.
CTGTTTCCAGCATTATTCAAATACCAATCCGGATTGGATGCTCCGGAACTTTCTGCCCAAGTTCCAAACTTCAAGTGAGCAGTGTTTATTGCGGACTTTTCGATAGGATAATCAAATTCCACAGGCAGATTAATTGCAAAAGGTAGATTTTTGGGAGTTCTATAATATTTACTCAAATTAATTGAGCTAAAATCATCAGAAGTGCCAAGTAATGAAGTAGTTACTAAAGAAGTAGGTGCTTTATCAACCAAATGCACCTCGATTCCTCTTTGTTGGTTGATGATAATAAATGGATTATATGGTATTGAACCTAAGTCTGAAGCATTGATAGGGGTGTTGAAATTTATTGTTATCTTAACCGTATCTGAGCTTCCTTTACTGAAATTAACATCAGTGTTGAAATATGCTCCACCTGTACGATTTACCAACATATCAGGATTATCAAAAATAATAATGGTGGCGCTGTTTTGACCTATTTCAGTTCCATTGGCAGCAATTTGAACCAGATTTTGATTCAAAACGGGTCCTAATACTGCTGAAATTTTATCTGAAGATATTGGCAATTGGATTCCAAATCCATTTTTATAAGATGCCCCTATAGCTTTTATAACAAACCTGCCTTTCAAATCAACAATTTGATTTTGACCATTCATTACTTGTTGAAAATTGTAGTTGATTACCAAATCATTAAAATCATAATCACCTTTACCCGGCCATAAGTCCTCAAAACACAAACTACCAAATGTATTTAGCGAAGGGAAATAGCTATCAAATCCTCTTTGTGGATCATTTGGGTACATATCAAATGCATTTGAAATACCATCATTATCTGAATCGGTTAATGTAGGCATGGATATTACATTTTGCGTTTTTATTGCGGTGTAAGGATTGGATGTCACATAAAATATAGCATCATTAAAATCATTATCACATCCTCCTACATCTCTTCGGGTATCCTCGAAGCCAATTAATACTCTATTTCTGATATCATTTTTTAATAATACCATGTGCGATTTTATGGTGGTATTCGTTTCTATATTAAAAGCTGGCTCCGAATAATGAATATAATTGCCCGCCCCAACAGTACTACCTGTCCAACCATTAGCGACCAGAAACCAACCTATACCTGTATTTTTAGAGAAAGTTCCGATTTTGACTTTGTTTCCTGAAGCTAATCCCCCACCGGATCCTTCATATGACGCATTTGGAAATATTATGGTGTGTTTAGCAATTTGTGAAACACTGGTTGGAGGGTTGGATAAGTTGTAGGTATAAAATCCTAATGCATTTCTCCATCCGGCACCTTCATGAACGAAGGTAACCCATACATCTGCGCTATCGTTGAGTATGACATCGGTTTCATTACTTGTATTGATATATTCAGGATGAAATGTAGGTACAGGTTTTAATTCTGGAAGTGCATTATTAACATCAGCTAAAAATGAAGCATCTACTACATCGCTTACTGATTCTAAGTAGTTGGGAACACCTAAACTATTCCAGGTACCCAAATAGGAATAACTAACCCCCGCCTCAATTCTTAAATTATTTAACGATTTGGAAACTTTATCTTTATTTCTGGGTAAAGCTTTTACTGTCAAATCAAAATCTAAACTTTTGTTTTGAACACTTGAAGACGCTACATCTATCAGACCTATATAATTAGGCGATAAATACACTTTATTAATATGAGCCGGCAAGGTAATTTGTTCTTCGTATGTACCCTTAATTGATGTAACCCCTGTTGCCAATATAGGCGTTTCGGAAAACAGTTGAGGGTCTTTTTCAGTGATATTAAATACCACTCCTTTTATTGCGTTTCCGTTTCCATCTACCGCTCTTACTTTTAAAGCAACAAAATTGGTTGTATTATATGCAAATTCAGGTGAAACAACAAGTGCATTTATATCTTTTGGGATAGATACATCTGATGCTTTGTTTGGAGATACTTCATCTTGTTTTTTAGCACACGAAAATGTACCAATTACTAAAATCAAAATGATGAATCTCCTGTAAAATATGTCCATTTTGTAGGAGAAATTTTCTGTATTTTTCATAACTGTTTTTTGTTGAATACATAAATAAACGGTTATGAACTGTTAAGTATTTGCGTATTATTACTGCTTTTTATTAAGACAAAAAATATAATTCAATCCGCTATATATCAGCTAATTAAATTATTTTCGAATGGAACATTTTTATAAGAATATTTACCCAAAAAATGAATCAAACTTGAAAATATCAAATGCGAAAAACTTTTCATTTGATAAAAAATGGAAATAAGAGAAACGCCATATAATATTCGCAATACATATAAATTAATGACGGAGGCAATAAATAATGACAAAAGAGTGGCGAATGCCGCACCTATTACTCCAAATTTTGTAATGAATATATAATTGAGGATGAAATTGATAGTGGCAGAAATTATCACAAATATAAAATTCAGACCAGGTTTGTTATTTGCATCAAGAACAGTACCAAACTGACGTATAAAAGGCTGAAATAGTGTGAATAATAAAACTACAACAAGCACATTGGACGAATCAGAATAACTTGTTCCGGCCAAAATTGTAAGAATTAATTTTGCAAAAAAAACAGATCCAAAAACTATAGGTATTAAAAAAATCAATAACGCTGCTACTGATTTCTCATACATATTTTTAATTGCTTCCATGTTACCTGAATGTCGAGATGACTGAGGAAATACAATTGAAGACATGGTTGAAATGGGCACATCAAGCAAATTGTTGACTTTAGTTGATACGTTGTAAATAGCCACTTCAGCTGAGCCCATTAGTGCGCCTAACATCATTTGATCCATGCTATTATATAACATGCCACTTGCATTGGTTCCAAAACTATATTTTCCATAATGAAATAATTTGGTTACCCATTTCCAATCTACTTTCAAGGAAATATGAAAATATGATTGCACCGAAAAAAAACCATAAAGCGAAGCAACGAAAGAAGCTACCAACAAATAAAAACTGAGAACTAATAGATCGAGTTGTGTATCAGAAATAAAATTAAATAATATCATTCCAAAAAATATTCCCTGACGAATCAAATACATAATGCTCAGGCTTTTAAAATCCAATACTGATTGCTGAAGGTAACTAAATTGCTGAAAAGGAATTAGAACGATGGTTGTAATACAATACATCAAAAAAAGATTGGCAATAATTGGGAAATTCCATAACGCGGCCAACGTTGGTCCAATTACAATTAATAGTAAACAACTGATTAATGTCAATACCACATTCAAAAACAATCCTGCGTTTTGGATTGCTTTTGTTTCGGATGAAGTTGCTCCTACCGAAAATTTAATAAGGCCATTCTGAATCAAACCATTGCGAGCAACTTCAATTAATGCCGTAACTGCCACAAATAATGCCCAAGCACCAAAATCGTCATTGGATAACAAACGGATCAATAAAAAAAAACCACCAAAACCAAATATCAATCCACCACCCCTTTGCAGTAACGTATAAAATCCGGAATTTATCCAATAATTTTTCATCACGATAGTATTAAGTAATAATGTGATTGAGATGTGAAGTCAAATGTTCGGTCGCAAGAAAATCTTTGTCTGCTTTTTTGATTTGAAATAAACCAAGCAACTGATTTACCATAAATACCGGCAGATAATTGATGGCGTGAATAATTGTTCCAAAATGATTTTTAATATAAATGGAGTATAAAAAGTAACTCACAAAAATCATCATCGAAACAGCAATAATTATAGCGCCTTCTATCCAAAATATGATATCCAGAACTAATAAAACAATAGCACTGATTATTGTTACTATAATTGGTGGATAAGATGATAATATCCCAAAATAAAATTGATTAAATGAAGCGTTTTGGAAAAGTGAAATGCTATTTCCCAACTGTCGGAAATAAGCATTGAACCAACGCGTACGTTGACGCTTAATCTTACCTGAAGTTTCGGTTTTTTCATCATACAATATTGCTTCAGGTGCATAGGCAATTATGCAACCATTATTGACTACATAGTTTTGCAATATTTTATCTTCTGCCGTAATCACCTTATGGTCAGTTGGTTGCAATTGATCGGAATACAAATATTCAATAAATAGTTTGGTTTTAACGGCCATTCCAGATCCGGCTATGGTTGCTGATGATCCAATCCGAAAAGGTACTTCGCGAGTGTTGAAGTTATAATACACCTCTCCGATTGCATCTAATTGGGCTATTTTAGTATTGGCATTTTTTGCTATTCTTTGTCCCTGAACAACATCAAAGCCCATTTGCATACACACATTTATTTCATGAAGAAAATTATTTTTTGCAACATTGTCTGCGTCAAAAACCACAACAGCAGTGTGTTTTCTGACAAACTTATTTACCGCTAATTGTATGGATTTCACTTTTGAATCCAATGGACATTCAGGATAAATGATAGTCAATCGATTACTATTGAATTCCAGGTTATGACACCGGTCGGCCACCAAATAAATATGATAACTAAAGTAGGATTGATTAATCAACGAATGCAACAATTCCTTTGTAGTTTCAATAGATTTGTAGGCAGTAATTATACATGCAAAATCTTCATTTTGAGTTGAGTTAATGTTTCTTCGTTTAGGAACTTTGAATAAGCTAATTATGTACCCAAAAAAATGAAAACCCAATATGAAAGAAACCACAATTGAAGGAAGCATTAATAGTATCATTTTGTATTTTTTTTTAAACGTTCGCTGTTTGAAACAATGCAGGAAATGTTTTGAGTATAATCCACATGTCCATTTTTAAGCTATAAGTTTTTGCATATTGATTATCAAGTACAATTCGTTCCATTTCGGACATTTCAGCCTTACCTCTTTTCATTACTTGCCACAGACCTGTAATTCCGGCTGGAGCCAAAAAACGTTGAATACTTATGTCTGAGGTGATTAGCTCTGCTTCATATAGTGGTAATGGACGGTTACCGACAAGACTCATATCGCCCTTGAGTACATTTAACAGTTGAGGGAGTTCGTCCAAACTACTCATTCGCAGGAATTTGCCTAACCAAGTAATTCGTGGATCGTTGTTGAACTTTTTAAATTTTGCTTCAGCATTTTTTCTTGTCAAATATTCATTTTCGCATACCGATTCACCATGAATATATAATCGGGGAACTGAGCAATTTTTCCCTTGCAAATCACAATTATTACATTGACTGTGATGAATTACCTTGTTATACATATTTTCTTTTTTCATTTGCCCAATTTTCATATCCGCGCCAGGCACCATTGTTCTAAATTTGTACAAATCAAATATTTTATATCCCATACCTACCCTTTTCGATTTGTAAAATACTGAAGCTTTTGACTCCAGTTTTAAAGCAACAGCTACAACCAAAAACATTGGAGAAGCCAATATCAATGCAACACTTGCCCCAACAATATCCATAGCTCTTTTATAAATTGGGACCTTGAACACATTTGCTCTTCTATAACTATTTTCAAAAACTTTAATGCCGGCATTTTTTAGGATCATTTCTTTAAATGCTTTTTTCACTTCCGTTTTTGGAGTAAGCTGAGTTACTATTTCACCATTTATATTTTTGATGGCTTTGTTTTTCAAATCAGGAGTAATGGAATTTGCAACCATGGCAAATGACATTTTTTTGTTTTTGTGTTTTGATTTTATTCTTTCAAGCAGTTCAATACTATCATATCCGCCTATATCATGGCTCGCAACCACTATATCAGGCTGGATATCAGGTAATTTATAAAATGCCTTCTTAACTGTAGGCACCGTCCATATTTCAAAATCGGTATGAAGATCTTCTATAAATTTGATGGTTGTATAAATGTTACGATCTACATATAACATTTTGAATTTTGTATTTTTAGCTGTTGCTTCCATGTTAGAATTATTTTTGATTTCTTTTGTTGATAACATTCAATCTGATTTCCAATTCTTTAGGGTTAAATGGCTTTACCATATAATCATCAGCTCCTATCTCTAGGCATTCGATTCGGTCGTTGGTGGTATCACTTCCAGAAAGAATAATAAAAGGTGTTTTGTTGTTTTTTTTCTGAGCTCTTACTGAACGAATAATATCCTTTCCGGAAATTGTTGGCATCTGCAAATCGGCAATAATTGCCTCTGCTTTATTGCTTTGCAACCATGCCAATGCATCTTTGCTATCGGTCATTGTAACAACGTTATATTGTTTGTCGAAATAAAATTGAAGCAAACGGCAAATGGCCCATTCATCATCAACTATCAGAAGTGTAGGTTTCATACTTTGCATATTTAAGTGAGTTACTTATATATGCATTTATACCTAATTTTATTTTTTTGTTTTAGCGTATTTTTACTGCATTTTTAAAAACTTAAAATTAATTATTACTAAGCTGTTTCACAACTTCTCTCACATGAATTTGAATGCTTTCAAAACAATCATTCGCTTCTTCCCAACTTTCAATTTTATTTTTTCCTATTTCATCGAGCCTGATACACTTACTTGCATCCATACCCATAAGTGACAGACTTGTTTTGAGTTTGTGTGCAAATGAAGCTATTTCATAGTGTTTTTTAGCTTGAATTGCCTTACCCAGTTCCGAAACTATCGGAGGAGTATCTTCAATAAAAATCTGAATCATTTCCTCAACAAATGCTTTATTTCCTCCACTGAATTGTTCATAGTAATCAAGATTGTATAGGTTTTTAACATTTTTAACCGATTGGGTCACTGGTTGATTCTTTCCTTTTTTTTCATTCAAGTTTAAGTAACTACTTATTTTATTGTAAAAGGCAGTTGCTTCAAATGGCTTTGACAAATAATCGTTCATTCCTGCTTGTGTAACTTTACTTTTAACTTCAATTGAGGCAGAAGCTGTTAGCGCAATAATTGGAATCGACTTATTAAATGTCCTAATGTGTTTTGTAGATTGAAATCCATCCATTTCGGGCATTTGCAAATCCATTAAAATCAAATCGAAACTGCCATTTGAAACAGCTTCCACTGCAAATCTGCCATTTTCGGCTATTTGTACATGTAGCCCCCACTTCGCCATAAACTTAGAAGCAACAACTTGATTGAGTTTATTGTCTTCAACTAAAAGCACTTTTTGCCCATCGAATTTTCTGAATTTTGATAATGGCATTGTAGATTCCGTTCTGAGTTTTGATTTTTCTCCAATCTCAAAATCAAGTTCCACATTAAAAGTGGTTCCTTTTCCAGGTTTACTTTTTACCGATATTTTGCCTCCTTGCTGTTCCACAAGCAATTTGGTAATGGTTAATCCCAATCCTGTGCCTCCGTATTTTCGGGTTGTATCAGAATTCGCTTGGGTAAATCTTTCAAATATCCGTTCTACTTTTGAAGGTTCTATGCCAATGCCGGTATCTGCAACTTCAAACCGAATTTTTACAAATCCTTTTTTCGAACCTGTTTTCGATACTTTAATCAATATCTGCCCCTTTTCGGTAAATTTTATAGCATTGCCCACCAAGTTTGTGAGTATTTGATTCAACCTCACAGTATCTCCTACCAGATACCGATCCACTTTAGGGTCAATCAGATTATTGAATATAAGACCTTTGTCTTCAGCCTGAAAACGGTAAGTATTTTGCACTTTTTTGATAAATTCAAATATGTCGAAATGAATTTTTTCAAACTCCAATTTGCCTGATTCAATTTTGGTAAAATCAAGTATGTCGTTAATCAAGTTTAATAGGTTATCGGAACTGAACCTGATGGCGTTCAGGTATTCCATTTGCTCCGGTTTTGGATTTTCGTTAAGTAAAAGTTGTGTCATTCCTATTACCGCATTCATAGGTGTGCGAATTTCATGACTCATAGTAGAAAGGAATTGTTCTTTTGCTTTCAAGGATTCTTCAGCCAAGTTTTTTGCCTTTTCAAGCTCAACTTCCATTTGCTTTCTTTCTGTGATATTAATTCCGTATCCAATTCCCATTTCAAAATCTCCATTTTCATCAAAAATTGGCGTCATTTTGCGAAGTGTATATTCCTCATTTCCATTCTGGTTTTTCATTTTTTCCTCCCATTCCAAATCTTTTTTTTGATTTTTGATTGTGAAAAACTTTGCTCTTCGCTCTTCGGCTAAATGGATAGGTTTATTTCTATAAGCGCAATATTCAAAATCATCTTTCCCAATTATCCATTTTCGAATTTCAGGACTTTTAATGGAAACCGGATTGGCAAACAAATACCGGTGATTTTCGTCCCAAACCACTACATCTGCCGGTATTTTATTAAGAATCGATTCATAAAAACGCTTTTGTTCGTTAATCTTTTCTTTGGTATGAAATTCTTCCGTCACATCTTTATAATACCATAAATGACCTCTGTAATCGTTTTTAACAAAAATGGGTATATAGTCGCGTTGCAAAATTTTGCCGCTTACCATTTGTAGTTCCTCTCCGGTAACTATTGCTTTTTTACTAAGTATTTCATTGATGTTTTGAATGAAAAAATCAGGATTGGTAAACATATGCTTTGATTGTTCAGCCGAATCACTACAATCCCAACCCAACATATCATTGGGCGGCACCGGTATTGTAAAAATATCACAAAATGACTGATTTACAGCCACTATCTTCCTATGTTCATCTTCAACTAATATTCCTGCATTCAAGTTTTCAATCAGCGACTTGAGCCTTGAAGCAGTTTCTCTTAGCTCATCTTCGGTTTGTAAGCGCTCAAATTCAAGTTTTTTAATCAAAGTAATATCCCTTACAACCGCCTGATAACCTATTAGCACATTATCTGCGAACAAGGGCTGAACTTTTTGTCCCAGCCAAATTTCATTTCCTTCTTTTGTTGAAATAGGAAACTCATAGTATGACTGATCTACTGCATTTAAGAAATCTTCGCTCAGATAGTAATCAGTAATCTTTTCAATGTAGTCTTCTCTTACAAGTTCAAGATATCGTTTGCCTATTAATTCTTCTCTTGAATATCCGGTAATAGTCACTGCCTGATTATTCACATATGTAAACCTTCCCAATTCATCGCTTCTATATATGATATCACTCGCGTTTTCTACAATTTTTCTATATCTATCTTCGCTTTCTTTGAGTTTTTGTTCGGCAATTTTGTTTTGAGTTATATCAATGGCAATACCCATAACTCCAACTTCACCATTTTCAAATTTGAAAGGCATTTTTACTACATGATTAATGTGCAAATTACCTTCCCTATCAGTTTGTGGTTCTTCGGGAATATCTATTCTCGCTCCGTTTTCGACAACTTTTTTATCCCCATTTATGTATAATTCAGATTCTTCCTTTAGAAAAACAAAATCTCTATCGGTCTTTCCGATTAAACTTTCATTTGCAATCCCAAAAAAATTAGCAACACTTCTATTAGCAAGCTTATATCTGGAATTTTTATCTTTTAAAAATATTTGATGAGGTACAAGGTCAATTACTTTTTGGAGTAAATCTTTTTGGCCATTGAGTTGTTCTGCAAGTTCTTTTATATCATTCAAATTGATCTCATGTGTTCGCAACAGTTGAAACATGTCGGTGATCGAATCGTGCAAAGCAAAATCATTCAAAGTGATGCCATAGTCAACCAATAAATCAGCAGATGTAATCCATGGAGTACCAATAAATAACAATTCTTTGGAATTAGGCAGCTCTACAACTTGCCATCTGTACATGAGTTTGTCATGCAGCGATTCCATAATGAATATTTGATTGGAATATTCCAAAATGGAGTCGTATTGATGCTTTACACTCCAAGGCCTTTTGAAAACAAAAACCTCAGACAAAGCCTTTCCAACACAATCCGGAATAACTTTGGACAAGCTCATTCCCACCTCTTGAATAATTAATTCGTGGGAGGTTTTAATGTAAAAAGGAAAGAAATTATTAAAATCTAAATTGTTATTTTGGATACTTACATTCACATTTTTTTCCAGATTATATGAAATTCATCATGATCCAAACCATGACTACGATTCTTAAGTTTTACTATTTCAATTTCTTCCTCAAACATTTTACCGAGCCCTGAAATCAAACCCGCCATAAAATCAATTAATCCCTCTCTTTTAGAGTAATAATGCAATTCAATACTCCCATCCATTCTATCAACTATTTTAAATTCGGGTGGAGTAATATTTGGATACATCAACATAACCCTGCTATGAAAATTAGGCAAATTTTTGAAGAATTCCTTTAAATTCCTTCCTCCGGCTTTCATTATTGAACCGTAATGTTCTTTCCCTGTTTTTAATATCCAATATTCACCGAAGGCAAAAAGCACTTCTTCAACTTTCATTTGTAACACATCTGCTGCTGCACCTGCCAATTTGTAGGTAACAGAGTCATCATATGGATCATTACTTATAAATGTACTAATATTAATCCCTGATTTTATCTTGATATTTTCCCATGCTTCTTCCCCAAATTTCTCAATTACCAATCCTTGAATGGCTTTATTAACTATTCCATACATACCATTATTAATTTAGATTTAAAATTTAAGCTGCTTTTAAAGATTCTTTGCTAAAATAAAACATTGGGTATTCACCGTATGCGCCTGCCTGAGCAGGAAATTTCTCTTCAATTTTGAAAATTAATCTCAAAATTAACTTCCCAAACAAGCCTGCGTGAACATAAATTTTCATAAATGGTACACTTACACTACGCCAAACATAAGTTTTTATCTCAAAACCTAAGTTATTTCGATTAAAATAACTTCGGTTGAATGCATGAAAATATATATTTGGATGTGTCGAAATAGATGGGGTATATTTTTTAAGTCTTTTTACAGCATGTTGATATATTTTATAAGGGAATACGAACACATTCATCAAATGAGAATGTCTGCCCCATTCATATACCACAAGTGCCGGAGCCCCTTCCGAAAGCACTCTATGCAATTCTTGAAAAGCAGTCAATTGTTGGTCTTTTGGAATATGATAAATAGTATTTAATGAAACCACCGCATCTATTACATTTGATTTGAGTGGGATATTAGCAATATCTCCAATAATATATATTCCTTTGTCGCCTAGTTTTGCTCTTGCTTGTTGTAAAGCTCTGCTTGAAATATCCAAGCATACTCTGTAATCAAAATCTTTTGAATACTCAAGGTACTCATCAAATTGAATGGGTCCGGAAGCGGCATCCAAAAGAAATCTTCCGGATTTGGGAAGCATTTTTTTAACACGCATATGACAATCATGAATATATTGGCGCGACACCCCTCTTAAATCTTCAAACTTTGCAGCATCTTCAAATACATTGTTTTTATTTTTCTTCCATCCAAATTCTTCATAAAAGTTTTCAAGTTCCTGATTTTCAAATGCAAATCCATCCAGTGTTGACCATTCATCTTGTAATGTTGTATCGACTAAGGCATATTTTGGCAACAAGAAAATAATGTCGTCTATTACAGGATAAATGATACCCATTCGTTTAGAATAATACGCCCCATCAATTGGATTATTGATTGATTTTCCATTCAAGAATGTTATTTCTCCGGCTATAATCTGAGAATTAATTTCGGAAAGTTTATCTTCTGAAAACTCAAACAATGGTTCATTGGTTATCGGACATTTAATAATTTCAAGGATGGATTCGTTTCTTGTTTTCATAGTTGTATATATTTTATAAGACTAAATACGAGCGGGTTCAGATGAATTATTACGTATTTTTACTCCATTTCCCTTCAATAATGCATTTAATATCTGTTGTACATTGTTTTTCCATGAATGTGAATTAGCCACCGCTTTTCTTTTTGAAATAAGCACTTCATTATTTTCAAATAAAGCTTTTTCAATGTTTTGGATAAATGCTTCTACTCCTTGCCCCAAATAGGTAACTTTAGAAAACAAATCCATCCCTTTTGTGTAAGTGGCAATTACAGGTTTTCCTATAGCTAAGTATTCATCTACTTTTCGAGGATAGTTCCCAATAGTTATTTCATTAACCAATTGCGGATTAATACAAGCATCGAAATGCGAAATATAATTTGGTAATTCGGCAATAGGTTTATTTCCTAAAAAATACACGTTAGTAAATGAGTGTAACTTGCTGCTCTTAAAATCATCATCTTCAGGACCAATAAATACAAAATTCCAATGGGGTTTACAATTCACTATTTCTTCAAGCAAATGAATGTCAAGTCTTTTGCTTGACAATGCACCTGTGTAGCCAATTATGGGGCCATTAATTGAATCTAATTCATTGGGCTTTGAATATTGTTGTTTTGAAAATAGCTCCAAATCACATCCTTGCCCCACAAAAAAAGAATTGGGATTATATTGCAACAAATAATCTGTGAGATACATGGAGTTCGCTACGGCTACATCAGATTTGGCAATTAGCTCAGGTTCCATAACCAATCCATGCTTCTTCCAATATGCCACACCCATCAAGTTATCTCTGCTATAATACATGTACTTAATAGGTTGAAGCATCTCTTTTAAATGAAACCCACGGAACATATCACTGTCGTTGACGATATAGTATGCATCAAATCCTATTTCAGAACAGGTCATTTGGATGGCATTTGCAATTTTTTGATTATTAATCTTGTTCAAATATCTGAATAACCACTTGTTCTGAATCCAATTAATTGATTCAATAATCACTGGAGGATTGAGCACCCAAAGATTTTGGTTAACTTGTTGTACATGAGGTATTTTATTGTTTAGGACACCTTTACGCACTTTTACAGCATCACTTTTATGTTCTTTCCATGCCGAAATCCGATCTAGTGGTGGATTTACGTATAAGACTTGATGTTTTTTTGATAATTCCTCAGCAATATTTTTAGCATTATTACCCATCGGAAAATCCCATGGCGTTATGGAAGTGATAATAAATTTCATACCAATTTATTTATCAGAAATACGCCCATTTGGTTTAGAAAAGTTACGTAGAATTACTGCATTTAAGAAAATTTGAATTTTTTCCGCCCTTGTAAGACTTATTTTGACCAACAAGCAGCCAATCATTTCGTACCGATTTAGTTTGTTTGCCGGTCAAAAGACACAGCAAAGACGAGTTGGGAACACCAACATGGGAGGAAGTCAACCCTCTCTGTAACAACCAATTAGGAGAGGAGGTACTCAGTCATGCGTCTAAAAAGTCCCTCTCAGAAGGGGAGGGATTTAGTGTGAAGTTATCAACCCATAATTCGTATGCTCAGCTCTATACAGTGTTTAAAACGATTTGCTCAACCGCCCCGATATCAAGGGCGAGTGGGGTAATTTGACGTGAGTTAGGGATATAATGCTGCTTTAAAAAGAGAATACGTACGGTGGGTTGTCCATGAAAATCCTTCACACGTTTGTCAACATTGCGAAAATGCACCCATGCTAAAATTGTCACCCCGAAGAATGAGGGGTCTGAAATACTTTAGCCAAGTGTTTACTTGAAAATTATTGTCAGTTTTATTATTTCGGATTACAAATCCTCTTTTATCTGTTGTTCTAGATGCGCTGCGCTAACATCTTGAACAGCTGGAACACCATCAATCTTTGGCATATTCACATCCATTAAAACAACGTCAGGTTCATTGGATTGCAGAAATTCCAACAACTCTTCTCCATCTTCTGCTTCATGAATTAGTTCGATTCTACTCCCTGGCAGGTGTCTTCACCTGACATCTTGTTTACCATAGTCCTTTTCTTCCCCTTGTGTTAGTAAATCTTCAATTCCCATTCCAGAACCCCTCACCCAAATATCATTTCACTACCCCAAATAACCAAATAATTATCCAAAAAAACAAAACCGTGAGGCGAGGCTCGCAGTTTTGAAAGTATGGTGCTTCATCGCGCTGTGGATACACAAAACGAGGAGAATGAAAAGGTTCGTGAAGTCAAGAACCAAGGCAGAGAAATGTATAAAAGATCTGAAAAATGTAAAAGGGGCTATAAATGAATTATTTACAGCCCCTTTATTAATAACTTACTTTTTATACTTGACTCTGTTCTACTTCCGCTTTTTCATCCGGTTTGTAATATCCTCCACAACGACCTCCCCAACGTTGTTTCATTTGTTGTTTGAATCGTTCTTTTTCCTCTGGTGTCATGTTGCCAAAGCGGGCTTCCATTTTTTGTTTCCACATTTGATGACGACCCATACCTCCTCCCCATCCGCCTCCTCTGCCAAATCCAAAGAAGATTTTTGCAAGTACAAATAAACCCATAGCTTGCCAGTAACCAATAACAGGTCCGCTAAAAAGCGTAGGAATCAACCAATTCCAAAGGCTCATTATTACCCATCCTAACAATGCTATCAATGCAACTCCAGTTGCAAGAAATTTAGCACCTTTCCACATCCAATATCCGTATTTCATTCGATTTAATATTTAAGTGTTAATTAATTTTACTATTAGTTTTTTGATTTTCCATACATCCTTGATGGTACATTTGATGTTGCCCCAAATGACCTCCATGCCATCTGTGACCATTACCTCGAAATCCACCAAATAAGATAAATGAAAGTGCCATCAAACCTAAGGCATGCTTGAATTTGATAATTGGCCCTTTAAATAACTCAGGGACCAGCCAGTTCCATAAGCGTAATACTGCATAAGCAGCCACACTAATAAATAATATCCCGAAGGCAATAAATTTTATTCCGTGCAGAATCATTGTAGTTTCCATTTTTCTGTTTTTTTAAGAGTTAATTAATTCATTATAAAGTATTTGCAATCGATCCCTCAGATACATCACCGCATATCGTTTTCTGGAAATAAGTGTTTTTACATTGGTATTGGTAAGTGCAGCTATTTCTTTTAAGCTCATGTCTTCCAACTCATGCATTACAAATACTTCTTTTTGTTCTTCCGGTAGTTCGTCCAAGGCTTCTGATATGGTTTCCATTACAGCCGTTTGCCACATTTGTGTGTTAGCATCCGACATGTTATCGGGCAAAATATCAGCAATCAGCAATCGTTCCTCATCCTCAGCATCTGAGCCAATGAATGCATCTTCAAAAGAAATAGACTTTCGTTTTCGGTACAGATCTATGATTTTGTTGCGAGTTACTTTAAACAACCATGACACTACTTGCTCAATAGGTTTGGTCACATAAGTTGCCTCCACCAAATCATAAAAGACATCCTGCAGTACATCTTCGGCATCGGTACCTGAAGGAATTCGCTTACGAATAAACGCCAATAACCGCTTGCGCTCCCTTACCACAATTTCTTGTATTTGAAGCGCTCTGTTTTGCTGCATTATTAATTCGTTGACTTGTAAACTGGCATCCATCTACTGGTGTAGACGATTGAAAAATGAAAATACTTTAATTATTTGTAAAAAAAATCTAAATAAAAAATAAGCAGCAAATTAAATATTTAAAAATCAGACAGTTATTTTATCTGATACCTTTCAATACCGTACCAGCCATATACGGTCTGTCCGGATGAGGAGTTAAAGTTTGTTTCAAAGGATCAATCACCACGTCCATATCTTCCATAGGAATAGCTCCTAAAAATACTTCGCTATTACCAGGCAATATCATAGCATCCTGATGGGTGCGTCTGTTTCCGAAACGTATTTCAATAGGTCCAACAATATTCACTCTCTTAAGGCTGCCATCTGCCAATATAGCTTCCTCAGTTTCTATTGTTTTTAATCCAAGTTGGTTAGCTATATTTTCGTTTATGCAAAGCATATAAGCACCACTATCAACTAAAGCAGGTGTTGTTATTCTACGAATCTCCTCTTGTTTGATAAATCCTCTTGATGCTACCGCAGTGTCATCCGCATTAATAAGTTCAATATTTACTCTGATTAATCCCATATAACAAAGATAAGAAAAATTTAATTTTTCTGAATTGCTATTTTTTAATTTGGCAGTGATGATAATATTTGCTTTTTTAGAAGGTTATTCGGAAAATGAGGCGATTTGCAAGTTTTATTATTATTTTATTTTTATTGTTCGAGCTAAGCTCATGTGCACTTTTGAGTACACTAAATCAAAAACCAAAAACTAAAAACCAAAAAGACAACATACCTATTTGGGCACCTAAAAAATTCTCCTACAAACCTTCCAAAACCAAAGACTTCGATTTAATCCATACCAAACTTGAAGTAACTCCTATTTGGAATAAAAAACAGCTTTCCGGAAGAGCCTGGGTTACATTGAAACCTCATTTTTACCCACAAAAAACATTAGTACTTGATGCCAAAGGTTTTGATATTCTGAAAGTTAGCATACTATCTAAAAAAGATACTCTAAAAGGTACCACCTATGTGTATGACCAGAAAAAACTATTAATTAATTTAAATCAAACATTTAATAATAGTGATACTTTAACTGCAATTATTAAATACATCGCCAAGCCGGAAGAACTTAAATCATCGGGAGGCGATGCCATAGAATCGGATAAAGGATTGTTTTTTATAGGACCTGATTCACTGGACAATACAAAACCTATTCAACTGTGGACGCAAGGCGAAACTGAATCTGCCTCATGTTGGTTTCCAACTATTGATGCTACAAACCAAAAATCAACTCAAGAAATTTCAATCACTGTACCCAATAAATTCAAAACGATTTCGAACGGTATTTTAGTTTCCTCTATAAAAGCAAACGACAGTTTGAGAACCGATTATTGGAAAATGGATTTGCCTCATGCCCCATACTTATTTATGATGGCGATAGGTGATTTTGCTGTGATAAATGACCAATGGCGTGACAAACAAGTTCAATATTATGTTGAAAAACCTTATGAAAAATATGCCAGAAAAATATTTGGCAATACACCCGAAATGATGGAGTTTTTCTCAAAGAAACTAGATTACCCGTATGTATGGCCCAAATATGCATCCATTGTAGTCCGCGATTACGTTTCGGGTGCCATGGAAAATACTTCTGCAACAGTGTTTATGGATGCACTTCAAAAAACCGACCGCGAACTTTTGGATCAAAATTGGGATGGCATTCAGGCACATGAACTTTTTCATCATTGGTTTGGTGACTTGGTTACCTGCGAATCGTGGGCGAATTTGGCTCTGAATGAATCATTTGCAAACTATGCCGAATATCTTTGGCAAGAATACAAATTTGGCCCGGATGCTGCTGAATATTTACGGTTGGATGAAATGAGTAACTACTTATGGGAAGCCCGACAAAAACGAGAACCCATAATCCGCTACTTTAATAAAACCGCGGATGATATGTTTGACAATCATTCTTATTCTAAAGGCGGCACCATTTTGCATATGCTTAGGCTAACAGTTGGTGATGAGGCTTTTTTCAAATCATTGCAGATATATATAAAAAAATTTGCATTCAAAACAGCTGAAATACATGACCTTAGAATGGCTTTTGAAGAAGTCACGGGTCAAGATATGAATTGGTTTTTCAATCAGTGGTTTCTTTCACCCGGTCATCCGGAGCTTGATACCTATTGGACTTATGAAAATAATCAAGTAAAATTAACAGTAAATCAAAATCAGGATTTGAGATATATGCCTGTGTATCAAATGCCTATAAAAGTTAATGTTTGGGTAGATTCAATTAAATATTCATACGATATTACTATAGATACTCTAAAACAAGATTTCAAATTTACGGCAAACAAATACCCTTCCCTTGTTGTATTTGATTCTGATAATAGAATTGTTGGGAAAATAGATGAATACAAGACCAACAAAGAATTGATATTTCAATACAAACATGAAAAGGGATACGTAAATAGAGAAGATGCTATTCAAAAGCTTGCTGACGACATTGATTCAGCAAATGTTTTTGAGCTTATGAAACAAGCAGTCAATGACCCTTTCTGGAAAATAAGAGAAATAGCTTTAGAAAGTATTTCAAAGTATAAAACAAAAGACACTTCAAAAATATTTGAAATATTTGAAAAAGTTGCTCAAAACGACCCATATCCGCATATAAAAGCGCTTGCGATCGAGAAACTCTCTGTATTTAAAAGCCCCAAACTCATTGAAATTTTTGAAAAAGGATTGCAAGACAGTGCATGGTCAGTTGTATCGGCTTCATTGACTGCATTGGCTAAATTAAAACCAAAAAATGCAGACACTTTGATCTCTAAATTTGAAAATGAGCCCAATAGCCAAATTACTGAAGCATTGGCCGAATATTTTTCAGAACAAAATGACAGTAATAAAGTACAATGGTTTGACATTGCAGTCAAAAGAAGTAAAGGCGAATCCTTGTATTCGGTGATACAACATTTTGGAAGATACTCTTTACATTTAAAAGGCAAAAAATTAAATGAAAGTTTAATAATATTTGAAAAAATAGCTCGAACGCATTATAGTATTTGGATACGATATTCCGGTTTTCAAGCTCTTGCATTGCACTCCAATGACAAAAACATACAAGCTAAACTAAAGGACATTAGAAGTAAAGAAACTTCTGAAAGATTAAAGAGGCTTTATACGGGTTGGGAATAATAATTGATTCAAATTTTCATATAAATATTTTTTTAGTGCCTCCTTAATCATATCTTTGTAAACTTTCAAATATAAAATTGGACTATTCTAAGTGAGTATAAAATTACTGGCATTTATATTTTTAATTACTATACAATTTGTAAACGGATTTACGGGAACAATAACAGGACCCTCAATTGGGTTAAAATACAATTTAGGCACGACTTTGACTTTTTGTGGAATAGCAAAAGACTCCTCCGGAAATGTGGTTAAAAAGAATAATTTTATTTGGAGAGCTCATTATAGACATGAAGAACATTGGCATGATAACCTTGCCTCTTTAACAAACGACTCTGTGTTTTTGTTTGAATTACCGCAAAAGGGTGAATTTACTTCCAAAGTGTTTTATAGAGTAGAACTAATTACTCCCTATGGAATACGAAAACCATTTGATACAACTTTTTATGACGCGTTGCCGGATACATCAAAAGTCACATTTAAAACCATACCTTCAGGATTAACCATCAAATTATTTGGAACTGGTTTTACTTCTGACTTTTCGATTTCTGAAGTAGAAAATGGTGTTTTACCCATATCATTTCAATCCGTGCAAACCTTAAGTGGTGTAGAATACAGATTTTCCAAATGGTCTTTTGGTAGTACATTTCCAGGTCAAGTATTTTATACTCCAAAAAATGATACAACGTTTACAATTGAGTTTTTAGGTCCTCAAACCTCGAGTGGAACCAATCAAACAACTACAGGTACTAACACTGGAACCAATCAAACAACTACAGGTACAAATACAGGAACCAACCAAACAACTACAGGTACAAATACAGGAACCAACCAAACTATCACTGGATACAGCGAGGAATTTAAAAATAATACTAATTTTAAAATTTCACCTAATCCATTTATTGATTTTGTAGAATTTGACATGTCAACATTTATTGAAATCAAGCAAATATTAATCATCAATATTGAAGGTAAAACCATTTTGAATATAGTAAATCCAGAATCAAAAATCATTTTGAAAGAATTACCTGCAGGATTGTACTACATTAAATTACTTTTAAAAAATGGTCAATTTATCCATCAAAAATTAATCAAACATTCCCCATGAAGCTAAATATGTTTAAAATAGTAGTCATAAGTTTTTCTTTATTCGTATTCAATTTATGTGCACAATCTTTGCCACAAGGATTCAAATTAGAACAAGTAGCAACTTTGCAAAATCCGGTATCTATGGCTTTTACTCCTGATGGACGGATATTGCTGGCTCGACAAGATGGATACATGTACGTTGTACAAAATGGAACTTTGATTACAACACCTGCACTTACACTTACAGACAGTATTTTCTGGGGTAACGAAAAAGGATTTCTAGGTATTGCTGTTGATCCGGATTTCAATACTAATGGATATATTTACTGTTACTACACTATTAATGTCAGATATAATTTTTATAATGGTGTTCAACTAACTCTCAACAATACCATTCGACATAAAATTGCTCGTTATACCATGAATGGAAATTTGGTTTTACCGGGAAGCAAAAAAACAATCTTAGACATGGACATCACACCTGGGAGTGTAATTAATGTAAATCATGATGGTGGTCAAATGCAATTTGGTCCTGACGGAAAACTATATTTAGTAACAGGAGAAGGTGATTTATGGTGCCCTTGTTTTACTCCAACAAGTACTTCTTGTGATTGGTCATGTAATTCATGTCAAGGGGTTTCTTCAGGCTGTATTTCTTATCAATGGGCAGATAACTGGAACAGTTATTTCGGAAAAATATTAAGAATAAACAAAGATGGTTCTGCTCCATCAGACAACCCTTTCTATTCATCACCTTCACCTACTTTTGGTCCACAAAAATATTTTTATGCACGTGGATTCAGAAATCCTTTTACTATGCATTTTCGCCCAGGCACTAGCGATATATATGTAAATGACGTTGGGTCAAGCAATGCAAGTGCTAGAGAAGAAATAAGTAAAGTCACTCCTAGTGGTGGCAAACATTTTGGATGGCCTTCAGTAGAAGGAACAACTTCCAGTTCGAATTTTGTAAATCCAATATATATGTATCAACACTGCACTAATCCTACATCAGGATGTAATATCAAAACGGGAACCACAGTTGGTTGTGCAATAACCGGAGGGATATTTTATAGTTCAGTTTCTGGTTCTAACTGGCCATCTATGTATAATAACAAATATTTTTATATGGACTTTTGTAATGGTTACATAAATACAATAGATGTAGATAATGGAAACACTGTACAAAACTTTGCAACTGGCTTAGCTAATAATATTGGAAATGCCAATTCAGGTATTGGAGCATTATTCCTAGAAGTAGGTCCTGACGGACAAATGTACTATATTACTAGAAGTCTTAATGCAGGATCAACAGGATTATATAGAATTTCCTATCAGCCTAACTCAGTCACCTCTATTAACATCACCACAAGTTCATTAAATATAAGTTCTTGTGGAGGAACTCTTCTAATGGGAGGAGCAGTATCTCCTTCCAACGCAAGTATCCCTAGTATTTTATGGTCAACAAGTCCCTCTAATATTGCTACTATTAATAATAACGGTCTTTTAACTGCAATTGACAATGGTGTTGTAACTGTTACAGCCATTGCTTCATCAGATTTTTCAATCAAATCATTCGCACTTGTGACCATTTCTGGACAAACACCAACTACTTCCATAAGCATTACAGGACCAGGAGGCACATTAACCCCTTCAATCAATACATATGGTGGTTCTGTTCAGTTATCTCCAAGTACAAATGGGTGCACAGGATTTAATCAAGGTTTTGGATGGGAAATTATTAAACAATCAAATGGAGTGGTTGTTACTGTTTCATCAAATGGACTCGTTTCATCACTTGGAAGTGATGGGACTGTAACTATATCAGGTTTTGTTATTGGTAATCTTTTGCTCCAAAAAAATATTCAAATAAATATTTCGGGTCAAACTATTGCCCCTCAAACTATTTCTTTAAGCGCCAATACAACAACCTTTAGTCCAAATATTAATGTAATTACAGTTAATGGTAATGTGCTGCCAACTAACACAACAAATAAAAATTTAAGTTGGATGATTTCATCCACTGGCGTAACATTTTTGTACAACACATTCCCTGGGAATAATCTGATTATTACATGTATAGGAATAGCAAATAATCAAAATATAATAGTAACAGCAACATCATTATCAGTTAATTCTGTGGTTTCCACAATTAATTTAAAAGTTTCAAACAAAATTGATGTTCAAAGTATTGGATTGTCTGCTTCAAGTGCATCTTTTAATACAGATTTAAAAATAATTACGGTTACAGGAACTATATTACCTGGAAACGCAAGTAATAAAAATTTTACTTGGCAAATTTCAACAACTGGGGTAAATGTATCACAACAAGTTGGGGCTAATAATATTCTCATAATTACATTTGATGGAATTGCAAATAATCAAACAGTTCAGGTAAAAGCTATTTCTTCTGATATAAATACAATAATTGGAATAATAAACATCCCTATTTATAACAACATCACTATTCAAAACATACAAATATCATCAACAGCTACCGTATTTAATTTAACAACTAATGTCATTACATTTATTGGAATTCCAACCCCTTCTAATGCAGTAGATTTAAACTTCATTTGGCAAGTATCGACTACTGGAATTAATGTTACTTCGCAAACTACAATAGGTAATAATTTAATTGTGACCTGTAGTAATATAGAAAGCAATCAAATTGTTCAAGTGAAAGCAATCTCAACTTATTTACCCTCTGTTTATACAACTTTAAATGTAAATGTCGAAAGTAAAATACCCTCTCAAGGGTTAAATATCCAAGTAGCTAATTCCACTGAAATAAATGATAATAATAAAACTATTACTTTGACTGGAATAATTACTCCATCAAATGCAACAAACAAAGATATAGTTTGGGAAATTATACAAGGAGCTTCTTCAATAAAAACAACTACTTTATCAGGGAATCAATTAGAAATAATTGCGGTTAATAATAGTATTGATATTATTAAAATTAAGGCAATTTCATCAGACAACAATTTAGTATCTACTACTATTAATATCCCCATTAATATTAGTACTTTAAATATTAATTCAAATTCAAACCAAATATTACCATTTGTTGTTATTTTCCCTAACCCAACAAGCGGTAAATTCTTTCTTTTAAGTGATTTAATCAGAGGAGACATTGAGTTAAGCATTATGAATCAAAAAGGAGATATTCCTTATTATTCTTCTATAAAAAATTATAATGGCAAAAAAGAAATAGATCTTTCAAATGTTGCCAAAGGATATTACATCTTAACAATTGGAACCCCAGGTGCTGCATTTCATCAAAGATTAATTTTGGAATAAGATAAAATTGCAATTATCCTTGCACCAAATTTATTTGTGCATAACAACCAACCCATAGGAATATTCGATAGTGGCATAGGTGGGCTTACAGTAGCCCGTTCTATAGCTCAGGCTTTGCCAAACGAACAACTTATATATTTTGGTGACACAGCACATTTACCATACGGTGAAAAATCAAAACAAGCTATAATCAGTTATTCCGAAAAAATTGCTGAATTTCTTATTGAACATGGTTGCAAAGCAATAGTTATTGCTTGTAATTCGGCTTCTAGTATGTCCTATGAAATTATAAGGGACAAGTATAAGGGTCAACTCCCTGTGATTAGTGTAATTGACCCAATAATTGAAGCTATCACACATGATGATGACATAAAAAATGTAGGGTTGATTGCAACTAAAGCGACCATAGCTTCCGGTGTATATCAGGAAAAACTTCATCGAAGAAAACCTAATTTGATTTATTCAGCATTGGCTACTCCTTTACTTGCACCTATGATTGAAGAAGGGTTTTTTAATCATAATATCAGTAACACTCTGATTAACAATTATTTGCAAAATGAAATATTAAATAATATTGATGCACTTATTTTAGGTTGCACGCATTATGTAATGATAAAAGAAGAAATAAATGCCTATTACAATCATTCTATAAAACTATATGACTCAACGGATATAGTTTCCGATAAACTTAAATCAATTCTTAATAAAGAAAATTTATTGAGCAATACTAAAAAGTCAGATAGTGTATTTTATGTTTCTGATTTTACACAATCATTTGAAGCTACTGCAAAAATGTTTTTTGGTGATAAAATAAAGCTAATACATTTTCCATTATGGAGTTAAAAACCAATTGGCTTCATAGTTAGTACAACTGCATCAATTGCGGGTCGGGTATTAATTAGCACGGCAGGGTAAAATCTGCTAGGAGCTAATCCCCAAATTCCAAACCCTTGCCACCTTTGAGAATAAGGAGGTTTGTTTATTGGAGGATTTGTAAATTTTTTACCGGATTTTTGTGATTTATAAATTATACCTTGTGGTAACCCATCACCATTTACAGCAATTTGATATATGCCAAAGGAATTTAGGTTTTGATCCAAATTGTTCACGAATATATAATAACCATCCGGAAAAAAAATCAATGTTTGAGAAAGCGATTTCACTAAGGCACTATCCAACCTTAGTGATATATCTTCCATTGACCCATCAGTATTAATATAGTTTGTACTCATTGGAAACCAAGCAAAAATACTATCACTTGCACTAATCTCTGCGAATGGTTTGTTTTTTAGAGTGATCATTTGCAATAAATTCAAGGATATAGACGAAAACGGGCTTCCAGTCATTAATCCTGTAAAAGGTGTTGCGTCTGTGCCATTTCTTTGAACTACGAACAATGATTGATTAATTAAACTCAATGAATCTGTCGATAATGTTGCCGGAATAGGCATTGAATCCAGATAGCTTTTTAATTTTGTATCAATTGAATTTATTAATGACTTATTAAACCCAGTGGTTGATGCCACTCCGGTGGTTGAGGTGTTCAAATATGGGTAAACATTGTTCCATCCCAAAACCGGTACCAACTCTGTTGTTTTTTGACATGAAAAAATAATAAATGCAGAAAAAATTAAAATTATTAAGCGAAACACCTGTTTGAAGTCCAATTTTTATTTGTCGTAAATAGAAAAACTGGTTTTCTCTGCCAATTCATTTTGTTTTATCGATTCACGATAAAATTCATAGTTTTTATTGGATTTCTTTTTCTTTACGTAAGCTCGATATTGTGCTTTACGATTTTTCATACTGGCATTAATATAATTTTTACGTTCCATTGGTCTGCGACCCCTTACTTTATTTCTATTAATTATATCCCAACGAACTATTCTGCTGTCATACACTCGAATTGCTTCTCTGTTTTTAGTTTTATGAAGTCTTTGAATTTGCTTTAGTTTTGAACTACTAATAGTAATTGGTTTGGGCTTAGTACTATATTGATTAGGCATACAAGCGTGTAGCATACAAGCTGCAACCATAAAAATAAGCCTGTAATAAAAAACGCTACGCATGAAACGTGCATGAGGGTTAATCAATTAATTTGAAGCCACTTTGGCTTCATTCATTGCTTTAAGTTTTTTAGCATCGTTCAATTTCATGCTATTAGGAAATTTTTCGATAATATCATTATATGCCTTTGCTGCTTCTTCAAAGTTACTATTCAACTCGTAAGCCAAGCCAAGTTTCATCAAATAATCCGGAGTAAATTGTTTGGTTGGTTTGTATTCTGAGGCCTTTTTATAATAAGAAATGGCATCGTCATATTGTTTAAGCTCCATGTAGGCATCTCCAATTAATGAATAAGCTCGTGCTTGTATTAGCAAATCTGAAGCTCCAAAACTTTTCAAATAATCAATAGCCTCATCATATTTGCCTTGTTTTAAACAAATTACGCCAGCATAAAAATTAGCCATATTTGCTGCCTTTGTAAAAGGATAATCGCTGATAATGTCCACCATTCCGGGATTATTACCATCTCCATTCAAAGCTTTATTTAATGAATCAGACTCAAAATAGTATACCGCCTGAAACATGGTATTTTGGGCTTCCTCGTTTTGGGAGGTAGTCCAATATTTGAACAATACAAATCCTAAAACAACTGTTAAAATACCACCTCCAACATATATAATAATATTTCGGTACGCATTAAAAAACTCCAAAAATTTACCTTCCTGAATATCGTCAATGATTTGTTCAGGTTGTTCTAAAAGTTCCTCTAACTTACTTTCCTTCTTTGCCATTTGTAATTGTAATAATTCTTCTTTTTTAAATTTTTACTCCATTATATATGGATAATCTGTTTGTACATATACATCTTTATATGCATCTGAAGCATCCGGATATGGTGATACTTCAGCAAAATCCACGGATTCTTTTACTTTAATATTTACTTTCTCAACAATTGCTTCCAATTCTGCCTCAGTAGCGTATTTATTTTTAAGAATAGTTTCTTTTACTTGCTCTATTGGATCTTGTTTTTTGTATGATTCAACTTCTTCTTTACTCCTGTACTTGGCAGGATCTGACATGGAATGCCCTCTGTAACGATAAGTTCTAAATTCCAATAACGTTGGTCCTTCGCCTTTCCTTGCTCTTTCAGCCGCCTTTGCAACTGCAATATGAACATCTTCACATCGCATTCCGTCAACAGGTTCAGAAGGCATATCATACGCTTCCCCTAATGTATAAAGTTCTCTTACGTTAGAAGTACGTTCAACAGAAGTACCCATTGCGTATCCATTATTTTCAATTACAAAAATCACTGGCAATTTCCAAAGCATTGCCATATTCAATGTTTCGTGAAATGAACCTTGACGTACCGCACCATCGCCCATATAACAAACACATACATTACCTGTATTATTATATTTTTCAGCGAAAGCAATTCCTGCCCCGAGTGGTATTTGTCCGCCTACAATTCCATGTCCACCCATAAAACCATGTTCTTTATCAAATATATGCATTGAACCGCCTTTCCCTTTCGAAATACCGGTTGACTTAGCAAAAAGTTCTGCCATAACTAATTTAGGATCTGTACCTAAAGCAAATGGTATGGCATGATCGCGATATGAAGTAAGGTATTTGTCGCCTTTTTTTAAGGCAGATACTGCACCGGCTGCACAAGCTTCCTGACCAATATACAAATGACAAAAACCTTTTATTTTTTGTTGTCCATAAAGTTGACCTGCCTTTTCTTCAAATTTGCGCATTAACTCCATGTTTTCGTACCAAAACATGTATGTTTCTTTATTAAACTTTTTGGCGGCATCGGAGGCTGCTCCTTTTCCGTTCGATTTTGAAGTTGATTTTTCCAGGGTTGCCATTTATATTATGTCGACAAACGAACTGCAATATTAAAGGTATTTGTTTAATAATGAAAATTTGAGGCGTAAATTTGGGGTTTAAAATCAATTTAGATTTTAAAGGCATTAAATTCTGCAGATTGTATTTATCCGAAATCAAAATCCAAAGTTTTAAAAATATTGAATCACTTGATTGCACTTTTTCGGAAGGGACTCAATGTATATTTGGCGAAAATGGTGCAGGCAAAACAAATTTGCTTGATGCCATATATTATTTAGGTATGACCAAAAGTGCATTTTCAAATGGAGAAAATCTCACGTTCAAATTTGGATCTGACTTTTTCAGAATAAAAGGAATTTTTAGTAATCAGGGTGAGAACAATGAAATTACCTGTGCTATGCGACAAGGTGAAAAAAAAATTGTAAAATATGGTGGTATCGAATATTCAAAACTCAGTGCGCATATTGGCAAATTTCCATTAGTTCTTATTTCGCCTGATGATTCAGAAATGATAGATGGCGTAAGTGGTATCAGACGAAAATTTTTTGATACCATATTGTGTCAGATTGATTCAGAATATATGGAAGATTTGATTATTTACAATCATATTCTCAAACAAAGAAATGCTTTATTAAAAGTATTTTATGAAAACAACAAATTAGACCATGCCCAAATTGAACCCTACAACAAAATACTTTCGGAAAAAAACACACGTATTTCGACCAGAAGAATTACATTTTTAAATGAATTTTTACCTTATTTTATAAAATCATATTCTTTTTTAACGTCTGAAAAAGAAATTGTTAATATTGAATATTCAAGCAAGTCAGGTTTCGAAAATTTTGAACTTCAATTACAATTATGCCTTCAAAAGGATATAGCATTGCAACGTACTACTATTGGAATCCATACAGATGAATTTGATTATTATTCAAATAATAATCTTGTCAAAAAAACGGGCTCCCAGGGTCAAAAAAAATCTTTTTTAGTAGCTTTGAAACTGGCAAATTTTGAAATATTGTACCACCATAAGCAAACAAAACCTATATTATTGTTGGACGATATATTTGACAAATTGGACGATGCCAGAATTTTTAAACTAATAAAATTGATTAATAATCAAACATTTGGACAAGTATTTATTACAGATGCCCGACCAGAAAGGTCATTACAATTAATGAGAACACTCAATCAAGCCCCAACAACATTTATGTTGCAAAATGGCAAACTTATTAATTAGTAATTTAACTTTTTGATTTTCTATGCTTTGATGCCTCTTTTTAATTTTCTCCTCAAAGAAAAAGTTTGGATGAAAATCAAAAAGTTAAATTTGAGCACTTGAAAGGATAATATTTTTATAACTTGCAGCGTTATTTAGAACATTATGAATAAATTAGTTTTCGGTAGAATGAATTATATCCTCTTACTTGCGGGAATAGGGGTATTATTTTTAGGTTTTTTTGTGATGACCTTAGACAAAGAACCTTATGGATTCGGTTTTTTAGGAATCACATTAGGCCCCGCAATTGTTACTTTAGGATTTGCATTGGAATTCGTTGCTATATTGTGGAAAGACAAATCTCAGCAAATAGAAACACCAAAAGCTTCGAAAGGGAAGTAATTTATAAATTATTCAACTATAAGTTTTCGAGATTGGTATTTATACTTTAGGAAATAAAACCCTTTGTTTAATTTATATGTACCTTTAGAAATTGTGGTAATTATCTCACCGAAACAATTATAAACGGTAATTTTTTCATCTTTTTCATCCTTAATATCGATAGTGAATGTTCCACTTGTAGGGTTTGGATATACTATTAATTCTGTTATTTCTAAATCACTTAAAATTCCGGTTAAAGTATTTGTACCAATAATAGTGTTATTGCCTGATGTCGTATTTGGTAATATTTGAATTGAAATAGATTTTGAAATAGGATTATAAGAAGAATTGCCAATTTGAGAAGCGGTAATTGTGACAATTCCGGGGGTTAAAGCAAATAAACTACTATTATTCAATATTGAGGCAATTTGTGAATTACTTGATGCATAAATAATGGGCAATCCGGAGGTTGCTGTTGCATTGAGTAATATTATATCACCTCCTACCTGTATGGTTGATGGTATATTAAAACCAAGAATGGATTGATTGAGCTTGCCTGTAACTGAAACCACAGTAACAGAAACTACGGTCATAGACTTAGTCAAGGTCGGAGCTGGATTATAGTAATCATTCCCACTTTGTAAGGCAGCAATAATTACTATACCTTTCTTTTTAGGAATTAAAGTATTACCTGTTATTTTGACTATATTGGTATCACTACTTGTATATGCTAGAGGTAGACCTGAGGTAGCTGTAGCTTGCAATACAAAATTTGAGCCTCCTAGAGTTAAACTATTTGGCAAATTAAAGCCAATAATTGATTGATTTTGAAGGGGCATTTTATTCGTAACGATATAGGTGACTGTTGCTGCAGGTAAATAATATTGATTTCCAGCCTGAGTAGCAGTAATCGTCACAACACCATTAGTTAGAGGAATCAGCATGTTTCCGGAAATGCTAATTACTTGAGCATTTGAAGTAGAATATGATATTGGCAGACCTGAATTGGCATTAATTGGCAATTGTAAAATACTTCCAGAAGTAATTGTAGATGGAATTGAAATACCAACAATAGAATTTGGGATATTAAAAGCCGTGATAGTTAAAGTACCATAATTAGTAACATTACCTCTAAAAGCTAATGAATCATTATTATATTTATTACCAAATTTAAACTGACCGAATCCTGAAGAGGTCTGAAACATATTATTTACTCCACTTGTATTTCCCCACTGGAGTTGAGAGTTTCGATAATTTCCATATTGAGTATCATTTAAAGCTATATCAAATCCAAAAGTTTGACCTAAATTTGGAATTACAGTAGAATCACCAAAAAATGTACTTAATGGAATAATCATTTCCATAAAATAACCAGGACCTTCAATTGAAACTGGACTTAAATTTGAATTATTTCTCGACCAATATAATCCTGATGTTAAAGTAGTGGTATTTATTCTTGCCTTTATTCCTGTTATTGTGCGATTTAATGTTCCATAATTTGAAGGTGGCCAATACATTATGGTATCACCTGCCAAATTGTATCCTTTTATCAGTTGTATGGTTTGAGCTACTGTTTGAGGAGTATTATTTTGCCAATAATTGCATCTACATTCATACGCATCAAAATAAACTTCTATTCCATCATCATTTCCAAATCCATTAAAAGTAATAACTGGAGTTTTATCCACTACATTTACTCCAACATATATATTTTTTGAATCATAAAACACATTAAACGCAAATGTGCTAGTTATTGAACTTGTGATACACCCATTGCAGATTATGGGGAAATTGGCAATATGGGGAAGGGTATTCCAATAACTTTCATTTAATATTCCATCAATTGTAATGGTATTATCTGGAATTTTAAATGCTATATTACCTGCACTACCAAGTATTGAATATACATTTAATCCACCTTTTAAAGCATTTCCGGGTACGGAAAATGGAAATTCAGAACCATAATATCCTACTGAAAAATTAGATTGACTTTCCCAAAATACATTTTTACCATCAAAGATTTTGAAAGTTTGATAGGCAGGGATATTATTAAAATTGTTGTTAACTAAAAAACTTACTAAACCAGTACCACTTACTGTGTTAGATGTTGCACCATAAGGATTTCCAAAATATACATTAGGTTGAGCAATAATTGCACTTGCTAACATAATTAAACAAGCAGCAAAGAAAAGATTGTGTTTCATAATCAATAGTTTGTTTCCCAAAACTAATGTAAATATCCATTTTGAGAAACAAAAACGATGAATATGTAAGTAAAAAATTGATTTAGCTATTTTTCTTCCACCAATTTATTAACCCATTTGTTGATGCATCGTGTGTAGAAATTGCTGAAGTTCCTTCAAGTTCCGGCAATATTGCTTTTGCCAATTGTTTGCCAAGTTCCACTCCCCATTGGTCAAATGAATTGATTTCCCAAATAATTCCTTGAACAAATATTTTGTGCTCGTACATGGCAATAAGAGACCCTAACACTTTGGGAGTCAGCTTTTTGAACATAATAGAATTAGTTGGTCGGTTACCTTTGAAAACTTTGTGAGGCAATAAAGCCGCAATGTCGGCAGCATTCATTCCGGATTTTTCGAGTTCGGCTTTAGCTTCGAAAGCAGTTTTACCTTTCATAAGTGCCTCTGTTTGAGCAAAGAAGTTTGATAATAACATTTTATGATGCTCACCAAGAGGGTTGTGCGTCTGAGCAGGTGCCAGAAAATCGCATGGAATTAATTTAGTACCTTGATGAATTAGCTGATAAAATGCATGCTGACCATTGGTTCCAGGTTCACCCCAAATAATAGGTCCTGTTTCATAATCCACTTCTTCCCCATTACGAGTAACGAACTTACCGTTACTTTCCATATCTCCTTGTTGGAAATAGGCTGCAAATCGGTGCATATACTGGTCGTAAGGTAATAATGCTTCGCTGTGCGCTCCAAAGAAATTGTTGTACCATATGCCTAATAAAGCTAAAATTACCGGCATATTTTTATCCCAATCGGCTGTAGCGAAATGGTTGTCCATTTCATGTGCACCAGTCAATAACTCTTCAAAATTATCAAATCCAATATAAAGGGCTATAGATAAGCCAATTGCACTCCAAAGTGAATATCGACCTCCTACCCAATCCCAAAATTCAAACATATTAGCTGTATCTATACCAAAAGCTGAAACCGCTTTTGCATTGGTACTTAGTGCAATAAAATGCTTGGCAACAGCTTTTTCATCCATTGCAGTTTTTAAAAACCAAGATTTCGCTGTATCAGCATTGGCGATAGTTTCTTGGGTGGTAAAAGTTTTTGATGCCACTATGAATAAAGTTGTTTCAGGATTTACTTTTTTGAGTGTTTCTGCAATATGTGTGCCATCCACATTGCTAACAAAGTGCACGCGCATTCCTGCTTTGGCATAAGGTTTTAATGCTTCTGTTACCATTACAGGACCCAAATCAGAGCCTCCTATGCCAATATTTACTACATCGGAAATGGATTTTCCGGTGTATCCCTTCCATGTGCCTGTATGAATTTTACCACAAAAGTCCTTCATTTGAGCCAATACCTTATTCACATCAGGCATTACATCTTTACCCTCAAAAAATACCGGAGTGTTGCTTCTATTGCGCAATGCGGTATGCAGCACAGCTCGTTGTTCGGTAAAATTAATTTTTTCACCCATGTACATTTTGCCAGCCCAATCTCCTACTTGCATTTCTTTGGCAAGATTTATCAGAAGTGACATTGTTTCACTTGTAATTCTGTTTTTTGAATAATCGAGCAGAATGTCATTAAACTGAATGGAATATTTATTAAAACGTTCGGGATCATTTGCAAACAAATCTTTCATTTGCACATCTTTCACTTGATTATAATGTGCTTGAAGGGCTTTATAGGCAGGGGTTTGGGTTAGTTTTGGCATGTTATTTATTTATTTGTAAGTATTTTTAATTTATCTAATATTTTTTTAAATTCTGGATATAATCTAGGTAATTCATGTACTATATCCTCCGCAAGTCCCTTATTATAAGTATGAACTGCTAAGTTTCTAAACTGAATTATTTCTTCCCAAACAAATTCATCTTCGATAATATTTAAAGAAAAAGCTGATTTAAAGGTTTCTTTTGGTGACTTTGTTTTTTGTAAGCCTATTTCTGTAATATATGCTTTTAATACCTTCCAACATGTTTCAAATGTTAATTCAAATCGCTTTATCAAACCATCACGCTCTAATTCATTATATTCTTTTAAAAATACCGAAGATAAATTAATTGTTGCTTGTTCAAAATCATTAAACTTTTCATTAAACTCATCACTCATAATGTTTCGATGTTTTTTAATGCAATTTGATTAAATTTATCACTAACGTTTTTAAAATCTACAAAATCAAAGAAATATAGTGTAGGCATATCTTCCAAATCTTGATGAATCCTTGACATTAATCCATATTCCAATTTTGTACCTGCATCTATTCCAACATCAATGTCAGAACGAATTAAATCTGGCAAATTGGCTTGAGATCCAAAGATAAACAACTTATAATCTTGATTAGGTAAATGCTTTTTTACTACATCACGAATCATTTGTTTAATCTGTTCCTTTCGATTCATAGAAAATCCTATTCTACTCCGTGCATCATTTTTTTCAATTTGCCTGAAATCAAAAACATGATTGCGGATGCTAATAAAGCAAAAATAACCGTAATCATAAAGAAAGTTGCCATGGATTGTTGTTTAGATATTTCTTCTATTAATCCGCCTACTGCACCACTTAAGTAATTACCTATTGCTGAGGCAAAAAACCATGCCCCAAACATCAAACTGGTCATTTTTAATGGTGCTAATTTATTTACAGATGATAACCCAACAGGTGATAAGCAAAGCTCGCCTATGGTATGTAAAAGTATGGCACCCACTATCCATAGCATTGATTGCGAAGCAGTAGTGGCCGACTGTGGAATATTGAGCGAACCAATCACTAAAACACCAAATCCTAAAGCAAGTATTAAAAGTGCAATTGCAAATTTATTGGGATTAGAAATACTCATTTTCCGTTCGGCTAATATTACCCATAGCTTAGAAAAAACAGGGGCTAAAATGATAACAAACAAAGCATTTAATGACTGAAGCCATGATGCTGGTACTGTAAAGTCAAAAAATGGAATATATCGGTCTGTGTAATTAAGTGCAAACAAACTTATAGATGAACCTGCTTGTTCGAACGCCATCCAAAATACGATGGAAAAGAAAGACAATACTAAAATTACAACAATTCGGTCCTTTTCAAATTTTGATAGTTTGATATTCGATTCTCGATTCTCGATTCTAGATGCTCGATTTATCTTACCAATGTCTCCTAAAATTTTTCTATTAAATGCAAAATTGATTAATCCCATGGTCATAAATATGCCGGCTGCTCCAAAGCCATAGTGCCAGCCAATACGTTCACCCAGATATCCGCATATAAGCGTACCACAAAATGCACCAATATTTATTCCCATATAAAAAATAGTATAAGCTGCATCTTTTAAAGGGCTCCCTTCGGGATATAATTGCCCAACCATTGATGAAATGTTTGGCTTAAAAAATCCATTTCCTATAATTAAAAGTGATATGCCTAAATAAAAAAAAGGCACCCCCGTAAGTGCCAATGAACCGTGGCCCAATGCCATAATGGTTGCTCCAATCAGCACTGCGTATTGACTTCCTAAGAATCTATCGGCTAAGTATCCTCCTAATAGGGGTGTTACATATGCCAAACCCGTATAGATACCGTATAGCTGTCCGGCATCTTTGGCATTCCATCCAAAGCCTCCTTCTGATACGCTTGTAACCAAAAAAATAGTAAGCAAGGCACGCATTCCATAGTAACTGAATCGCTCCCACATTTCAGTAAAAAAAAGTAAATACAGGGCCTTTGGATGCTTCATTCTTTAATGATATTCTTAAACTTTGCTCAAAATACCATTTTCTTCTTTAATAAGTGACAATGGTTCATTTTCGAGATACATGAAACTATCCAAATCTACATAATCTACTTCACTTCCAAAATAAATTCCATTGGAGATGCCAAGAGTAGTTTCAACCATGCATCCAATCATGGTTTTAAGCCCAAATAATCGGGCATTTTTAATCAAATTGAAAGCATTTTCCATACCTCCGGATTTGGAGAGTTTTATATTTACGCCATCAAATTGTCTTTTGATTTTTACAAAATCAGGCGCATTTGTTATTGATTCATCTGCAAATAACTTAAAAGGCGATTTTGGTTTTAACTCAAAATAAGCCTCATCCATATGCGCAGGCATAGGTTGCTCAACAAACTCAATTTTAAAATCTTTGATATTGTCGAAAAACCATAAAAGTTCATCCAAATCGGTCCACGATTCATTTGCATCCAAT
This sequence comes from Bacteroidota bacterium, assembly GCA_033763735.1. GTDB lineage: Bacteria > Bacteroidota > Bacteroidia > Cytophagales > UBA9547 > JANRJY01. Next base: position 27,579 of record JANRJY010000021.1, on the reverse strand, counting down.
ATCAAAGGTTGGTCGGTAAGATTATGAATCTCTTTAACAGTTTCCAACCCTGTTTCTTTATCCACTTTTACTTTTACAAAAGGAAACCTGTGGATGTTATGACGTAAAAAGAAATTTCCCAATACTTCTACATCCATAATTGGAATAGTAAATGCGGTACCTACATTGATTGGTTCCTTTAAACCAAGAATTTCGGAAACAGTTGATTTTTCAATTTTGGCCATCAAATCCAGATAAGCTTCTTCAATACCTGTTTTTAAGGCATTTGATATTTTGAACTGAGAGAGCAACAATTTTAATTTGTCGTAGTTTCGAACAATTGAAAGTTCGTTGTTAAGCACCATTGCGAATTCTGAAAGTATCTTTTCGGGAGTTTCTTGATATCTGATATTTGGTGCTACTTCACCAAAGCCTTCATATCCTTTATTTGATACTTTAATGAAAAAGTTAGTTTTAACATTGGTAGCATTTCTGGATATTTTCCAGGTGTATTTAAGATGGAGGGTGACCTTTTCTATTGTCCAGTGTAACATGAGGATGTAAACTTAAAAATAATTTAAATTTCTGGTTTTAAAAATTAAATAGTTTTTTACATTTGCACTCCTTTTTCGGAAATGGCACCTCGAAAAAGAAATTCTTCAAATCGTTTTAGAAGGATTAAAAAGTAAATGTTTAAATATTTCTATGCGGGAGTAGCTCAGTTGGTAGAGCACGACCTTGCCAAGGTCGGGGTCGCGGGTTCGAGTCTCGTCTCCCGCTCATTTAATAAAATAAGAGTTTAGATTTTGGTTTCGTTTTTCTGAAGTCTAAACTCTTTTGTTCTTTACAGATATTGTTGCCGAGATGGTGGAACAGGTAGACACGCAAGACTTAAAATCTTGTGAACGCAAGTTCGTGCGGGTTCGATTCCCGCTCTTGGTACTTTTTAATCACTTAACTATCTGATTATCAATTATTTAATTATTTTTTGTTGTCAAAATGTTGTCAAAAATATATGACGACATTTTTTGTTTATATCATTCGAAGCATTTTTTATATTTTTTACTGATTTTACCAATAAACTATTAAAATAAAATGTAACTATCTGATTATCAATAAAAGCAATGTTTTAAAAATTATTATTCAATTTTAGGCACTCAATATTTCACACTGTGCCCTATGTGAATTACGCAATTGTTAAAATAAAAAAAAGCGATATATGGTTTACATATACCGCTTTAGCATTTTGGTTTTGAAGTTTTTATAAAGGCTCTTCAGATATTAATTCAATCTTTCTTTCGCCTCCGTTCATTGTAACCCCAAACCTATTTAACAGTTTTGCTTTGAGGGTTTCTTTTGCACTTTCAGCGTTTTCAGCAATAATAAATGTAGTGCCTGTTTCTTTATACCAAATGTATGAGAATGTGTATTTTTTATAGTTGTTTTCCATTTTATTAATCGTTTAAAGTCCCATTATTTTTGAAGCATTTTTATTGTGTTCTGCGTTTGGATCAAACCAACTATATTTATTTACTGAAGGTGAAGTTTGAGGAGTGACAAAGGATAAATTTTCTTTTCGTTTGTAGTTCTTTTCGCAATGTTCAACAAGTTTGTCGTAATAATTTACCCCTATTATTCCAATTATTCGGTCACCAGCGTTACCATTTACTTCAATTACATAGCTTTGACCGTTTTTATTTGACCTCATTATGTCAACCCCTGAAAATTCAAGTCCTACGGCTTTACTTGCATTTATACAAAGTTCTTTTTCTTCTTTGGTTAATTCGATTTTTGCACCTGAACCGCCCTTTGAAATGTTAGCCCTGAAGTCTTTTTTTCCTGTGCGTTCCATTGCTACAACTACTTCGTCACCAATTACAATGGCTCGTATATCCTTTGCTCCTCCTTCGATATATTCCTGAAGCAATACTTCAATTTTTACTTTGGCAAAACTTTCTAATGAAGTATTAGCAGCTAAGGGAGTTTCAAACATCATTACCCCCTTGCCTTGACTACCTTGTAATAACTTACCCACGCAAGGCAAACCGCCCAATTTTTCAAACAGAAAATCAACGTGTAATGGATTTGAAGCAAAGATTGTACGAGGTGTTTTAATACTTTTTTGTGATAGCCTTTGAGTTGTTTTAATCTTGTTTTGGGCAGTCAATAAACCACTAGCGGGAGATGGTGTATATATTCCTAAGTTTTTATTAAGGTGTTCTACTATTGTAGCCCCAAATTGCAAATTGTGACCTATACGACTAATAACGCAATCATAATCTTTTGCATTTAATCGAATAGGCTTTTCAAGTTCAGGTGAACCAAAGTAAATTCGGTCATATCCATTTTCAGAATCAGAAACCAATAAGTACAAATCTTCAGGATTATATACTTCATAAGTATGCTTTTTCATTTTAATAGATTCTATTAATCGGTGTGTGCTGTTGCTTCCTGGAGCGGATGTTAATACTAAGACTTTCATTTTTTTAAATTGTTAGACTGTGAATAAAATTTATGTAATGATTGATTTTATAGTCTTAGAAAAAAAGGACACTCAATTTGAAGCGTTTTTTAATATTTTGATGAAAGGTGCAAAAGTTAAATTGTTCTTGATTTTTCATCTTATTTTTTGTTACTTTGCTTCGCAAAAGTTAAAAAAGCCCTTAGAACTGGAAACGGTCTTTGGGCTTTTTTTATGGGCAATGTTTTGATGTTGGTTTGTTGTACTTTGTGAAGTTCCAAACTTGTTTTTTAGTAATGGCATCATATACATTTGAGTAAGTCCAGTCTTTATATTCCTTATCTAAGAATTGAGCGTATTTTATTAAATCATTGACATAGTATTTAACAAACTTTGTTGGACTTACTTTTGTGATAACTCTATATTTTGAGGCTCTCATAATTGTATTATTTTAACTTTTGCACCTTACATCATTATTTTTTTAGTTCTCTATAGGAAAACTTCAACCTACTACATTACTATATTTATTATATCTATTTGATATTCAGAGTAGTAAGTTTGATTTTATTGCTTACTACAACTTACTACAACCTACTACAATTTATACATATAAATAGATATTTGTAGTAATGTAGTAGGTTGTGGTAGGTTGTAGTAGGTTCATTATTTTTGTAATTTAATATTTCAATATTTTGACTATCAGAATATTATATTAATTTGTAGTAGTGTAGTAGGCTAAAATGTAGAAATATTAACTTTTATTTTTACTTCATTATACAATTCTTTGTACTTTACAAAGAATCCCTGTTCAGCATAATTTTTTACTTTGTCATCCCTCAATGATACTTTTTTGAATCCTATCTTTTTTATTTCTTTTCCGAATATATTAACGCTTTTACTTACACTTTCTCCGATTCTCCTTAGTTCATTTATCATTTCAGTAGTTGTCATAAATTCATCATAATCTATTTTAGTGCCATTTTCAAAGTACTTTGTAACAATTTCCATTTCGTTGGAAACAACCATAAATTGTTTATTACATTCTTCATTTTCCAGTACTTCTGCATGTGTAAGTTGATACTTGAAATGATTCTTAAATAAGTAATAAGCCTGTGCCCAAACTCTTTTAATATCAATCTTTTTATCATAGTCAAAATTAATGTCAAGGACATTGAAGCATAACCATCTAACATTCCCAGTTTCATCCTTTAAAAATTCCGTTTCATTGGTAGTTGCCACAAAGTTTGCACGTCTTGGAAATTGTGCTGCTTTTGCTGCATAAGGCAAACGAGCATTAATAAAATCTTTGCTTAATATTCCCTTTATTTGCTTCATATCATCCTTTGGAATGTTAGCTAGTTCATCGAGATTGATTGCAAAATTTTGACCTAAAGCAATCGAACCGTCTTTGTCAAAGGAAAAATCTTCAGTATAATAGTTTAAAAAAATTGATTTGAATAACCACCTCCAAAAAGTTGATTTACCTTGATTTTGCTTGTCACCACCAACTAATACAAAACAATGTTTATTGCAATAATTATCTACCAATGCACAAGCAATTGAACGGACTATCATTTTTTTGAAGTGCCTCTTAAATCTTTCGGAATTATCTGTAGTGATAAATTCACTTAACTGATTTATGTAATCAGGTTCTTTTGAAGGATTGTATTGTTTTTGATTTTCAAAAAAATGTTCGAATGGATTAAATTCCTTAACAAATTCAGATTGTAAAATAATTCTAAGATTATTAATACTAATGCTATAACCTTCTTTCTGTAATTCACGCCAAAGATTATTTTCATTGAAGGGCTTGTATTCTGATTCAGATTTTAATTTTGCCTCAATTTTTAGATTAACTTTATTGAGCCGTAAATCATATTTGTTGCTAATTTCATTTTCAATTAGTTCTAAATTCGTTATCTTTGCCACATTGTTGTTAGTTTAAGTTACTGTATAAAATTTTAAAGCCCTTTGAACTGGTCATTCAAAGGGCTGTTTTTTTGTTACTTTTTAAAGTATGGTTTTACTTCTCCTATAAAGTCATATAGTCTTTTTAGAGTACCAACTAAATCATAAAGTTTCAGTCCGTCTTTTTCGCCTATTTCAATTAATGGGAGTAACATATCAGTAACATAGTCTTGGTAACTTTCAAGATCCATTGTGTCGAAATTTCTTTCAAATGCTAATGCAATTTTTTCCTTTTGAATTTGGGTTAATTCAAATGCTTTTATTTCTTCTTTGGTCATGTTGTAAAGGGGTTAAATGGTTAAATTCTTTAGCTAAAATAATTCAATTAGTTTGTTTTGATTTTCCATTGCGTTTGTCTTTAAGAAACTCCAAAACCTCATTTTCAAAATAAAAGAGTACGTGTCCGTTTTTATAACTTGGCAGTCCTCGCTTTTTTAAATTGATAATTGTTGCTTCCGTAAGTCCTAATCTTTTTGCAAGTTCCTTTTGAGAAAGTTTTAATCCTTTGGGTTCTTGCTTTATGTTTTGACTTTGAGCAAGGGCAATCTTTACAGCTTCAGTTACTTGTTCGATTGTGCAGAATTGATTCATATAATGATTGATATAATTCGTTTAACGTTGCAAGTATAAATATTATATTGCATTAAAAAAAATGTTATAATAAATATTACGTATTATTTAATTCGATATACTATTATTGTGATATGGAAAAAGTATATGATGCATTGAAAAAAATTAGAGAATCACAAAATAAAACTCAAAAGGAAGTTGCTGATTTTCTTGGAATAGTTCAAAACAATTACGGATTAATAGAACGTGGTAAGGTTTCTTTGACAATAGAAAGAGCTTATGAATTAGCAGAATTTTTTAAAGTTGACCCTATTTCAATTTTAGCACCTGAATATTATGATTCAGTTAAAAAAAATGGTGGTTTGGGTAGTGTAGAAGTTTATAAGGAAAATACACTTCTAAAATATGATATGCAAGAAACTACAAAGTCTTTATGTAGCTGTTGGAGGCATCTTATTGTTTGTTATGTAATTTTTAATAGGAAAAGAATATTTGAACATTACAAGGAACTTGAGAAAAACAATATGATCATTTTAAGTATGTATTTAGATGTAGATATGGAATTTGTAAGAAGAATATTAAAAAGTCCTTTAAGTCAAATTTTTGAAATGCAAAGGTTTTCAGAATTTCATAGATATGAAGCTGAATTAGATTCAATTACAGATGAATTTTTAGGTATGGTTACAAAGATTCATTATGATGAAAATAAAAAGGAATATTTAGTATCATTTGCACATCCTTATAATCTTATTGCTTCGGATTTGCCATTTGTAAAAGATGGTTTTACATTAATGGATTGACTTTTTTGGAATCAAATATTCCAGGCTTCAACCATCCCCAAAAAATAGTTACAATTTCTATTTCAATTTAACTTTTGTATAAATATTCTCTAACTAAAACCTGTCCCCAGATTTATTAAGCTACTAATAATAAGCATTTAAAATTTCTTGATTTTCACCTTAAAGTCTGAAAAACTTATTTCAAGTGTTCTTAGATTGGATTTTATAACACTTATAGGAATTGGATCAATGTGTGACTGGATAACTACTGGCCTTGATAAGTTTGCTTTTGAATAAATCTCATGTCCCCCTTTATCCCGAATATGATTTAAACCTTCTGAAAGTAAGAATTTTCGAAATTTTTTTAAAGGAACATTATTCAAAACAATAAAAAAAATAGATTATACCATTTCAGGGACGTTTACCTCAATATGAGTTTTTCTAAAATCTTTATTATTAAAAACTTCAGCAAACTCTTCATTATCAACTAATAACTTCGAAATGTCAGGTGGAGAAATAACCTTCAGCTTATTCTTTTTGAGCTTCCAACCATGTTTTTCTAAGTCATATCTTAATGTCCCTTTTCTTGTTGTATAATCAAGATATTCAGACAAAATAAGTTCAAAAGAACTCTTAGCTTCTTCTTCAGTATTTCCATATCCAATCAAATCAAGTGCAGGGCAAAACGCCACAGACTTGCCCCCTTCTTCATATAAAAAAAGACCAAGGTTTATGAAAGCTTTTACTTTCGTATTACTACCTTGCCATGTTGCACCAAAATTAACCGATTTTTTATTGCTCATATATGTTTTTAAACAGATTTTAAAAAGTATTTGTTTCACAAATCAAATAATAATTGATTAATAAGCAATACAAATGTAATTTTTTTTAAAGTTTTTTTTACATCATTCTTATTAAAGATTTCTTATTAAAAGATATTTATTCCAATTTAGGAACTGAGAATTTTATTCTATTAATTAAATAATATATATCTGTTAAATTTAACCACATTTTTTATTACTTCAGCTTCAAATCTTTCCCCATGCTTCAATCATTTTTTTGTTATGTTGTTCATCATTAATACCTACATATTTTCTAAAGGTAGTTTCTTTTTTGTGACCTGTAATTTTCATAATGTCATAGGCTGCCATGCCTTGATTAAGCATTAAGGTTGCAAATGTTTTACGGGCCACATGGTTTGTAATACATTCATATTTGGGTTTGGTTTCTATAATTTGTTTTGCTCCTTGATACTTGACTATTTCAACTGGGGTGTCAAAGTTTAGTATTTCGCAACATTCTTTAATATAGTCATTTAGTTTTTGTTCAGAAATTCTAATGTTTATAAGGCTACCATATTTAGCAAGTAGTACTTTACTGTATTGGTTCAATGGAATTTTGATTCTTTCTTTTGTTTTAACAATAACCTTTTCAATACAATCTGCTTGTATGTGTTCCGGCTTTAGGTCTTTAAGGTCCGAAATTCTGTAACCGGTACTTACCATAAAACAAAATAAATCCTTCGCCTTATTCAATTTATAGTTTCTAAAATCATGAAAGTATAAAGTTTTAAACTCTTCAGGTGTAAGGGCTATATGTGTGACTTCATATTCTTTTACATTGTATTCTTTATATGCTTGTTCGCTATTATAGCCTCGTTTTGTAGCCCAATTCATAAAGGACTTAAACTTACCTATATAACCCGAAATAGTGTTATTTGTAAAGCCTTTTACTTTAATGCAATACTTTAAAAACTTGTCAAAAAATACGGGTTGGTTTACCGTTCCAAATGTTAAATTATAATTGGTTTCAGCTTCAAAACCTTTTAATATTGAATGTAATTGTTTGTAATTTTTAATGTTGTTAGGTGTAGTATTGATACGAATTGATTCCATCATTTCATCATAATGTTTGAAAAAATCAACATTGTTATTTTCGAGTAGTATTTTGTTCTTAACTATTTGACTAACGTATTCAGGTGTTAATATTACTTTTCCTTTGAGTTCTTCAGCAAATAGATTTGTCAAATTCTGCTTTATATTTCCAATATGATAATTATAAACTTCATGGTTTGGCTCTCTCTTTAATACATTGAAAGTTGTTTTGTTAAATCCGATTCTTTTACCTTTATTGGGAGTGTTTCACGAATAGCCCTTCCATAACCTTTAATAGTAACGTGCAATTGTAAAGGGTATTTATTATCTTTAGTTTCACGTTGTTTATTGAGGGTTATTTTGAAAGTGCTTTTCATTTATGTTGTCAAAATGTTGTCAAAAATGTATTTAAAAACAATAATACAACATTGAACCGTATTAAAAAAGTCAATAATTTAAAGTGTAAACGGCATTTTGTAGGGTTAAATAAAATATGAGTTCGATTCGATTCCCACTCTTGGTACTTTTTTATTTTTTCAACTTTTACTCCAATTTTCAACAAATAATCATCCTTTCTTTTTTCTTTTCCTGAACATATTATATTTGCATTCGTATCTATTTAGAATTAGTCTAATTTGAAAACCATCGCTAATCTTACCAAAGGAGAAAAAGGAATCATCGAAGGATTTCATGAGTCTTCTTTGTCTGTAAAATTTCTGGAGATGGGTTGCATACCTGGTAGTGAGGTAGAAATGTGTTGTGTAGCACCCTTAGGCTCCCCCATTTGTATAAAAGTTTGTGGATATCATTTGGCACTTCGTAAAGAGGAAGCCAATCAAATCACTTTGATGGAAGTAGAATGTCCGGTTATTCACGCAATAAAGTAGCCCTCATTGGCAACCCCAATAGCGGGAAATCTACTATTTTTAATTTACTAACCGGATTAAATCAAAAAACCGGAAATTTTGCCGGTGTTACAGTTGAACGTAAAGCTGGTCTTTGCAAGTTACCCTCAGGGAAAGAACTTGAAATTCTGGATTTACCGGGCACCTATAGCATTTATCCCAAATCATTTGACGAGAAAATAGTATTTGACATACTTTCGAATCCACTTTCAGAGGATTACCCCGATTTGGTAATAGTAGTTGCCGATTCATCCAATTTAAAACGCAACCTTCTTTTATTCACTCAATTATACGACTTAGGATTGCCAATCATTTTGGTGCTGAATATGATTGACGTTGCTGAAAAGGCTAATATTTTTATTGATTCTGATTCGTTTCAAAACCTTTTAAGCAATCTCACAATTGTAAAAATGAATGCCCGTAAGGAAGTTGGAGTAAGTGAATTGATTCAAAAGCTAGATGCCTTTGAAAGAAATCAAATAATCCACAGTCCAATTTTCTCTATAAAAAAAGAACTTAATGGACTTATATCTGAAGTTAAGCATCTGTTTAACATCGAAAATGACTATTTAGCATTACTTATTTGTCATAACTACAAACAACTGCATAATTTAAGTGATGAAAGCAAAGTAAAAATTGATCAAATTTTAAAAATATTTGTATTTGATTCATTGAAAGAACTCACTCATGAAACTATAAATAGATATGAAAAAATTAATAAAATTGTAGATAAAAGTGTAAAGTCAGGCGAAGCCGAAAAAATGCACAAGTTTACAGTTATTGCTGATAAATTTCTAACGCATCCGGTTTTTGGATATTTGTTTTTGCTGGTAAGTCTACTATTAATTTTTCAGGCTATTTTTAATTGGGCCGCCTACCCTATGGACGCTATAGATTGGACTGTATCTCAAGTGAACAATACAATAAGAAGTCAATTAGGCACATCGCTTTGGGTAGGCTTACTTACGGATGGACTTATATCCGGGCTTGGTGGTGTAATTATGTTTATTCCTCAAATAACTTTTCTATTTTTATTTATTTCCCTCCTTGAAGAGACCGGTTATATGGCTCGTGTCATGTTTTTGATGGATCAAATAATGAAATGGTTTGGTTTGAATGGCAAAAGCATCGTACCGCTCTTTTCAAGTGCCGCTTGCGCTATCCCAGCTATCATGTCAGCACGAAACATCAACAATAGGAAAGAAAGATTATTAACGATTTTTGTAACTCCATTAATCAGTTGCTCCGCACGAATACCCGTTTATACAATAATTATTGCATTGTGCATACCTTCAACAAGAATTTTTGGTTTGTTTAATATACAAGGACTTGCAATGATGGCCCTGTATGCAATTGGATTTATAATGGCTCTCATTTCTTCTTTAATTATAAAATCATTAATCAAAACCGAAGAAAAAAGTTTTTTCATTCTTGAAATGCCTGATTTTAAGCCACCAAAGTTTAAAAATATAGCCTTATCAGTAATTGAAAAAGTAAAATCTTTTGTATGGGGAGCTGGTAAAATAATCATTTCGATTTCGATAATCCTTTGGTTTCTTTCTAATTTCTCACTTCCTGGAAAAATGGAAATAGCAGAACAAAAGGTCAAATCAAAATATCAAACCAATACAGATATTTCAAACGAACTCGCAGCTACCAGGCTGGAAGCTTCTTTTGCAGGAAGTTTTGGAAAGTTTATTGAACCTGCAATTCAACCACTTGGTTTTGACTGGAAAATAGGCATTGCTTTACTTACTTCTTTTGCAGCCAGGGAAGTATTCGTAGGCACAATATCAACCATTTATAGCATAGGTGATGCAGAGGACACTGATACATTAAAACAGAAACTAGCAAATCAAAAAGACCTTCTAACTGGAAAGCCATTTTTTAATTTAGCACGAGGAATGTCCATTTTGTTGTTTTATGCATTTGCACTACAATGTATGAGTACTTTAGCAACTGTTGCTAACGAAACCAAAAGTTGGCCATTTGCTTTAGCCCAGTTTACTTATCTACTTTTATTGGCTTATTTAAGCTCATTGGCAGTTTATGCCATTTTATCATAGGAAATTACCAAGTTTTTTTGTTTTATTTTCTAATATTACACAAATTTGCGTTTTATCATTCTGATTGTGTAAGTTCGCAAAATGAAGAGAAGTCAATGTCTAAGCCTTAATGTATATTTTTTTATTACATTTTTATCTGTAATAACCCTATTAAATATTACCTCAAATGCCCAACAAACTTTAATAGTTAATGGTGCATTTCAAGGTAAAAATTTATATGTTCAAAATCCTTTTACAACCAACATGAAGGATTTTTGTTCTGATGAAGTATACGTGAATGATGTAAAAGTAATGAGTAACATTAAATCAAGTGCATACGAAATTGATCTTTCACATCTTGCTCAAAACGAACCGGTTACAATTAAAATCACCCACAAAGCTGATTGTAAGCCCAAAATATTAAATGCACAAGTTATCAGACTAAGTTCTACTTTTCAGTTTGCAAGTTTCACAGTTGATGAAAACTTAATCAATTGGTCAACCAAAGGTGAAAAAATTGGTGACAAGATGTTTGTTGAACAATTCATGTATAATAATTGGATTACGGTTAAAGAAATTTCGGCTAAAGGTTCAACATCTAACAACAACTATACTACCGATCAAAATCACCATTCAGGAATAAATAAATACAGAATCAAGTTTGTTGAAAAAGATGGTAACGTATTTTATTCCAAAGTAGTTGAATTCCAATCAACCTTACCGGAAGTAACGTTTTATCCTAAAAGAGTTTCAAACAAAATCTACCTATCTCGCTTGGCAGACTATGAAGTTATTGACGGATATGGAAACGTTATAGTTAAAGGTAAAGGCAAAGAAGTTGTATGTGAGCAACTTAAAGAAGGCGTTTATTACCTCAATGTCGACAACAAAACCGAGAAGTTTCTCAAAAAATAACTGCTGATATTTTTTCAATCAGATAATTTTTAGGCAAATTCATCATCAAGGAAAATCCAAAAAAACTAAGTATCCACAAATCAATACGATATTCTTTTTTGGTATTAATATTTATAAATTCAACCGCTGCCAATAAGCCCAAAAGTGTAGCAGGAGCCATCAAACGGTAATTTATTGGATCAAAAGGTGAAAGTTTACGAAGGATACATATTGTTATTGTATATGATACTGCCATAAACAAAGCAACTTTTATGTTTTGATTAATTTGAAATGGCTTATTTAATAATTGGTTTAAATAAATCAGGAAGGCAATTTGTACACCAAGACAAAGAAAAAACAACCATTCTGCTGCTATCCCAACATTCCAAAATTTCCGAAAAACGAAAAATTCGTTCATTATTCCATTGAAGCAAATTACACCCCATTGGTAAATACTTTCCTGCTCATATTGAAAGCGATAACTTCCGGTGAAATAACCTGAAAAAATATAATTATATATACTATAGCTTACATAAAACAACAAAACAGATCCAATCATAAAAAATAATCCTACTGAAAATTTCTTATTAATAAACGATTTGAATATAAATATTGATGTGAGAAAAAGTAATGAAATGGCACCTATATATCTAAGTATAAATAAAGACACACAAATAGTTATGCCTTTGGCAATTAATCCAAAGTCTAATTTATTGTTTATAAGGTCATTAATATAAAAATAAAAAATCAACCAAACACTTAAAAAAGGGGCTTCGGACCACGTATATGAAAACACTTCAATTAACGTAAATGAACCAAATACCATTCCATATTTCCACGCTTCATTTTTGTATTTGAAATACAATAAATAAAATATAATTGCTAAAAATATTATTCCTATAATTTTTGAGGATAAAAACACATTTAATCCCGAAACTATCGAAACCAAAGCAATCAATAGTGGATACCCAATTGGCCACATGGTAAGCTGGATGGTATTATTTACATCAAATACTTTTTCAACCGGATACGATTTTGATACCCTTAATCCATTTCCGTTAATTAAGTTTTGAGCGGCTTCTAAGTAAAATTCTGAATCAGGTGAAATGTAATGGGTACTTTCGGAATAGATTCTTATTGCAATTGAAAGAACAAATAAAAAATATACATTCCATAATCTCCACATATTTCAACTTAACATCACACAATATATTTCCAATAAATTATAAACCTATACAATTAATTTAAATAAAAGGAACGCAAAATTGATTTTCTTTTAACAAGCAAGAACAAAATAATTGTTGCTCAATAATTGCATTTTTTTCTTTGATTAGTATTTTTTTTACTATTTTTCAATCCTTTTTAAAATCAATTTAACATTATTTAATGAACGCAATTAATTCTTTTTCCGATTACCAATCAGAGTATAAAAAAAGTGTAGAAAATCCTGAGCTTTTCTGGGCAGATAAGGCCGAAAAATTTACCTGGAAAAAAAAATGGGACAAAGTTCTGGATTGGAATTTCATAGACTTGAATATCAAATGGTTTGATGGAGGTCAATTGAATATTACAGAAAATTGTCTTGACAGACATTTGGCTACTAAAGGAGATCAAATAGCGATTATTTTTGAGCCAAATAATGTAGATGAAGCTGCAACAACTTTTACTTACAAACAACTACACGAACAAGTTTGTAAGTTTGCTAATGTACTGCTTGCCAATGGCGCAAAAAAAGGCGACAGAATATGTATTTACCTTCCCATGGTTCCTGAAGCTGCTATTGCCATGCTTGCATGTGCAAGAATAGGTGCTATTCATTCGGTAGTATTTGGTGGATTCTCAGCAAATGCGCTTTCTGACAGAATCAATGATGCTTCTGCTAATATTTTGATTACATCTGATGGTTCTTTCAGAGGCAATAAACAAATTGGATTAAAGGAAATTGCAGATGAAGCTTTAAAAACTACTTCTTCTATCAAAACTACCATCGTACTAAAAAGAACTGGACAACCAGTACAGATGAAATCCGGTGTTGATGTATGGTGGCATGAAGAAATAGCAAAAGTAAATGCAATTAATACCGCAGCCGTAGTGAATTCGGAAGATATGCTCTTTATATTGTACACTTCTGGTTCAACTGGTAAGCCTAAAGGTGTAGTACACACTACAGCAGGTTATATGCTATTCAGTGAATATACATTTAGTACAATATTTCAATATAGAGAAAAAGAAATCTATTGGTGTACGGCAGATGTCGGATGGATAACTGGACATAGTTATATAGTTTATGGTCCTTTACTAGCTGGCGCTACAACTCTCATGTTTGAAGGAGTGCCAACTTATCCGGATGCGGGTAGATTTTGGCAAGTAATTGAAAAACACAAAGTTAATATCTTTTACACTGCTCCAACCGCTATTCGTTCATTAATGGCAATGGGTGACGAAATTCCTGAAAAATACCCGATGAATTCTTTGAGAGTATTAGGATCAGTTGGCGAACCAATTAATGAAGAAGCATGGCATTGGTATCATGATAAAATTGGTAAAAAAAGGTGTGCCATTGCAGATACTTATTGGCAAACCGAAACTGGGGGGTTTTTAATTTCACCAATTGCAGGAATTACTCCAACAAAACCTGCTTTTGCTACTTTACCAGTCCCCGGTATTCAACCTGTGTTAGTTGACAATGAAGGCAAAATATTGGAAGGAAATGGTGTTGAAGGAAATTTATGCATCAAATTCCCTTGGCCATCCGCCATTAGAACTACTTATGGCGATCATGAAAGATGCAAGCAAACCTATTTTTCAACTTACAAGGGACTTTACTTTACTGGAGACGGTGCCCGAAGAGACGAAGAAGGATATTATAGAATTTTAGGCAGAGTTGATGATGTAATTAATGTTTCCGGCCATAGAATTGGTACGGCTGAAGTAGAAAATGCAATTAATGAGCATCCATACGTGGTTGAATCGGCCGTAGTAGGATACCCTCATGATATTAAAGGACAAGGCATATGGGCGTACGTAATATGTGATAAAGAATTCGAAAACCCTGAAACAGTTCGTAAAGAAATATTACACGAAGTTACCCGTGTAATTGGACCAATTGCAAAACCCGACAAAATACAATTTGTAAAAGGATTGCCCAAAACCCGTTCCGGCAAGATTATGCGTAGAATACTCCGCAAAGTAGCAGAAGGGGATGTCAGTGACTTAGGGGACATTTCTACTTTACTTGATCCTACAGTAGTGGAAGATATTAAAAGCGGAGCCGCACTTATCCGATAAAATTTTCTGCAAAATCAAATATTTCAAATTAATTACGTACGTTCGTCTTTTAAATATAAACCAAACATTCAATGAGCAAAACCGCTTTAGATTTTATAGTTCCTAAAACAGATGCAACAAAAGCAAGATACAAACCAGGCAAAAAACCTTCATTTGCTCATTTTGTTGAAGATTATGTAAATTCAAAAATAGATTTAACAGGAAATTTCGAAGAATTTATGAGTCTTCGATACACATATTTTGATTTCACATTAACGCCTCATCATTTTAAATTCTTTTTCTCAAGAATGATACCGGAGGTATTAATTCATTCCAAAGCTCAAGATGAAAGAATAGTAAGAGAACATTATGACAGAGGGAATGATTTCTTTGGTTATTTTTTAGGTCCGCGTATGGTATACACATCTGGCATTTGGATGGACCCAAAAACCGAAAAACTTGAAACTGCTCAAGATAGAAAAATGCAAATGGTATGCGAAAAGCTACACATGAAACCTGGAGATAAGCATTTGGATATTGGATGTGGCTGGGGCACCTTAATTACTTACGCTGCAAAACATTATGGCACCGATTCAACAGGTGTTACAATTGCTCAAGAAGGTTATGATTGGGGCATGAATCAGATTAAACAAAATGGGGTACAAGATCGCGCAAGGGTTCTTCGTATGGATTATAGAGATATCCCTAATACAAAGTATGATAAAATTACTTGTTTGGAAATGGGTGAACATGTTGGAATTCGCAAATTTCAAAGATTTATAAATCAAATATATGATTTGTTAACAGATGACGGCATGTTGTACTTGCAACAAGCCGGTTTGCGTGCCAATCCCGGACTATTTAAAAAAGGTCAACATTGGGAGGACTTGGTATGGGGGCTATATATGAATGAATACATTTTCTCCGGAGCTGATGCAAGTACCCCTCTTGGTTTCTTAACACAATCGCTCCAAGATGCTAATTTTGAAGTAAATACAGTAGAAAACATAGGCATTCATTACTCACACACAATTCATCATTGGTATTACAATTGGGAATCAAACAAAGAAGCCATTCTTGCAAGTAAATACGGAGAATGGTGGTTCAGAATGTGGCAAATTTTCTTGCGTTGGTCAGTTGATATTGCAGCACATGGTTCATCTACTTGTTGGGCTATTATTGCGCATAAAAATTACAATAAAACTGACCGTAACAAATACATTGGTCACGGTAATGTAACCGAACGCATGTCTGATTTAAAAGTCCCGGTTACTTTATAAACTGACTTTGTGTGGATTTGGGTAATCCAGCTACAACCAAATTATAAGAAGCGTCTATCATTTCTTTTAGAATTTTAGCATTGGAACCATTATATATAATTGTGTTCCAATGCTTTTTATTCATATGATAACCAGGCAAAACAAAATCATACTTTTCTCGAAATTCTATTGCCAATTCGGGAGCACATTTTACATTAAACTGAATGGGATTGCTATTAATACCTATTAATAAAAAAACTTTTCCCATAACTTTAAAAACAAGCGTTTCATTATCAAAAGGAAACGCCTCGGTAACACCATTTTTGGATAAACAATAATCACGTATAAATGCAATGTCCATTTTTAATTATTTGAAAATTAATCAAAAAAAAGGCGTGTCGAATATACTCAACACGCCTTTTTGATACATTTCAGTATTATTTCAAAATTAAATGTTTTGAAATAACAGTATCACCTATTATTAACACAACTTGATATATTCCAGCAGGTTGACCTGATAAGTCAATTTGCCTTTCATTTTGCCCAGAATCTTCTTCTAAGATTTTGATACCTAAGGAATTAAAAACTCTAATTACAGAGATTTGATTATTTGAAATGGTACTTATTTTGAATACGCCTGTAGTTGGATTAGGATAAATATTTATATCACTTTCATTTACAGAAACACCAAATACTCCTGTGGTGGTATTTATCCCAGTTGAGGTATTAGTGCCAGTGGTTGTATTATTACCGGTTGTCGTATTATTACCTGTAATTGTATTCGTACCAGTTGTCGTATTATTACCCGTAATTGTATTCGTACCAGTTGTTGTATTAGTTCCTGTGGTAGTATTATTACCTGTTATTGTATTGGAACCTGCTACGGATTGAATAGCATAAATAAGTGTATTTGTTAACGCTGAATTATTCAAATATATCCCAGTAATTGTAATTGGTCCTTCAGCAATAGCCGATATCTCGTCAGTAAGGTTATTAATTGTAGCTCGTCCTGGAGGAGAAACAAAATATTGCATTCGGTTTTTCATTTCATCAATTGAATTTAATACTGTAGGAGATAAGTCAGCCAACAAAGTGTATGTCGATCCTATATTAAGAGCCGTAGTTGTTAGTACAGGAGCAAAATCGACATCGTAAACACTCACACTAATTGAAGTTGAAGGATTTATTGAATTCACTGTTACATTGAAATAAACGGAAGGATCAGATAAAGAACTTACTTTTATGATTGAAGTTCCTGAACCATTGTCAAGAAAAGAAACAGTACCCAAACCAGATACTGTTACAAATCCTGTACCGGAAATTACTTGATAACTCAAATTTTGATTTGTTGCAAACGAAGGAGAAACCCCCAATACTGATAAAATAATAGGAGTTGCATTAACTCCATCTAAAACTTTAGGTACAGTAAATGGTAGAGTACCGGTAATTGAAACAACATTAATGAATTGATTAGTAATTGTAATTACCGCAAAGGTTTTTATTGATGAATTGGTTTGTGCTGTTCCTGTTACTGTAATTATACCATTCCAAAGTGCAGAAACGATACCACTTGCATTAACTGAAGCGATAGGTTGGCCAGAAGGATTTGTTCCATTAGTCAAAGTGACTCCAGTAATTGAATAATTTATATTTAACTCAGTTGTATTTGCAGGCAAAAACGAAGGGACTAATGTAAAAGAACCATTATCTGTATTAATAACGCCTGAACTGGTAGTAAAAGAAATACTTGAAACTGGTATAGTTTGGCCACTTATTGTAATTATTACAGAACCTGAAATAGATGAAACCCTTTGAGATGTAGCAATAACTTGTATTAATCCATTAGTAATAGGAGTAACTAAACCATTTCCATCAATTGTTGCTAAGGCGGTTATCGTATTCAGTTGCCATGTAACCAACTGATTTTGAGCATTTGAAGGTCCAACAATTGCATAAATTTGCTTAGGTTGTCGATCGATAGTAATTGTATTTGCATCAGCTGCGAAATAAGAACCTCCCAAACCTTGACCTGATACTGTAATTGCATTTGGTAACACTTCTGAAGAAATTTGACCTGAAATTGTTACTATAAGTTTGGATGACAATGCAGGATTAGAAATAGAAGTTGCTGTAATTGTTGTTACACCGTTTAACAAAGCGGTTAAAACACCAGTTCCACTTATAGAACCATAAACAGGAGTCAGTGACCAAATTAATCTAGTATCAACATTTGCGACATTTGGAGAAAAGGTTGCTACTAATTGTAATGTTCCATTATTAGTAGTAATTGTATTTACCCCGCCACTACCGGCAATTGTCAAGCCCGAAGGTGGTGTTATTTGACCACTTACAGTAATCACAAGCTCACCGAATACACTTGGCGTATTGTTAGATGTTGCACGAATTTTTAAAGTACCATCAGAGGTGGCTTTAAATAATCCTGAAGGAGTAATCGAACCCGAACCTGACAATGTAATTATTGACCAAGTAACTGAATTATCAGGAACATTTGACGGACCAACAACTGAGAACATTTGCAAGGTACCTCCAGGAGTAGTTATGACAGTTAATCCATTTTGACCTGTAACAGTTACTCCTGTTGTAGCCACAAATGAGTTACCTCCACCCCAGAATGTCGTCATTGATTTTGGAGGCAGTATTGCATAACCTGAAGTAGTATTTAATGTTTGCCAATAATTTTGATTGTATGACTGAAAAACTTTATAAGAACCTGGCATATTTGATCCAACTAAGGAAATTGCTTGTGTAGATGCACTTGTATTTATTGCTACAATTGCTAATGTATTGTCTGTTGTATTTTGAAATGCAACTACTGCAACTCCCGAAGCTGTATTTACTGAAGCTGGTACTCTTTGTGCACCAGGTCGGATATATTTTGAATAATGACGTTGTGCATGAAAAATTGGCAAGAAAGATCCATCATCATTGATATGTGAATAACTACTTCCCATTCCTCCCACATAACTCCAAAATGTCCAACCACTGCAATTCCCAAATGCCAAAGCATTATAGATTTGACCACCGTAAGCATATGCTCCATTCCAATTGGCAGCAAATCCAGAGGTTTCTGTTTGCCATGATGGAATTCCGTTTCCAGAACCATTAACTGTGTTGCTTCCCGGACGTGGATTTAAAGGATGATTTAAATATAAAGCTCTTCCTGTGTTCAAATTCGAATTTCGTACATAATTCAATATAGTTGACCATGATCCCGGATTAGTGTTTCCTGCAGAAACTCCGGTAGGATCATAATTATGAATTGCGTGTGCTCCAATATATGGTCGAGCGGAGGCATCAGATGCTATATTTTGAATATAATTATCCCAGCCTCCATTAGCAGGAAGCGTTTCCGGTCCAAAAACAAAGGTGTTAATTCCTTCGGCTTGAAATCTTTGACCTATAGCTGCCAATAACCAACGGTATTGTTGATCATTAATCATATTTGAAGCATAAAACTCGTTAAACTGTGGTTCATTTACAAAATCAAGTGCATATAGCTCAATGCCTGTTTTTTGCTTTAACATCAAAACATATGCTGCACAAAACTCTGCTACTTCTTTCACATAACTGGAGTCTAAAGTATTATCTCCAATATATCCTGCACCCGTTGGTACTGCTGCAGCTTTATTATATTTCGCCCAAACTGGTAATGTCCACATAGTTCCTATGAATCTTTCAACCCCGGCAGCTTTGTAAGCCAAATATTGATCTATCAATAAGGAATTCTGATCAAAGGCATCATAATTAATTACATTCGGGTCATCATTATCATTAACATTTTCAAAATTTGCAGGTATTGCCATCCTTGCCATTGATAGTCCTTGCACTCTAATACCATTAATCGCATTATTATCCGGTGACTGATATCCATAAAAACCTTCTCCTCCAACATTTGAATTAAGTGTTGCCCCAAATCCATCCATGGTTTGTCCAAGTTGTCCATCAGTCATGGTGGCTCCCAAATTATTATTAACAGTGACATTATAAGTTGTTCCCGGTGCGTTTTGAACTATAATTTGGAAAACCATTGAAGTTGAAATAGCATTGGTTGCACTTCCTGTAATCGTCACAGTGGTAGTAGATGCACCTGTAGTTGAAAAAGTCAAAAAAGCAGTTCCATTACTAACTGGACTTAAACTAGGAACAACAGTTCCTGAATAAACCAAATTAAGAATAGTAGGGTTAGCATTTAAACCAATTATAGGAGAGTAACCTGAAGAAAGCCCTGTAATAGTTATAACCCTTGGAGTAGGAGTACCTGAAGCTTGATAATATCTATTACCAACCGTATCGATTCTTACTTTGGTTGTAGGTGTTCCACAAGCACCGGTCCCAACTGCTTGATTTCCTATTTTCAAATTTTTAATTTGAACAGTTCCTTGATACGCAGCACCATAACCTCCAGGGGCTAAATTTGCCGGAACATTGAATAAAACCATTTTAACTTTTGAAAAATCAAAAGAAGAACTGGATGGTACTCCATTATAACAAAATGTATATGACTGAAAGGAATTAGTTAATAATTTATATGAATCCAATCCATATCGATTTCCATTAACATCCCATAAGTCAACCGCAATGCTTCCTACACCTATTACATCAGTAGAAACCGCATCAAAGCTCACATATGGGAATTGAGCAAAATCAAATGTACTTCCAGGAACGGGTTTCCACCATAATCCGGCAAACCATTTTCCACCATCGAAACCATTAGTTTTTTGGGTACTTATGGTTGCAACTCCTGTTGAAGAATTTATAGTAACTGTCCAATTTGATGTTCCTTGACCTTCCGAATACCACTTTACAACGGTGTTAGTATCTCTCCAATATTTATATTCGGTGGATCCCGGTGCATAATAGTTTGCGCCCATAATTGATGTAACTGTCCATGGTTCAGAATAACCTAATAAAGCAGGACTCAAACCACTTACAACAAATGTTTTAGTTGTTGTTGAATTACCATTGCTATTGTTAGGGGCATTAAAATTTATGGCGGAAACAGAAACTGTTACAGAACCAACACTTGCAATATTATAATTCATTACAGCAAAATTATTTCCAGGAGTGTAAGAAACTGTTGGATTTGCCATTACCGCCGGATTTGAACTCACAGCTGAAATCGAAGATATTGCTGACCCCCCATTTCCATCTGTAATTCCAGTAATAGTTACTGTCGCAATTCCCGCAGTAATATATCTTGTATCATTCGAAATAGCATTAAATGTAGGCGAATTGTAATAAACAGGATATACAGTTATTGGAATTACAATATTTGAGGTATTAATTCCTCCCAAAGCGGTTCCTCCATTATCAACTATTGTTAAGGTTAAATTTGTATTTAAAGCCGGTAAATTTGAAAATGCAGTTGGAGTTATGGTTATATTAGCATCTTTACCTTTTCCGGAAAATGAAACAACAATGTTACTATTTGATAACACTCCCGAATTAGAACTTGAACCAGTAATGGTCATTAACTGTTGAATTTCAGGATTTCCTGTACTTATATTAGAAAGTCGAAAAGTAAATGGAACTCCAGAACCCACATTTAATGAATTTGGATAAGTGCCGATAGTTGGCGCTTGATTGTTTCGGACTGAAACTGTAAATATTGATACGGAAGGAACTAAATTTAATCCCGCAATAGTAGTGGTAGTTGTACCTGTAACAGTAACAGTTGCAATCCCCACTTGATTTGCATTTGGAGTTATATTCATGAAAACAGGGTTATTACTTAGCAAAGAAGCATTCCCTCCACCAGCCATAGCCAAAGTATATAAATCATTACTTTTAATTACAGGATTAGTAAATGTAGGGTTTGGTAATAAAGTTGGATTACTACTAACAGCTGAAAATGTTATGTTATGTTGTTGAATAGTTGCATCGGTCGCAAATAATATTTTACGAACACTAGTTCCAGAATTAAGAAATACTTCTTGAGGAGGTATACCCTGGAAATAAGGTGCAGCAGCGGTTCCGGCTCCTACACTAATATTGTCAATAAATACTGTACCATTCATAGAAGAACCAGGGGCAAACGTTAAATAAAGATTAGTAATATTTGACCAATTATTATTTCCTGTAGTTGCAGCGGTGTTAAAAGTAAAAGTGATAAGCCGATAATTTCCGGTAGCATGTATGGTTCTAGTGTAAGATGACGCTGATCCAGTTCCATCAGATAAAATTGCAATCAAGTTATATGGAATGTTTCTCGTTGCAGTATCAGTTTTGATCATAAAACTTACAACTCGAGTGTTTTGATTTGACAAGTTTAAATTAGGCAAACCAATTGACATACTTGTCCACAAATCACTTTTGTTAATTATTGCTTTTAACTCATTGTTTTGAACACTTAATAAATAAGCAGGTTGTGAACTAAAATTAGCCGGCAATACACCTCCGGAAAAATCCTGAGAATATGATTGAGCAAATGAATTAACTGTGAATAAAGAAATTAAAGCAATGAATGAAAACTGATATAATAATTTTTGCATTTGTTTATTGTTAAAATTTAAAAAAAAGGTCGAATCATAAAATTCGACCTTTGAATAATTTAGTTTAGAATAAAATGTTTGAATTTTCTTATTCCTTGAGAATTTAGCATTAAAGAATAAGAACCTTTAGGAAGTTTAGATAAATCCAAACTTATACTTGTGCCAGATATATTGCTTGCTTTGTACACAGGATTACCTAAAATATCATATATAACTATTTCATCAATCAAATCAATATCACAACCAGTTACATTAATAATGTTATTGGCAGGATTTGGATACAAATCAAAATCACAATTATTATTTGACAAACTTATACCTGTTGATGTAGATTTTTGAATATTAAACCCAACAGAAGTAATACTTATACCTGAAGCAATATCTGTAAATCTAATATTAACATTAGATAAATTTTGATCAGGTATTGCCCAATTTACTGAGCCAAGAGAAGATGATACTTTATTAGCGATCAAAACATATTTACCTAGTAAAGGAGAGAAATATTCAATCTTAACAGAATCAACTTTGGTTGCATACCATTGTATATTTTGCGTACTACCACCTATAAATACAATTCCGGAAGTTGTTGGATTAAGTATAAATATTTTAGGAGTTTCTATGGCAAAAGCTTTTGAAACAGCATTTGCATTTGAGTTTAAATCTGAAATTTTGATAGTTACTGAGTTGTAATTCAAACTAGGAATCGTCCAAACATAACTACCTAAAGAAGCCGCAACATTATCTGCTATCAAGTAGGTAGTATCTTTTATTATATACTCGATTTTAACATAGTTTACATTGATATTAGTCCACTTAATTGTATCTGTTGATCCACCAACAATAGAAATACCGTCAACAGTGAAATTGCTAAATTTAAGGTCAGTAGCAACTACATTATATACCAGCTTTGAAACTAAATTCAAGTTATTTTTATATATACCTAAAATTGTGACTGTTCCGCCAGAATTAAAGACCACCGAATTTGAAATAGCATCATAAGTTGCAACGCCACTAGGTTGGAATTGATAATCCATTCTTTTCTTCATTTCATCTACTGATAATTCAATTGGTGCTAAAACAGACAATAATTGATAAGTATTATTTGTCATTAGATTTTGCGATTGATCAATAGGATTAAAGTCTATGTCATATAATTGAGTAGTGATTTGGGTAGATTGATTTACCACTACAATATTAATAGTTCTAAAAACATTAGTGTCTGAAACCGATCTTACTCTAACAATTGCATTACCTGTTCCATTGTCCAACGAATTAATATGACCTAATCCATTTACAGTTATCAAGCTGCTTCCAGAAATAACTTGATATTCCAAATTTGGATTTGAAACAAATGAAGGGGCCAAACTTAATCCTGTTATTGTTTTACCACCATTAGCACCCGAAATTGTTTGAGCAACTGTATAAGGAATAAATCCTGAAATAGAAACTGCATTTATATACTGATTAGTTATAGTAAATACTAACATTTGTTGAATAGATGAATTAGACTGTGAAGTTCCAACGACAGTTACAATTCCATTCCACAATGCTTTTACAATTCCATTTGCATCAACAGTTGCTATTGGCTGTCCGGATGGATTTGACCCATTTGTTTCAAGAACACCTGAAATGGTATATAAAACATTTGTTTGGGTTGTATTTGTTGGGAATAATTGTGGAATAATTGCAATGCTTCCATCATCAGAAGTAATTTGTAATTTATTACCTGCAGTGGTTAAAGTTAAACCAACAATTGGAATTGTTTGTCCAGAAATTGTCACAACAAAAGAAGAAGTTAAAGTTGTACTATTGTCAACTAATGATCCTATAACAGTAACTACCCCATTTTGATTATCATAGGCTTTCAATATACCAGAAGTACCTGAAATTGAAGCTATTCCCAAAGGATCAATTAAACTCCAATTTACTAATGTATTGGTTGCATTTGATGGTAAAATATTTGCTGAAAGTGCCAATACACTTCCACCTACTGATATTACATTAGAACCATTCCCACTAACAATTGAAAATGAAGAAACGGCTTGATATTGACCAGAAATAGTAACTAAAACTGAATTAGTTTGACCTCCACTAATTAAAGTACCAACCAATGTAATAATTCCATTACCATTATTATTGGCTTGTAAAGAACCATTTATTCCAAATTGAGATATTCCAGCAATACTATTCGGGTCTATTTTTGACCAAGAAATATTAGTATTTAAATTAGCATTTGCTGGTGTAAATACCGGTGCAAAATTTAATAATCCTGATGACGCATTAATTATTGCATTTCCACCAGAAATAGAAATATTGAATCCTGTTGCAGGTATACCTGTAAACTGACCCGATATTGTTACTAATGCTATAGAATTTACCACTCCGTAACTACCAACAACTGTAACTACCCCATTTCCATTATCGGAGGCTGTTAAAACTCCTGTTGTAGTGTTAAATGTAGCTATACCACTTGGAATGTTTGCACTCCAAGTCAAGGCAGTGTTTGCATTTGCATTTGATGGCCCATAAACAGATGTCATCGTCAAACTACCGCCTGCCGTGCTGATTATATTAATGCCTCCTAAACCATTCACCGTGGCACTGGTAACCGGTACCACTTGACCAGTTATAGTAATTATTCGAACTGCAACAATACTTCCTCCTCCATATGTTCCTGTAATGGTTACTAAGCCATTTCCTGATTGTAAAGCCGTTAATACCCCGTTGCCCGTATTGAAACTTGCTATACCCGCAGGTGATTGTATCGCTGCGTTCCATCCTAAGGTTGTTCCTTGATTCGCATTCGATGGGCTAAATGTTCCTGTAAGTGTGATACTGCCTCCCAATGTGCTAATCGAATTGCTTGGCAATCCTGTTACTGTAGCACTCGTTACCGGTATACCTACAAATTGACCAGAAATTGTTACTAATCTTATTCCAGTTACTGTTCCATAACTACCTGTTATGGTCACTACTCCATTGCCATTGTTTTGTGCATTGATTACTCCGGTAGTTGTATTAAAGCTGGCTATGCCTGATGGTATATTCGCACTCCAGGTTAATGAGGTATTCACATTGGCATTGGATGGGCTATATGGGGCTGTCATTGTTAAGCTTCCCCCTGCGGTGGTAATGGTGTTGATACCTCCTGCACCTGTCACTGTGGTACTCGTCACCGGTACTATTTGTCCGCTGATGGTTATCACTGTTGTCGCATTGATGGTGCCCCCAAATACGCCTGTGATCGTTACCAATCCATTGGTGCCTCCGTTGGCAGTAAGCACACCCGTACTTTGGTTGAATGTAGCTATACCGGCCGGATTCTGTATTGATGGATTCCAACCTAATGCCGTTCCTGTATTTGCATTCGATGGACTATAGCTGCCTGTTAAGGTAATGCTGCCATTCAAGGTGCTTATCGTATTTGATGGTAATCCTGTTATCGTCCCACTTACTAACGGTATGGGTTGTCCGGTGACCGTCACTACTTTTATTCCTGATATGGAACTGGTGGCTACGTTAGTGGCCGTTACCGTGATTGTTCCATTGCTTACACCTGTTAAGGTGATGCTTGTGCCTGATCCTATAAGGTTTGCAATGCCTGAAGAAGGGTTAATCGCCCAAGTTACTGCCGGACTGGTAGCATTGGCAGGGGCGAACGCATAGCTTAACACTAAGCTGCCGCCTGAGGTGCTGATGGTATTCCCTCCTGTTACTGTGATGCCTGTAACCGGTATAAATGGCCCTGTTTGGTTGCTAATCGTGTACACTATCGTCCCTGTTATGGCCGGATTGCTTACCGATGAGGCGGTAATCGTCACTACCCCATTGGTTACTGCCTGTAATAAGCCACTGCCACTTATCGTTGCACCACTGCCCGATACCCCCCAGTTTACACTCTGACTCGCTCCTCCAGGTAATACCGTGGCACTCATTTGTAAATTGCCTCCGTTGATACTAAAAGTACTGCCAGATAAAGTGCTGCTCACACTGATGCTCGTTGGCTGGTTGCTTACCGTAATTACTTTTGTTGCTGTGATATTGGTACCATCTTTGGTCACTCCACTGATGGTGACCGTGCCATTAGTAAGTCCTGATATGGTTAAGGTGCTTCTGTTCAGCTGACCGCCTATGATGTTCACAATGCCTCCGGGTGATACGCTAAAGTCTACATTACCGTTGGTTACGCCCACCGGTGATACATTCACACCAATTACCAACACGCCTGCTGTGGTATTGATGGTGGAAGCTCCGGTTATTGTAAGTCCCGTTGCTAATACATTTTGTCCGCTGATGGTGACAAGTGCTGTGCCGGTTACTGCACCATAATTACCCGTAATGGTAACTACTCCGTTGCCGTTATTGCCTGCAAGTAATACGCCTGTGGATGTATTGAATGTTGCGGAAACGCCTCCTGGTATTTGTGCTGCCTGCCAAGTAAGTGAGGTGTTGCTATTGGCATTCGATGGGCTGTATGGTGCTATCATCTGTAAGCTACCGCCTGCTGAGGTGATGATATTGCGGTAACCTACACCTGATACCGTTCCTGTAATGGTGGTGCCGGTAACCGGTACGATTTGTCCGGTGATGGTGATGACTCTAATGGCATTAATCGTGCCTCCAAATACCCCTGTGATGGTTACAAACCCATTCACTCCGCCATTGGCGGTAAGAACGCCTGTGCTTTGATTGAAAGAGGCTACTCCAAGTGGGTTTTGTTGTGCCGGATTCCAGGTTAAGGCGGTACCTGTATTCGCATTGGATGGGCTATAGCTTCCGGTCATGGTGATGCTGCCAAATAAAGTGCTGATGGTATTGCCAGGTAATCCTGTTACCGTTCCGCTCACTACCGGTACATTTTGTCCGCTGATGGTGACAAGTGCTGTGCCGGTTACTGCACCATAATTACCCGTAATGGTGACTACACCATTGCCATTATTGCCTGCAAGTAGTACGCCTGTTGATGTATTGAATGTTGCGGAAACGCCTCCTGGTATTTGCGCATTTTGCCAGGTAAGAACTGTATTACTGTTCGCATTCGAAGGGCTGTATGGGGCTATAATCTG
>JANRJY010000016.1:0-29359 GCA_033763735.1 Bacteroidota bacterium | reverse complement strand
CAAGTAGGTTCCACAACCATTTCGGGCAATAATATTGCTGTACTAATGCCTTTTGGAACAAACCTCACCAGTCTTGCGCCTACCATTACTATATCACCATTAGCTACAGTAAGCCCTAATACAGGCGTTGCAAGAGACTTTAGTTCCGCAGTAACTTATACAGTAACTGCACAAGATTTGAGTACTCAAGTGTATAATGTGCTTGTAACTGTGGCCTCGGCACCGGTATCAACACCTATGCTCAACAGTATGCCAAACATGCTTTCATTTGGCAATATAACTGCAGGCGGTTTAAGTAGCGAATTGATGTTCACGGTAATGGGGATGAACATAACTACTTCCTCAGTGATAGTGGTAGCACCCGCAGAGTACGAAGTAAGTACAACCACATCTGGCTTTTCTGATATTGCATATCTTAGCGTGTTTAGCGGTACAGTATCTGGCACAATTTACGCGCGATACAAACCTTCAAATACAGCCTCCGGGTTGAATACAGGCATCGTTTCAATTTTTCCTTTTCCTTCGGCAGGCAGTACCTTTTCATTTGTGACTTTATCGGGGACTGCTGTGCAACCTACCGCGCCATTGCCAATGTTCATTGCCTTACCAAACATGTTGTCATTTGGCAACGTTACCCTTGGTGGGATGAGTAGCGAAATGATGTTCACGGTGATGGGCATGAACTTAACTACTTCTTCTGTAAATATTCACGCACCTATGGGCTTTATGATAAGCACAATGAGTGGTTCTGGTTTTGGTTCAATGGCCATGCTTCCAATAATGGGAGGCTCTGTAACGGGTACTATCTTTACTAAATTCATGGCAAACACCTCGGCAGGTATGGCAATGGGAACCATTACAGTAGCTTCGGGCATGGAAATGGCTTGGGTTACGGTAAGTGGAAATAGTATTGCTGCATTTGTTTCATTACCAATTACTATAGAACACTTCAACTATGGATCTACAAATAGCAATTTAACTTTAGCAGGTATGGGTACTTGGTATGCACACTCCGGTCAAGGTAGCAACTCAGTTCAATACATTAATCAATCTTTAGTATTTGGTAATTACTTGGGAGGTATTCCATTAGGCGGTGCTGCTACAGCGGGTAATGCTACTGGTACACGAGAAGATGTAAATAGGGGTGCTGTTGCAGCTTCAAATTATACAAATGGCACTGTATATGCCGGAGTTTTAATAAGAATATCTGATGTAACTGGGGCAGGTGATTATCCCATACATTTTGTAAATGCAACTAGTGGCCCATCTACAGGTGCTTTTTGGAACAGAATTTCTATAAGGCCTGGTGCAACTGGAGTAGATTTTGGGCTAGGTAAAAACTCTACTACATTTGTATGGGGAGCTGATGATCAAATACCATTCAACGAAACAGTATTGTTGGTTTCTAAATATACTTTTGTACCTGGTGCTACTAACGACATCGCAGAATTGTTTGTATTTAGAAATAACATGCCTTCAACTGAACCTACAGCACTCGTTACAGGCACCACAACAGAGGCAGATTTAAGTACTGTTGCAGGTATAGCTATAAGACAAGGTTCTGCAGGTACATCAACCTACACCATTGATGGTATAGTTATGGGAACATCTTGGGCCGATTTGTATACACTCACAGGAGTTACAATGTCTACAGCCAATTCAATTACAAGTTTTTCTATTCCAGGTATGCTAGGCAGCACCATTTCAGGTAATAATATTAGTTTATTATTCCCATTTGGCTCTGTAATTACTTCATTATCGCCAATGATAACTATTTCACCACTTGCAACGGTTAACCCTAATACAGGAGTGGCGCAAGATTTTAGTACTACAAAATCTTATACAGTTACTTCTCAAGCATTAACTACCAATATATATAGTGTTTCCGTTTCAGTAGTACCCGCATCAACTGCAAATGCAATCAATTCATTTTCGATTCCAGGTATGGTTGGAAGTACAATTTCAGGAAATAATATTACTGTTTTAATGCCTTTCGGTACAGTAGTTACTTCCTTAATTCCTTCAATTGCAATATCTCCACTTGCAACGGTTAATCCAAATACGGGAGTTGCTCAGGATTTCAGTACGAGCATAACTTATACGGTTACTTCACAATCTTTGATACCTAATGTATATACAGTATCTGTGACAGCTGCTACTACTTTATCTACTGCTAATTCAATTACTGGATTTTCAATTCCTTCACAAGTGGGCTCAACGACAATATCAGGAAATGCAATATTTGTAAATGTGCCGTTTGGCACCAATTTAACTTCGTTAACTCCCACTATTAGCATTTCTCCACTTGCAACGGTAAATCCAAATACAGGAGTTGCTCAAAACTTTAGTGGTGTAGTGAATTATACAGTTACCTCACAGGCATTCACAACTAATATTTATAGTGTTTCTCTTAACGTTCTTCCATCTGTTGGTGGTATCAATGCGAATAAAATATTTATCTCTGAATATATTGAAGGTAGCTCCAATAACAAAGCCCTTGAAATATTTAATGGCAACTCAGTGGATATTGATTTATCATTACATACAATAAGTTTGTTATTATATTCAAATGGAAGTATTACAGGTTCAAATGGAGTTACTTTAACTGGGATTTTCAAAGCAAATAGTACCTATGTAATTGCTAATTCTGCTGCTTCGGCACCAATTTTAGCTTTATCGAGTATTACAAGTACTATTACTTTCTATAATGGAGATGATGCCTTAGGATTATACTATAATGGAACTTTGATTGATGCTTTTGGTCAAATTGGAGTAGATCCCGGAACTAATTGGGGTACTAGTCCGACAAGTTCATTAAACCAAACTCTTCGTAGAAAAGTTAGCATTTGTCAAGGCGATATTAACCCCTCAGATGCATTTGATCCGGCAACGGAATGGGATGGTTTTGCTATTGATGATATTGCAGGATTAGGCAGTCATACAATAAATTGCGCTCCTCCATCTTCAATAACTTCAATAGTAGGATTTACCTTAGCTAATAGACAAGCTGTTATAAATGGAACTATAGTTAATATTACAGTTCCTTCAGGTTTGGATATTTCTAATATCACTGCTTCTGGTGTTCTTTCTGCTGCAAACGCTACTGTTAGTCCGGCATTTTCAACTGCGTTAAATTATAATAATACAGTTACATTCACTGTTACCTCTCAATCATTGAATTCGATAGTTTACACAGTTCAAGTAGCATTTGGAGCTCCTTTAAGTTCCGCAAATTCAATTTTAGGATTTAATGTTACTTCAAACCAAATTACAAATATTATTGATCATAATAATGGAATAGTGAATATTACAGTGCCAGGAGGAACATATCTTGATTTAATTGCTCCGATTTCTGTATATATCTCTCCTTATGCAACCATTTCTCCATCTACCGCATCAAGTAGAAATTTTAATTCACCTATAGTTTTTACAGTAACTGCCGAAAATTTATCAACTAAAGTATATACGATTACGGTAACATCATTACCAGTAGCATTATATAACTATGCATTAACTTGTGTAGGAATTAATAATAATGAACCATTTAATACAGTCCCAGGTAATGTGCTTTATTACACAGGTTGGACAAGATTGAAAGGTGATGGTACTTTAATAAATCCGGGAGATGCCAATCACTTCGCAGCTACTACTTCTGCACCAAGTGCTGGATATGTTAATTCATCAGGTGGAATAAATGCAGTAACTTCGAATGGTACCTCCACAGGTTTTGGAGTGTTTATGATTACTTCAGGAGGATACAATACGACAAACTGGAGAGCTTTGAAAGTAAATTGGGGATTCAGAAGAACCAGTACATTTACCAATGATGGCGGATCAGGTGGTACTCCTATATATCCAAAATTGGAATGGAGTCAAGATGGTGTTACTTGGAACTTGATTAGTGGTTATACCCATCCTTCCGCAACAAGTACATGGCAATTGGTAAATGCTTCTGGTATTCCTGTTTCTGTTCAGGCTGAAAATAAACCTAATATTTATTTTAGATTTACATTAACCACTATTGGAGTAGGTTCTGGAAATTATCGTTTCGATGACTTCTTACTTACAGGTACTGCAGGTGTAAGTATTCTTTCGAATGAAAATTCTATTTTAGGATTTAACATTCCTGGTCAAGATGGCGCAACTACCATTTCAGGTACTAATATTACAGTACTTATGCCTAGAGGGACCCCGGTAACCGCGTTATCGCCTAGTATTTCTATTTCTGGATTAGCTACAATAAATCCAATTTCAGGTTTTACAAAAGACTTCACCTCCGTTGTTAGCTATACAGTTACGGCTGAATCAGGTGTACAAAGAATTTATAATGTAACCGTAATTTCACCTCCTGCACTTAGCTCCGCTTCATCTGTTATTTCTTTGGTATTCTTACCTAATCCTTCTAAAGGATTAAATACCACAGTTACAGGGGCAATAACTGGCAATGTGATTACGGTAAACTTCCCAGCTGGAGTTACAATATCAGGTTTGGTGCCTACGATTGTGCGTTCACCAAATGCGTCTGCCAATATAGCTGATGGCTTATCGCCAAACTTTAATGCCGTTTCAGGACAAAGCTACTTACAAGCCGGCTATACCGTAACCGCAGAAAATGGCATTGATAACACAGTATATTCAATTAGAGTTAGGGTATTAGAAACATTTATTAGTTCCTTTTTATATTTGCCTAACCCTGAATTAGGGTTGAATACAACAGTAACAGGAACAATTGTAGGAAATGTGATTAATGTAAATTTACCGTTTGGAGTAACTATCACCGGATTAGTTCCAACCTTTACAGCAGGTGCCAATACCACAGTAAGTCCAAGTTTAGGTACTGCACCTACTTATATAAAACTTGATACTACCTATACCACTACTTACACGGTTGTTGACGAAGCTGGAGGCTCTATTTCTTATACAGTTTTTGTTAAAATAAGCAATGTATCCAACCCAACCACTACAACAAATGAAGTTGAAAATATATTTATGATTTATCCTAACCCTGCCGAAAATGTACTTTCTATTTCAAGTGCAACTCCAACAGAAATTGAATTGGTACATATCACAGGAACTAGTGTGTTATCAACCTCAATTGAAAAAGGCACACAAATAGTTGATATTAGTAGTATAGCCAGTGGTATATATGTGGTTATCAATAAGCAAACCAAACAAGCTTATAGAGTTGTTATCAAATAACTGAATTATTAAAGAGCCGAATACTAATTCGGCTCTTTAAATATCATAACTTAATATCTGAACGTGAATAAAATATACCTGAGATACTTATATCTACTTTTATGTGCGTTTAGTACAGTACTTTACAATAACAATTGTGCCTTAGCTCAAAACGATAAATATGATACGGTTACCGTAATGCATTACAATCTAATGCAATATAATGTTGTGTCGGGACCATCGTGTACCCCACCAACGGCAGCAGTCAGAAATCCTTATTTGACATCTATTTTGGGATATGTAAAACCAGATGTTTTAATTGTGAATGAAATGAATGACAATGAAGCATCTGCTGATGTAATATTATCAGCAGTAACTGCAGCTGGTGGAAGTTTATTCAAAAGAGCTGCATACTTTTTAGAACCTCAAGATCAGTTAAACACGATGTTGTATTACAACTCTGCAAAACTCCAATTAACAAATACTACCGTAATTGGGTGTTCTCCCAGACATGCGATGCTTTATCAACTTAAACATATTGGAACTGTTCCTGGAATTACTTTTAAAGGTTCTGATGTATTTATTACTTTTGTAAGCATACACTTAAAAGCTTCAAGTACAGCTTCTGACGCAGCTGATAGAGCCACTTGTGCTAATAACATCATAAACTTTTTAAACAAAAACTACGAAAAAACAAATAACTATATCATTCAAGGAGATTTTAATTTGTACAATAGTTCAGAAGCTGCTTATCAAGCTTTTTTGAACACCATCAATGGGATTCATTTTGTAGACCCACTAAATCGGCCCGGCACTTGGAGTGTAAATAGTAGTTTTGCTGATATACATACCCAATCCACACGTTTAAATGGTACCGAATGTTTTGCTGGAGGTGGCAGTGATGATCGTTTTGATTTTATTTTGCCTAACAAATCGGTTTTAAACGATTCATTATATGCAGGATATATACCCAATAGTTACAAAGCTATTGGTCAAAATGGCACGCATTTTAATCAATCGGTAAATGCAGGCAGTAATACCGCTGCACCCTTAGGAATATTAAATGCTCTTTATAATGTTTCAGACCATTTGCCTGTTGTATTAAAACTTAATATTACGCTTTCAACTATTCCCTCTTCAATAGCAAAAATAAATCCTGCACTAGTTCCGCTAGTTATGAAAGGTCCATATTTATACGGTGTGAACAATTATTTTCAAATACTAAATACATATAATACGGTGTCAGGAACCGTACTCTTGTCCACAGGAACACAAATGACTATTGCAGGGACAAATACACATTTGACTAAAATCGGTGTAAATGGTTCTTATCCTGTTACTGTATCGGGTTATTATAGTATCACCGGTTCAATTATGTCGTTTTATACCCAATCCGTTATTTATGGTTCAGTTAACAATACAAATACTGGAACCAATGGTATTGATAATTCTATTATACCAAATCCATTTAATTCTTCTATTACAACTTCAGGAAACGAAGCTACTTTAAAGGCTTCTAACAATACCGTAACTGGTACTTACAAGTTTGGCAATGGCACCTCCAGAGTTACCATTATAGGTATAAACACTTACAATACTTCAAACTCTGGAACCTCTTTCTATTTAGTTACCATCATAGGTACTTCAACTTTTACAGGTAGTACTTTAATAATAGTGTCCGAACAAATTATAACTGCTCCAGGTATAGCTGCTTCTTTAATTGATTCAGAGAATAAATTTAGTGCATCCATCGAAAATCCTTTCAGGAATAATGTCGCAGTGACACTAACTGACTGCCCTTCAGGCACTTATTTTATTGAAATGTTCAATATCTATGGTCAATCAGTTTGGCAGAAAGAATATGATTTGAATGGTGATACAAAAATTACTTTGCCTATGAATGCCTTGATATCAGGTACTTATCTGTTGCAAATTAACAGTGAAGCCACAAAATCAATTGTGAAGCGAATTATCAAAATTGATTAACATACCCAATTATTGTTAAAATTTGAAAACGAAGCTTATTTTATTACTTCTAGTACCAATTTTTCAAATATTTGCACAAGGATTTGTGGAATACGGATTAACTAAGCAAGCTAACATTGAACTTACTGTCAACAACTTAGGCATAATTGGTAATGGTTTCAGAGGCAAATATAGTAGCGATAGTTGGGGTTCGTGTGAATATCCTGCCAAATCAGGAATTGAACATTTGTTCAACGGTGGACTTTGGGTTGGAGGTATTATCAATGGACAAAAATTGGTAAGTACCGGAGCTATTAGTTCTTCTCAAGGATATTCCACCGGAGCCAAAGGATATGAACTAACAGCCGAACTTGGTGCTACTTTACAACAAAAATCAAAGTTGGTAGATAATGAGTTTTACGCCATTGATGCTGTTTCCCATCAGGATTTGATAGGAAATTGTACCGATAAAAATATACTTGTACCCGGCTCCAATCAACAAATTGCGGATCACAAAATCCCTTTGAATTTGGACATTCATTTTGAAGCTTATAACTGGAACTTTTCATCCGCCAATTATTTTGTGCCTTTAAAATTTGACATTAAAAACACCGGAACAAAAACTATCGACAGTGTTTGGGTGGGTTACTGGGCCAATTTTGTAATAAGAGATGTAAATATTAATATTCCGGGCGGTACGCCTTTTTATTCATCAGGTGGTAATGCTTATGTCGATTCTCTTTCTCTTTCGTATCAATGGGATGCTGAAAATATTACTTACAATACCCAAAGTTATGTAGGACTTAAGTTTTTGGGTGCTACCGACCAAAGGGGAAACTTTCAACATCCTAAATCAAATCCGACCTTCAAAACGAATTATAATACCTGGTTGTTTTCATCAGGTTCCGCACAGTTTTTCAGACCTGAAAACGACAATGAATATTATTTGAAACTTAGCGGAGGACTTGAAGATCGTTCAGACTGGATAAGTTCACAATCATTGATGAAAAACAAAGGAAATCGCTCGGTATTGATTTCAGTAGGTCCTTTTGGGAGCTTGGCACCTGGAGAAACAATTTCTGTAACCTATGGCATCGTTTGCGCAGCTTCAGTAAGGGATGGCAATCCACCTCAAAATAATACAAGCAAACAAATTGCAGATTTTATACGCAACTCAAATTCTCTGCAGCGTTCATTTAATGGTGAAGATGCAAACTTCAATGGAAAACTTGATGAGAATGAAGACAATGACAAAGATGGAAAAATATCCAGATGGATATTCCCCGAACCACCTGCCATTCCTCAAACCAAAATAATAGCCTCCGACAATAATATTGATGTGTATTGGTCAGACAACTCCATCAAATTTGTTGACCCTGTTTCAAAAATTAAAGATTTTGAAGGATTCAGAATATACAAAACCCAAGTTGGTTTTGACATGCAAGATGAAAAAAACATAGAGAAAAACTTAACCCTAGTAGCCAGTTTTGATGCCAAAGGGAATCAAAAGTTTTTCGATAATGGCTTCGATTCCATTCGTTTGGCACAACCTATAACTTTTCAAGGAGATACAATTATATATACACACAAATATTCATTTAAAAATATAGTCAATGGCTGGCAGCACGCTATTAGTCTTACTGCTTTTGACACCGGAAACGACACTTTAAGCTTGGCTTCTTTAGAGTCAAGTTTGTTGCAAAACCTCAAACGTGTGTATGCAGGCAAACCCGCCAATAATAGTATCAAAACTGAGGGTCCATTTGTATATCCTAACCCATATTATGGATTGGCTGCTTGGGAAGGAAGCAGCAAGTTTGAAGAAGACCGTAAGTTGATATTTTCAAATTTGCCAGAAAAATGCAAAGTTAAAATTTTCACATACAGTGGCGATTTGATTGATGAATTTGAACATAACAGTAATTACAACGGAAGCGATGTGCGTTGGTTCAATACTTATTCAGATATTAAGCAAACCGTGTTTTCGGGTGGAGAGCATGCTTGGGACTTAATGTCGGCCAATAGCCAATTAATTGCCAGAGGTATTTATATGTTTTCGGTGGAAGACCTTAAAAATGGAAATACCAATGCAGGAAAATTTGTAATTATAAAATAGTAACTAAAACATAACTACCAACCTATCTAAACAACAAAACAATGAAAAACAAATTACTAAGCCTAGTATGCACAA
This sequence comes from Bacteroidota bacterium, assembly GCA_033763735.1. Taxonomy (GTDB): domain Bacteria; phylum Bacteroidota; class Bacteroidia; order Cytophagales; family UBA9547; genus JANRJY01. Next base: position 20,025 of record JANRJY010000016.1, on the reverse strand, counting down.
TTGCAATTATTCAATTTGCAAATGCACAAACGCAGAATCATCCAACACTAGGAACAATTCCTAATCCCTACCATACCACCATTCAGGAAATCCAAACCGTTGCAGGAAGTAGGCTTTCTGTTTGTGATGACAGATCGTATTTTCATACTTTAACAGTCGTTGTGAGAGGTCGTATGAATGTTCCTGGAAGAATAACTTTTGATCCAATGTCTGTTAACGGAATAAATTATCCATCCGTTACAACAACAACTAGTGTAAATCAGTACGGAAGAGAATTAACAATGCAAGCTGGAAATGGACCCTATTCAGGAATTTGGATTCGACCTAGTCCGCCAAGTGTAGCTCAGTGTAATCAAGTGCTTACACCAAATGACATATTAGATGCAGCTGCAGGTGATTCAGTTCAAGTTATGGGAATAGTTGATGATACAAGTGGACTTGGTTTTGGAGGTCAAACTCAGATTATTCCATTGAATTTTACAATTTTGGGTACTGCTTCTAATTTACCGCCTACCTTGAATGGGCAACAAGTTGAGGGTGTATACCCAATTACTGTTCCTGTTTCTCAACTAAATACTGGATCTGACAACATAAATAATCTCCCTGAAGGCGAACAGTATGAGGGAATGTTTGTTGAATTAAGAGATCTTTTTGTGGAGGAATATTCCAGAGGAACTACAGTGCAAACTACTATCGACTTCAATGAAAACGTAAGATATAGAATAGTTTGTAAGGATGCAGCTGGTAATAGAGTACAAATATACGACCGTTTCAAAGCTGGTAGATTACCAAACGATGTTACAACTAGTAGCACTTGTGGTGGTCAACAAGTGAGTGCAGGTGGGCGATTATCCCAGGTGCCTATAGTAGGAGGAAAATACGATTACGTAAGGGGAATTTTAGTACATATCAAAAATCAAGTTCCTGGACAATCTTGCAAAACAATTGCAACTATTTCAGGTGGAGGGCCTTCATTTGATAAAGGCTACCAATTAGAACCTTTTCATCCTAGTCATTATAAAATTGCACAGTACAATCCTCCTATAATTACAGAAGTTTTTGTAAGCCCTCAATCTCCCAAAATAGCCGAAAGCGCAACAATTTCTGCAACTATTCAAGCGATTGATCCAGGTATTAGCATTGCTAGTGCAACATTGTTTTTCTCAGCAGATACTCTTAATTATGCTTCTTGGAACTCAATCCCTATGACCAGTCAAGGTAATACATGGTCTGGCACCATTTCCAACAACTTGGGAGGTTTTGCCGAAGGCAAAACTATTTATTTCTATATTAAAGCATCTGATTCAAGAAGCCCTGCTGCTGTAAGCGTATATCCAAGAGTACCGGTTACAATTAGCGGTACTTTAGGAAAGGAAAAACCATTGGCATTTGTAATACGTGCAAACGGATTGCAAATTACAGATGTACAAAAAACACCATTTACCAATGGTCGTTCATTGTATGAAAATAGGATTGTAACTATTACTGGAGTAGTTACTTCTACTCCTAACGATTTGGGAATTGTAACACTTCAAGATGAAAATGTATCCGAATGGGGAGGCATTTTTTTAGATAATAATATATATCTGCAAAATGTAAATAAAGGTGATAAAATTACTGTAGTGGGCAAAGTAGTGGAACAAGCTTCAGGAGGTAGCTCTACAATAACTATGCTTAAAGGGCTCACTTTAAGCGCAAACATTGTACCTATAGCAAAAAATGTGGCCGTTACACCCATTTTCATTGACCATACCTTACTTTCTGGTAACTATGAATTTCGCAAACATGAAAAATATGAAGCTATATATGCACAAATTTCGGCCACATCTGGTAAACTTTATGTAGTTGATACCAATGCTGATTATAAAGCAAATTTTTCAGAATATCGAATTGGAACAGATAAAGATGCCATTTTAAGTTTTCCTGAAACCATAACAAGTTCTTTAAGAAATGTGGCAGTTGTTGGCACGAGAGTATTAGCAGGTAGAGCACCTGTCTATAATAGCAATTCCACCACTTCGACGTATGTAATTAGTTCTCAAGTATTTCCTTTAGTAAATACGCCCACTGCATTATTAACTAGTTCAGGTAGCAATTTCTTACCTGATACATCAGCCATGAAGTCAAAATATATCAATCCAATTTATGCCAATCGTAAAGTGACATTTGATAATATTAGTGGCATTATAACACATTCATTCGGAAATATGAAACTGCTTCCAAGGGATATATTTGATATTTCTGGTTTACAAGTAAATGGTGTTCCTGCGGTATTAACACTCCCCGGTTTTAAAATTACTTCATATGAACATCCTATTTTAAATAATAATGATTTGATTGTTTACCCTAATCCTGCAAACAACACCATCCACTTGAAACTAAATACTGACCAATCTGTGAAGATTGAATTATTTAATATAGTAGGAGACAAAGTTTTGTCAGAAGCCAATATTGTTCGATACAAACAACTGGATTTGAGCACCTTAACCAAAGGAATATATATACTCAAAGCAGGTTATGGAAGTAATGGCAATCAAGTAGTAAAACGTATAGTGTTACAATAATTTCATTTCAACTGCCTAAATACCCCCGTGCATTATGGGGGTTATTTAAATATCTTGAAAAAAAATATTGCAAGTAAAAACAGGATGAATAAACTCTACATTTTAATTCTTGGAATTTTTATTTTGAATGGATGTAGAAATCGTACAGGGGAAGTTAGTCCTTTATCTCCACCTACTACGCGTATTTATCTAAAACAAATTAATTTAACCGATTCCAATAGTTTATCCGGGAAAATAAAATTAAGCTGGCAAGGAGAGAGTGTAAATGGCTATATTAAAGGATATGAAATTATTTCGGATACGCTAACATGTGTGCAATCAGCTAATTACATCAACAATAAACCTTGGTCTTTTACTACAAAAACAGATAGTCTCTTTTTATTTCCATTGCCATATGGAGCCAAATTTGCTCAAATAAGTTTTTATGCCAGAGCCATTGATAATAAAGACGTTAAAGATCCTAATCCACCTTGTTTGCAGTTACCAGTCAAAAATGCACAACCTACTATCAAACTTGACCGAGTGATTGGCAACATAAAATCAGTGACTGATACAGTACATAGTGTATTCAGCATCAGTTGGTTTGCTGATGACCCCGATGGCATCTCAAACCTAGATTCCGTATTTGTGAAATTTAACAATGGCAATTGGGTTGGATTTAGTAAAAGTGTAACGCAGCTAACTTTTGTTCCCACGAGCGCTGATAATGCGGTATCGACCAATTGCAAAATATTGGTAGGATCCACTGCTAAAGAAGATACACGGACTATTGGGAGTTTGAATTTGAATACCTACAATAAAGTGTATGTCAGGTCAAAAGATATTAGTAATGCTTTTAGTGCAGTTGATACGGTGAATTCCTTTTATTACAAAAAGAAAAATGGGGATGTGCTTGTAGTGGATTGTTTCAACTCACCTTCCAGAGAAGAAAGAAATGTATTAGATCCTATTTTAAAACAAACTTTAAAGAAAACACCTTCAAATGGCGCTGATAGCCTCAACTACGATGTATATGACATTAACCGATCATCCAATGCGTACTTGCCCATCAACTGGAATATTACATTTACAGAGTATTTAAAGCTTTATAAATCCGTATTTTGGATTAATGATGGCTCTACTTATGGAGGCAATCTGGCAATTGAATTAGGCATTACATCCATTCAAAATTACTTAAATGCAGGTGGCAAAATATTGGTATCTATTTCAAAATTACCCCTTGACATTAATTCGCCTATTTATGAATTTGCTCCATTTGATAGTATTTCGTCAAAACCCGGTCAAGCAAGGTTAAGTAATAATTCTAAAATAATTCCTGCAAATATCAACACTTATGATACATTAAAAAATGTGGGTTTAATAACTGGTGCCACACCCGGGTACACTAAGAAAACCGCTAATACTTTGTTTACAGCTACTTATCAGGCATTGAGCAATTGGAGTGGACCCAACATAGTTGCCGCAGGTTCACTAGGCAACAATGGAAAATACAATCAAATATATTTTACAACTGATATTCATAGACTCAATGGTAACAATCAATCATTGAGAAACGTGATTGCTAAAATATTTAATCAAGATTTTAAGTAAAGTGCAAAAGGTTACATATTGCTTTTGGATTTTTATTTTGCTTTCGTTAAGCATATATGCACAAACTGAAAAGAAATCAGGCACCGCATCAGTCAAAGGAAAAATAACAGACAAAAAAACAGGTGACCCTTTAATTGGTGCTACAATTAACATTGTAGGTACTTACAATTCAGCACCTACGGATATTGAAGGAAATTATGAATTAAAAAACATTAAACAAGGTGATTATACACTCAAAATAAGCTACTTAGGATATTCCGATAAACTTTATAATGGTATTAAGTTTAAGCAAGGAGAAGAAAAGATACTGGACATCACAATGGTAGAAGCTGAAAATAATTTGGGTGAGGTAGTAATAGAAGGAGAGAAAAACTTAATTGATTTGGAATCAGGCAAATCCAATTTTAAAATCGTTGCTGAAGATATTAAAGAAATGAATGTAAGAGATGTACAACAGTTGGTAGCATTACAACCTGGAGTAAATCAAACCCCTGATGGTATTCAAATCAGAGGTGGAAGAGTATATGAAACCGCATATTTGGTAGATGGCGTAAATGCACAAGATCCACTTGCGGGCACAGGGTTTGGCGTAGGTGTGAGCTCCGGTTCCATACAAGATGTATCTGTGATAACCGGAGGTGCCGGAGCTGAATTTGGTGATGCTGTATCGGGAGTTGTTTCTACGAAAATAAAAGAGGGAGTCGGAAACAAATGGAAAGGCGGTGGCAATTGGATTACTGATAACCAAAATAGACTATACACTCCAACACCTTCTATGGGATGGAATACCGATATTGTAAATTTTAATGTTGGCGGACCTATCATTAAGGACAAACTCACCTTATTTACAAGTATGGATATGAACTTGACGGATGATTACACAAGTATCCCAAATGGCGATCCTTTGGTTTCAAAATCGCACAGATACAGGGCTAATCAATTAAAAAGTTCATTGCTAGATGACCCAAATAAAGAAGGAGCTCCAATATCCAAAACATGGGCCCCTCGTCAGGATAACAAATGGGCAAACACTGTAAAAGTTGCCTATAATATTGGCAAAGGAATGAAATTGACACTAACCAATCAACATAGTTTGTCTATTAATCAAAACACCAGGTCACTGATGGTACTTGGTTTTGATCAAGTAATGGTACCGGGGTTTCAATACAATTTTTCATTGAATATGGATAATGCTACTACCTATACACACCGTACCAATTTGACTGTAGCCAACTTTAAGTATTTGTTTAAAAAAGGCTGGGCTTACGACATTGCTTTCGGACGAATGTTTACCAACCTAAGAGCCGATGCAAATGGTCGTCCCTTCCGGTCCAACACTATTGATAGAGTATATGACCCCGCATCAATTGTCACCACACCAGTTACGGTATTCAATCCTAATGATTCTATTCAATATGTTAATCCGGGTCCTGGATTAGTTAACAACAATGGAATAAGCCGAACATGGCACGACCATTGGGTGGAGGAATATAACATCAATCAAAAATTCACCAGAGTGTCAGCAAACAACAAAAATTTCTTGACTTTTGGTTGGCAGCATAAAGAACAAAACATGCAATGGGTGGATGTGACATCGCCTTGGGTAGGAGCACCTATTCGTATCAACGATTCTCTTTCTACACCTTCAATAAGTGTGGGTTCGAGCAGCGATATATGGAAAGTACAACCCGCAAATGGTGGTTTTTTTATATCGGATGAAATCCGTTATAAAGGTATTATTGCAAGTTTTGGACTTAGACTAGATTATTGGTCTTACGGCAAATATGTAGATGATGCTGTTAATGATTCCAAAGCACCTATTGATGAAACAATTAGAAACATCTATAAAAATCAAAATCTTGCAATTGGTGATCGTTCGTTTCAGGCACGTCTGCTGCCCAGTGTAAATGTGTCTTTTCCGGTAACTGATAATAATGTACTTTTTTTTAACTATGGTCAAAGTAAACGCCTCCCACATCCATTGTTTATAAATGAAGCATTGAATCCTGTGTATCAAAACAATTCATTTTTGGGAAATGTTGGTAACCCGGCACTTCGTCCAGAAATTACGGTTTCATACGAAATAGGTATCAAATCACAAATAACACGAAACGCAGCCATTACATTTTCTGCTTTTTACAATGATAAGTTTGATTATATTGTCCGCAGAACCCAAGTGTTACCAGATAGAACCGGGCAATTTGTTGAACGGCAAATATCTATCAATCAAGACTATGCAAGGATAAGAGGTGCCGAAATTGTGTATAACCAACGGATTGATAAGGCATTCAGAACTACACTTAGTTTAACCTATCAAATCGCAACCGGAAAATCAAATACTGCAGCTGAATCTTCCCTTAAAATACAACAACAAGGATTTGTAAATGCCAACAAAGAGCAATACTTGATTTGGGATACCCCAATTGATAGTAAATTCACTTTAATTTTCACTCCGGATTCACTTTTCAAAGTTCGAAATATTTCACTCAAAGGATTTAGATTTTTCTTGAGTGCGGTGTTCAAATCAAACAATCAACGGTACACACCACAAGTAAATACAGGAACTACTGATTTCGGAAGACCCATTTATCAAGATCATCCAACTTTACGAAATACAGAGTTAAGCAATGCCATGTTCTGGACGGATATAAAAATTTCCAAAGATTTAAAAGTGTACAAAACAGCTGCTATTTCCATCACTTTAGAAGTAAAAAATGTTTTTAATAATATGAATTCAATACTTGTGAATCCTGTGACAGGCAGAGCTTACCAAAATGGGGATCAACTTCCTATTGATAGTCGCGATCCACAATATAACAACCCTCAAGATAATGGAACTCCTCCTTTCAATCCGGCAAGATATAAAGAACCAAGGCAGTTTCTGTTAGGATTAGCAATGCAGTTTTGAGAAGAATATGAAGGTATTAACAAATAAAATTTGAAAGTTTTTAAATTAAATATTAATTTTTTGAAATGCACTATTATAGGGTTATTGATACAAATTATATTTGTTGGTAATTCAAAAGCACAACTTTTTCCCAATTTAGGTGGGCAACGAACAGGTATTTCGTCTTTGAGTTTTCTTAAAAATGACGTTAATCCCGGAGCTATTGCTTTGTCGGGAGCAAACACAACCATGAAAGGAGATGCTTATGCTTCGCAATGGAATCCTGCAGCACTCACAGAGTTAGGCAATCATAGTTTTGCCGTATCAACCCGATTGTACGGATTAGGTGTGAATCATAGCTTTGCGGCTGCGAATATTAAAATTCGTGAAACTGATTTTATGGCAGTAAGTGTGAACAATTTGAATTCAGGAAATATGGAAATCAGAAATGAATTCCAACCGAAAGGTACAGGCCAGTTTTTTTCAATGAATGCCATGGCCTTAGGACTGAGTTACGCCAAAGCACTTACTTACAAATTCAGTCTTGGTACCACAGTAAAATACATCAATGAATCTGTTGACATATATCAAACGCACACCTTTACTGTTGATATTGGATTTATTTATAAAACTGATTTTAAAGATTTGAGATTTGGGGTTTTTCTTCAAAACTTTGGACCAAATGCAGCTGCTAGAGGGAATTATGCACCGTTTAATTTCAGAAACAAAACTTTTAGCCCTGAAGATTTTCCTACCCCTACGGTCTTTAAATTTGGTGCATCCATCGTGCCCATAAAAACAGATTTACATACCATTACTACTGCTATTGAACTAAACCATCCCGGTGATAATGCATCCAATATTCGATTTGGTGCCGAATATATGTATCATGAATTGTTGTGGTTCAGAGCAGGATATGGAATCAATGCATCAAATTATGCTTTTCCAACTTCAGGTGTGGGGCTTCGAACCGTTATCAAAAATCAAGTAATTCATTTCAATTATGCATTTGCAGTTGCCAATGCTTTAGGAATCAATCATAATATTGGTTTAAGTGTGTTGTTAAATAATGCCAAACAAGAAAAAATAGAAAATGAAAATCAATAAAAATTCTATTTTGAGTTTTTTATATCCAATAGCGTGTTTATTCATTTGTATCCTTAGTTCATGTTCAGGATTTTTGGGAAACAAAACAGATATATCATTTATAGCTATCCCTGATTATTCGGTAAGAGCAGTTGCCTATGTGCCAATACAACCAGTAATTTCAGGCTATTCGGATCCATCTGATATTTGTATTGGATTCGATAACCTCATATATGTAGTTGATAAAGGAACTGAAGAGATTATTTCCTACAATGAATCCATGGTTGAACTAGGAAGGCTTAAAATACAAGGAGTTACGGCTGTAGCTCAAGATCGAAGACTAAATTTAATTGCTTTAGGCACTTTAGATACTACCATAAATAATTTCTCCCATACTTTAACATGCATTTATCGAATTGCTCTCAATAATCAAGTGTATGGAATATCATCAGGTACAATTACAAAAAAAATAGTGCATCCATTTTATATTTCTACAGGTATAAAATCTTCGGACAATGCAGTACAATTTACTGGAGTTGCGGTGTTGGCTGACAATTCATATTATATCACCCGAACTGGAACTAGCCAAACCAACCTGTTAGGAGGACCGGATGATGCTATTTTACTATTTAATAATAAGGACAAATATCAATACTATTTGCAAGTATCTACACAGGATGAAGGCGTTAAACTGGACTATATTAAAAACCCTTTAGGAATTGCTACTTTTGTGGCTCCACCACAATCCAATTCTATAAGAGACAGAAAAGATTTAATGTATATTTCTAATAGCCCAAGTGATGTATTAAAAGTTAAAGTGCTGTCATATACTGTTGTAGAGGATGCCCCAGTATATGCATTAGACCAAAGTTTGGTAATTGGCGATACAAGCAAAGCGAGCGGATTTTTATATACGCCTCGTAGATTTGGTAGTCCATCTGATATTGCATTTGCAGGAGATGGATCTCAACTTGTGTTTATTACTGATAAGCAAAAAGACTCACTTTACATATTTACTAATAATGGTCTTGAAGGCGTAGCTCCACCTACAGGAAGTACTTCACAAAAAAACATCAAAGTTTCTTTCGGAGGAAATGGCCAAAGTCTAACAAAATTCAACATGCCCTCCGCAGTTGCATACTCTGAAAAAATAGTATATGTAGCAGATGCAGGAAATCATCGAATTCTTCGTTTTAAACTTACCACTGATTTTAGATAGATTGTCTGCATTATTTTTTATTACCAACACTGAAGCGCATCATTCATAGGTTAAGTTAGTTTGGGTGTTTTATTTTTCTATTATCTTTACGATATCAGTCCTAATTTACATCCTTTTGGAATATGCGGTTAAACAATAAGGAAATTGAAATTATCAAGTCCGAAACTGTATCATGGTTTGGAAAAAATGCTCTAGTGTATTTGTTTGGTTCAAGAGTTGACGATTCTAAAGCAGGAGGTGATATTGATTTACTTATATGTAATTCAAATAATGGAAATGAAATGGAATTAAATGAACAAAAATTGAAAATGTTGGCAAGATTAAAAATGCTTATTGGAGATCAAAAGATTGATATTTTGCTGCAAAAGCAAAATGATCAGAGAACTATTGTCAAAACAGCATTGAATACTGGTGTCGAATTATGAATGATATATTCAAAGACAAATTAACGGAAAGCATCAAGATTGCTTCTATTCACAAAAAAAGATTAAATGAGGCGTATCAAACCATTGCGTCATGGGGAGATTTCAATATTGAACTTTATAGCAATTTAAATAATACTCAAATTGCAGTTACCGATCAATTTGTATTCCGCTTCGCAAAATTACAAGATATAATAGGAGAAAAGATACTTAAACAAAGCCTTGATTATTTGGGTGAAAACACAGAAAGGTTGCCTTTCATTGACATTTTAAACAAATCTCACAAAATTGGATTGATTGCTGATGCGCAACAATGGATGATATTAAGAGAAAGTCGTAATCAAATTGCACATGATTATGCAATATTAGTTGAAGATGTAGTTACGTTATTTGTAAGTTTACTTAGGAAGAATGAATTATTAATAGTAATACTTGATCATATAATTCAGTTTTTGTCTTCCAAAGGTTTAGAAATAGAAAAAGTTTAATCCACCAAACAATTTCCTGTCATTTCTTTAGGAGCCTTGAGGTTCATTAATTTCAATACTGTTGGAGCTAAATCACCTAATTTTCCATCTTTCAATTTTCCTTTATAATCTCCTACCACTACCAAATGAACCAAATTGGTGGTATGTGCTGTGTTGGGAGTGCCATCGTCATTAATCATATAATCCGAATTGCCATGATCAGCTGTAACCAATGCAGTGTATCCATTGGCAATGGCCACCTCTACTACTTCTTTGTTGCAAGCATCTACTGCCTCACATGCGCGAATGGCTGCATTGAAATCACCTGTATGACCTACCATATCTGCATTGGCAAAGTTTAGTACAATAAAATCGGCTTCACCTTTTTTAAGTTCCGGTACAATGGCATTTTTAATATCAATTGCACTCATTTCGGGCTGCAAGTCATAAGTAGCCACTTTTGGAGAAGCACACATAATGCGTTTTTCACCTTCAAATTCTTTTTCTCTTCCACCGGAAAAGAAAAAAGTTACGTGAGGATATTTCTCTGTTTCAGCAATTCTAATTTGTTTTTTACCTGCAGTAGCAAGCACCTCACCAAGTGTATTGTTGAGGTTGTCTTTGGGGTACACTATACTTACATCTTTGAACGAATCGTCATAATTGGTCATGGTAACATAGTGCAGTTTCAAAGGCTTCATATGTTGCTCCGGAAAGTCTTTTTGTGTTAGTGCAATGGTAATTTCTCGTCCTCTATCCGTACGGAAATTAAAACAAATAACCACATCACCTTCTTCGATAATTCCATTTCTATCCAAAATCATGGGTTTCAAAAATTCATCAGTCACACCTTCTTCATAGCTTTTTTCAATTGCCGAAGGCAAATTGCTAACCGCCTCTCCTGTGCCATGCACCATCAAATCGTAAGCCAATTTCACTCGTTCCCAACGGTTATCTCTGTCCATAGCATAATAACGACCTATAACTGAGGCAATTTTTGCCCCTTTTTTTTCACAATGGGCATATAACTCTGTCAAGAAACCCAAACCTGATTTAGGATCAGTATCTCTGCCATCAGTGAATGCATGTATATATGTATTTTTGATTCCACTTTCCGTAAAAATATCCACTAATCCTTTGACATGATCAATATGTGAATGAACGCCTCCATCTGAAACCAAACCTATTAAATGCACTTTCTTGTCCGATTTTTTAGCATAACTAACTGCATCGATAATTGCTGGCTCATTTTTAAGGGTATTATCTTTTATTGCAAGATTAATTTTTACCAAATCCTGATACACTACTCTACCTGCACCAATATTCATATGTCCCACTTCGGAGTTGCCCATTTGTCCTTCAGGTAAACCTACCATTAATCCATGGGTAGTTAGCTTAGAATGCGGATACTTAGCCAAAATAGAATTCATAAAAGGTGTTTTGGCTTGGTCAATGGCCGACACTTTTGGATTTTGGGCTATTCCCCAGCCGTCAAGAATAATCAGGATAACTTTGTTACTCATAAATTGAATTGGTTCAGGTAATTTGCGAAAATAGTAATTATGTTAAATAATGACATAATTATAACAAAAAAAGGTGAAAACTAATTCAATACCCCTCCACAGCCTTCTTCAAAGCATTTTTTTGAGGTCGTTCAAGTAAAAAAGAAGTAGAACAAATTGCTACACCAATTGGAGGCAATATGTATGGCGACACTATACCTCCAAAAGCGACTAATATTCCTAATCCTTGAATTACTTTTTGAACATCTCTTAAAGTCAAATGGTTCTTTAATTTTTTATAAGCCTCATCGTTATCTTTGAGCTTTGCTTTAAGCCATTTGCGATTATACTTGGTCATAACCATGCTATCAGGATGTGCAAAATACAGATTCCTTACTCGTTCCTTTCCTGGATATAATGAATATGCACATAATCTGCTTCCACCATATGTTTTAAAATACCAATTACTGTCTCTTGATGCAAATCCCGTATTTTTTTCATTGCTTCTATTATCAATCAAGTCAATGGATTTTGTTTGATAGGCAAATATTTTGTCGCAATCGTTTTTCAAAACAAAATAAAAATCTTTGTCTGGGTCCTGATACAAATCAGAATTGAATTGATCTGTGGTGCCATCCAAATAAGTCACTATAACTTTAAAATCCAACTTGTTTGAATTTTGGGCTTGAATACTTGTAACAATTACAAAAAGTAAGTATAACCCGACAACCAAACTATTTTTAAGGTTCCACATCCAAATATTCATTTGTATTGAGTTCAACGGCTTTCTCCTTTTCTTGTTTCTTTTTCTCGTAATCCTTTTTGAACAAATCTGTAAACTCCTTCTTTTCAGTTTGCCATCTTTCCTTCAACTTCTGTTTTACTGCTGACTTATCATAGGTTACTTTAAAATTATCAGGAGTACCTTTTATAACCAAATACAAATACACAGTCCCTAAAAACGATCCTTCAATAGCATCCTCTTCATCTTGCGTATTCTTACGTTTATAATTTTTCAAAGGCAATTTTATGCGATATTCGAATTCGTTATTAAACTTATGATATCCTTGCACCGACATGGTGGTAATATTACTTTTAATGGTCATTTCAGGAATAAAAACCGTCTCATTATGCACCAAAATATCATTATTCAATTCAGAAAACCTGATATTTGACAATGCTTCTTCATCAACAAACTTCGATAGCTTAAGCATAGGTTTGAAATCAAGAAGTTGTCCGTTTTTTAGGGACAGCTTCGTTTCAGAAAGCACACTTGGCATTTTGATATTCAAATACTTATCACACTTTACATCCGTAGTTATGCCGGCAGTAATATTTCCTTTAATGTGATGATGTGTTATAAACTCCTGACCAAAATTATTGCTTTTGTAAAACAAACTATCTATTGGAACTTGCTCCATGTTCGTTTCGATATGAATATTAAACGAACTATCTTTTAATTGACTGGCCGAACCTTTCAATTTCAATTTTCCACCTGACATGTTAAAGTCACATTGCTCAATATTTATTGAATTATTGGCCATAATTATCTTCGCTTTCATGTTGGAAGGATTATATTTTTGATATAATAATTTCTCAATTTGGGCACTAATCTTGAAATTAATATTTGTGGGGAAGGATACCGTTTGTTTATCTGCCTTTGAATTAATCTTTTTTGTTTTTATTCCAAATAAACTGTTCGCATCAAGTTCATTTGAAAACAATTGTATATCCAAGTCCAAATGTTCTTTTTTCATGAAAAAATATGGAAAAATATTCTTAATTGATCCATTCAAATCCATGTCAGAATTATCAATAATTAATTTCAATTTTTCTATTATCAAATCCTGATTATTGAAGTTGATGTTAGCATCACAATTCAAGATATTTTTTTGAAAATCAACCAAATACAAATTCAAATTCTCAATTTTTGCGGCACCTTTCGCTTCACAATTATTATAATTTTTTTGTTTCAATTCTTCAATTTTACCTTTGAAATAAATTTCCAGAGCAATATTGCCGGAAACATTATCTAATGATTTATTGGGGAATATTTTGTGTAAATATCCGGCATCAAACTTGGTGTTGAGGTTGATTGAAATTTCAGGGTGAAGCAAATTTATTATTTCCAAATCGCCTTTGAGTAGCTCTCCTTTTAATTGAGCAGTTACATTATTCAATTTGAAATAGGATGAATTATTATCCAATCCGCCTCCATTATGATAGGATCCTGTAAAATTGGCATTTGTAATACCCTCATTAAAATCAGGATTGAAAAAAGAAGCATTTTTGCAACCAAAATAAATTTTAAGTAACGGTTTTGCTCCTCTTTTTATTAATCCTTTTAACTTCCCAACAAAGTAAATATCTCCTTTACTTCTATATTTTTCTAGTGGTTTCGATAGTTTGGTAGGTAAAAAAGAAGTTATTGTTTGAAAATTGCTGTTTTTCTCCGAAAAATCAATGTCAACATAAGGGTCCTTGTTCCATAGCACCTTTCCGCCAATGTTGAATAGTGCATTTTCAACTTTTAATTCTGAAGGTTTAATAATATATGACTTACTTTTTTCAGAATACACAATAGCACTTTGAATTGTAGCAGGTTTATCTTTAAAAAAAGTAAGGTTATTTAACTTTATTGCATTTGAATGCAAATCGCCATACACAGCTATATTCCAGTCGGCCCCAACCAGGTTAAATGTGGCTTTAGAATTGATACATAAAACATCATATTGATTTTGTAATACATTATCGGTATATGAAATTCGTACATTTTTAAGTGTAATATCAGAAAGACCAAACACAATTAAACTGGCAGTATCACCGGATGATTTGAAAATCGAAAAATTATCGGTTCCATTTTTAAAAACCTGAAAATTGATATCTGCATTTTTGAGAAACAGTTTCTTGATTTTGTATCTGCGTTCAAGCAAGTCTTTAAAAGAAAGGTACACATATAGTCGCTCTGCTTTTGCAAATGGCTTTTTTTCGATAGTATTGGTTTCAATAACCGTAATATTCTGAAAATCAAGCGAAAAATATGGGAAAGTTTCCCAAAATTCCAGGTTTATTTTATCCACTTGAATTTCGGCATTTATGTTACGGTTGGCATCTTGGACAAAAAAGTAGACTAACTTATCGCGATATTCATATGCAAAAAAAGCAGTAACTGATACCAGCACAATTAATATGATAAAAAATATACCAACTACTCGAAATACTTTTTTGAGCATGTTTTATAACGCCAAAGCAAGTTACAGTATTTTGACTGTAGAGAAGAAATTGTGAATAAGTATTTACCGGACGTAAAAAAAAAGCCCGAACTATCATCCAGGCTCTTGTAGTTTAGTTTTTTATATTTAACTATAGCGACAGCTCAGAGGTAAAATACCATTTGCCATCAATTTGAGCAGCTACAAATACAATATCGCGTTCAAAATCTTCTTGAATAATTGGAATTACCACCTCTTTCAATACAATGGGTTCATAATTGCTTTTGTTATAGTCAAATACATCCACAATACCTTTTTCAACTTTGTTCAAATCAACATTATTCTTTTTGATATAGTTTACTATGTTATTGAAGTAAATAACTTCTTCATGCAAACTAAATCCAAACTCACGTTGGAAATATTTCTTTTTCTTTTTGTCAGTAATTAAGTTGGCAAGCGCTTCTTCTTGTTCTTGGGTAAAGCAATAAGAAACGTATAAATCTTTGTTTCCATCTTTTAATGATTGAACAATGATATTCACAAGTGTATCTACGTTTTCTGCACTTTTGCGTTCAATTGCTCCTGCAGCAGGAGCTTCTGCTACAGTTGCAGTAGCTTGTGAATCAGTAGTAGTTTCTTCCTTTTTAGTGCATGAAGCCATAATCACAGCCCCGGTCAATACTAATAAATATTTTTTCATAACTATATTTTATAGTTGCAATTAAGTATCTTTTTAATTATCTACAAAAAACTTTGTGTTAAATTGATGTTAGCAAATCAAAAATTATAAATAAAAATTAATCATTCAAAACAAATTCAATTTTCGAAACCAATATAAAACGATTAAATTAAAAAATTTTATTGAAACTAGATGTCTAAAAACCATTGACTTATTAAGAAAAAGTACTTTTAATATTTCAATTAATAAACTCCTATTTACATCCAAGGTGCTAGGTGGGTGTTACCTGTATTCTTATTTAACAATGGGGCAATCGCTTTAGTGTTATAATCTATAGTTGATTTCCGCAAATCCACTGTAGCTTGCTGAATGTTAGGACTTTCTTTTAAAATAGACAAAACCACTTCATTGTCGAATATATCGGTTTGAGAATCAAATACTTGCAATAGTTTGCCATATTCATTAATAATAAATTTCTGGAACAGGTTTTTTATTCCAAAATCTTTCACTTTATTATATTTTTTGTTAGTAATCCATTGAACTACCGGATGAATGTCGGCACCCTTAACCGGAGTATTATGTAGAACAGTAAAATTTGCTTTTTTATCTTTATAATAAGCATTTGAAAGCGAATTTACATCTTCTAATTTATTCCAATTAATGATGTCAAGTGGTAATGCAAACACCTTCACAACCTTGCTATACTTTTCACACAACTTTACCATATCATCAATTTGATAAGAGAGCGATGATTTAGTTTGAGTAGTTACAAACATCATCTTTGTACCCTTAAAATTTGACAATGGCAAATGCTCCCCCGTCAAGCTTGTTAAACTCAAATCGTAAATAGAATCAGGCACTTTTTGTGCGTGAGCATAACCGGGACCAAGTAGAAATGAGAACATTTTATATAAGGGAGAATTAAATATTGTATACTCCTTTATCAACAAAATGTTGCGGTTATCCACATTACATTTGCAGCAAAAATGTATTTTAAATTACAGGGCTTGTGCCGTACTCTTTTTGGGTTTAGGAAGCACAATTAACAATATTAGTGTGATCCCCGGAAGCAAACAAGTAAGTCCTGTCCAAAGCCAAAAATTTCGACCTTCGGTCTTCGCAACCCATCCGGTCATTAAAGGTAAAGCCAGAAAAATGATGCCCAATGGCCATATAAATAATATTGCTTCCATGCTATTAATAATTTAGAACAAATGTACTAAAATAAAAATTTAGAACAAATGTTCTAATGATTATTTTTAATTAATTTTGCAAAATGTCAACAAAAGAAAGAATTCTGGAAACTTCATTACTGCTATTTAACGAATTTGGCACAGAATCGGTCACCGTAAGGCATATTGCAGAACGAATGCATATTAGTCACGGGAACTTGTGTTATCATTATCCGAATAAAGAAGCCTTGATTATAGCACTATATGAACAACTTGTAAACCAATTGAACCAAAAAGTAACACACTATATTGGTAAAGAAATTTCAATAATAGATATGCAAGCATCATTAATATTTGTAATAAGTCTTTTTTATAAGTATAAATTTTTGATGCAGAATTTTACAAATATCATGCGCATAATCCCTTACATAAGAGAACATTACATACAAATTTGCATTCAAAGAAAAAAAGAATTTCAAATGATTCATAACCAACTGATTCATAATAATATACTCATTCCTGAACCATACAAAGGTGCCTACGATGCACTTTATATACGCGTACACATGATGGGTGATTTTTGGATACCATTTGCTGATATTCATTTGCAAGGGTCAGATAATGAAAAGATTCAACAATTTGTAAATCAAATATTTGAACTTTACTTTCCATATTTTACTAATGACACTAAATTGTTGTTTCATAATTTGAATTCAAATAATTCAATATAACCTTCTCACAATTTTCATATTTCTATTCCTATTTTTTATAAATTACGCACTTGATATGAAAATATTACTCGTAGAAGATGAAAAAAGCCTCGCCTCCTTTATAAAAAAAGGGCTTAAATCAGAAGGAATGGAAGTAGATATTGCTTATGATGGCAAAATCGGACTTTCCATGTTCAACAGCAAACTGTATGAAACGGTAATTATTGATGTAAATATACCTGTGATTAATGGTTTCGAACTTTGTAAAATGCTTAAATCAAGTCATTCTGAAATTCCTGTAATATTTTTAACCGCCCTTGGAAGTATAGAAGACAAAACGGAAGGATTTGATGCAGGAGCAGATGACTACATTGTTAAGCCATTTGAATTTAAGGAGTTACTCATTCGAATAAAAGCCCATTACAACAAATACAAAAAACACACACATAAAGGAAATACCCTTAAAATTGCTGACTTGGTAGTGGACATCACTTCTAAAACGGTTTTCAGAAACAACAAACTAATTGAACTCACCGCAAAAGAATTTACGCTCCTCGAATATTTGTTAAAAAATAAAGGCAAAATTGTAACCCGTGTAGATATTGCTGAGAAGGTTTGGGAAATCAATTTTGACACAAATACAAATATTATCGATGTGTATATCAACTACTTACGCAATAAAGTGGACAAAGGATTTGAACCCAAACTGATACATACGATGGTTGGGATGGGATATTCCATCAGAGAATAAATGACTTTTAAGGCTCGAATTATCATTTCATTTTTTTTCCTATCTCTTATAGTTATTGGAAGCTTTTCGGTGTATGTGTATTTTTATTATGCCTCATATCGAAAAGAACTATTTATCAGTAGATTATCGAGCAAAGCGGATGTAATTGAGAAACTTGACCAAGGACAGGATCGCTCATCGGCAATTAGTAACTCCATGATTTACACTGACTTAATTACTTTATTTGACGAAAAAGTCATACTCATTGACAATCAGAAACAAATTACATACACCAATATTGTGGATGGTAACGTGTTGGATTCGCATATGGTGATTCTTCAAAATGCCAAAATTCAATCAAAATATTATTATACTGCTTTTGGTCAAACTGAAATAATAGTAACACAATTCAAAAACGGGTCAAAACTTATTATTAGCGCGGTTGATATATTGGGTAATGACAAACTTAACAACCTTACGAGCACTTTAGTATTAGGGAATAGCTTTGCTTTAGCTTTGTCTATTTTATTAGGTCTTATCTTTGCGGATGCTATTGTGAAGCCCTTAAATAATATTACACGTACGCTCAATCGAATATCGGACAAGGACTTAACTTACCGACTAGAAGTACCTAAAGGCAAAGATGAACTGTTTTTGATTTCTACTTACTTTAATGGAATGATGGATCGATTGCAAAAATCATTTATCAACCAGAAAAATTTTATTTCACATGCATCGCATGAAATGCGTACGCCTTTGACTAAAGTATTAGTGAATTTGCAAAGTATTCAACGCAGACAACGCAAAGGCAGCGAATCGTATAAAGATATAACGCTTGCCATTGACGATACTAAAGTAGCTGTAGAGTTGGTTAATGGCCTTTTGCAATTGGCATTGGTTTCTAAAATAGAAGAACTGGAACTAAGTACCATGCGTCTGGACGACATTTTTTTGGCAATCCTTTCAGATTTGAAAGAGAAATACCCTTCAATTACTGTAAAATTTGATCTTAAAAATAAAGATGAAGAGTTTGAACCTATTGAATGTAAGCTCCAAAAGGAACTTTTTCCGGTAGCACTTTACAACATAATTGAAAATAGTGTGAAATATGCAAATGGCAACCCTGTGGAAATATCAATTATCAAAGAAAATAATATTGCCAATGTTTTTATTCGCGATAATGGACTCGGAATATTGCCTTCCGACATCAAATATATATATGAACCCTTATATAGAGGGCAGAATGCAATCACCAAAAAAGGGTTTGGTATTGGGCTTTCGTTGGTAAAACGCATACTAGATTTGCACCAAATCACTTTCAATTTGGAATCCGTACCACAAACAGGAACCGTGGTTACTTTGTATATCCCAACCAATTAGAAAATCTTTAATCCTAGATTAATACAATTCTAATAGCTATTTTATTCATTTGAATATATTTTAAACCCAAAAATTTACAAAATGAAAAAAATCATCCTTTCTGTAGCGTCTATCGCTTTAGCTCTTACCATAGTGTATACCATTAATGTTGGCCAAAAATCCAATGTGAATGTTACTGGAAATAGTTTAATGAGCATGATCAATCAAACAACTACAGGTAAACCTAAACCTAGCGTTGCTGGTTCTAACTTTATGAGCATGATCAATCAAACAACTACCGGTAAACCTAAACCTAGCGTTGCTGGTTCTAACTTTATGAGCATGATCAATCAAACAACTACCGGTAAACCTAAACCTAGTGTAGCTGGTTCTAACTTTATGAGCATGATTAATCAAACTACTACC
>JANRJY010000014.1:0-1713 GCA_033763735.1 Bacteroidota bacterium | reverse complement strand
AGAAAATGATGAAGTTGATTTTGTAGTTGTACACAGAGGAAAACTATTGGCGCTTGAGGTAAAAAGTGGAAAGTCGAGCACCTCAAAAGGTCTTCAACAATTTAAAAAATTGTATCCCGATGCAAAAACACTGATTGTAGGCAATGAAGGGTTGCATTGGAAGGATTTTTTGAAGTTTGATCCTGTTGATTTGTTTTAAATACTAATTTCCAAACATTAAACTCGAAACAAATTCTAATTTCAAAATCCAAACCGTAAAGTACCCAAAGTATTCGCAAAGAATATAAAAGTATATGACTTTGCGATTTCTTTGCGTTAAACTTATAATTTTTTGCGGTTTTTAACTTTGGACGAAATAAAATAGCTTAATTTAAGAAACCAATAACTTTGTTATGATTTGTAGTTCTTTGGTCAAAAAATATTTCAAAAAGGGCGAAAATCTATTTTTTACTTAAATTATATGAAATTTCAAAAGGTGCTGTATATTTATTTCCAGTTAAAAATGAGTATAATAATATTGTACCAGTATAAGAGAAATTAATTGTCTTTGAAGATTTCAAATATGCTCCATCAAATTTTTGATTTTCTATTTCAATTTTAGGATTCCCTTTAATTATTGCTTCAAAACCCGGAAACTTCAAGGTTTGAGATGGAATACTAAATACAACTGCATCATTAGTTTCTTTCAAATTAGTAGCAATAAAACTTCCCGTATAATAAGTACTATCTTTAAATTTCAAAGAGATTAAATATTCTAAATAAGAATCATATATATATATTCTTGCACTATTTATTGCTGTTAACAATGAAGGTACATCCTTTGCAATTGCTAGAGCAAATGTATCATTAATTGGTATAGTTGGTTCATATGCATTTAGTGTAAATTTAACCTCCCCTTGATAATCTCCTGTAACCTGTCCTAAATAATCTATAGGAGTTGGATTATCCTTTTTTGTATTGTTACAATTAAAACAAACTAAAAATAATGAGCCAATAAATAAAAATAATCTTGTATACTTCATGCTTTAGTTAATTGAAACTAATATTTTAATTAATTTATTTTTGAAAATATCTAGTTTTCCATTTCAAATATATAATATTAGTAATACTCTTCAACTAATAATTCAAAGCAAACAACACTTTTTGGGTAGAAGGTTTGCCACTATAAATGCATTTGCCACTTTCTTGTTTTGATGATAGCTGAATGCATCTAATAGTAGCCTTTGTTTCATCTTTGATTTTTTCTTCCGTTTCGGTAGTTCCATCCCAATGTGCCAATACAAATCCACCTTTATTTTTGATGGTATCCTTAAATTCATCCCAGGTATTTACTTCAAATGTATTGGCTTTCTTGAAGTCCAATGCCTTTTGATAGATGTTCTTTTGGATTTCAGCCAAAAGTTGTGGCACAATTACACCCAGCTCATTATTATTTACCGTTGATTTGGTCTTAGTATCTCTACGTGCCAACTCAACCGTACCATTTTCCATATCACGTGGTCCTATGGCAATACGAAGAGGCACTCCCTTTAATTCATAATCAGCAAATTTATATCCGGGAGTTTGCGTGTCGCGATCATCATATTTAACAGAAATATTCAAAGCTTTCAACTCTTTTTGAATGGCAATAGCTTTTTCAGAAATCAGTACCTTTTGTTCATCTGTTTTATAAATCGGCACAATAACTACCTGAATAGGAGCTAGTTTTGGAGG
>JANRJY010000002.1:0-22472 GCA_033763735.1 Bacteroidota bacterium | reverse complement strand
CAGATTTCCATTGAGGTCGGCTGTCACCACTCGGGTACCAGCACCCGATAAGTCGCGTAGACGCACACTTCCATTGACATCTAAGCGCGCGGTAGGTTCGGTGGCTATACCTACATCCATTTCGTATCCTGAGCCATTGCCAATTACCATTTGGTTGCTGGCAGATACACTAGAACCCCTTCCTATGACTGCACTGTTTGAAACATCGTTGTTAAATGCCGTTTGTGTTCCAATTGCTAAATTATGGTTTCCTGAAACTATTCCATTTCCAGCTTCATATCCTAAAAATATATTATTGCTTCCATCAGTCAAGCTTCCAGCAGTATTTTGGCCTAATAAAACATTGAAGTTTCCGTTCGTTGCGGTTACTCCTCCAGATTCACCCATGTAGATATTGCCAGATCCATCTTGATTGTTCAACCCAGCAGATTGACCAATCATTATATTTGAAACACCATTATTGTTTGAAGCTCCTGCATCTTGGCCCATAAATATATTTCCGGTTCCATTTCCACCAGAAGTGTTCCCCAAGGTGATATTATTAGATCCAGAACCTGGCGTTCCATTTCCAAAATAGATATTTCCTGAATTTTCTCCAATAGTCACTCCATTTTGTAATAATATGTTGTTGGTCAAATGTAATACACCATCGTCTCTTAGGGTCATTTTAGCAGTACCTGCGGTAGTTATATTAGGTTCCTGGAAAAAGCGTAGGTCGTTGGTATTGTTGTCTAAACTCCAAACTTTGGTTAGCTGAGGGCTTGAGGCATCATTACGAGATAGGGTCAATCTATTGCGCGCCATTATTTTTTGAGCATCCAAACTATATAATGGGTTTGCGATGCCAATACCGACATTGCCCCCCGTAAAATAGATGTCAGGACCCGATGTAGTCCATTGAGAACTTGTTCCATTTGAAGTTGCACTACTACTTGTAATTTGCCAACTGCCACCGGCAGAAGCATCGTAAATTACCGTTACATAATGGCCTGATTTGATGTCGTTTGCCGACAAAGATTGGTCATAATTTTTGAGAATAGGCTTTGCTCCAATGCTATTCACATCCAAAGTAGCATTGCCAGTAATAGAATGATTGGCTTTGAAAGTAAACATCATTCCGTCCGGAATTACTCCACCTAAATTGGCAGGATATGAAACTATAAAATTATTGGATGAACCGCTCGCTTGAATAAGTGATTGAGCAAACAAATAATCATTAATGAAAAAAATTAATAGACCAAATACTATCCTATAAAAACTTTGTTTCAACATCAAATACTTTTTGAAGTTCAATCTTAATACTTTTTATAATTCAAAAGTAAACTCAATTTAAATTTTATTTTAAAAAAACATTAATATCATTTTGTTCAAATACTACATCAATATGTTCTTTGAGTGTGGTTGATAAGCTATAACCTACATAATCAGCTGCAATCGGAAAGGACTTATGACCACGATCCACAAGCACAGCCACCTCAATTTTTTTAACGGGAATGGTCAAAAAAGGTTTTATACTATATGCCAAGGTACGACCCGAATTTAACACATCATCTACAATCACAATTGATTTGTTTTGCAGTAAATCCAACGGATGGTCGAGTGCAATTTCGCTTTGTGTAGGTGAAAATTTGTCTAAGGTTATTTTAACTATACTCGGTTTGTTTTTTGCAATTTTTTCGTATTCAGCTGCAATCAATTGGCTAAGGATATACCCTTTATCAAATATTCCTGCAAACACGAGTTTATTTTCACTCACATTGTTTTCGTAAATTTCAAATGCAATTCGTCTGATTTTTTGAATGCATTGTTCGTTGCTCAATATTATTTGTTTTTCCACTGAAAGTTTAGAAATTAGTTTTGGATTTTCAGATTTAGTGTTACCTTTGCCGTCCCTTTCGAAAACAGAGAATAACATTTACAAAAATGAAAAAAAATATTCATCCAAAATACGAATATGTAGTATTTCAAGATTTGGCTAGCGAGTTCAAATTTTTAACCAAGTCTACTA
Organism: Bacteroidota bacterium; assembly: GCA_033763735.1. Classification (GTDB taxonomy): domain Bacteria; phylum Bacteroidota; class Bacteroidia; order Cytophagales; family UBA9547; genus JANRJY01. The sequence goes on along the minus strand of JANRJY010000002.1, from coordinate 20,464 downwards.
TGTCGTCAAAAGAACAAATCAAATGGACAGATGGCAACACTTATCCGCTTATCAAAGTGGAGGTTACCTCAGCTTCACATCCATTTTATACTGGTCAAAAATTATTCGTGGATACTGCAGGACGTGTTGAGAAATTCAACAAACGTTACGATAAAATGAAAAAATAATATTTGTCATTTAATGATTTAAAGCCCTCGGTTGAGGGCTTTTTTTTTGTTTATGGAAACCCAAAAAACATTTCATAAAAATATTTTTATAGGAATTGAAAATGCTCTGAGAGTCATATTCACCGAAAATAAATATGCTGACAAGGTTATCGAGAAACTATTGAAATCCAATAGACAATGGGGATCTCGTGACCGAAAGTTAATTGCAGAATCCGTTTATGAAATTGTAAGATGGAAAAGAAGATTGGAATTTGCAGCAAATATTTCTCCTAATAACCCTTTATACTTTTGGCATTTAATAGGATGCCATTTGGCTCAAAAGGAAGATATGATTCCTTATTGGCCCGAGTTTAAAGATTTGGATTTGAAACAATGTGTAAAAAGATATAATAGTGAAAATGTAGATTTTGCAATAAAGGAGTCCATTCCCGATTGGATGAATGAAATTGGACTTTCTTTGCTTCCTAATATCTGGGAAAAAGAAATTAAGGCAATGAACCTGACTGCATCTGTGGTCTTGCGTGTCAATACATTAAAAATATCTGTTTCGGAACTTCAAAAAATATTTGCCAAAAATAACATTGCATGTGAAAATGTAACCAATATTCCGAATGCGCTTGTACTTCAAAAAAGAATAAATGTATTCACTTTGCCCGAATTTCATGAGGGACTATTTGAAATTCAAGATGGAGGCTCCCAATTAATTGCTCCGTTTTTGGATATCAAAGAAGGGATGAGGGTTGTTGATGCCTGTGCCGGTGCCGGAGGCAAGAGTCTTCATATTGCTTCAATTCTTAAAAATTCGGGCAAAATCATTTCGCTTGACACTGAGGCTTGGAAATTGGACGAACTCAAAAAAAGAGCCAAACGAGGTGGAATCAGCAATATCGAAACCCATCATATTGATAATTCAAAAGTAATCAAAAGACTTTATAACACCGCTGATCGCTTATTATTGGATGTCCCTTGTTCAGGAATTGGTGTACTTAAAAGAAATCCTGACGCTAAATGGAAAATCAATCCTAAGTTTATTGAGGAAGTTCAAATCAAGCAAGCATCCATTCTTTCGGAATATGCACCCATAGTTAAACCGGGAGGAATGTTGGTATATGCTACATGCAGTATATTACCAATAGAAAACGAAAAGCAAGTCCAGCAATTTTTAGAAAAAAATATTGATTATCAATTGGTTAAGCAACAACATATATACCCATCTGAGGGATATGATGGGTATTATATGTCATTAATATTGAGAAATAAATAATCTATTTCACTTTTATCCATTTGCTTTTTGAAGCAGAGGATTCTACAATTTTCTCTACGAAACGCATGCCACTTATTCCATCTTCAATTGTTGGAAAATCATAAGTCTCAAAATCGTGTTTCTTTTTATTTTTATAGGCATCCACAGCCATTGCAAAATTGCGATATATATTGGCAAATGCTTCCAGATATCCTTCAGGATGCCCACCCGGGGTACGGGCATTGGCCAATGCAGTTTTGGATAAGTTGGAATAATTTCCTCCAGCTCTAAGAATTTCTGTAGGTTTATCCAACCACTTAATTTTAAGCGTATTGCAATCTTCTTGCTTCCACTCAAGTCCTCCTTTTTCTCCCCAAACTCTAATATTAATATTGTTTTCTTCTCCGGCTGATATTTGTGATGCATGCAATATTCCTTTTACATCCTTTTCCATTCTGAAAAGCACATTGCCGTCATCATCCAAAAGTCGTCCTTCAACATAAATAGACAAATCCGCACACACTTCCGTAATATGCAATCCGGTGATATACTCCGCCATATTTTCAGCATGTGTACCAATATCTCCCATACAACCGCTTATTCCGGATCTTTTGGGGTCAGTGCGCCAATCGGCTTGTTTTTGTCCTGAACTCTCAAGCCTTGTTGACAACCAGCCTTGAGGATACTCAACAACCACTTTCCTAATTTTACCCAGCTTACCTTTTTTGATGATGTTACGTGCTTCCTTCACCATCGGATATCCGGTATATGTATGCGTTAATGCAAATATCAATCCCGATTTCTTGATTATTTTTTCAAGCTCCAAAGCCTCTTTCAAACTAAAAGTTACGGGTTTGTCGCATATTACATGAAAGCCATTTTCCAATGCCATTTTCGCAGGTGCGAAGTGCATATGATTAGGAGTAACAATCGACACTACATCCATACGCTCATTCGCTGGAAGTTTTGCCTCTTTTATTATCATTTCTTCAAAACTCCCATACACTCTTTTGGGATCTAAAAATAACGCTTGACCTGATTTTTTGGACTTTTCAGGGCTACTGCTAAAAGCGCCACACACTAATTCGATTTGTCCATCAATATTTGCTGCAATGCGGTGAACTGCACCAATGAATGCATCGATGCCTCCACCGACCATACCCATTTTAATTTTTTGTTTCATAGTATTTTATAAAAGTCTGTCTAATAATTATATGTACAAGTATCGCAAATAAACCTGAAAATTTATACTCACGAAAGATTTTATATAATTTATTTTGGATTAGATTTGCGAAAATTTTTAAAAAATTTAAACACTTTTCATTATGACACAAGAGATAAACAAACAAAAGTTATTTTTGGCAAGCTGCATGTCGTTAGTAGTTACAGCAATGGCATTCGGTCTTAGAGCAGGAATGGTAAATTCTTGGGCCTCGGAATTTGGTCTTTCCATTGAGCAAGTTGGCTGGATTAATGGTACTGCTTTTTATGGTTTCACTTTAGCAATGATTGTTGGTGGTCCATTATGCGATGTTATTGGAATGAAAAGACTCATTTATATCGCTTTTGGAGGACATTTATTAGGAACGATCATGACCATATTCGCAACCGGCTTTTGGCCACTGTATATTTCTACATTGATGATAGGGATAGCTAATGGAATGGTTGAAGCTGCATGTAATCCTTTGGTTGCAACCATTCATTCGGACGAAAAAACTAAATATCTGAATCGCTTCCATGTTTGGTTCCCTGGTGGAATAGTAATAGGTGGATTGTTGGGATATTTCATGTCTAATATGGGTATGAGTTGGCAAGTTCAAATTGCTACTATGCTCATTCCAACTGCTATATATGGATATTTATTTTTCCCAGAAAAATTCCCGGTTACAGAAAGAGTAAGTTCAGGTGTATCAACAGGCGACATGTTCAAAGCTGCACTTACGCCTCTATTCATATTTATGGTAGGATGTATGTTAATCACTGCATCAACCGAATTGGGTACCAACCAACTTATCAGCAAGTTGCTTGAAAGTACAGGTGTGTCACCTCTTCTTGTATTGGTGTATATAAGTGCATTGATGATGTTGGGTCGTACATTTGCCGGAAACTTTGTACATGCTTTATCACCAGCCGGAATGCTATTGTTTTCAGCCATTTTCTCAACTTTAGGCTTACTCTGGTTAAGTATGGCTACCGGAATGACAACTTTTGCTGCTGCCACAGTGTTTGCAGTTGGCATTTGCTTTTTCTGGCCTACCATGTTGGGTTTTGTTGCCGAATATTTACCCAAAACGGGCGCATTAGGACTTTCTATAATGGGAGGTGCCGGAATGCTTTCTGTTTCTTTTGTTTTGCCAATATTAGGAAAAGCACTCGACAATCAATCCGGTTCTGATACTTTGAGATTTTATTCAATATTGCCTGGGGTATTAATTTTGGCTTTTGCGGGATTGTATTTTTACTCAAAAAATCAAAAATCTGCTCATTCTTAAATAAATCTGGTCATTCAAATTCTATTTTATGTTTAAATACATTTTGTCAATATTGATCCTTACAGGATTTAATATGTCTTTTGCTCAAGAAAAAATCAGACCAAAAGAAAATTGGGTAATGCGGTCAGTACTTGATAAAAGAGCTCGGACTATCACCGTTTTCTTAAATAAAGACATTCAAATCGCGTATGACGGCAATAACTGTGGCGTTTACAAAATTTGGAAAGATGGTGTAATCAATAAAGGTACAATATGGAATAATCAACATGGGCCTCAACCAATATCAAACGGAAAAGAATTCACTTATGGAATTGTTGACGAACAAGTATGGTTTCTGCAAAAACTTGGTGTATATGTTCCTGCTAAAGTGCAGTTTAGAGGTTATATTTGGAAAAATAATAAAGTTACTTTTAAGTACGAAATAAGTCCGGAAGATAAATCATATTCAATTTTTGTTGAAGAAACACCTGAATATGTGATACGACCTTCTGATAATTTTATTGGAATAGAAAGAACCTTCAAAGTCACTGGTTTACCTGCCGGTCAAAACATTGTTACCACTCTGAAATATAATAATTTAGCTAAAAAAGAAGACCTAATTACAAATGGTAACTTCACAATTAGTTCTAAAACTGAAAACTTTGACTCAAAAGGGAACACCATAGATATTAAAGGCAACCTGTTGCTAAAAAATGAACAAGCAGCCACTGTATCCTGTTTTTTTAATCCTAAAATTGCTCAATAAATACATTTATGAAGTTATTAATCCACAAAATATTATTATTTCTTAGTGTTTCTTTGATTTCTTTTAGTCAAACTGTTGATGTATTAGGACCGTATCTTAAACCTTTAACCATTCCTATACCAGACAGCTTGACTCAAGGTGTTCAAATTGATTGTTTTGAGTTGAATCTATCGAATCAAGGTATCAAATCGGATTTGAAAACAGCCAAATTATTAACTCAATTAATTGACGAACAAGCAGGAGTTGCTGATTGGAAATCAAACTATGGTTTTAGACCTAAAACAGGAACTCCTTATATGGTAATTATAAGTGGATACATGTTGGTTAGAGAATCACGTTCGTTACTTTTTAAACTTCAAGGTTACGATGAAGGTGTTTTATTCATTGACAAAAATGAAATTGTTACTAACTCCGGAGGGAAAGATATGACATCAAAAGATGCTGAAATATATCTTGAAAAAGGATTTCACTCATTTCAAATACGTATATTTAGTGCCAATCGTCCAAACAGTCCTCATGAATTGTCGTTGGCATGGATGTACGATACCAATGAGCATGCGTTTGATTGGGTTCACAAATCCATGTTTTATTGTTCAAAAAAGAAAATAAAAAATGCTAAAATGAATTTGGGTGGTGATGGCAATCCTGAAGTTTCGCCAAGTGCTGTAAAAGATTACACCAATTCACTTCATCCCTCATATTCACTATTCGACTTACATGATGATAAATTTCAACCAAAAGTAGGTGGAGTTGACTTTATGTCAAACGGAAATTTGATAGTAAGTACTTGGGATTCACTTGGGCAGGTATTTTTGGTCAAAAACGCAACCTCTACTGATAGAAGCAAAATAGAAATCAAAAGAATTGCTTTGGGATTGGCAGAACCTCTGGGCGTAAAAGTGGTAGATGACAAAATATATGTACTTCAAAAACAAGAGCTTACACAATTAATTGATTTGGATGGTGATGATGTTATTGATGAATATAGAACCGTTTGTAATGGATGGGGCGCAACAGGCAATTTTCATGAATTTGGTTTTGGTTTGGTTTACAAAGAAGGTTATTTCTATTTCGCATTAGCTACTGCCATTCAACCAGGTGGCAAAAGTACCATTCCACAAAACAAAGACAGAGGAAAATGCTTAAAAGTAGGTATGGATGGTTCTTGGGAAATAATCGCTTCAGGTCTTCGTACACCTAATGGAATCGGATTAGGAGTTGATAATGAAATATTTATTGCTGATAATCAAGGCGATTGGTTGCCTTCATGCAAAATTTTGCATGTAACTAAAGGTGCTTTTTTTGGAAGCTATTCAGTTGAATTATATGATATTGGAAAATTGGAAGAAAAACCTCCTGTAGTATGGCTCCCACAAGGCGAAATTGGTAATTCTGCTTCACAACCCGGATTGTTAAAAGATGGCATTTATGCTGGTCAAATGATTCATGGTGATGTAACTCATGGTGGCTTAAAAAGGGTATTTGTAGAAAAAGTCAATGGCGAATATCAAGGTATTGTATTCCCGTTTACCCAGGGGTTGGCAGCAGGTGTGAACCGTTGGTGCTATGGTCCTGATGGGGCGTTGTATGTTGGAGGTATAGGAAGCACAGGGAATTGGAGTCAGTTTGGTAAAAAATGGTTTGGCTTACAAAGGTTAAAATATAACGGTGCACCTACTTTTGAAATATTGGCAGTCAGAGCAAAAGCGAACGGTATGGAAATAGAATTTACAGAGCCTCTTGCAGATAAGTTAGGAAACGACCTTAGTCAGTTCGAAATATCTCAATGGAAATATGTACCGACAATGCAATACGGTGGGCCTAAAGTCGATCCTTCAAAACCGGAAGTGATTTCAGCCAGTTTTTCAAAAGATCGCAAAAAGGTGTTTTTAGAAATCAATGGTTTGTCTAAGGGTTATGTCGTACATATTAAAGTTCCAAACAACTGGACGTCAAATAAAGGGAATTTGATTTGGGCTAATAAGGGATGGTATACGCTAAATAATATCCCTGAAGAAAAAGGCGTAGTCACCGGGGTAAGAAAAGCAGCCTCTGCCAAAAGTGCATCCAAAACCACTTCCACTAATGTAAGCAAAGAAATTTCAGATAAAGAAGTATTAGCAATTGGAGCCAAACTAATCGAAGATTCAGGTTGCAAACAATGTCATGCTTTGAATGAAAAAGTGCTTGGACCCAGTTTCAAACAGATTAATGAAAAATATAATGCAGACCCCGCAACACTAACCAAACTTACAGAAAAAGTATACAAAGGAGGTAGTGGTGTATGGGGCGATCAGGCGATGGGAGCCAATACGCATCTAAACAAAGATGACATCCGCAAACTGGTAAGGTGGATATTGTTGCAATAAAATGTTTTATATGTTTACAAATGTTTACTTTCTTGTAAACACATAATCTTGATTAACTGCTACTTTTTTGTGACAATCATCACACCCGCCGGGAGAAATATATTTTATACTAATTTTCCCCTCTTCATTCAATTTAAACCATTCCCATCCATTGTTTGATTTGTTGAAATCGCCATTACGTTTGGCCATAGCGACTATTCCATACCCGCCTGAAACTGACTTGACCAAAACAGTACCTAATGGATACTGACCATTCGAACCTCTTACTGCCGTGGATTGCTTAATCCACGTTATACGTGGCGCATTTGAATGTGCTCTTCCATCACTTGATAATGCACTATCTTGAACCAAAACTACTTTCCAACTTTTATAATTCAAGAAACTGGTATCTTTAGCTATGTACTCAGTTACGGCTGTTGTAGTGATATTTGTAGGTGAAGGTTCTTCTTTTTTAGTTCCGCAACTTATTATAATTGTAGCAGAAATAAATATAAAAGGATATTTCATATTACTTAATTTGTGTCCAAATATAATTAGTCAGTATTACTTCGTTTGTCATTCTAATGACATATTAATATTTGTTTACCATTATTTTTAATCACTAAGCTTTGGGTTATTTTAATTTGCTAATATTGAGAATATGTTGACATATAGGCAATTTCTAGCACTGATATTAGTTTTTTATATATTCTGTATTGTGTTTCTGCCTTCAACCGGATTTACTTCTGACATAAACTGTTGGATATATTGGAGTAGTTATATAAAAACCTATGGTTTCAGATACACTTACAATTCAGGAACGAATTACAATCCTTTTTATCAATATATTCTAGGGTTTTTTGCTTGGATCAATGCCAGCCCCGAAAAGATCAGTGCTAATATTAAATACCTTAAACTTATAACATTAATATTTGATTTAATTCCAATTGCATTATTGCCACATCTTTTTTCAATTGAATCAAAGAATAGATTTTTTTATCCCATACTTTTAATGCTTAGCCCTGTTTACCTATACAATACATTGATTTGGGGACAGGTAGATTCAATTTTTACCACTTTCATTTTTTTAAGTTATTTCTCAATCGTAAAAAACAAGAATGTATTTTCTATTTTATTTTTTATGCTAGCAATTAATATGAAAACACAAGCTATTGTTTTTCTACCGCCTCTTGGGTTAGTGTACTTACTACACTCTAATTTAAGATTTAAAAATGTTTTCATTTTGATTTTAACAACAGTTTTAACTCAGGGAATTCTGGTACTTCCGTTTGCGACTACTTCAGGTGTGATAAGCGTTTGGAATATCGTAGCCGGATCCGTTGACTTTTATCCGTGGGTGTCTTTGAATGCATTTAATTTTTGGCATTTAGTTTTAGATTCAAATCCAATTGAAACAAACGATGGTATATTGTTTGGAGGACTTAGTTATAAAAGATGGGGCTTGGCTTTATTCTTTTTTGCTTCTGCTTTAATTATGACACCTCTTTTATTGGCATTAATCAAAAAATATCGTGGTATTCAACAAAAAGACAGTAAAGATTTAGAAATTCTCATATTGGGTGCTATACCGGTTGTATTTTTTTATTTTAATACTCAAATGCATGAAAGATATTCGCATCCTTGCTTGTTGTTTTTGGCTATTTATTCTTTTAGAAAACAAAATTGGACAATGTTATTGCTTTCACAAATAAGTTATTTCCTAAATATGGAAGCAGTTATGAATTACTTTGGATTTAATTATTCCATTTGGGTCTTCAATACTAAAACCGTTGCATTAATTTATTCGGTGCTAGTAATTTATATATTGTATGATATTATGAATCAAATGTTTAAAGAAATAAAAGTTAAAGGAGATTAACAACTTCATATTCGGTTACATTGTCATATTTTAAAGAATCTTTAATTCGAAAGTTTTTATGCAAATATTTCCTTGCTGAATCCTGATCGGTTATTACGTGGCATGATTCTGTAATTTTTTCTGGTTTAATTAATTCAACTTCAAAACCATTTACAATTGCCATATTTTTGTAAAACATAATATGTTGTGCATCTTGAGGATTGTTCCAATAACCTACAATTTTTGTTTTTGGAGCGAATGAATGGTTTCTAACTTTTTCACGCAAATAATATGTGATATTATATTCTTGTTGATCCCACCAATTCTCTTTTGGATTATTTACTTGGTCATAAGTCGTATAGAATGGCCAAGAAAATATCGAGAATATTAAAATCGACTTTTTTATAAATTGTTGCAAATATGTGCCACTCTCATTTATTTTATTTAATAAAATACAAAAAGTGATTGCTGCAAATATTGCAAGTAAAGGTAAAACCGGCATTATATACCAATATAATTTGGTTTGAGAAAAAGAAATTATACATAAAAAAGTCAATAGTATTATGATACCGAATTTTGAAAATTTCATCAAATAATCGCTACTAAATAATGTAATTATTATGCCAGAAATTGCAAAGTAAATCCAAATTCCAAATTGATTTCCTGATAAAAGAAGTAAGTAATAATTATTTTCTGCGCCATGACCCTCATTAACTTCCATATACCTCCCAGTGATTTCGTTTGAAATTACTGCACTTACATAACCGGGGTTTAGGTATTCACGACTTATATAGTATGATAGCACAAAAAAGATCGAAATAAAAGCACTCAACCAAATTGTTTTTGACAATAACAATATTCTCTTTTGTGAAAAAATAAAAATCAAAAATATCCCCGGTGCAATAAACAATCCTGCAACACCCTTAGTGAGCGCTGCAATAGCAAAAAGAATTATACCTATTGATGAATATAATTTGCTTTTATGAATGGAATCAACATCATATGCCAAATAGAAAAAATACATATTTAATGTGCTTAGTAATGTAAGAAAAGCATCGTAATCACCTGTCCTACAAGTATGTGTGTTTATAAACAATGGTGAAGTAACTAGTATTAAACAAGATATGATACTCGCAAAATAGTTTTTGGTAATTCGTTTGGTTAATAAACTTACCAATAAACAAATGATTATGCCAGATAATGCGCTTAATATCCTTAATGACTTTTCATTAAATCCGAATATCGATACAACGATTGTTTGAAGCCATAAAAATAAAGGAGGTTTAGTATTCCACATATCAGGCTTCCCTTCAAAATGAACTACCCAATAATGATCATTTTCAAGCATTTCATACACATTACAAGCAAGTCTTGCTTCATCCCAGTGTCTGATTGTTAAATAACCTAGTTTGTGAGTTAAAGGTACTCCGGCAATTAATAATACCGTTAGTATAAAAATAATTTCCTTTATTGATTTAAACTTTGACAAATTATAATTTTAAAATTAGATATCAATTTATTCGAATCGAATATATAAACTATTTGAAAAAATAATTTAAAACATTTTTTATTGGTTCAACTATATCACAAAATAGTGGCTCCGGCAGGAATACATAACTAATTAATAATTATATGTTTGTATACTTTTCATAAAACATTGTATAAAACAATTTCAAATACTATTACCTCAAAACTTCAACCCACCCATTGATTTTTCGATTATTTACAGTAAATAAATAATAATATATACCATCAGGAAGATTTGAAGCATTCCATTCACCTGAATAATTCGTAATATCGTATACGAGCATTCCCCATCTGTTGTACACCTTTAGTTCATTATTAAGTACTAAGGGTATTTTGCTGAAAATAAATGTTTCATTTACTCCGTCATTATTGGGTGTAAAAACATTTGGAAATTTAACACAGTCATTAATTCCTTTTGCAAACACATTTTTAAGCCCAACAAAATTTGAGCATCCATATTCGTTTTTCTCAATTAATTGAATTGTAGATTGCCCTTCTTGATTAAAATTCAAATAAACATTTGTCGCTGAAGTTATTCCAATATCAACACCAGTAACTGACCATGTGTATATTGATGTTGGTTCATATTTATTAAATGAATATTCTTGATTGTATTCACCTATACATACAGTATCTCTACCAATTATTTCTTGTTGTGAAGGATTTGGATTAATTGTAATTTTTAAAGAATCGCGTTTTTCGCAATAAACAGTATCATTTTTTATATAACCTTTAACCGAAATAGTTTCAATCCCATTTTTTGAAAAAATATATTTCAATTCGTTAGTTGTCGTTGAATCGCTTAAACCTGTGTGCCATACATATGAATATTTAATTGGCTCAGAATTTAATACATCATATCTGTTTTCAACATCGGTACATACCTCTGCCGATCCATCAATTTTAATTTTAGATGAAGTGGAGAATACTTTTCGTTCAATTAGTTTGTCAAATGCTGTATCTGATCGGAGATAAAATGTTTGCGTTACTATTTGATTTTTCTTGATTATTTGATTTTCTTTTTCACAAAAACTTACAAGTTTTACTGAATCTCCGATACCTGTCCTTTTTAGATATGTTTCAGTAATTTTATATTGATTAACTTTTGACACATTACAACCAGAGGATGCATTATTAAAAGTTAAGGTATATGATTTTTCTTCTTTTTTAAGAGCTTCTTTTATCGTATCACAATTGTTAAATGTCACTTTTATATCATTTACTTTGGGTCTATTTAAGTTTAAGGTATTGTAGTGTACTTCAAATTTACTTCCTTCGTTTATATATACAATGTCGGGCAAACCATCATTATTCAAGTCCCCAATATCCATGGAGGTGTTATTATTATCGCCATATCCAGCTTTTAATTTGAATCTATTAAATTGATTTTTATTTGGATATTGCTCAGAATAAATTGCAAGTTCTTTCCAACTATAATTGCCTACAACAATTTCATTAATACCATCATTATTCAAATCCGCAATTTTAACCTGAATGGGAACTTCATCTTTTCCAAAAATTATAGGAATACTATCCAAAGTATTGTTTTGGGTTTGTTGTATTTTATAGTTAACACTTTCATTTATTCCGGTAGTTATAATCAAACTGTTTTTATTGTCAAAACCTACTCTGCCAATATCAAATCCATTAAATCGAGTAAAGGAATTTGAATAGTTCACAAAAGTTTTTTTAATAGACATTTCACCTCCATAAATTACTGAAATAATTCCTTTATGTGGTGCGCTTCCAACACCAATAATATCATTTAAACAATCATTATTTATATCACCGATTTTAATTTGATCATATCCTTGTTGATTATCCCAAATATCTTTACTCGTAAAATTATTTAGTGTATTTTGAAATAATATCCTAAATAAATTTACTGTGTCGCTTTTATTAAAATAACCAAAGTAAACAATATCAGGAATTGAATCATTATTTAAATCACCTATATCAAAATCATCTATATTATAGCATGAACAATTGAATTTTTGGGATTTATTAAACCCACCAGAAACATCCTGATAAAGCACCACAAGAACATTATTATCGCTAAAGATTATATCTGTCAAATGATCATTATTAACATCTTTAGTTTTAACTTTATTATATGCTAAGTAACCATTTCTAACAATTTTTGTATTGAATTTTAGTTTGCCATCGCTGCCTTGAAGCCAAATTTGAACCGATGGTTTTGAATCTGAATCTAAGTTTGTCAGAAACACAACATCATTCAAACAATCATTATTCAAGTCTCCAATACTGACACTTTCAAACAAGGAAAATGTTTTGCTGTATTCGACTGGGTTACCAAATAGTATTTGACTATTACAAATACTATTTGCAAGAAGAAGTAGTATTAAAATTGTTTTATTTGACACCAAGTTTGATTGGATAAAATTAATTTTATAAAAGATAGAAATTAATTGTTTAAATGGGTTTAAAAAAGATATGAAACTAACTCTTACTAAAGGGGCTCAAAATTGATAATGAGTACTTTAAATACTCAATAAGCCAAAGCAATTCTTTTTTTATATTTCTTGATTTATCTGGTAGATAATTATTATCGTTTAACCACTTTGCGATAGCTGGAATCTTAAATAAGTCTTTAAATTCGAACTTACCATTTGGGGTAAAAATTATCATTTCAATCATCCAATCTGAAGGTCCAAAAAGAAATTTAACAATTTGCTCCTTTTCTTCATTTTTATATTCTATGAAATAAGCTGGTCCTTTTTCATAAAATGAATAAGGTTTAAAATTCATATCTAAAAGCAATGGCTCTATTTCTTTTAAAGAAATTAAAAAATCTTCAGTTAACTTATCTTTTATGGATGCCATAGTCCTCTATTATATAATAAATTTCGTTCAGCTCCCAGAAAAGCTTGCCTTATGGTTACATTGGAGGTAACAAATTAGGTTTTAACCAGAGTGATATAAACTCATTATCATCATCTATCACCGCTACACAGTTATTTATAAATTCAACTGCATTACCCTTCTTTTGAGGGTTTCCAATACATACCCAACCTGTTTGAACATTCACATATACTGGTAGATCTTCTTTATTTATTCCGTAAGCAAATCCATATTTAAAATTATCTAAAACCATTAAAACACCTTTTTTATTTTCAGGTACATTGCTTTCTGTTTTCATATTATCTTTTAATCCACAAAAACCGTTTAGCTGAATAACTTTTGTATCAGTAACTGAAAGGGTTAATGTATTAATCACAATTTCAAAGTCTATTTCTTGTTCCCAAGGATCCATATCAAAGCTGAGTTCTTCATGTCGATAGATTAAAACTCTTTGCTCTGACCTCCCAGAATATTTTATACTAAATTTCATATAACTTACTTGAATAAAAAATGGTAAATAACATTCGTTCCAGGATTGATACCTAACTGCCAAGGTAAACAATTAATATAATATCTTTTTTACATCTGATATTAATAATTCCATATTTGTATCCAACTTTTTCTTCTTTACTACTTCTGCTAATAGATTCATTTTATGGGAAATGGATTCTTTTAAAAAATTAAAACGCTCTAATTCAGATTTAATAAAAAAGTTTTCATCAGTCACGATTATAGGAACACCAATTGCTTTTTCTTTAGCTCTATATGGTTCTATCTCCTTCAATTTTTGTAGTTCAAATGCTGTTGGCTTAACATAAAATTGAAACAACACCAATATCAAATCATTCCCATAATCTTTGTGTTTCAACTTCAATAATGAATCACCAATTCCATCGTGGGTACTATCCCAAAGGTACTTCTTAAATTTATCTGCCAAATCCATAAAATCTTTCTCACTTAAAGTAGGGTCAAACCCGACTTGAAAAAAACAACTAAAAAGATTTTCTTTCATAACTTTAGTACTTAATGCATATTTTTATTTAGAATACCTCTTTGAATACTATTTTGTTGATATTCCCATTGCCATGCTTCAAGCCTATTTGAAAATTGTTTAACTGGTACCATATATTTATCTGCCATATACGCTTTAGTATATCTTGCCAATGGATTAGGCTTAGATGTTATACCATTTTTTAAAAATATTCCATCTTTAGAATAAAGCTTATAACCCCAAGTTGGCTCTTTGCTTGCTAAACTATTACCATGAACTTTGACAGTATATTTGTTACGCCCATACCCATACATCCTTCCAATACCTGGTGTAGGCTTTGCATCAAACACTTCTACAGTTTGGTATGGCTCAGATTCAACAGTTTCAATTTTACCTGAATTAGCAGCTTCTTCAGCAGCAGTACCAGAACCTCCACTTCCAGTTTCCTTTTCATTATTTTGATTGGCAGCTTTAAGTTTGGCATTGGTTCTATTTGCTTGCCATTTAGCATAGAATTTAGCCCCCACACCATATGCAAAACCCATACCTGCCCCTAATGCAAATCCGGTAACACCTCCCACTATCCCACTTGCCAGCGCACCTTCAAGCCCTTGACCACTTGACAGTCCTGTCAAAAATCCACTGGTAAATCCACCAGCACCTCCACCTATTGCACCCTGAGCCACAATTCCGCCACCTGCAGCACCTCCTGTAACACCACCTACTGCTCCTGCTATACCACCAATTAAAGCTCCTTTATATACATCCATGGCAGTACCACCACCTACCAAAGCATTCCCTCCTCCCTGTATAGCTCCTGCCATTGCAAATCCACCCACTCCTCCAGTGGCAGCACCTACTGCACCTGCTACCGCACCTACTGCAAAGTATCCTACACCTTGTTGCCAAGTATGTACATTACCTTGCGCAGCTTGAGAAGCTAGGTTTATGCCACCAACAATTACTGCCGCTGCAATAATAATAATTACAGGATTTTCCCCTGTTGCGTCTGTGTATTTTACAGGGTTGTTATATACGTAGGCATATGCATTATATGCCTGTGCATTGTCTGCAGGGGCTACATATGGATCTGATTGCAAAAAACGACCAAGTTTTGGGTCATATATCCGACCATTCATGTTGATAATACCATACTTGTCCAGATGCTCATGCATAGTAAATCCACGCCTAAGTATGGTATTATCTACAGTTAAGTTACTAAGGGAATTATCATTACCCGTATATCTGAGTCCCCAAGCATCGTATTTTCGTACCAGCGTGTGATTATTAATATCACTATTGGCAATAGGAAATGTTAAAATTGGGCTTCCCAAGTGATCGGTATGTACCCCATAGATAGTTTGGGTTCCATTGTTGGTTCGCACATAGGCAATAAGCTTTCCAAAAGGGTCAAGTACATACACCCAATCGGTGGTGATATTGCCTTGTATATCCGCTTGAGCTTCATAATTGCCATTATAAATCATTACATAGTCATTGCCATCTTTCATGGCAATGCGTTCCAAATCAGGTCCGTAGGTAAAAGTGGCTGTTTCAGTTCCTAATGTGATGCTTTCAATTTTGTTGAAGGCAGTATAATTGGTAGTAAGGTCCAAACTTGTGAGCATCGAACTACCACTTACTTCATCCAAACGATATGGATTAATAGAATTGTAAGTGTAGGTGCCTACATCACTTTTAGTTTTAATATTCCCTGTATTACCTGTTTCATATGTTACACTTTTACTACTACCCCAGGTTAATAGCCTTGTTGCGTAATCATAAGTGAAATTTTCTGTGGTTGATGAACTTTTGGGTAACTTTCGGGCAGTAACTAGTCCTATATCATTTTCGAAATCAACATCATAAATCAGTCCAGAAACAGGTGCGTCTTTATAGTATGTTTTGTCCGGGTAATCAAAAGGGGCAGTATAGGTTTGTGACATGGTTCTCGCACCTATTTTGTATTCTGTAGGCAACCCATTTGCTTTTGAAGTGATTAGTTTCCATAAGGTTTGGCTACCGCACTTAATTTCTTCTAACTCTCCGGTAGGTTTATATGTATAGGAAATTTTTACACCATTGGGATAAGTAATATCCTGTACATTGCCATATGAATCATAAGAAGTAGCATTTACTAATTTAAAAGTTTTGCTAATTCCAGAGGGGGCAACAGTGTGTTCGCTGGCGGTTACTCTTCCAAATCTGTCATATGTATATTCAATGGTTTGCGGATTGGCTCCTTCAAAATACATTTTCTTTAATGCCTTAGGAGCATTGTCAGTAGCACTATTGTATTCATAAAATGTCTTGACATTATCTATGGACCTCCATTGCAATTGTCCTGAGCTAGGGTCGTACTTAAAAATTGTACTTTTACCTTTGGGGTCAGTAACTTTGTGTGTAGTTCCATCAGGATTATATTCATATAAATATTTGTTCGGATTCGTCATGTTTTTATCACTAAATTCAGTACGGTCGCCCAATGGATTTATATAAAAAATATTATCATACTTTCCTGAATTCCCCAAAAGTTCAATTTTTGTAGGGTCTCCACTTCCATGAAAAGAAGCAATTTTTACGTTACCGTTAGGTCCATCATACTCAGATACAAGACCATTATAAAGCCTATTAGTTGTAAACTGACGACCCACGCTTCCTGGTTCAGTATAAGTAGATGAGAGCCCAGAATATGCATATCCATGTACATAGCCTCTATCAGTAAAAGACTCAATTCTTTGTGTACCATCGGCAGTGTAAGTTTTTGATTGGGTAAAATTTGAAACTAAATCAGTACTTAAGTGAGGTAATATGTGTGAAGTGACCCGGCCTATTGCATCATAGGTGGTATTAGATTCCGCATTGCCATTCCAATTCTCTATAATAGTTTTTGTTTCTCTGTCAAATATATCCTGATAGGTTGTTACTTTTGGACTATTTGGTTGTTGTATAGTATTATAAGTTCTCGTCGGTAATGTCCCCCAATTATAAGTGTAAGTAGTTTGATTACCCAAAACATCAGTCTTAGTTAATATTCTTCCTAATGCATCATAACTATCATAAGTGGTTGATGTATTATCAGGATAAATAACACGTTCCAAATTACCTGTCCGTTCAGAATATTCATATTTAGTTGTTAGTCCTAAATTATTCGTAAATGACTTTAAAAACCGACCATCCGGAGAATAGGAATATGATTGAGAATAATTATTTGCTACTGTATGTCCATCAGTAAATGTTTCTGAAGTAGTAAGTATATTGCCAAAGGAGTTATAAGTAAAGTTGCGAGTAACGCCTTTATCATCTGAAACTTTAGTTGCTCTGCCATATGAATCAATATCAGTTGCAACATTTCCAATGCTATATGTAATTCTAGAATATGCTGTCCCTGAACCAATTTGTTGACTTTTAGTAATATTTGTAACTATCCTGGCAGTTGCTCCATTGGTAAGTACTTTATCAGCATAGCCATATGTGGTAGTGTTTGTAGTAATGTTTGCTGCACTTGGTGTACCTGTAGTATTAGCATATGTTTGATTTACCAATGAATTAAGATCCCCAAATGTTCGGGAAGTCGAAGAATATGTTAAATCATAATTGGAAGTTATTTTATTAGTTACTCCCGTTGAAGCATTAGTTTCGGTAATAGTTCCATCTGTCATCAAATATGCATAAGGAGCTGTAGTTGTTATAGCTGTAAAAGCAGGAGTAATAGTGGTTTCTGTTATTAATGTTGCAGTACCGGTCTCTGAATAGTAGTTTTTTATATTAGAAGCATATGGCATTAAAGAAGATGCATGCCTAGTACTAGTTACTTCTGTTTTAGAAGCAATAGTGCCTATAGTTTGTTGATTTGTAACTTTGTCAAACCCTAAGTAGCCTTTACCAAGTAAGTGAAACTTTGAATCCGTATATGAATAAGTGGTTGAAAGTGTTCCAGCAGTTGGTAAGCCATCAGGTACGGTCATTGAAGCTACAACTCTGCTAGGTAATGATTCAAAATAAGGGAAAGCAGGTGTACCTGTACTCGTATAAGCGGTACTGCTTACAAAGGGATTGTTATAACTAAACGAAACGGTATTGCCATTCCCCGTAGTTATAGATGACACTAACCTATCAGAACCTGCCTCTCTTTTATTTACATACCATATTTCAGTGTTACCATATTTATCTACAATAAAAATATCATCATTACCATCTTTATTAATATCTCTAATTACAACATTTTTTTTATCAAATGGATTTCCAAATATAATAGGTGCAGACTCCTCATAATCAAACCCATCTCCATTAGAATACCCAATAACAAATATCCAATTGTCCCAAATACCGTCCTGCACATTTGGATTTGGTTTAATATATAGTAAATCGGACTTCCCATCACCATTAAATTCACCAGAAAAAATAAATAGACCTTTTACTTCATTTTGAGTATTTTGATGTTCGTAATTTACATATGATCTATTTTTAAGAAATAACCGTGCATATGAAGTAAATGAGTTATTGATAGCATAGTTATTAAACGTATTAAGATATATCGCAGGATCATAATAAAAAGTAGGATAATCATTTTCTACAAAATAATATCCTAGAATATCGTCCAAACCATCTCCGTTATAATCTCCAAAAATTGGTACCTGAGTAGCGTTTCCTACAATTCCGTATAGTTGAGGTAGGAATTCCACGAAATCGCCATTTTGGTAACTAAAAACTTTATTTGTTATTATACCAGGATCAATATCATCTAAATCGGTATCAGGATAATCAATTATATCTGTTGCTGCTACTATTTCACTTTGTCCATCTCCATTTATGTCTGTTGAAAATAACACCTTAGTATTAAGAATACCAGCATTATCGAATTTATTATAAGAAATTGTAGAAGATTGGGAAAAAATAGTATTCTCAATTCCACCCCAACTATTTACCCTATTTATATAAAAATCGAATAATCCATCTCCGTCATAATCTGAACTTTTTCCAATTCGTGAATTTACTGCTGCAGCAACTTCACCTCCATTAGTTGTGTATGTAATTAAAGTTCGAGTAGGGGCTCCGGATGTATAACCTTTTGCAAATACATTTTTGATGTACCTAGTTTTAGCATCAGAGATACCACTTGAATTTTGCCAGTTTTCTTGGGTTATTATTTCAAATTTGCCATCATTCTCATAATCATGAATCCACATATTTTGAATTTGCCTATAATTATAAGGTGCTGTTAAAGTTGGATCTACAACATTATATTCCGAAGTGAATGCATGAGAATAACTACCATCAGTACTTCTAAGTAATATTGAAAATTTCGAATTCATATATCTTGGATTCCCGTTTCCATCAGTTCCAATAGAATGTCTTCCATGAATTATTGCTATATCATCAAGTTTATCTCCATTAAAGTCCGCAACGAATACACCATCAGGGTCCGGAAATGGCTGAACATTACTAGGAATTGTGATTTTTTGGTTGGTTAAAAAATCCGAATTTGTTGTTTGCCATACTATTTGAGTATGATTAATTTCTTGTGATCCCTCAGTTAAGTTAACTTTAACTAATTTACTTCCATCACGATTAGGTCCTTTAGTGCCATCATATGCATAATCAAATGAGTATTTCCTTTGCTGTACCCCATTAGTTATTACAGAAATTGATTTAAGTAATCGATCAGATGTTAGCTTTGAACCGTTAGTAAAAAATACAGAGTTATTATCCGCCTTATAAGTGTAGGTAAAGACCACTTTATGTAGGGGGTTATCTTTAGGATTAGTGCCTCCATACCTGATTTCTGATAAGTTACCAGTATTTTCATAAAAATAATAAATTGAATTCCCATGATTATCAGTGGATTTATCCAAAAGCCAACCGTAGGCTTTTATTTGCGCAGGGTCATAATGCATTGTATAAAGCGTCCCATTTGCACCTGATTGTAATCCATAAGTGCTCACATACCCGTTTCTGGTTTTTACTGTGAAACCTGTATAAGCACCGAGTGTGCCAGTTGCGTGTATATTCGAAAGGTCAGAAATTTCCTTGCTATACAAACCAGAACCCAAAGATATTAATCGTGCCCCATCAAATAAATAATTATCTGTGTTATCAAATTTTACTGGTCCATACGCCCCATCAAAAAACTTATTTTTCCCTGTTCTTTGTACCATGGATAATCCAGCAAGTGCCCATCCATAACCCATAATACCATTGCCACCTTGGCTATTATAAACTATGCCAATA
>JANRJY010000120.1:0-32019 GCA_033763735.1 Bacteroidota bacterium | reverse complement strand
GTGTTATCAAATTTTACTGGTCCATACGCCCCATCAAAAAACTTATTTTTCCCTGTTCTTTGTACCATGGATAATCCAGCAAGTGCCCATCCATAACCCATAATACCATTGCCACCTTGGCTATTATAAACTATGCCAATAGAAGGTGTAAAATTATTAGAACCACTTGGCAACTCAAGAGGAATGGCATAGGATGCTGCGCCCGTAGGTGAAACATCGGCTTTTCCTGGAATAAATGCAGTGGGATTTGAGGTTGTATTTACCGTATAGGTAGTGGGAGCAGTGATATACTCTGTTGTAGGAATATCTCTGTAGAAAGGTGGAAATAAATCCCAAACGCGAGTTGTTGGAATTTTTGTTGCATCTGGTCTGAAAACTATAGAATTAGAACTATTAGAACAAGGGATTGCGCTTCCTTGCATGAATCTAGTTCCATCTCTACCGCTTATTATTTTCGGCTCATTTGGATTTACAAAATTTTCACCAGTACCTTGCCCACATATTAAATCCACGTCATAAAGAGACTTAACATCAAACTGATTTTGTGCACAGACAAAAAATGAACATATAATAATTATTATAAAAACTAAACGATTCATAGTTATTCCTTAATTAATCGAACTCTTTTTTGTCTTTTGTTCCAAAGCACATTGAGTATATAATATCCAGGGGAAAGGTTTGAGAAATTTTCATCAAGGAATGTGTCCGCTACTTTATTTTGTGCTACTATTTTGCCGTTTATATCTATTAATGTGTAACTCAAATTCGGTTCTTCATCAAATGAACCTGTGAACTTTATGTGTAGAATATTACTTACAGGGTTCGGATAAATTAAAAGTTCTGTAAGTGAAGTGTCTGAACTACTTTCTACTTTTACAGTATCCGTATTTTCTTTACGAACCCCAGTACCACCAGTTACAGCAGTTGGCGTCTTACGAAGTAACTGATTTCCTGCAGCATCATATGTAAAAACCAAGTCAACAATTGATAATTGCGCTGTAGTAATTTGCGAAATGAAAATTACCAACAAGAATGTAATAAATAATTTCATTTTTTAACGTTGTTTTCAACTTTCCCTAATCTCTCTTCCAACTGAATAATATACAAAGTCATTTCCTCTACCTTTTTTAGTAAAGTCAAGTTCATTTCACTCATATTTACACCATTGGAAAGCATTTCTTTGGCAGAAGGCACTTCGGGCAGGTGCTTGTTTTTTTCTAAATAATTCTTTAATGATTTAATATCCATTAGCTTGTAATCTTTATCAAATACATAATCAGGTGGGCAAGTGCCCGGACTTAAACATGCTCTGAATTCAGGGGCATCTACACGTTTGTTAAATGCTACTTTACTATAAGATGAACTAGTAGTGAAATCAATTGCGTTACTTGATGCATTCGTAGTTATACTGAAATTTCCACCATAAATATTTCCGCCACTAATAATATCAGAAGTTGATTTAATTTTACCTGAAACTTCAAATTTTTCAATTGGAATTAGTACTCCAATTCCAACGTTGCCCGACTTTGTAATATTTAATATTTCATTTGCATCATTACTCCAAATCATGAAATTTCCACCTTGCCTTCTACCAACAACCCAATCTCTTATTCCACTATTATTTTCAAATTGTAAATAACTCCACCCAACTCCTGACCTAGTATCTTTTATTTTTATTGCAGCGTCTGAATTGGTTTCAAATATTGCTTGCGTACCTACAACATGAAGTGTTGAGGCAGCAGTCGGTGTACCAATTCCTACTTTTCCATCAGTTCCAACTTTAAACCTACCACCAACTATACCAGGTGCATCTACTTCAAAAGCATAAGCCCCACCCATTGAAAATTCATTTTCAATTCTTATGCCCCCATTTACATGTAATTTTGAATTAGGGTTATTAATTCCAATACCCACATTACCATTACTACTTATTTCAACTTTATCTGAAAAAGTGTTAGTTGTCTCATTATATGTTGCAAACCTTAAAAATGTATTTCCTGCACCAATATTCCAGTTAGGACTGTTTGGATAACCTGAGGTCATCATGATATCCGCATTATCTGTATTGTTTTTTCCTAGAATATGAATATTTTGAAGAGGTGTGGGTGTACCTATGCCAACTTTATCAATTTGGATTAATGAAATTGCTTTTCTTCCATCAATCACAAAAGGGGTAGGTTGCAACACATCGCCATTTTTTAAAGCGTAACCATTAGCTAAAACTATATCTGTATTTATCCCACCACTGGTTATTACTCCAGAAGTAGTTATATTTCCAACTACCGCCAAAGCTTGTCCTGAAGTTGAAGTTCCAATTCCTATTCGATCAGCAATTACCAAATTAGTTGTTTTGCCCACACTTTGAATAAAGTTTAATGTGGCAATTTTATAATTGCTGTATTGATTACTATATGAATCAAACGTAACTGTTGTAAAATTCGAACCTAATAAGGAAGCAGAACTTGAGAGTCCTCCCATAACATTTAATCCATCTGTTGTAGTAACAAGAAATCTATTTCTAGAACCTATATTTTTAGTTGTTCCATTAGGTGGATTGCCTAATGACAACCAACATTCTTCCCAAGAAGCTGTACCGCCTGAACAGTTATTTCCAGGATCAAGGAAATTAATTTCAGTTTGATTCTGTCCAATCCCAGTTACAGTAACATCATTATATTTTGTTAATAATTCACTTAATTTCGAAAGACTTATTTGTCCATAATTGCTTGAAAATAAGTCACCTCCAATGGTTAAGTTTTCAGTAATTCTTTGTGAACCATTAACATCTAGCTTTGATACAGGTGTATTTGTTCCAATTCCAACATATCCATATGAGCTATTTAGAATAACATTATCTTGTGTACCAATAACTTGGTTGCAATAAGTGCATGCCCCATTATTCGTATTGATTACTCTGCCAGGGGTGTTATTACAAATATTCCAGTTTACAATGTTAGGGTCATTTTGGTATGTTGGTGTTGGTACAGTGATACATCCTATTCTATCGCTTTGAATTTTCTGCCAATAATTATTAATATTATCTAATTGAATTAAGTTGCCATTTTTATAAATATCCCCAGTCATATTAAGATTACCTTGTAAATTAATTCCATTATTTGCAGCAAGTTCTCCATTTACTGTTGTGTAACCCAAAGAAGCGCCATTTGTAGCGCTAAGATTAGATACGCTTATAGTGTTTGCGGTTACCAAACCATAAGGCTGAATGGTCATTACAGTGGTTCCATTGGCCCGTAAGTACAGAGGTTGGTAATTGGTGGTACCAATAAATTCATATCCATTGATATTATTACCTCCAGTACTCCATCCGACAGTTTGGTTTTGAATAGATTGAACTGCACTAGTGAGAGTGGTTAACTTCGTATTTTGCGCACCATCACTGAATAATAATCCTGAAACAGAAGATTCTAATTTACTTAAGTTGGAAGTAATTGTTGATACAGGTGACCAAGAGTTAGTGGATGTTCCATCCGAAAACTGTAGCGTATTTATATTTGCTACCCCTGAAATAGTTGCATTACCATCAATAACCATATCTTTCCCCAAATTCAAGTTGCCATAAACAGCTACATTTCTTTTATTATCCCAAGTTAAAGCTGCCTTGCCTTGTGCATTATCCCAACTTGGTCGTGTACCTAATGCACCACCATTGGCTCCAAACAATACTGGCCCACCTATGCCAGTAGTGGTACCAAAGCTATCTGTGTAGCTTAGTCCATTACTATAATCTCCTGTACCTTTGAGGTATATATTGTTGTAGTTTATATAAGGGCTGCTGTTGAATTGTATTTCCCCATATTGACTCATGCTGATGATGGGCTTGCCTCCATTCCATTGCGCTTGAACCGGGGTGAATATATCAAAACTAGCTCCTGTGTATGTAATACCGTTGGTTTGCAAATTTGGAATATTAACACTCCCATTACTATTAACCGTCACCCCAGTGTTGTTATTTGCTTTAAGTATTAGAGGCTGATTATTAGTGGTTCCAATAAAGGCAGTGCCATCAACAGTATTGCCTTGTGTACTCCATGAAGGAATTACTGGGATTGAACTTACATCACCCTGTACTGTTAAGTCTACGTTTGTTCCATTTCCAATGCCTACAGCTTCCCAGTAACCGTTGTTTACATTTGCAGCTCCATACACGTATATTCTAAACTCAATTGGAGTAGTAATATTAGTAATACCAGAAATCGCTACTTGTTGTATGCTTCCACCAGAATTAGCTTGGTAAGTAAATGAACCTAATACATTCGAGGAATTATATCCGGTAAGGTTACTAAGTATGGCAAATGTCCGAGTTTGGTTTTGAGAAACTGGACGAATTTGTAAGTTGTTAATAGTTATTTGATAGCCGTTGGCTGGTACCACATGTATGCTAAAGTATTCACCCTTAGTAATTGCAGCACCTAATGTAGTTTGGTTTTCTTGAGTAGCAGTAAGTCCGTCATTCAAATAGTTGGAAGCAGCCAAACCAGAACCTACGCCTGCTGTGGCTGAAGTAATATTCTGATATAAAAAATCGGCATTCACTAAAGCTTGTCCTCCTTTATTGTTGAAATCCCAGGTGGCAAGGTTGTTTTGGGCAAATGATGCAAACAGGAAAAAATTTGCTAGTACAAAGTAATATTTTTTCATTTAGGTTTGATTTAAATCTTTCAATAATAAATAGTATAAATTATTTTTCAAAATGTAGAATTTGATTTTTACACAATATAAAGATTACTCCACTTCATAATCAACTATATATCAGGCAATTATA
Source organism: Bacteroidota bacterium (assembly GCA_033763735.1). GTDB lineage: Bacteria > Bacteroidota > Bacteroidia > Cytophagales > UBA9547 > JANRJY01. The sequence goes on along the minus strand of JANRJY010000120.1, from coordinate 27,236 downwards.
GTTTTATCAGAATTATTTAATAACAATTAATTAACAATAACTAAAGTTAATTTTAAAAAAGAGAATTTAATTTTACTTAGTCAAAATTGATTAAAAATAACTAAGAATAGTAAACATAAAATTCAAATTCAGAAATACAAAATTTGAATTATTGATATATTTAAATTTCCAATAAACTAAATTTCCCTTCCCCCATTCCACTTGAATCGGGCAACTCAATCTCCAAAAATTGGGGAACGGTATCTAAACAATCCAAAAAATACACTTTCCAGCCATTATTATTTTTAAAGTTAATCGTTTTTACATGAGTATGACCTACATATTGATGTATTCCAACCAAATTATCTTTTTCTAATTCACTTTTATCTGCCCAAAATATTCCACTTTCCTGGTCATAACCTCCTCTTAACTTAGAGACCATTACCAATTTATTGAAATCTTGCTTTGCTAATATGTTTATTCCTTCCTCAATATTTAAAGAGTCCCTTTCAAATCCGTTAACTTTTAAAATGGGTTCGACTTCGTTGAACCATGAGTTTGAAATGCCGGCATGTGACCACACATGTAGACCAATTTGGAAAATGTTTTTGAATAACGATTCATTTTCAGAAAACTCTTTATGTAACATTTCATCCATAGAAATTCTGTGTCCGCTGCAACGATACTTTCGTTGATAAAGATATTGAATGTCATGGTTGCCCAATAATAATTCTACTTTGGATTCATTGGCTTTTTTGAACTCAATAATGGCTCTTAAATTATCCAAAATCTCTTTATCAGTATGGGTGAATGAATCGACATAATCACCTAAAAATATAACTTTATCATATTTAGTGAAATCTACCTTCGCCCAAATATCTTTTCCATGCAAATCAGGAATTGTAAGGATTTTCATTGAAGCAAATTACAAATATTTTGATTGCATTTCAATCAAAAAACTTCTAAATCTTGGCGTTATGTAAATATCAAAGTTTCCATCGTATTCAAATATCTTTTCCAATGCAAGAAAATAATTTGGATGATTTCGTTTATTATCAATAACCCCATCTTCATTAATTAACAACTCAATGTCAAATTTTATCATTGAACCATTTAATATATTTCCATTACTTAATAATATTATTTGATTTGCAGAAAATATTTCTCGTAAATCAAATGCATTTTTTGTTTCTTTCTTAAAATCGATAGACAATAAATATCTGAGGAATATAGTTGAATAGGGCGCACCATATCCATTCTCAGAATTTAATACATAGTTTTTCAATATTATATCGGAAAGCATTGAAATCTGCTCTTTGGAGGCATTATTTTTTTGAACACTCATAACATAATTGCACCGTAAATATACGGTGTATATTTCGATTTTTAAACACATTATTTGTTGCTGACTAAAGCAATGGATAAAAAACAATTTGGTACTTTGATAAAAGATATGCGAGTAGCCAAAGGTTTTACTCAGGAAAAATTATCTGAAATTGCCGGGATTGATTATAAGTATTTACAAAATCTGGAATATGGCAAACATATACCAAGCTTAGATATTGTTTTTAAGTTAGCAAATGCTTTAAATTTAAAAGGGTGGGAATTTGTCAAAACTTTTGAGGAAGCAAATAAAAGTCAAAGCTGAAAATTTACTTTTTGTTTTACATTATAATTAAAGTAATTTTAATCTACATATTTCTATTACTAATTTCTAAATATACCTTATAAAATTATTACTTTTATATTAATTCAAGTATATAACAGTATATTCAAAGTAACTCTATGGAAAGAAAAATGGAGAAGAATCCTGAAAGAAAAGAAATTGATTTTATTGAACCAATGGTAATGTTAACTCCAAAAGAGTTTTTAGAGTTACAACAGCATTTTGAAGATGCTTTAAAAATGATTAAAGAAGCAAGTAAAAATGATCCTGATTTTGATAAGCCTAAGAGATAACAATAATTCAAAAATTAAATACTTTTTTGGCGAATTCAAGATTTTTTCCCAATTAAAAAAATTGTATATTTGATATATGTTAAATACTGAACAAACTTCTGCTTTTGTTAAATCTCAGCCTAAAGAAAAAACACTTTTCTTGAATGGAAAGACTTTAATAATTCCTAAAGTTTTGTTTTGGGATTCAAGTATAAATGATTTGGATCCAATAATCCATAAAGTGGCAATCATTGACAGAATTGTGCATTATGGCACAGATAAGGAGCTTAAGCAAGCAGAAGATTTTTTTGGGAAAGACGAACTCATTGCTTCTATAAAAAATTTGAATTACTTAAGCATGCGACATTTTTTAAGGCTGAAAACGATTTACAAATTAAAGAAAAAGGATATCCGGTGTTATTCAGGCAATGCGTTGAAGTTGAACTCCTTCAGCTTTTAGAAGCACTTCAAAAATTAGATTTTCTTAAAGAACATTTTTTAGTAGGAGGTACTGCCCTTTCATTATACCGTGGACATAGAAAATCTGAGGATATCGACCTATTTACCAGTAAGGATTTTTATGGAATGGATACTTACAGGGCTTTAAAAGATGCCGGATTGGATGTAGCTGAAAGAGTCAGCTTTGATACCAATAGAATGGTTACCCAAATAAATGGAATTAAAGTGGATATATGGAAGGAATTTGGTGTGAAAACGCATTTAAAACCCATTCAACAAATTGAAGGGATACGAATGTTAAGTTTAGAGGATATCAGTGCGCAAAAAATTATGGCTGCTCAAAATAGAAATGCAAAAAAAGATTATGTTGACCTGATTGAATTACATAAACTTTTTGGCTTTAAACAATGTGTACAAAACTTTAAAAAACGATACGCTAAACAAAATGAATCTCCATACTTAGCGAGGTTAAAAGAGGTAGATTTGGGAGATATTGGCAAAGACCCTTTGTTATTAAACAAAGAATTTAATTGGGGTATAGTTAAAAGCGAAATTTTGGATATGATAAACACCTTTGAAAGAACCCAAAGGATGGAACTATCCAAGGGAAATGATATGTCGGTTTAAAAAGGTTAAAAACATGAGTGGTACCTATTGGGCGTTTAGAGAACAAAACATATAATGGAAAAAATAACCCATTATGGCTAGAGTAAAACACAAAACCATACTTGCAATATGGGAAACAGCCATGCAAGGAATTGGAGAATTAGCCAATACCTGCAGAACCGAAAAAATCTTGTGTAAACATATAATCGTATCGTTTTTTAATATCCCTCATACGAAAATCTGGCATTTGCATTACTTTTAAAAAATCTTTGTATTCATTCTCCGGAGATTTATGAATTTCAGTTTTAGTAATATATAAAAATGTTCTCGTATGTGAATAGGACATAAATATTAATTCCAATAGAAGTTCATTACCCTCACTAGTGTGATTTTGCATTTCGGCAATTTCTTCATCGGTTACTTTAAATGCGGATAGGACTGTCATTGTAAATTTTTGAAATAAATTTTTTATACATCCATTAAAAACTATTCTAATTTCCAGGCACTTTTCTATAATATTATAATCGATTTTTAAAAGCATAATGTGAGCCATTGGATCTTTGTTTAATTTTTCTAAATCAAAAGCATTCAATTGCTCTATTTCTGTTTTTTCTGGTGCAGTTCCGATAAATATAGGCATAAGCATTTTTTTTTATAAAAATACATTCCAGTTTGATTTCTAATACAAAAACCGGAATATTATTCTTTTAGTTATTGAAAGTACTCATTCGTTTTTTGAGTTTCTTCTGAAGGTATTAACTTAATTAAAAAATTACTTGGCCTTCACATTTCAATCTCAGGAAAATTATATTTTTTCTTTACCAGTATATTTCCAGGATGGACTTCTAAATATTCATTGCTTTTGAAATATTCTTTATCAAAAACCACGTATGGTTTGCCCTTTGCATGATATTTCGCAAGCAATTCTTCGGTAATCTTTTTGGCTAACTCAATATTTACTTCCATGAAATAATAATTTGATATTCAAAATTATATATAATAATTAGGTAATATATTCTTGAAATAAATAATTCAGTATCTTAGAAGAATAAACATTTTAATTTGAAGATGAAAGATGAAAATTTACCACAACTAAATATCCTGGACTCCAAACAATTAGTTGAACACGAACTATTATTAAAATATTTTGAGGAAAATAAAAATAAATTGTCAGTTGAAGAAAAGGAAAAAATTTTGAAAATATCAAGACAATGGGCTGATAAAATAATTCCTAGTAAAAAAAGAAATCGTATTTAAAATCCTAAATTTCCATTTTTTTTATATTCAAGTTTTCAATTGTTTTCCCAAGTTGAATTGAGTACTCATTTTTTGTGGCTTCCCATTTTTTGTAAATCAAATTTAATTCATTTAAATTATCATGGACATGAAAATAATCCCCAGGATTTTTAAAAATAATTTGTCGGTTGTTCATAATCTCATTATCTAAATCGCTTAAAGGGGTTATTAAATCGGTCATCGTTTCTACCAAACTTGGTATTTCATATTTATTTTGAAATTTTTGAAATGTTTCTTTGATTTTAATTTCATAACCATTAATTATAATAAGACCAGAAATATAATCCTCTGCATTAACTTTAAAATCTGAGAATTCTTTATTCCATTCATCATTTAAAAAGTTTATTGATTCAACATAAGAATCGTTTTCAAATAAAAAGTTCTCAAATGTTATTTTAATTATTTCTAAATCAGTCAAATATTTTATTAAATCTCTATCTGATTTCTGAATTCTAAATGATTCGAATAAATCTTGTTTGTTAATGGAATCAAGAATAAAATAAGGTTGAACGACTTTGTGAATCGTAATGTGTTTAAAGTCCTTAGATTTTTCACAACTTTCCTTAAATGAAACAATACTGTCAATCTGACTTTGAATTCGCTCTTTCTGATATATTACATAAGATTGAAAATATTTAAATAACCTTTCTAATTTTTCATTTTCTTGACGATTGTAGCTCCTATTACTAAAATAGTTTCCTAGTGCTACAGCAATAATGACAATTATTGATTCTAGGAAAATTGACAAGTAATCTAAAAAATCCCGCTCCATAAAGTAATTAATTAAATTTTGAATTGTTGTGCTATCAAAAACCATAAAACATTAATTTATATCCAAACACTTATTAACTGAAAAGTAAAACCTAACATTAAAAGAATAAATCCAAGATTCGACATTTTGTCGAAAAAATTAGCTTTAATATTTTTATGGTTTGATGGGTATAAAAATATTCCTCCTTCTTTTCCAATTTGAGGAGGTAAACCATACCTAAATAAGAGAAATGCACCTATAAAATCAAAAAACAATCCAATTGAATTAATTATTTGAGAAAACACAGTTGATCGATTTTAACATCAATATTACAGTTACTTCTTATTTTTTTTAACCTTTACAGTGGTAAATAGATTAGCTGTGTATTGTTCGTATAGTTCAAAAAGAAATTCCATCCTCTTTGCTTCGGAAATGAAGGGTTGAGGTCTGTAAGCTAAGTCAACAGCTTTATCTAATTCGGAATGAGCTTTTACCAAAGATGGTGGCATTGTTAAGGGGTCGTACAAATCTGCTAATGAACTATTTGGAAATTCAAGTCGTGCATCTAATACTTTTTGAGCCATTATTTCAATAGCTGTGATTTGTTTTTTTTCTGGATTTAACGGCCAAGGGTAGTTGTTATATACAATAGAATTTGAATAATTATAATCACTTTTCATTCTACCGCAAGTATACTTCATCCAAACCATATGCATAAGTGAAGTTATAATTCCAAATTCAAATAGAGTTGCGTTTGGTAATGCCGTTGCTCTATCGCTAATAATAACATCTGGTGGTAAGTAACCAATTGGAATATATTTTCTATTTTCCGAAGAAACTCTGGGTATTAGTAGATAATTAGAAAACGGCTGTCTTTCAGCCATAAAAAGAGTTGGAGAGTTTGCCTTCTTTTGAGTATTTAAATCTTTACTGTTCTCTCTCATTTCTTTCACTTTACCTATCCTTTCCATTAAAAATGGTAGTTCCCGTAATGCTTTTGGGTCTGCATTTTTTAACCATAAACAATATCTATTGATGTTATTTATATATTCTTCACTGCCTAGAAATTTCTTAATATAAATATTAGCTTTAGGTTCTTTAAATAAAAAGTCATTTTTCTCTTCTTCTGTGAACAACAAATAGCCACCATCAACTACTTTGCTTCCATTAATCATTTCTGGCACTTTACAAATTGGTTTTGTCCGTGACATTAGACAAATGTCTTTTGCTTCAACAAGATAAGGGTTAATGTTTTTAACCAAAATTGCATGAGGTTCACCTTCATTATTATCATATTCAAATATTATTTTATTAGAAATGTCAAAATTAGCAAATCCAATAATGACAACGTGCACTGCTGCATTTCCCTTCGCTTCGTTACTCCATTTGAATGTTCGATGAGCGAAATGAATTTTCAATCCATAACTATTAAAAAGTAAGGGCCAGATTAAACCTACTTGCTCACCCTGAGTAATTGAGTTAGTTGATACAAAAGCAACTTTAATTTTCGTTCCTTTAATATACCTTGCAGCAACAACATACCACCCAGTAACGTAATCTATATTCCCCAATCCTTTAGCATTATCAAAAACTAATGCCAAATCATCTTTTTGCTTATCAGTTTGAAAGTTTTTTCCAATGAAAGGTGGGTTTCCAAGAATATAAGTAAGCTCATTTTTTGAAACTACAGTTTCCCAATCTTTTTGTAAAGCATTTCCGTGAATGATTTTAGCGGCTTTTTTCAAAGGCAAACGAGCAAAATACTGACCAAATTCATTGCTTATGAGCATATTCATTTGATGATCCATAAGCCACATGGCTACTTCGGCAATACGTGCAGGAAATTCTTCATATTCAATACCGTACATCATATCTACATCGAGCCAAATAATTGATTCAATTGATGTTGTTAACTGCTTTTTATATATTTCCTTTAAAATTTCTAATTCTAATAACCTTAATTCACGATAAGTTATAACTAAAAAATTACCACAACCACAAGCAGGGTCAAGGAACTTAAGTGAACCAAGTCTTTTATGAAATTCATCAAGCTTTCTTATGTTTTTTGTAGCTTTTAATTTTTCAAATTCTTCATACAAATTATCTAAAAACAAAGGTTTGATGAGTTTGAGAATGTTTTTTTCACTCGTATAATGTGCACCTAAGTTTCTCCGTTCAACCGGATTCATTACACTTTGAAACATAGACCCAAATATGGCCGGTGAAATCATGCTCCAATCCAAATAGCAACATTCTAATAAAGCAGTTCGCATTTTGGAATCGAAACTTGCCATTGGAAGCTGTTCTTCAAACAGTTTGCCATTTACATAAGGAAAAGCATTGAGCTCTTCATCAAGGTTCTTAAATCGTTTTTCAGGTGGTGTATTGAGTACTTGAAAAAGCTCTTGCATTCGTGCAGCCAAGTCGCTTCCATCCACATTTGTGCGCTGGTAAATGAAATCTTGAAACTGCTGCTTTTCAAAAATAGTAGTATCTTCTGCAAACAAGCAAAATAACAATCGAACCAAATACACTTCAAGTGGGTGTCCATCGTAGCCAATCTCTTTAAGTCGGTCATGAAGTTTGCCCATCAAATCGGCAGCTTTAATATTTACTGGATCTTGTTCTTTGTAAATCTTCTTTTGATAACCTGCTATAAATCCAAAGTGTTGTACGTTTTGTACTAATTCATTTAATTTAAACTCTACATATGTGTTTTCGTCTAAATCAAATAGTTTAAAACGTTCAAAATCAGATACTAAAATGTATTTAGGTAAATCAGCATCTTTAAGACCAGGGAAATAATCAATTGCTTGTTTGTGTGCTTTTTCCAAGTCTTTACCTCTTGACTTGAATTCAATTAGTATTACGCCTTTCCAAAGTAGGTCAATAAAGCCTTGTTTACCATCATTCTTTTTTACACTATATTCGAAAGTTGCCATTCGTCTGCGTGAAACACCAAATACAGCAAAAAATTCATCCATGAATGATTTAGCTTCGGCATCTTCGCTCGTGTCTTTTTCCCATTCTTTAGAGAATCGTTGAGCGTTTTCTTTTATTTCGTTCCAACTGAGAGCCATTTGTTTTAACTACTAATTATTTATATTGCTTTTGTTGGTTTAATTCATTTATCACAGTTTTAATAATTATGTCAATTGCCTTTTTTCCTTGATCTGTAAGTATAATTGAAAAACTTTCTAATTTTTGTTTATCTTCATCTGAAATTTTACTAGAACTCAAGAAATATTCATAAGATTTTTCATTAAATTCTTCATTCTTAACAGCGGAATATTCTCCTTTGTCATTGTAAAAAATTTCATGTTTTTGTGCTCCTAGACTTATTAATAAATTTTCAACCTCGTTCAAAGTAAAGTTTTCAAACTTAACTAAGTTATACTTTTTTAATTTTTCCCAGATTTTTGTTTTACTAGGCAAAAAGTAATCTGATTTGTTATGTCCAATCAGGGAAAATTGACTGCCTTCTGCGATAATTAGTAAAACTCTTAATTCTTCTTCTTCAAGATTTGTAATAATTTGTCCCAATTCAGAAAAACCTTGAAGATTTGCTTCTTTAATAATCTCCATTGAAAATGAACCAATAGTAACTTTAGAAGAATTATTGATTACTACTTTAATATCATCATAATATAGAATTAAAGTAGTTATTACTACTATTGGCCATATAAGTATCTTTATTAAATCATTTATATTTTCAAATAATGATTTTAAGCTTTGATTATATATTGATTTTACTTTTTGCATTTATTTTAATGAATTAAATTTTTTCAAACTAAATGAAATCAAAATAGAATAAACATAGTTTATATCAAATTGATTTTTTAAGAAGATTTAATAATGAATATGGAGATTTTTTGGAGTTTTCAATGTTTTAATTTTTATTCTTCACCAAAGTAATCACTATCAATTTTTTTAAGTTCATAGGTTTGTTGGGTTGTGCATCCCAAATTATAGTCTATCATCAGTTGAGCCAATTGTTGCCCATCTATAAGTACAATTTTGGTTTCATTTTTGGGAGTATATTCCATTGCTTCTTTTGTAAAATTGGAAGTAGTTATGAAAATTCCTTTTTTAGCACCTTGTCCTGCTAAGGCACCCACAAATTTATGTAGTTCAGGTCTGCCAATTACATTTCTGGGTTTCCATCTTTTGGCTTGAATATAGATAATATCAAGACCAAGTTTGTCCTCCTTTATTGTTCCATCTATACCTTCATCACCACTTTTTCCAATTGCTTTGCCTGCGTCTTTTATTGAACCTCCATAACCCATTTTCACCAATAGTTCAACTACAAGCCTTTCAAAAAATGTTGGTGATAAATCCACAACCCTGTTAAGTAATTCAGATGCTAAAGATTTTCTGATTCTTTGATATGCTTTTTCAAGATTTTCTTCCGGTGTTTGTTCACTTGTTTCTACAGGTATAATATCTTCTTCATTGTCTGTTCTACTTGCATTTTGAAATTCGAGGAATGAGGGGAATTGTTTTAAAAATTTGTTGTCAATTCTATTTGGATTTTGTTTTAACGTATTGATTCCTAATTCAGTAATTTTAAAAATGGCTCTTTTGGGTGACTCAATCAATCCTGATTTTTTCAAGTATGTACTCGCCCAACCAACTCTATTATTGAAAATGGGTTGGTTTCCGCTAGGCAAAAGTTCTTTTCTTTCTTCTTCAGATACTCTAAATTCAACAGCAAGTTGTTCCATTAATTCTCTGTACTTATATTCTTGACCATTTGATACAAGTTTTAATATTGGAAGCATTAATGATTGGTAGTCGGGGATCATAGGTTTTTGGGATTATTGAGTTGGTTGAGTATTGGATACTATTCCAAATAGGTTTTTAGTTAGCTTTATTACTACATTTCAAATTGGAAATTATGTGGAATGTATAGAAGTATTATTTGTTTCTAATAAAAGAAACAATAAAATTTTGTTCTATTTATTAAATTGATTTTACTCATAAAATTTGCATATTTTATTGAGAGATTCATATTTTTCCCTTGTATCCTTCTCATAAAATAAAAGTGTTTTTTTTGTTTCTTCGTCAACCACAACATTTCGATAAAACCATGAAATAGTAGACATATATAAAACTAATTTTTTTGTATAATATGTAAAGAATATGTTTTTAAATTCATTCATAAGATCTGATTTCCCATTTTCTATAATCAACTCTATAGTGTAAGTTAAATATCTTATTAAAAATCTAAAATCGGTTTCAAACTTTTCATAATCATGTATCATTTCCTTACCTATTTTATTTGACATAGAGGACAACCTATTATGTTGAACGTCAATATCATTACTATTAAAATATTCTTTTAACAAAAATGCAAATCGATCGCTGATAATTTTTCGTTGCTCAATATTTCGTAAAAATTCGTTTGCTTTTAATTGTTGCTGAAAAGCCATATATACTAAAACCGCATTAAGTGCGGCCATGAAAGGAGCAGTTATTCCACCAATGGTATCTCCCCATTCATTGCTTTTTCCAGAGAAATTATTGAACAACAAAATCATAACAGGAATCATTATAAAAATAACAGCAATAAGGATTACAAAAGACAAGGACACAGGATGGTCGGAACGTTGTTCCTTCTTTACATTCGTTAACATTTGGATATAAATAATTAATCCAAAAATAATAAACACCAAAATTAGTATGCCTATTAAAGCGATGTGTAGTGTATTCATGTTTTGTTAAGTAAAGTATTTATTTTGAGGTGCTTACAGAGGTTAGTAGTGTCTCACACAGTTTGAAGCTAACGTTTCGGGTATTGCCGAAGGTGGGGATTTTCAACACAAAAGTTCAATCGAAGAACGAAAGTTGAACAATGCAAAAATATCCAATGAATGCCGTTCAGCCCCGCTTTTGGCAATACCTTGCAATGTGTATAACCTTTTGATTTTATTGTTTTGACATTTTGAAGTATGTTATAGTATGTCATATATAATCCTTCCAATCTTTTTTAACTCTTTATCTGCTGCTTTTACTTCATCTTCGGTGAAAATTTGTTGGAAAAAGTTGTCACTTGCTGTACTGAAAATGCCAACTTCAATATTTTCTAAATTAGTTCCATAAATTTCTTCTGCAAAATATTTTTGAAGTATTGGAAATTTAAGTTCAGCCTCCCACCCCAAACCATCTTGCGAAAAGAAGTAAACCGAAAACCCGCCTTTGGTATTCATATATGTTACCGGAATTTGCCCACTGATAAATACCTTTGAGTTCAAATCAATTTGAATTCTTTTTCTAAAATCCATTACTGAAAATCCTTTCTTCTTAAATTCTGCCACATAAGCATCTAACGAAGAAATAAATTGAGTTACCTCATTTCTGTTCTTTGCATTGTCGGTTCTATTGCTAAACGATTTTTCAAGATAATTGATGGCTTTTGAAAGGTCGTTTTGTTTATGGTATTCGCTTACTGCATCTTGCCAACGAACAAATTTACCTCTTCCGAAAAACGAAGGTTTTGTGCCTGCTGCTGCTTTCAAATTATTAGCAAACTGTTTTGGGTTTTGCCTTGCAACTTCTAGTTGTGAAATTGAAAATTTACTCATTTGATGATGCTTATAACTTTAGGATAACTTTGAAACACTTTGAATGATTGTTGCGAAACCCTTTCAAAAAGTTTTAGTGCTTGGTCTTCATCAATTGAAGGATTTATAAGTTCTGGAAATTCACAAATCAGTTCATCTTTATTCTGTGCCGTTACTTCTTTAAACCGTATAATAAATTCTAAGTAATCAATAAGGTTTCTTTTTCCTGTGTTATCGTCAGCCAAAGTGTTTATATCTGTTGTGAAAATATCTGTGTGATACTCATTTACTTTTAGACCGTTGTATTCAATGGCAATTCGCCTTGAAATACAGGGGATGCAAATACCACAATGCTTCTCTTGAGGAACATGAGAAATCATCCAACAGCTTGCAGAATTTTGAACTTCTTTTTGTAGTTTATTTGGCATTACCGCAAATACTTCTGCCTTAGTTTTGTATAGAAATGGATTTGAAATTTCAAATACGGGATTGCTCAAAACAGTTCTAAAGATTTCTTGTGCATGGGTAACAAAATTTGGGTCGGCTGTGTGAGTTGAAAAAGGACCAACTCTCGCAGAATTCAAAGGAAGGTGAATTGCAAATTGTCCGTTCTCTGCCATATAAAGCACTTTATTAAATCCACATCTTCTGGTTATAAGTGCTGCTAATGAAAGAAATAGAAAAGACCTTGTTCGTTGTGTATTCTCTCTTTTGTTAGCTTCGGGAAAGCTATGTGTTGAGTTTTTTCTGCCGTAAACCTTTATGTGAATATGGCGAACTTTTGTTTTATAGAAATCTTGCAACGCCTTATGAACATTCTTCTGACTTTTATCTACTACTTTATTTGCATGGGTGTTATGGCTTACTAAAACTAAATCGGTTTTCTTATTTATGAAATCAGAAGCTGCACACATAGAATCAATACCACCCGAAAAAAGCAATGCTGCCCCTTCTTTATTTTGCCATTGAAAGTTTGCAACCGGTGTTCCTGTTTTCTGAACAAATTTTATGTGCCAATTATCTCTACTTAGAATTAGTAATGCACTTGAAAGTTTATCTTTGATTCTTTCAAAGGCATGAAAATTCACAACTTCAACTGTGAGTTCAATTGTTCGTAAAAAATTTTCTCTTTCGTCTCTGATTACTGCTAGGTCGGCAGCATAAACACCTGATGCAAGATTTAACATATCTTCTTCTAAAGAATCTGCAACTCCAAATTCCTTTTCAAAATATTGCAAACCTGTGTATAGGTTTTTTGATGGACAAAGCTGTAGGTCTGCTCCGAGGTTAGTTTCACCAACTGATATTTTATAAGGTGTCATTACTTTGCTGATTTAAGTTTTGTGATTGAAGAATCAATAAAGATGTTCCAATCACTTTTGGTTTTGATTTTTGTTTTGTCCGCTCCTACAATATCGTTTACTTTTTTACCAATAGATTTTTTAAAGTCAATCAATTCAGTAACAGATTTGTTTCTAAAATTCTTTCCTACAAACCCTGAAGCATCACGTGAAACAACATAGTTAGTGAGTTCGGTAAAAAAACTATTTTTCCATTGTTGACTTGGCTCTTCGGATTGAAAAGCTGTTGGGATTACTCTCTTAGCAAACTCGGCAACAATTGTGTTTTGCTTGGTGTTTAAAATTATGTCGTTGAATTTTTGAAGTGCCTCGCGGTAATTTTTTGAATTAGCAATTGCATTGTAACATTCAAATATTGCATCTGATTTCATCATAGATGAGATTGGTGTTGGCTCTTTTTCAGATGCTCTCCAAACTTCATTTATTACTCTTTCTTTTGAAAAGTTATCGTTGGTATAGCAAGCTAAAACTGGTTTCCAGTTTGAGGTTCTTGGTGAACCATGACTTACGGATGTTCCCATGTTTAATTAAGATTATCTTTTTTGATTCTTGTAATTTCTTTTTGAACAATTGCTTCATCAATAATCAATTCGGAAAAAACATTTTTCCAAAGAATTGAAATACGAATGTCGGGCTCTATTTGCAGCAACTGAACTATTTTGCCTAACTCTCGACTTGTAATACACGATAAATTCGTGTTACATTTTTGGTAAAGTTCATTAGAACGTTTTGCAATTGCTTTCTCGGATGGATTTATTTTGCCTGTAACAACAATGAATGTAAATACTTTTCCCAAAACTGCTGAATACCTTTTGTTGAATTCCTCTACATATGCTGCAAATCGTTTTATATCATCTGCTTTAAAATCAAACCCATTAGAATACGCTTTGGAATCGTAAAGTATCATCATTCCATTCTTGCAAATAACGATTCCGTCAGGAATAGATTCAAACAATCTGTCTTTGCCGTAACGCCTTGTAGGGGATTGTAATATAAACTGAAAACATTCTTTGATATATAATTCATGCAAATCAAAGGCATCACCGTGTAAAACTAATGGTAGTTTGTTCAAACCTAATTCTTCTAAAATGTCGGGTAGGTTTGGTATTAAGATTAAACCAGTATTTACAATACCTCCAAAAAAATCATAGAATTTTTGAAAAGTATGAGTTGTGCAATATGGTGAAACAAAACTATCAGCGACAATTAAAGGTTTTGATTCAAAGGATTTAGAAAATGTAATTACTGAATCTGTGAGTGATGTTTCATTTTTGTCTTTTGTAAAAAGGATGCTGTATTTTACTACTGCTCCAAGCTTATCTAATTTTAGAATATTGAAAATGATATTCCCTTTGGGAAACCTTTCCATTTGGTCAATCTCGAAACCATTGGTAATAAGAGTAGAAACTATATTTTGAACTTCTTCTTTAATCATTTATTTTGGTAAATCATTTTTCTTGTTGTTTTTCGATTTTAGGATGCTTGATATAATTTTGGGGTCGTCATTAGGGTTGCTCGTAATGATTATATCTATGCACTATTTCGAATATTTCCAAAATATTGACAATTGTAAATTGCGTATATTTTGATTCTAACAAATAAACCAAATAGTATCTTTTTCAATTATAACAATTATTTCTTATAATTTACATATCCGTATGTAATTTTTGCCATTAAAAGTATAAAAATTGTTATAATGCTTACAAATTTTAATGTCAAGTTGTCAAAATTGCACAGGACGTTGATATTTATGTTTTGCTTCACTTTTTGATAATCCTTCTATCAACTTGTATTTATTATTTTCTTGCTTTTCCATGATAATAATCTGGCAATTTTTAGGATTATTTAGTTCCTCAAATTCTTCAACTGTCAAATGAAACCATCTCATAATAAATAATCGTATTGATAACCCATGGGTAACCAATACCACATTATCAGGGAAATCTACCTTTTGAAAATCTCTGTATAAAGTTGACAAAAAACCACTCATTCTATCATATACATCCGCTCCTGATTCACCATGATGAAATCGATAATAAAAAATTCCATAATCTTCCCGCTCTTTGTTGAATTTCATATTCTCTTCTATGCCTCTCAAATGTCCCCATTCCTGTTCTCTTAATCTGGGGTCTTCCTTATAATTAATTTGATTTTTATTGAAGCTTTTGGCAATTCCTTCAAATGTCATTCGAGTACGCCACATAGGGGAAACATATATGGCCATTTTTGAATCACCGACTAATTTTTTTAGCTCAACTCCTGCATTAAGTGCTTGTTCATGCCCTTTTTCAGTCAATTCCAATGCATAATCGGGTACTGAATTATAAATTTCTTTATTTGTATTTCCAATGGATTCTCCATGTCTGATTAATATGATTCGTTTGGGTTTCATTTCTTGTAATTTTGGTTATCAAATCATTTGTAAATGATGTTATTCAAAATATTTCTTTTTCAGAATATATTTAAACATAGTTTCTTCCGCTTGTTCAAAAGAAGTAGTTAGTTCCTTTTCGTCAAACAAATAAAATTCTGCTTTTCCTTCATAATTAATAGTACCCCAACCGAAATAATAAGTAGGCGATTTGGAGCGATTTTTTTTCATATCAAAATAATATAAAAGACCTATTTCTCCATTGTTATATAAAGGGTAAAATATATAATTAAATTTTTTATCAAATTGTACTTTGTCTCCAAATAATTGGGGAATATCCTCAGTAATATTATATGGATTCCAATCACTACCTAAACTAGGAATACTAAAACTAATTTTTAGTTTTTTAAAGTCATAAAGCACTTTACCTTTTTTCTGCTTTTCTACTATTTCGTCTTTCATAATGGTAAGTTTTTTAGGTTTTAAAAATATTTTATATACTTAAAGATACGTAATTTATTCTATCTTGTTTGGTATTTATACATGAATATATTGTATATTTAATAGAATCTAATGGGACATTCCTTTTTTATTTTTCATTTCAATATTCATTTCATTTCTTTTATCCAGAGCAACATTTTCTGCTAAGGTATTTGGCGATATTTCTTCACCCCTTGCCCTCTTTATTAATACTTCAGCTTTATCATCAAAGTCTCTGGAATAGCCTAATAATGCATCAAATGCCATTTCACAATTGAGCTTAAATTGCACTCGATCAAATCCTCCCTTAATTGCTCCTTTTTTCGTATCAATATGATTGGTTAATGGACTTAATTTGAGTTTTTGGAATTTGTCTTTTCGGCTTACGATTATATGCGTGTGTTCATTCAATCCATCTTTTCTTTCTCTTTGTTTTGCCTTTCCCTTTAACACTTCTTTATCATTGCCTTTATGGTATCGGTTTTGCTCATTGATGGCAAAATAAAGTAAGTCGGTTCCTTGAATATTTCGTTTGAAATTAGAAGCATATTGATTCATCACTTCCCGGGTATAATTGAGTTTAAAATTTTCAGTAAGTATAGGATTATCTTCAAATTTTTTGTGAATAAATGCGATCTCCTTTTCACTGTAATTGATGGTGACCATGAAAAATTTTGCGTCTTTGGCACTGAGTCCTTTGTGATTGTTGTCCAACCGATGAACTACTTCTCCCCTACTCACATAGGTTCGTTCCTGGTCATACCAGTGCGTTGCATGTTCAAATGATACGTCTTTATTTTCTTTCTGCAAATATTTTTCAAGTTGGGCACAGCTGCCGGTATTACTTCCCTTTGATGTATGAGTGATTTTGATAATCGGCATTATTGAACAATGCTTTTAATTTTCTCAGAGAGGGCCAACAAATCATTCAATACAATCTTTTCTTTCCGTTGAGTTAGGTTCATCTTAATGCCCATTTCATATATATTGAATGCAATTTTTTTATAAACCGAAAATTCATGTTCAGAAATATTGGATTGTTGTTGTGTTTTTTCGAAAGGAGTTTGCTCTAACTTTTGTCTAATTTTTAGGACTTCATTTTTTGTGGATTCTAGTTGATTTCCTAACGGAATTAAAAAGCGCTCCTCTTGCTCCCTAATAAAGGATATAAACCTACGATCCAGGTTCTTTATTTCTTTTGAAAGGCTTGCCGGAGCTGTGGTGGGTTCAACCCCATATTTTGAAAAATACTTAGCCATGTTTTTTACAAATGCTCCCTGGCTTTGCTTATTCGTTTTTGACAATTGCTTAATTAATTGATGTGTTTCTTCATCAATGGCAATTGATTTGAGTTTTTCTAAGTTTGGATTCTGTTTATAAGTCATTTTCATTTTTACTATCTCATTATCAGACACTTAACATCCTTATTATAAAATGTATATAAAATACTAAGTCCTAAATGCCTATTTTTCAGGCATTTAGGCGAGCTGGAACGGTGCTCTGCTCTGTTCCCGCTCGCTCTCTTTAAAAAAAAGAGACGAGCTACCTTCCAATGATTCCTTTTCTTATTTTTAATTTTCTTTTTTCTTCCTTTTTTCGGACTTCCTCCGGTCGAACGATTAATTCTTCTTTGCCAATTAATTTGTCAATAGCCTCTTCCAAGGCATTTTTCTGATTGTATTCAAAATGACCTTTTCGCCTTTGCGTGTACACATAGTTTTTCAATTTTTCCAAATGTTCAACACTGATAATAAATGTTTGACGAGTTTCTTCAGCAACAATTTCATCTAAAATTTCAGCCTCTTTCGGCTGTATTTTTTTTGGTGTTACTTCAGTATCATTGACTTTTTCATTTGCGGTTTCTTCATCAAAAAAATCCAAAATATCCTTTTTCGAATCTGGAATGTTTTTGTCTTGATGTTGTTGAATGTTTCTGAATGTTTTTGCCATAACATTTATGTTAATAGGTGTTACTTGATGTTAATAAGATAATACAGTATTATTGAGTGTTTTCATTGCAACATGATGTTATTAAGTGTTAATCCGTTAACAAGGTGTTACATTATGTTATTAAATGTTACTAAGTGTTACCTCTGATTTAAATAAATATTCTTCGATCAACTGATTATAGTCATGTGAACCTGCGCTTTCTATTGCATATGAAAAAATGTCCTTACCAACATGTGGTGCCTCGCCTAATGCAATACTTTCCCTGATGTAATTGTCGTAAACCAATTGCGGATAAGCACTTTTGATTTCTTCTAATGTGTCCCTTTTTAAAATAGTTCTTTTGGAATATCGGGTGAAAAAGATGCCTTTGATTACCAAATCAGGATTTAACCTTTTGGTAATTTTTTGAACCATTTCAACAACTTTTTCTAATCCATCTGTTGAAAATAATTGTGCTTCCAAAGGAATCAAAACTTCATTGGCCGCAGTAAAGGCATTTACCGTAATTAGTCCTAAAGAAGGTGGGCAATCAAGTATGATAAAGTCGCATTTAGATTTAAGTGGTTCGAGCAAGTCACGAAGCAAATATTCTCGATCCATTTCATCGCCTTTCAGTTTTTCAAAACTCGAAAAAGCATTATCACAGGCAATTAATGCCAGTCTTTCCTTAATTGGGTAAGCTTTGACTTTGTATTCGTTTAATAATGCACCGTGTATGGTGAATTCCGGTTTTTTCAAACCTAATCCGGAACTCATATTGCCTTGGGGATCCAGGTCCACCAAGACTACTCTGAATCCTTTGTTGGCTAACCCGGCACCTATATTAATGGAAGAAGTGGTTTTCCCAACTCCTCCCTTTTGATTTGAAATTGCGATGATTTTAGTCATAATTTTTAATTTGTTCTTTTGTTAAATTATCAAATAAAATTGCTTTACTCCATTTGCCAGAAAATTGACCAAAAAGCATTTTTTCAAGTTTGTATATTCCTGGCATTTGGTTTTTTCTTTCGATATTTGCTTTAGAATCAAGGGAATAGAAATATCTAACCTTCTCATCTGAAAAGCATATCATTAACTTTGTTAATGCTCGATTCTTGATTTTCTCCGTATCCATTTCAGATATTTGAATAGGTTAAGTTTGCTTTTTGCGAAAGTTCAAGCACTTGCCAATCATGATATTGGTTAAGTTTAATTCGGGTAGAAAAATAAGCTTGGCTCGGTTTTTTGTCGGTATTTTGAACAACTTTTTTCAAAATTGTTTCTCTCAAATTCCAATAGTATGTCTTTGAAAAACCGTTTGGATTAAACTTATCAAAATATATTAAAGGACTCGTAATGAATCGCTTATCTGGTTTTTTGCGCAAATAAATGTCCAAAATTCGGAGCCTTTGATACAACGATTTCTCAAATTCATTCCAATCTTTAAATTCAAAAGGGAGATGAAATTTATTATATACACCTTCCCAAATGATATTTTTTATGGATTTTTCTTCAATTTCAGAAAACAACCTTCCTGAGTAAAAACCTTTTTTGAAAGTGTTCCAAAATCGATTAAGAGAAAGCAGCTGCTCAGAGTTTTCAATCGATTTACGCTTGAAATTGGTCTCTGAGCGAACTTGCTCCCTTGGCTCAATAACTTGCTCTCTTGGGTTCTGGTCTTTATTATTATTTATAGGTACTAGAGGTACTTGTACTAAACTGTGGCAATTTGTCGCATTAGAAAAAAGGATTTGGCCATTAAATTTCAATAAAATACCTTCTTTGCCTAACTTGATTTTGTCAATAAAAAACCCTTTACTTAAAAGGATAGAAATATGCCTTTGTACCGTTCTTCTGTTAATTCCTCTTACTGAAGCTAGTGATGAAACCTTAACATTAAATTCAGATTCTTCGATATTTGATTCATACTTGTGTAATTTCAAATACAAACCAAGAATCAATAGACCTGTTGCGTTAGAATTGCCATGAACATTGAAATTCAGGAATTTCCTAGCATTGGACATGCATGTTACATATTTAAGGGAGGTTTTATATTCTTTGCATTCGAATTTGGAAAATAGGCTATCATTTGATAGATTTGCTTCATCAATCATTTTATGTAAGAGTTAAAGTGATAAATAGTAATCGAAAGCTGCTACTCCAATAGCAGCTTTTTTATTTTTAGGTATTTTCAAAATACCGTTGTATTTCAGATTTTTTCAGATAAATTTTTCTTCCTTTCTTTACACAATTTATCAAATTGAGTGATCTTAAATCGTCAAACTTCGAACGGCCTATTCTACATGAATCCATAAATTCTTGGGCCGTTATATAACCATCCATATTATTGTTTGATGGAGATGATGGTTTAAAGTTCGCATTAATATTATATATGGCGTTTTCTATTGCTTTAAGCCTTTCCTCGGGAATTAAAACAAATGATGTTGGGATTGTTCCAATTGGTGCATTCATTGCAGTTATTGTTTGTTTGTTTTGGTCGGCAATGATGTTAAAAAAAACAAAAAATAGCACTTGGATAATTATCCAAGTGCTAAATAAACCTTTCTAAAGTTATTTAAATGAGGTAGTTACGAAAAATATTTTTTCTCTGCGCGAATTTTAATTTGATTTAAAAAATATTCAACTTTATGTTGAATTGAATTTTTTCTTGTATCAGGCCGTGAATTTATATAATAAGAAACATCCTTATTCTTTCCATTTCCTGATAAAACTCTATTCAAATCAAATCCGACAACAGATGCTAATTCTAATTTTATTCTATTTTTATCATGCTCACTATAATTAATAAGTTTTTTTATAATTGGTTCCAATGTTGTATCAAAAATGAAAAGAAATTCATCTACTAATTTTATTAGATTTTCATCAATTAAATTTTCAAAATCTTTACTATTCGCGACTAAATGATTTATTCGTTGTTCATTATTAAATTCCCTCAACAGAAACAATTCTTCTTTGAGTATTTCTTTTTTTCTTAAGCTTAAAAAATTTGTTCTATTAAACAAAGGTTCCAATATCACAAAAATACTTTTAAAAAGCATTTCAATTATTCCAAATTTTACTATTAATAAGGATAATATTCCTGTCAAAATAAAGGCAATTACATTAAATCCAATTGTATGGTAAATAGAAAATATAAATGCAAAAAAAACTATAAAGACAATAAAATTGCGGAAATTCTCGCTGCCTTTGACTCCATCATAGGATATGTAGTTTTCTATTCTATTGAGATTTTTTTCAATCTTATAATAAATAGTGTTCATATCTTGACTTCTATCGTAATTGAATTTGTAGATTTCTGAAATCATTTGTTCAATTTTGAATATCGAACCATTTTTTGGGCAAAAATTCCACAAAAATAATTTAGAAAATTCCGAATCAAATTGTTGTAAACTTAACTTTTCAGGCATTTTTATACTGTAAACAGGATTTTCCATAACAATTCCCGTGTTAAAATAAATCTGATTTTCGTTTATTTTTTGATAACCACAAAAAAAAGATTTTGGATCTAAAAAAAACTTGTCGATTGAATCTAGGATTTGATAAAATTTTGATTTCATAGCTCTACGGATTTAAAATTTATGTTACTTATTTTGTTTTCAAGGTCTTGAATTGATATTTTATAATACTGTGAAGTAGTTTCTTCTTTTGTGTGACCTAGCATTCTTGAAAGAAATTGCCTCTCCATTCCCAGATTTATCATTAATTGTGCATAAGAATGACGACCTACCTTATTATATATGTTTTTCTTTATTCCTGCTTTAGTTGCTATTTTTTTTAATTCCCTATTAAAAGGTTGATCTTCAATGGTATCAGGGAAAACGAATTCTGAAGATTTATCTCCAAAGTTGTCAATTATGTATGTTGTCGTATTGAATTTGTACAAAGGGATTTGAAAGACTTTGCCATTTTTAAATCTAGTGTCATTGATATAATAACCATCCTCCATTTTTCCCAAATTAACCCACTTCAATTTTTTCAAATCATTATAATACATTCCGCTTAAACATAAAAAAATGAAATGCCAGCGATGTTTATTAAGGTGTTCTTCTTCAGGAGTAAATGATAAATTGACTATTTTTTTTATTTCATCAATTTCCAAATAGGTTCTTTGGGATTTTTCTATTCGAATTTTAATATCAGAAAGAAAAAAGGGATTATTATTTGCATTTAAAAGATTTTGCCTAATAGCTTCAGATGTAATTACTACGAATTTATCTTTGTTTTTCTTAATTGAAACACCTTTTAGTTTTTTGTCAAATTCTAAAAAATTAATGAATTCTTTAACTAAATGAGAACTGAGTTCTGAAAATTTAATTCTTGGATTAAAATCGTTTAGATGTTTTTGAAAAGTAATATAGGTTTTGCGAGTATTCAGATTGTTCCATTTTTTATTTTTGATGAATTCATTTACAAATTCATTAAGAATTTTACTGTCAGTTTTTTGTTGGTGAAAATCCTTTAATATTTTAAAATTAATTTGCCTTTCATTATTTTTTAAATGCCATAAATAGCTATTTGTTCTTTCCAATAAAAATTTAATTCTTTTGTTAATTTCATGATTATCAGGATGACTTTCTTTAATCCATTTATTTTCTTTGCCTAGCCAATATTCTTTTTTTATTTTTATTCCAGAATGCAAGTAGTCGCTTTTCCTGTCAATAGTAACTCTGAAATGGATTGGATATAGTCCATTCACTGTTTTTATATTAAGCCTATTAAAAACTACTTTAATGTTAACTCCCATGATTTATAGTAATGCAATTTAAAACTGTAAAACAAATTGTAAAACAATTATAAGGAATTAATACGAATTAAAAAGAATTGGATATCTTAAAAAATGACCCAAAAGACTAATTATCAAGTATTTGATTGGTTTTTATAGATTTTAGTTTTTGCTAAAAGTGGCTCCGGCAGGAATCGAACCTGCATCTAGAGTTTAGGAAACTCCTATTCTATCCATTGAACTACGATGCCTTTTTTAAAAAGTGGACGCAAAAATAACGCTTTATTCACTTCTCACAATAATACCGCTTTAATGTTTTGATAAAAGTTAATTTATTGAATTGGAAACTTATTTGATATTCTTAACTTCAAGTAAAGTTCTTACATCTTTCTGCCACTTTATCAGGTTTGTCTCATATATTTCTCGATATTTGAAAATCACATTTTCATGTTTTTTATTGAAGTTTTGGTTCATTTCATCATTCCAAATATTATCTCTGAATACAGATTCAAAATTATTGATATTGCCGACCAATATTCGATAATCTTTGATTAAGTCCAGATGTTTTTTAGTAGTTAACAAGGGTTTAAATTCATTATTGTAAAAGCAAATTGCAGTTTCATTAATCGCTAGTCCCCTTTCTAACCAATGATTATTTTTACTATCCTCTTCATATTTAAAAAAATCTGAAATCAGCTTGTCTGAAAACCAACTCGGAAAAGTGACATTTGGTTTGTAATTATCAACTTCTACATTATACAAATATTGATTTTGAGAATTCGGCACTAAAGTTGAATTAAACAAATACCACTCTGAATCCATTATTAGGTGGACAATTCCTTTAGTTTTGATTTTGGCAAGCCAAGTTCTATAATGTACAGGGCCCCAGGGAAATAATATTGGATCCAATACCATTTTTTTTGATTTCCCTTTTTCTTTGACAATCATAAGTGGCGCTACATGGTAACCCCAATCGATTGTTCCTGTTGGTGACAATTTCTTTTTGTCTTTAAAAGTTATCAAACTTGAATTATAGAGGGAATAAATCCCTGGAGTAATGGCCCATATTTTAGCAGCTATTATTCCTTTATTGGCAAGAAATAAACAAACAAAATGTGCTATATTGTGGCAATTACCCTGTTGATAACCAAAAGGAATGCCATAAGCTTTTATTTCGGAATGCAATAAAAGCAGTTGTTCCATTGATATTACAGAAGCCTTTTCTTCTGTCAAAAGCGGATGTTTTTTACGAATGATATTTAGGAATTAGGTTGGATTTTCAAATCAAATGTAGATTAAAATAAAATCATATTTCGCATGATAACAATTTAATAATACTGTCGATATAAAAGTTTTCAATTAGATAATGCCCGGTAAAAAATCAACAAATAGGTTTAATTTAAATACAATCTGGTGAAAAATAATATTTATTTGTAACTTGTAAGTATAAATTATATAATAAGTTTAATTAAATATGTAACAAACAGGAACACGAATATTATAATTTTATGAAAAAAATAATTGCTCAAAAAAAGTGACTCCGATTGGATTCGAACCAATGACCAACGGTTTAGAAAACCGTTGCTCTATCCAGCTGAGCTACGGAGTCATTTGAATAAATTGGGGTGCAAATTTAGTATAATAAAATGAAAATATGCAACCCTTTTATTGATATAAAATTTAGTAATTGTGTTCATAACATTTAATGTACGTACAAGTAGGCTTAGTTATCAACATTTCAAAAATACTGTTACAAGTCATAATCAATCTTTTGCAGTAATTCATGTTACAAATAATAAGTTTATCAATAATTAATAAAATCGTTCAATCCAATTGATTTAAATTTGTTGCTATGGTAAAATGTATTTTAGTAGGATTTGATGACACTACGTCAAAATCAATTATATCAACAATTGAACAAAAATTCAGTCAATCTGTTGTAATAGAATCAGTTGTAAATGACATTGCTTCTTTAATTGACAAGCTAAATAAGTCAAAAACACAACTTGTTGTATTTGATGTAGATAAATTGGGCAAAGAAACCGTTGAGTTTTTATCAAAGAACAGGCTTCGTTTTTTTGAAGTAATATTTATTGGCAATGATCATCATATGGCTGTTCAAGCTTTCAAACTTGATGTTTTGGATTATATAGAGAAGCCTTTATCTATTGAAGAATTCAATAGAGCTATTCGAAAAATTAATTATAGGTTACAAATTGAAACTAATTTGAACATTATTCCGAATCGTATTGGTTTGCCTACAAACAAAGGGGTGGTAATTATGGATCCAAAAGAAATTAGTTATTGCGAGGGATCAAGTAACTATTCGGTAATTCACCTCAAAAACAAAAAAAGTGAAATGATCAGCCGTACACTTCGTGAAGTGGAAAATGTATTGACTCGTTTTAATTTCTATCGTATTCACAAATCATACTTAGTTAATTTTTACGAAATTGGTATGTTAATAAAGAGCGAAGGTGGACATGTTGTTATGAACGATTATCCTGCTATGATGCTTCCAGTTTCTAAATTCGTAAGAGAAGATTTGCAAGAAAAACTGAACATTGTTTAGTTAGAATATAAAAATTTTCTAATATTTTCTGCAATTTTTTCAACCAATAATGTTCTTGCTTCTATGCTGGCCCACGCTATGTGAGGTAAAAGCAACAGTTTGCTTTTATCATTTACAGATAACATAGGATTGTTTTCTATAATTGGTTCTTTTTCGTAAACATCCGTAGCGTAACCACTAATAAGGTTTTCGTTCAATGCTTTAGCTATATCATGTTCTACAACAATCCCTCCCCTCCCGGCATTAATTAAAAAAGCACTCTTTTTCATTAGTTGAAGATTTGAATAATCAATAATATTTTTTGATTTATCATTTAAAGGCGAATGTATGGACACTATATCAGAAGTTTGCAGTAGCTGTTTTAAAGACTTTTCTTCATATATTTCCTTTCTATAAACACCTGATAATGAGGCATATATCACTTTCATTCCAAAAGCAGTTCCAATTTGAGCAACCTCCCTGCCAATGCTGCCTAAACCAATGATTCCTACTGTTTTACCATAAAGTTGGTAAAAACTCTTGTCGATATGAGTAAAAAACTGATGTTGGGCGTATAAACCACTTTTCACAAATCTATCATAATGTTGGATATGATTAACCAAATTCAAAATCATGGCCCAAGTGATTTGAGCTACACTTTGGGTTGAATATCCGGTCACATTCATTACTTTAATTTGCTTTAGTTTGGCATATTCAAGGTCAATATTGTTCATTCCGGTTGCAGCCACGCAAATCAATTTTAGATTTGGGCTCTTATCCATCACATTTTTATCAACGATAACTTTGTTAGTAATTACAATGGTAGCACTTTGGCATCTTTCAATGGTTTGTATATAATCACTATTTTGATGCAATTCCAGTTCGCCAAATTCTTTTAAAGTATCCAAATTGGGGACATCATATAATGTACCCGCATCCAAAAAAACAATTTTCATTAATTTCTTAAATTAAAATCTCTTATTTCCTTTCTGATCATTTCATACTCGGCATCATCTTCTGCTTTATCGATGTAATACTTTGCCATTTTGATATTTTTTTCTTTTTCGTAGCCTAAACCCAAATAACAGTAAACAAATGCCTTATAATCACTCACATTTTTCTTTGATTCGTCTGATATTTTAATTGCCTTAAGGAAATGTGTTCTTGCATGTACAATATTATTATTTTGTAATTGTTCGATCATTCCATGAAATACATGTGCCGAAAACTTATAATAATCCAAGTTGCTTTCGTCTAAAACTGCCAAATAATTTTTTGCTTCTTCAAATCTGTGCAGCAATATTAGTGTTTCAACGTATCGGCATAAATACCACAAATTATTAGGATATTTTTCAGTCAAAGCTTTAAAATTCGGGTATGCTCGGTGTGGATCTGAAAGATATTTCAAATTCACATGACCTAAAAAATACATAGATTCTGTCCTACAGAAATGCCCTAGTTTACTTCCTCTTTCCAATTCCTCTAATCCAAATTTGATACTTCCTTTTGCAAAAAAATACATAAAAGGACGCATAAAAGGATGTGTATTTGGGTATTGTTCTGCATAAAAATTGTACAAACCCGTTGAAAAATGAAATTCAGGATTTTTATTTGTTAATGCAAATCCCTCTTTCATATACAAATATGAGCTCCTTGCTTCATTAATTGCACCCATATAATCTTTCATTTTTACATTTACCAAAGTCAAAGAACTATGTGCCGCTAATAAAAAATAAAAAGCCTCTTCTTTATGGTCCTTAGACTTAAGCAATGGTTCACTTAGTTTGAGTACATTATTAATATGGTTCACATAATCTTTGAATAAAGGATGGTTATTAGAAATTGGCACAATTTGCCAATATAAGTTCATGGCTTCTAAAAAATCATAGATGGGGTGGTTTGGAATTCGTTTTTTAACTTCCGGAAGTAACTTTTTTGCTTCATCAAATTCAAAATTATAGATTTTATCCATCACTTTGATAATCAGCTCCCTATCACCTTCATTTTTAGTTATTGAAAATTGTGCATGAATAGGTAAAGCACAAAAAATGACATTTAACAATATGATATAATAGTCAAAAATAGTTGGTAAACTCGCTGTAAGTCATAGATTGTCAGTTTGTTATAAAGGAGTATATGAAAGTTGTTTCATATACTCTTTTTTTGTTCTATGAATAATACAAAAAAAGATGTTGGGCTTGTGGA
>JANRJY010000119.1:0-64605 GCA_033763735.1 Bacteroidota bacterium | reverse complement strand
AAAGTGCGAAATACTCCCGATTTATCGGGATTGGCATGGTAAGGAGGGTTTGTGCGGCATAAAAAACTTGGATTTGTCCCGAAAGCTTTCGGGAGTGGTTGCCTTTTTGCTTACTTTTTGGCAAAACAAAAAGTAAGAAGTAGATATATGTCTGAAAATCAATTTGTTAAAAACTTATCAAGATTGTTCTTAACTCGAACTCAGGTTATTTAATAGTGATACCTTAAAACATTCTAACTTTTGATTGCAAATGCAGGGTCTTCCCATTTGCTGATAACACAAGTAGCAATCACATTTCCATATAAATTGACCACCGATCGACCCATATCAAGGATATGGTCAATTCCCAATAATAACAATAAACCTTCAATAGGAATCCCAAATGTACCTAACATACTTGCCACCACTACCAATGAAGCTCTGGGTATGCCTGCCACCCCTTTGCTTGCCATTAACAATATCAAAAGCATGGTAATTTGTTGTGCAACAGTCTATTCCATACGATATGCCTGAGCGATAAACATTTCTGCCTTTGTTGGTGTTTCTGGCAAGAAATAGCGGAGGTCACCAACAAACGAACTTAGCATTTGGGGAACAAATATCACTTTTTTATAAATTCTTTATATCATAATTTTTAACTTTATTGAACTTAACTAAATAAGGTGAATTTATTAACCATAAGAGGACTGGCTCCTCAAAAACAGTATGTTATCTGTATTGGATTGATACTATGCGTATCTGTGGTATGTTATTTAGGTACTTTTTATATTGGGTACAAGTTGGTGGCATTGGTACTACTGATGTGTGTTTCTATATTGGCCATGTTGTTCGACATACTGCCGGTACTTTTGGCTGCGATGTTGAGTGCCCTGATATGGAACTTCTTTTTTATCCCTCCTATATTCACATTTCAAATCAACAATCCAGAAGACTTGTTGATGTTGATGTTGTACTTTTTAATAGCATTGGTCAATGCGGTATTGACATTTCAAATCAAAAAGGCAGAAAAAAAGGCCCGTGAAAAGGAAGAAAAAGACAATACCATCCGATTGTACAATGTACTTCTCAACTCATTATCGCATGAATTGCGGACACCCATTTCCACCATTTTAGGAGCTTTGGATACCCTAAAAGAAAACAAAGACAAGCTTTCAGAAAACAACCAAAACGAGCTTTTTGACCAAATTGACAAAGCGAGTATCCGTTTAAATCGTCAAGTGGAAAACCTGCTCAATATGAATCGATTAGAAACCGGCATGTTGAAATTAAACTTGGACTGGTGCGATACCAATGAGTTGATCCACTCAGTTATCAATAAACTACCGGAAACCCATTCACATATTTTTCAAATTCAACCTAACGAAAGTCTGCCTTTGTTCAAATACGACCGAGGACTCATCGAACAAGTACTACAAAACATTATACATAATGCCATTCTTTACACTCCCTCTAATACTATCATTAAGATAAATTCATCCCATCGATCCAGTTGCTGCATTATTCAAATATCTGACAATGGGCCGGGAATACCTGAACACGAACACCAGTTGGTATTTGACAAGTTTTACCGACTCCCAAATTCCAAATCAGGAGGAAGCGGATTGGGGCTTTCCATTGCCAAAGGTTTTGTAATGGCCCATCAGGGAACCATAAAATTGGAAAAATCTGAAGAAGGAGGGGCTAAGTTTATTATCGAATTGCCTGTGGAGGCTTCTTATATAAATCACTTGAAAAATGAATAAAGCAGAGATACTTATTATAGACGATGAACCTCAGATAAGGAAATTGTTAGAGATTGCCCTCGAAAGCAACGGCTTTAAAGTTTGGCAAGCAGAAACTGGGAAAGAAGGAATGGTGATGGCAGCTAATCATCCGCCAGAATTGATTTTGCTTGACATCGGTCTGCCCGATAAAAGTGGTCATGAAATATTGAAAGAGCTAAGGACTTGGTACAGCAAACCCATCCTCATTCTTTCGGTAGTAAACAATGAAAACGACATCGTTTCGGCTCTTGACCATGGGGCGACTGATTATATAACCAAACCATTTCGCACTTCTGAGTTAATGGCAAGAATACGCGCAGCCATTCGTAGTAACCAATCTACTAACACTACTAGCACTTTGGTTTTCGGAGATTTAGAAATTGACTTTTTGGCAAGAACTGTAAAGAAAAACAATGAATTTGTCAAACTCACCTCTACCGAATACCAGTTGTTTGTTTTGTTTGCTAAAAATGAAGGAAGGGTGTTGACACATAAGTATTTATTGAAAGAAATATGGGGTTTGGGTTCGCAAACAGAAACACAGTATCTCCGTGTTTTTGTGGGTACGTTACGAAAGAAGATTGAAACCAATCCCAACCAACCTGTACATTTACTCACAGAAAGTGGCGTAGGGTATCGCTTTGTTTAAATGCAGTCACAAACCTCCCGTTCTTTATTTTTTCTTTATACTAAACGAATAAACATTTATATCCTACCGATACCATTTGACGGAAATTTGAGCCATGAATACACTCTAAAATTTCAACAAAATGGATACTTCAAAAAATGGGATAAACGGAAAAGTAACGGCAGCTTCCTTGCTCGTGGCACTAGGCATTATTTATGGTGACATTGGAACCAGTCCTCTTTACGTTTTCAAATCAATCATAGGTGACCGGGAAATTAACGAACAATTGGTTTATGGAGGGGTTTCCTGTGTGTTTTGGACCTTGGTATTCCAAACTACCATCAAGTATATTTGGTTGACCTTGCGGGCTGACAATCATGGGGAGGGTGGTATATTCTCGCTCTATGCCTTGGTAAAACGGTACGGAAAAAATCTGGTAATCCCTACCATATTGGGTGCTACCACACTTTTGGCCGATGGCATCATAACACCGCCCATATCTGTAGCCTCCGCCATCGAAGGATTAAGCCTGGTTAAAGGATTAGAAAACATAGTAGTCCCCGGAAATGCACTAACAATAGGTATTGTAGTGACTATTCTCTCTTTATTATTCTTTTTCCAACGATTTGGTACAGAGGCCATCGGGAAATTTTTTGGCCCAATTATGAGTATTTGGTTCACCATGTTAGCAGTATTGGGGATAAGTCAAATTATACATCACCCAGAAATCCTGAAAGCACTAAATCCATTTTATGCATACGATCTATTAATCAATTACCCAAGTGGTTTTTGGCTCTTAGGTGCTGTATTCTTATGTACCACAGGAGCAGAAGCCCTTTACTCCGATTTGGGACATTGTGGCATCAAGAATATCCGTCTGACTTGGATATTCGTAAAAACAAGCTTGGTTTTAGCCTATTTGGGACAAGCATCGTGGTTAATGAATCAAGGCAGCCTACTATTAGACGGACGAAATCCTTTTTATGAAATTGTACCCAATTGGTTTTTGTTGCCCAGCATTCTCATATCAACCTTGGCCACCATCATCGCTTCCCAAGCACTTATAAGTGGTAGCTACACATTAATAAGTGAAGCCATCAACTTAAACTTTTGGCCAAGAGTAGCAGTACGACAACCCACAGAAAGTAAAGGACAAATCTACATTCCAAGCGTGAATACCATCCTGTGGTTTGGTTGTGTACTCATGATGCTCTATTTCAAAGAAAGCAGTCATATGGAAGCGGCATATGGTTTTTCCATCACCATCACCATGATGATGACTACAGTCCTTTTAAGTTATTTTTTACTAAACACACTAAAATGGAATAAAGCCCGTGTAATACTTATTTTACTGTTATTCAGCACTATCGAAGTTTCCTTCTTTATTGCCAATGTGGCCAAAATCAAAGAAAGATGGATGTTCTTGTTCTTCGAATTGTTTATCTTCACAGTAATGTATGTATGGTATTACGCCAGATTTATTCACAAACAGTTTGTAAAATATGTGGACTTGGGCAAGTATAGCCAACTCATTATGGAACTGAGTAACGACACCAGTATTCCGCAGTTTTCTACCCATTTGATTTATCTGACTAAATCAAACGTAAGACATGAAATAGATGAAAAAATCATTCATTCTATTTTCTCTAAAAAGCCAAAAAGAGCCGATGTGTATTGGTTTTTGCATATTAACCAAACGGAAGATCCCTATACATTGAGCTATGATGTTTCTGAACTTATAGATGATAAAGTCATTAAAGTAACCATCAATACAGGTTTTAAAATAATTCCTAAGACTGAATTATATTTTAAAAGAATAATTCAAGACTTGGTTCAAAGGAAGGAATTAAACCTGCATACGCGTCCAGACGGAAGCACCAAATACAACAACGAGCCTGATTATAAATTTGTAGTTATCCACAAATTTCTATCAGTAGAAAATGAATTTGCAATCAAAGATGGATTGTTGCTCGATGCTTATTTCTTTTTGAAAAAACTAGGGCTTAGTGACGAAAAAGCCTTTGGACTCGATAAAAGTGATGTAGTAATTGAGCAAATACCGCTCATCTACCAACCAAATACTACACTAAAAATAGAAAGAGTAC
Source organism: Bacteroidota bacterium (assembly GCA_033763735.1). Taxonomy (GTDB): domain Bacteria; phylum Bacteroidota; class Bacteroidia; order Cytophagales; family UBA9547; genus JANRJY01. The sequence goes on along the minus strand of JANRJY010000119.1, from coordinate 60,109 downwards.
ATTAATGTTTTTCCGCCTTTGTTGGTGTTTCTTGTAAGAAATAGTGGAGGTCACCAACAAACGAACTTAGCTGCTTGTTGGTCAAAGTAATTGCCAACTACTGTCATGGGTAATTATTGAATAAAAGAGTTATTTATTGAGTTCAAATTGTGGATCTTCCCATATGCTAATTACACAAGTAGCAATCACATTTCCATACAAATTAACCACCGATCGACCCATATCAAGGATATGGTCAATTCCTAATAACAACAAAAGTCCTTCAATGGGTATGCCAAAGGTGCCTAACATACTAGCAACTACTACTAAGGAAGCTCTAGGAACACCAGCAACTCCTTTGCTTGCCATCAGCAATATAAATAGCATAGTTAATTGCTGAGAAACCGTGAGTTCCATTCCATAAGCTTGAGCTATAAACATAGTTGCAAAGGTCATGTTCATCATGGCTGCATCTAGGTTGAAAGAATAGCCCAGTGGCAATACAAAGCCTACTATTTTGGGGGGGCATCCCAGTTTTTCCAGTGCTTCCATGGTTTTGGGAAAGGCAGCCTCTGAAGAAGCCGTTCCAAATGCCAAAAGCAAGGGTTCACGAACGGTTCGGAGAATTGTTGGTATATGTAATCTCGAAAAATAACAGACGGCTCCAAGTATCACAGCCGCAAAAATTATGAGTCCACCATAAAAGCAAGCAATAAGGTATGCATATCCTGCCAGCACCCCAATGCCCTGTTTGGCTACTACTGAACTAAGAGCTCCAAATACACCTAAAGGTGCAAATACCATCACATAAGCCGTTACTTTAAACATAATTTCGGCAACCGAATCCATAAAATGAAATACCGGTTTGCCTTTTTCGCCCACAGCTCCTAAACCCAAACCAAAAAATATTGCAAATATCACAATTGGAAGAATTTCATTTTTGGCCATAGCATCCACAATGCTAATAGGCACCAATCGGTAAAAAAAACTTTTTAAATCACCACCCGAAGTGGTGGACAATCCTGTGTCAGCTCCTTGAGGGGGCAGGGTAAGTTGCATCATGTGCCCGGGTTGAAATATATTAACAAGCAAAAGCCCCAAAAGCAATGAAACAATGGTGGCACTGTAAAAGTAAATTAAAGTTTTACCTCCAATGCGACCCACCGAACCGACATCGCCTAATTTGGCTATGCCTACGATAAGTGTAGAAATCACTAAGGGAGCAATTATCATTTTGATGAGTCGTAAAAAAATATCGCTTAGTATTTGGAAATTTTTGGCTGTTTCCGGAAAAAAAGCCCCGAAAGCCACTGCCAAAGTCATTGAAACAAATATTTGCGTAGTAAGAGATGGGAATTTCAAATGCATAACGAAAATTTAATATGCAATATATGGAATAATGCATTTGAAAAAATATCTTGCAGATAATTGTAAATGATTTACGATTTACGATTTAAGATTTTTGATTTACGATTTAACAATTAAATTTATTTCTCACTATCTCACCATCTATGATTCCATCAATTGACTTAAATGATTTTGTAAATGGCAATGAAGAACAAAAACATGCTTTTGTTTCTGAATTAGGCAAGGCTTTTAATGAAATTGGGTTTGTAGCTGTCAAAAATCACGGACTTACGAGCGAATTAAGCGATGAATTATATAAAGCCTATCAAAAATTCTTTGCCCTTCCTCAAGAAATAAAATCAAAATATGAAATACCAAATGGAGCTGGTCAAAGAGGCTATACAGGTAAGGGAAAGGAAACGGCTAAAGGATTTAAAACGCCGGATTTAAAAGAATTTTACCATACCGGCCAGGAAAACAAACCCAAAGAGGCCGAACTTTCCATCCATTATCCGGACAATGTATGGCCCGTTGAAATACCGGAACTTAGTACCATTTCTATTAAAACATTTAAAATATTGGAACAGGCCGGCATTCAATTGTTGAGAGCCATAGCATTGTACCTACATTTGGAATCGGATTATTTTGACGAAAAAGTAGCCACCGGCAATAGTATCCTGAGGGCGATTCATTATTTCCCAATTGAAAACCCCACCTTTGAAAAAGAAGAAGCAGTAAGGGCAGCTGCACATGAGGATATTAACTTGATTACCTTACTGATGGGTGCCAGTGCCGATGGATTGCAGATTCAAAAGAAAGACGGTTCATGGGTAGCCGTAACAGCATTGCCCGACCAAATAGTGGTAAATGTAGGTGATATGCTTGCCCGACTCACTAATGATATATTGAAATCCACCACACATAGAGTGGTGAATCCTCCCAAAGAACTGATGCACTTGCCTCGATATTCGATGCCATTTTTCATGCACCCTCGCGCAGATATGGACTTGACATGTCTGCCACAATGTATCAAAATAGAAAATCCAAAACACTATACCGACATGACCGCAGGTGAATTTTTGGATGAAAGGCTGAGAGAATTAGGGTTGAAGAAGTAAAAATCAATCCTGTATAATTTCTACAAATACCTCAATACCGCCTCTCCCATTTGTGAAGTTGAAAGCAACTGATGTGAAGGTGTATTTGAATCCGCAATATCTTTGGTCCGCGCACCTGATTTCAATGTTTTTTCAACCGCAGAAATAATATCCAATGATTCTTGTTTTAATCCAAAAGAAATATCCAACAACAAAGCTGCAGAAAGTATAGAAGCTAATGGATTGGCAAGTCCCTTTCCCGCAATATCATGTGCAGAACCATGAATTGGTTCGTAAAAACCGTACTTGTCCCCAACGGAAGCCGAAGCAAGCATACCCATAGAACCGGCTATTTGAGAAGCTTCATCAGTGAGAATATCACCAAACAAATTGGCAGTTAGTACTACATCAAAGCGTTTTGGGTCTTTGATTAGTTGCATAGCTGCATTGTCGATAAACATATGCTCAGTTTCAACATCAGGATACTTTTTAGCTATTTCCTGCACCACTTCTCTCCAAAGTCTTGATGATTCAAGCACATTGGCTTTATCTACAGAACATAATTTCTTTCTCCTTGTTCTCGCTGCCTGATATGCTTTTTCGGCTATGCGCTCCACTTCATATGCATGATAAATCATTAAGTCAGAAGCCGTTTTTTTATCTTCCGAACGCTTTTTTTCACCGAAGTACACATCACCCGTTAATTCTCTAAAAAACAAAATATCAGAACCCTTTAATATTTCTGGTTTGATACTTGAAGCACCTAACAATTCATCAAATAACTTTATTGGTCTTAGGTTGGCATAGAGGTTCAGCTCTTTTCTTATTTTAAGAAGACCTTGTTCAGGTCGTACTTTTGCACTTGGATCATTATCGTATTTAATATGACCTATAGCTCCAAAAAGTATGGCATCGGAGTTTTTTGCTTTTGTTAATGTTTCATCCGGAAGCGGATTTCCGGTTGCCTCAATTGCCACATGACCCATCAATGCAGTATCATAATTAAAATTGTGATTATACTTTAAAGCAATTTTTTCAATAACTTTTTTACCCCATTCGGTTACTTCCTGACCTATGCCATCACCGGGAATTACTAGAATGCTTTTTTGCATGATTTACGATTTACGATTTACGATTTACGATTTTAGATTTACGATTTACGATTTTACAAAGACATGAACTGTCATTTATTGACTACCAACTACTTATTGCCAACTAACAACTAACAACTAACAACTAACAACTAACAACTAATAACTAACAACTAATAACTAGTTCTCCAATTTTTCCTTAAGCTTGGTGTACCTGATTTGTTCTATTTCACCTTTAGGAATTGAATTGATCAACGTTTTAGTGTATTCCGATTTTGGATGTGCATATATATCATCAGCGAAACCTTGCTCTTCTATTTTTCCTTTATTCATTACTATTATTCTATCTGACATAAACTTAACCACCGACAAATCGTGCGAAATAAATATGTAAGTGATTTTAAATTTTGCTTTGAGTTCATTAAGCAAGTTTAGTACTTGTGCCTGAACCGATACATCCAAGGCCGAAACCGATTCATCACAAATGATAAACTTAGGATTAAGTGCCAATGCACGTGCTATACATATACGTTGGCGTTGTCCACCTGAAAACTCATGTGGGTAACGATTGTAATGAGTGTGCTTTAGACCTACGGTTTCTAATAATTCAAACAAATGTTTTTTGCGAGCAAATTCCGAAGGAAAAATATCATGAATTCGCATCGGTTCCATAATGGCCTCTCCAATTGGAATACGAGGGTTCAATGAGGAATATGGATCCTGAAAAATAATTTGCATGTCCTTACGTTTTTCGCGCAAGTCGTGTTGATTCATATCAACAATATTTTTCCCATCAAACATAATATCGCCATCTGTTGGCTCTATTAACCGAAGAATGGTTCGTCCAAGAGTGGTTTTGCCACATCCTGATTCTCCAACTAACCCCAATGTTTCTCCCGGATATACTTCAAAACTAACGTCATTAACAGCTTTAACGAAATCAGTTGGTTTCTTAAAAAGTCCTTTATTGATAGGAAAAAATGTTTTCAAATCTCTGACAACCAATATCGGAAACTGCTTAAGTATGGCTTCTCTTTTTTGTACGATTTCTTCCTGAGGCACATAATTTTTTTGGAATGCCTCCATTATTGTATCGAACTTATGTTCTTTTTTTTCAACCATATTTCCACCGGAATCGGTATCCATAAAGTCAGAAACCACAGGCAACACCCTAAGGCGAATATCTAATTTTGGTCGACAAGCCAACAGTCCCTTGGTATATGGGTGTTTGGGGTTAGTAAAAATATTAAGAACTGTTCCTTGTTCCACTATTTTACCATGGTACATTACAATTACTCTATCAGCAATTTCAGCTATTACACCCAAATCATGGGTGATGAAAATGATTGAAGTGTCGTTTTCTTCCTTAAGTTTACGCATAAGGTCCAAAATGGTAGCTTGTACGGTTACATCCAGTGCGGTAGTTGGCTCATCGGCTATAAGAATTGAAGGGTTGCATGCCATGCTCATGGCTATCATCACCCTTTGTTTTTGCCCACCGGAAATTTGATGCGGATAGGATTTAAAAATTTCTGTTGGTCGTGGGAGTTTAACTTTTTCAAATAATTCAATGGTGCGCTTATAGGCCTCCTCCTTTTTTACATTTTGATGAAGCAATATGGTTTCCATTACTTGATAGCCGCAAGTAAAAACCGGATTCAATGATGTCATCGGCTCTTGAAATATCATCGATATTTCGTTTCCTCTAAGCTTTTGCATTTGCTTTTCGGTAGCCTTAGCAAGGTCAATATTGCCATACATTCGGGAGTTAAATTTCATTTCCCCTCCTGTAATTTTTCCGGGATTGCTTATCAACTGCATAATTGACAATGCGGTAACTGACTTGCCTGAGCCGGACTCCCCTACTATGCCAATAGTTTCTCCTTTACGTAGTTTGAACGAAACATTATCAACTGCATATACCTGACCATGTTCAGTCTTAAAGTTGGTTTGTAGGTTATTTACCTCCAGTAAAGTGTCTAAAAAATTGATTTCTTTTAATTTATTCTGCTCCAAATGCTGCTAAAAGGCTTCAAAGATACGGGTATTTATCCCAATTTTAATCAAGTAAGTATCATAAAATAAATTCAAATGATAATTAAACTAATATTGTTTGAAAACAATTATACCCTTCCCTCATTTTTATCTCTTTGATATACTTCTTTAATTTTGCCTTTAAGTCCATCGGAAGCGCGCATTAAAGGTAAGCGAACAATGTCCTCGCAAATTCCCATTTCTGACAAAAGCGCTTTTACGCCTACCGGATTACCTTCTTCGAACATTAATCTGTTGTAACTCGAAAATGCAAATGTAGCTTCTGTTGCAGTCTTGAAATCACCTTTCAAACCCGCATCTGTCATTTTTTTGAATATACTTGGCAATGCATTGGCCACAGCCGATATTACGCCTACACCACCAAACGACATAAATGGAAGTGTATAAATATCATCGCCCGAGATTAGCAAAAAGTCATCTTTAGGTTTGTTTTTCATTATTTCAATGGCCTGTACGATGTCCCCTGAAGCTTCTTTTATCCCTTTGATATTGGGATGTTTAGCGAGTGCTACGGTGGTGGCAGCGGTCATATTGACACCGGTACGACCTGGAATATTGTACAAATACACTGGTACCGGACAATAATCTGCAATTTTTTTGAAATGATTAATAATACCTTCTTGCGAGGGCTTGTTGTAGTAAGGACATACCGACAAAAGACCATCAATGCCTTTAAAATCAGTTTCATTCATTTTCTCCAATATTTCATTGGTATCATTTCCCCCAATGCCAAGCATTAAAGGAAGTTTTTTAGGATTGTGATGTTTTACAAAACTGATGATCTGGCGTTTTTCAATGCCATTGAGTGTTGCAGTTTCAGCTGTTGTTCCAAGTAATACTAAATAATCAGCCCCTCCATTACTTACATGCGTAATTACTGAATTAAGACCTTCAAAATCGACATAAGTTTCACGATTAAAAGGAGTTACAAGTGCTATCCCTGTACCATAAAATGTATTCATCTAATTAGTTTGGTTTATTAATTTAATTTTTGGATGTATCCAAGCATTTCACCAAAGGTTTGAAAAGTGTTTTTTGGGTCGGAAGGTTTGAACATAAAGTCGAGCAACGACTTGTTTTTCTCTACCAAAAAACCTACTCTTACTTTAGCATTGCAATTTGCTAAAATATTTTGAATGACTAATGGCATATTAATTGAAAGGCAAAAAATAAAGTCAAAATCATTTCGTAAAAATCGTTGTGTTTTAATTCTTTTAAATTTTCCAAGAAAGTTAATGTCTTTCAACTGTATCAAAGAATCAGTTTCCAAAGCAACCTTTTTATTAACTTTATCTGCATAAATAATGGACTGAATTTCGACTGAAGGCTTACAATAGTTATGAATTAACTCTTCAAATGAGGGTATCATGTTTTGTTGAGATGTTTCCCATATCACCCCAATTTTTTTTGCATCTTTAAGTTTAATTGGCAAAGGAAATGTTCTTTTCTTTTTTAAACCTTTCCTAATCCTGTACTTAATAAATGTTTTTTTAATCATTATGACGCTATCATTTGAAAGAAATCCGAAAGGCTTATAATTTTAACACCCAACTTGGTGGCTTTTTCAAGTTTGCTTGGCCCCATATTGTCACCTGCAAGTAAATAATCAAGTTTACCTGAAACTCCGGATAATATTTTCCCCCCATTTGCTACTATTTTGTCCTGAAGTTGTTCTCTGGAAAATGTGTCAAATGTGCCCGAAATAACAAAACTTTTGCCTAACAGTCTATCACTTTCAAAAATAGTTTCACGTTCGATTGTTTGAAACTGAAGCCCTGCCGTTTTTAATCTATTAATTAACAATATGTTATCCGGCTGACTAAACCAACTAACAATGCTTTCAGCAATTCGCAATCCTATCTCTGGTGCTTGAGTAAGCTGGTCAGAATTAGATGCGATGATATTATCAATATTTTTAAAATAGAATGCTAATTTCTCTGCAACAGTGCTTCCCACATATCGAATCCCGAGCGCAAAAAGCACTTTTTCAAACGGAATTTGTTTCGAATCATTTATAGCTTTAATCAGGTTTTCGGCCGTCTTCTCTTTAAAGCTAACCTTTCGTTCTTCACCTGTAAGTTCATCGGTATAGGTATTTTCAATGCCCAATAAATCTTCATATTTCAAATCATATATATCTGCATATGAACTAATTAATCCCTTTTTGAACAAGATTTCAACTTTTCCTCCTCCCAATCCGTCAATATTCATTGCCTTACGATGAACAAAATGTTCGATTCTTCCAAGAATTTGAGGTGGACATTTTTTATCATTTGGGCAGTACCATGCAGCCTCCTCCGGATTTTTGATTAAAGTAGTTTTGCACTCCGGACATTCTTTTATAAATAATATTTTAGAGGAATTTGTTTCTCTTTTTGAGATATCCACTCCCATTATTTTAGGAATAATTTCGCCACCTTTTTCAACAAAAACGATATCATTTTCGTGCAAATCGAGTTTTTCTATTTCAGATTCGTTGTGGAGTGTGGCTCTTTTTACAGTTGTACCTGCAAGCAATACGGGTTGCATATTAGCCACAGGAGTAATGGCACCAGTACGACCTACTTGAAAAGTAACTGATTTAAGCTTAGTACTAACTGTTTCGGCTTTGAATTTAAATGCAATAGCCCATCTGGGACTTTTTGCAGTAATTCCTAATTGTTGTTGCTGTGCATAACTATTTACTTTAATAACAACTCCATCCGTTGCAAGTGGAAGTGTGTTTCTTTTTTTGTCCCAAACTTCGATGTAATTCCACACCTCTTCAACTGAATACATTTTTTCGTAAGTGGGTGATATATTAAAACCCCAACGCTCTAGTTTTTTAATGGAATCATAATGATTAGAGACTCCTAACTTATCACCTAACAAATAATAAGCGTAGCAACTTAAGTTTCGCCTTGCTACTTCAGCAGAATCTTGTAATTTAAGTGTACCTGATGCCGTATTTCGAGGGTTGGCATATAATTGCTCTTCGTTTTCGAGTTGCATGCGATTGAGTTTCTCAAACGCCTCCCAAGTATAAAAAACTTCTCCCCTAACTTCAAATTCCGGTGGATAATCGTCTCCGACTAGTTTTAGAGGAATGCTCTTAATCACTTTCGCGTTGGCTGTTATGTCATCACCTGTTACCCCGTCACCTCTGGTTATAGCCTGAACCAAAAGGCCATTTTTGTAAATCAAGCTAATAGCAACCCCATCAAATTTTTGTTCACATATATATTCAACAGGTCCTAAATTTTCAGATTCCGGCAATCCTTTAACAACTCTTTCCGACCAATCAAATATTTCTTCTTTCGAATATGTATTTGACAATGAAAGCATTGGAAATTTATGTGGAACGTTATTAAAATCTTTAGTTATTTCTCCCCCAACTCGTATTGTAGGAGAATCAGGCATTTTCAAATCCGGAAATGAGTGTTCCAGAAGTTCAAGTTCTTTTAGTAATTGGTCAAACTCAAAATCTGATATTTCAGAAACCGAGTCTTGATAATATCTTTTGTTTAAATGATTTAAATAATTGACTAAATAATGGATTCTTTCAACAGCGGCTGCTTTTTCCATAATGGATATATTGATGTCGAAAATTAATCAAATACAATTATCAAAGTACTTAAAAAAACAAAAAATTAGTTCAGGTGCAGGTAATTATCGTATTGGTTGGCCTTTTCTACCACTTTTGATAGCGCTTGATTAAGTTCAAATGCAGAATGATTTATCTTGGCAAGCAACTCGAGTACCTTTTTGTCGGACACGTGTTCTTGCTCAATCAAAAATAATAATCCTCGGATACGCGCTAATGGTCCCTTAAACTCATGCGATTGCACGTACGCAATCTCAACAAATTGTTTATTTTGTTCTTTGATAAACTGCTCTGCTTGTTTGCGTTGAGTTATGTCCACTTGTTCTGCAATGTATTTTACGACCCCCTTTTCTTCATCAAAAATAGGTCGACCTTCAATCAATATCCATTTCAAATCACCCTTAAACGTCTTGATTAAAAACTCACAAGAAAAGGGCAATTGCTCTTGCATTGAATTTATAATATATTTTTTTTCTTGTTGATTGGATTCTATAGAAGGACTTATTTTCTCAAGTATTTGACTTTCAGACACCAACAAATCAGAAGAATAGCCGGTTAATTCTGTAAATCCATTATTTACCCATTCTACTTTGCCTTCCAGAGTAAGAATAACTACACCATTTTTGGAGTTTTGAGCAGCATATGATAAGTCACGATTCAGCTTTTCCGATTCCATTCGTAACAATGCAGCTGAAATATTTTCAGCGAAAAGATTAAGTATTGCTTTCTCCGATTCAGTCCATATTCTGGCTTCTAAGCAATCATCAAAGCCGATATATCCTCGCATATGTCCATTTACGAAAATTGGAATAAGTAGAATAGATCTAATTTGTTGGTCTTCCAACAAAATCTGATTCATTTTAGGTGTATAATTTTCAATGTTTGCTTCAAAAAACTTATTCATTATTAATGGCTCAAAAAAATCAGGATAATTTTCCATTATTATCAATTCATTTGCCGGATTAAATAATTGAGAAGGTGCTATCCCCGAATTCCATTCAACTTTTTGAGATGCCACCATTTTATGCGTTTGAGGATGAAAAAATGTTTCAAAATAATACGAACGGTGAACTTTACATACGGTACCTATTCTTTCCAAAGCAATTTGAATTGCAGATAATATGTTTGAATTGTTTAGTAACTCATGTTGCGATTGTGATAAAGCAGTTAATAATAAGTTTCTATTAATGCTTTCTTCTTGTTCTCTGATCCTGTCGCTAATTTCATGTTCTATAACAATGTACTGTTCCAATTCACCTTCTGAATTAATAATAGGTGTAATATGAGAATCAACCCAGTAAGGTTCACCAAACTTGGTATAGTTTTTTATAGATTGATTAAAAGGCTTTTTAGAAGCTAATCCATCCAGTACTTTGGCAATATGTTCAATATCGGTATCTATTCCATTTAAAACATCAGCCGGAACCTTTCCTATAACCTCATCAAGTGAATATCCGGTAAATTCTGTAAATGCTTTATTTACCCATTCTATTTTAACATTTTTATCAAGAATAAATACAAAATTATCTGTTTCGTTTGCCACTAAAGCCAATTTTTTGATTTCCTGTTGTGAATCACCCAATTGCATAAGCAACGTAGTCATTTTCTCATTTAATTCTTCAAGTTCATGATTCTTATATAGGATTTGAGCTTCGTAATTGTTTTTATCAGATATGTAGGCGATCCATTGTGTAATGAAAAACATAAAATCTTTATCGCCTTGATCCAGAGCCAGTTCTACAGAATTTTTTGACAAAAAGACCAATGTACTATGTTTCTCTCCTACATTCCAAACCGGTACACTCACTAAAGTGTTTATATTAAAACTGTTGAAAAATAGTTTGTCAGCGTTTGTTAATTTTGATACATCATTTATGAAAACTACATCATCTTTCTGGAAAGAATATTTGCCAAAAGAGTCATTAAAATTGAACTTTTGACCTTTTGTGAAATTTTTATCTGTGGAATATATTTCATGGATAACAAAATCATTGGATTCAGGTTCATATTTATTAACAAATGCAACTTCCATTTCCAACATATCGCAAGCTGCTTTCAATATTTTTCGCATTAAACTAAGACCGGTTTTTTCCTCTTCACGCAGAATTTTATATATTTTTTCAATCCGTAACTCTGCTTTTTTGCGTTGTTCATCACTGAATTTTATTTCATTTATTTTTTCTTTTTTGAAATAAAGAATTCCAACATACAATATAAATATCACTAACAAATGGCCACTCAGTGCATCCAAAAGTTTTTCTTTACTTGATTCATAGGCCATTAACCATTCAGGATGGAGGTATTCAAGATACGACATCCCACTTATGAAAAACAAAGTCAATATTAAAGGTTGCCAAGCTTTATCGCCTGACATTATAAATACGAACATTGTAATTAAAAAATATGCCGGTATGGAACCGGTTAGTCCTCCAGAAATAAACCAAAAAGAGCAGATAGATATATAACAAAGCAAAAAAACAGGAATCAAAAGTTGTTTGTAGAAATTTTTATAACGAGTTAAATAATGAAAATATGCAAAAATGAAAAAAAAGGGGATTGGGAAAATGATTGTCAAAAAATTCAAACCTATAAAAAAATTAGTAATTGAAATTATGGGCATAAATAGCACCATCAGAAATGTAAACAAATTAAATACACGATGTTCAAAAGGCACAAAATAAGGACTTCCTGTAATTTGACTTAATCGTGGTGTGTATTTAGCTATATTCACATGATGAAATTAAATATTTTATTTCATCTTTTCAATTTCAATTTTATTGCTGACGTAATAGATTATAAATAGTTATTAAAAATTTAATGTTTTACTTTTTCGATTTAAAAACTTTTTAGGCTTGAAACTTTCCTTTACATTCAATAAATTGACCTCTGAATCAATTAATTGCACGCTTTTACCTCCATTTAATGTTATATATACCTCAGCTCTTACTTTGGAAGCGTGGTAATATTTACCTAAATATTGTGCAAATTGAAGAATCATATCTGGTTGCATAGCCATTTGTTTTTCTTGATGAGCATTTAAAAATTCTGAATTATTCACAATTCCTTCTTTATTTGTTTCATAATCAGTGACATAAAAAGTAGCATTACCTGCCTTTTCCATAAGCATTACTCTCCATGAGAATCGATATCCTTCTTCGGTCAAAAATAAATTGCCTGGGTATAACAAATATCTCCAGGGGAAAATCAGTTGAAATAAAATGTAAATAATCACAAAACCCATAATTAATTTATTATGCATTGATACCACCATTGAATTTTCAATATCTTTTTGATTATCAATATGATGAACTTTAAAAATATTCTTAAATAATTCAATAATCCTGATATGAAAATTTTCATGAAAAAATATCAAAATTGCTAATGACATAATTAAGGGAAACATGCCAATTTGAAACATCCAACCGGTTACTGCATGAAAAAAAAGTGCAACAAACCAGGCTATTAATTGTGTTTTTCGGTTCAACAGAAAAAAAACAATGGTGCAATCAAAAATCATCCCTGCCCAACTAAATATATAAGCAGTAATTTCATAATTAAAAACAGAACCCATAAAAGGCATGGAATTATTAGCAGGCAACCAAATTTTCAAAGGTAAGGCTTCAAAAAGCCAATATTGGTTTATTTTAGCAATTCCGGCAAATATGTACACAATTCCAATTTGAAACTTTAAAATATCAATCTGAAATCGAGGAATGATTGAAATGGATTTTTTTTTTAATATCCATTGGTCAAAAGAAAGAAAATTGCCGGCAGACAAAAAAATCATCAAAAAAGCAATTAAACTAATTAAATAATAATGATTCAGATAATATGTTTTATCAAGCAATTCAATCCAAGTAAAAGAAAGAAACAATACAAAAGCACTTATCCTATATGCCAAACCTATTATTACACACAATCCACTTAGAGCCAGCAAAATAAATAAGGCATAAATACCCCAAGGGGTGGGAAATGGAACCCATTCAAATCCATAATAATTGAAATGAAATTTTGTATTGATATACTGTTCTTCAATCCAACCTAATAGATAAAATCGAATGGTTCCGACTAAGACAGTGGCACCAAATATTACTCGAAATATTACTAAGGGAGCAATTGAAACGAGCTGGATAGGGTCATATCTGATTTTTAAAAAATACATTTCAATCGACTACGAATATTTTACCGGCAACTGTAGCATCTCCTTCTTCTTTTCCGGCTAATATGGTGTATACACCTGCCTGAATTTTGTTGCCATTATAATCTTTACCATTCCAAGCCGCAGTGCCACCATTTGAGCGGGTTTGATATACCAAAGTTCCTGTGATGTCAACAATTTTTACGACTGACTTTTCTGCAAGATTAGCAATTCCCACCAATCCATTGAAAGATGTTTTTACTGGATTTGGAAATACTATAATTTCTGAAGGTTTGTCAGGGTTTGGCTTAGTAGCCGGCTCTCGATAGGAATACAATCCTGTTTCAGTTGCAATAAATACTTCTCCTGTGTTTTGCAACACATGTACTTTTGTGATATTGTTACTTTTGAGAGGGCTATTATCGGTATTGAAATAATGTATCACCTGAGTAGCATCTTCATTCATTAAGTAAAGTCCATTACCTGTTGCAAACCATTTTCTGTTACCACCATCAATTGATATATCATTAACTACTTGTTCAAAAAACAAAGGGTAACTCCCAAATATTGGAATGCTGGCATCGTATGGCTTAGAAATAAATTGCGATGAAGGATTACTATATACTGCCACTCCATTGCTAGTACCAATCCATATATCTCCTTTCCGATCTTTGGCTATACATCTTATTGAATTTGAAGGCAAATTGCCCAAACCTTTTCCTGGATATAGTGTGATAATATTTGAAGAATTTTCAATGTTTTCATTAAAAACTATTACTCCTGTTGAAGGCAATTCTGTTGGCATATATATGTTAGGAATCGCCCATTTATTCCCTGAATTATCAATAATAAATTTTGTAATATAGTTAGCATAAGGTGTATTAATAGTATATCCTTGACAAGTATTATCAGCCTTAATTTTAAAAATATTATTACCTATTACTTTAAGATTTGGAATACTTCTTGTAACCCATATTTCATTATTTTTATCATCAAACTCTAAAGCAGAAAGTCGATTTTCCTCTCCAATATTTTCATTATAAAATGAACAACCGGTACTTTCATTAACTACATAATCATAAGAATCTAAAGTTCGGTTGTATTTCATCAATCCTTGACCTTGTAATGAAAAATACAAAGTATTGTTTGAAGGATTTAATTGTACATCCGTAATATCTCTTATATACCATTGATAATTTGTGCCAGGCAAATAATTGTTCCATGCACCGTTAATAAAAGTATAATAACCCTTATTATTTCCGAATGGTGCATTTACAACAGCAAAGCCGCCTGAAACCACATACAATTCATTTTCGAACGACCGAATATTAAAAATATCATATGAAAAAGGTCCATTTGGAATTATAGAAATTGGAGTGTTATTTTCAATCTTGAACAATCCAAATCTTTTATCCGATGCCCAATTAATGCCATTTTTACCTTCAACTAAACTGCTCACATTATGCATACCACCCTGATAACTTGGCAAATTCATTAAATCAAAATAAACATATTCCGTAAGCGTATATATGGACTTGCTGGTAGCCACAATTTTATTTGAAGGTCGTTTGTCAACAAATATATTTTGATATTTTCCATTTATATTAGAAAAAATGCCTTTCCCGTTTACACCTGCAAAAATCTTGTTTTTGAATGTCCCAACGGAATTTACGCCTTCTGCTTTCAATGTATCTGACAATATTATTTGCTTCCAATTTTTAAAATCCATCAAATTATTGTTATTAACTGAAGCAGCTAATAGTCCTTTTGAAGTTGCAATAAAAAGAGAATCATTGCATATACTCGCCTGAAAAGCTTGGATATCACTTGCCTTTGGGCCAATTGATAAATAGCTTTCTTTTATTTCCTTTTTGTCAAGATTAAGGGCTATTACTCCCAAATCTGTACACAGGAAAGCTGTTTTATCGTTAATAATTATATCATTGACTTTTTTTGACCCAATTTTTAAAGAATTTTTAAGATTACTGATTTGTACAATTTCTCTTTCATTAATTAAAAGGTCTATTGCTCCATTTGAATATCCAATAATTAATATTTTCGATGGTATATCATATTTCAGTGCAGTACAATTCGTCTCTGAAAGACCATCCATTGTTGTGATTTTATTCAGGCTATTGTCTTCAGTATCATAATAAAATAAACCACCTGAAGTGCCACAATATACTTTTGTATCTACTACCTCAACTGCTTGTGCCTGATAAAATGAATTATGTATTCGCCATGTATTTAAAGGAATATTTTGACCAAAAACTGTGGAAATTAATATTAAAAATAAATACTTTATTATGTGCCAACTATTTGAATCGTTCATCCTTTGCTTTTAAAGAAATACTTTCTGCTTCTTGGCTCATAATGTTCATTTGCACCTACCAAAATAGGCTCTTTGCTTTCATTTTTTCTGAATGAATAAGAGGCCAAATTACCGGAAACTGCACAAATTGCGTGTAGCTTGGTTACAAATTCAGCAACTGCCAGCAAATAAGGCATTGGACCGAAAGGCTTTCCATTAGAGTCCATATCCAATCCGGCAATAATTATACGTTTACCATCGTTAGCCAAAGAATTACAAACTTCAACGATTTCATTATCAAAAAATTGTGCCTCGTCCAAAGCCACAATTTGTTGATCATTTACTTTTGAAATAATATCTTTAGCATACTCAATTACTATAGCATTAAGCATATTTTCATTATGCGAAACTACATTTTCGTCATGATATCGATTATCGATTTTTGGCTTGAAAACGATGATTTTTTGATTTGCAATTTTTGCCCTGTTAATTCTTCGAATCAATTCTTCTGTTTTGCCAGAAAACATGCAACCGCAAATTACTTCAATCCACCCTCCTGCATTTGAATTTTGAAATGGCTCTGTAAACATTATGCAAAAATATATAACTGCATTGCAATTAACGTTTAATCTTTTAAAAAAAGTGTCAGAAATAATGTACTAGAATTAAAATTGATAGAGAGGCAAATGTTTACAATTTGCCTCTCTACAATATTACCAACCTATTGCATAATAAGCTTTTTCGCCATTTGGATATACTCCTTCAATCAAAATGCCTCCTGTTTTTTCTGCAAGAACTTCAGCTATCTGTTTTGCATCTTTAATTGGTTGTTTGTCAATTTTTTGAATGATAAACCCAGACTTAATGCCTGCATCTTTAAGTTTACCGTTGTTAATTTTTTTGATTTTTACACCATTTTCAATTTTGAGTTTCGACATTTCCTCCGAACTAACGTCTTCAAATTCAGCACCCAAGTCTTCAGATATCTGTGCCGGAGCTGCTTTCATGAAAGCAAATGATCCTTTTTTGTTTTTTAAAGTTGCCGTTTTTACCATTACTTTATTTTCTCGAATAATTGTAAGTTTTACTTTTTCTCCGGGTCTATGTTGTGCAATAGCTTCTTGTAATTCACTAGCAGAATTCACATCTACTTCATCAACTTTTAAAATCACATCACCTGATTTTATGTCAGCATCTTTGGCCGCACTTCCTTCATTTACGGTGTTTACGTACACACCTTTAATGTCCTTGATTCCTTTTTCTTTTGCCAATTCAGCAGTTACATCATTTATTACAACACCAAGTAATCCTCTTTGAACTTCACCATGGTTAAGCAGGTCGTCCATTACTTTTTTTACCAAAGTTACAGGCACAGCAAATGAATAACCGGCATAAGCACCCGTATTGGATGCAATCGCTGTGTTAATTCCTATGAGTTCCCCTTTTAAGTTAACAAGTGCTCCTCCACTATTACCGGGGTTTACTGCAGCATCAGTTTGAATAAAACTTTCAATTGCATAGGCATTATTAGCTTGCTTTAATAAATTAATATTTCTTGCTTTTGCGCTTATAATACCAGCTGTAATGGTAGATGTTAAATCAAAAGGGTTTCCGCATGCGAGTACCCACTCACCAACACGCGATTTGTCAGAATTGCCATATTTAGCAAAGGGCAAACCTTTTTCATCAATTTTCAGCAAGGCTAGGTCTGTTTCAGGGTCGCGACCAATTAATTTGGCCTCATATTTGCGTTTATCATCAAGCACTACCTCTATTTTTGAGGCATTTTCTATTACATGGTTATTTGTGACTATATATCCATCTGCCGAAATAATAACACCTGACCCTGAGGACATTCGTGGTCCGAATGGTGCGAATCGAGGATCTTCACCTCTTCCAGGTTCTTCGAAAAAGAACTTAAATAAAGGATCATTTTGATGTGGGTTATTTTCTTTCTGACTACCTCCGGTGGGTTCATAAGTAGTCTTAACATGCACTACTGTTGGTCGTACTATATTTGAAGCGTATATAAAATTTAATCCTTCAGGAACTACTGCACCTGAAGTATCTTTATCATAATATCTTGCAAAAAGTGTTTTTTGATTTGTATCAAATGATTGATATTCTTTTTTATCTACAAAAATTAAATATCCCCCAAGTGTGAGTGCTCCTCCAATGAGTGAAGCTAGAATTGTTCTTGCAAATGAACCTGCATTTTTCATAACAATGAATTGTTTTTTTGTGAATTTAGGTCAATAACGATTTACATTTTATTTTATTTAATCTAAACAATAAAAAAGGCACAGAAGTTTTATCTGTGCCTCTATAGCGTTCAATTATTTAATTTCAACTTTATGGCTGAGTACTTTTTTCTCGTCTTTGCCAAGTTTTACTTCCAATATACCATTGTTGAATTTTGCACTAATGTTATTTTCATTGACAGTTGCAGGTAACCTGAAACTTCTTTGGAACTTTCCATAACTGCTTTCAACGGTATGGTATTTTTTGTCTTCTTTTACAAATTTTCTTTCGCCTGATATAGTAATGTAATTGTCTTTAACATCTACTGCAATATCCTCTTTTTTGAATCCTGGAAGAGAAACATGAATTTCATATTCTTTCTCAGTTTCGGATAAGTCAACCTCAGGAGAAAAACTTATCGCTGGATTTTCGTCTGAATATACATCTGTAAATAGTCTATCAACTAAGTTAGAGAATGTACTGGGTGCCAAAATTGGGTTATATTTAATAAGTGCCATAGTTTTAAGGTTTAAATTGTGAAACATTTATTTATTACCTATTAAAAATAATGCCAGAGCATGAAAATTAGAAAAAATAATGCCATTTTGGCATAATTTACAAAAAGCAAAAACAAAATACGGTCATTTTGTCATAAGTCTATGTCAGCATTGGTTTATTCACTCTTGTTTTCAGAGTATAAAAAGCGCACTTGTCGTCAATTTTATCAAAATTATAATCAAGCTTTTGACCGGATTTACGTGCAATATCAATTAATCCTAAATTTGCGCCTCCTTTTTCATGCAACACTGATTCTTGTAAGGTTGTTTTATACAAGTCTTTAAGTCCTTCCTTGTCGAGGCTATTAACCGCATTTATTTTAGAAGTCAACTGAGTAATTTGATCATTATTTACAAAATTACCAGACACTAAAAAATATCCTAATTCGTCTTTACCAATCATAAATATGCCATGATTATTGTATTCATCCGGTCTTTCTGCTTCATCTGCATATTTACATATATTTTGAAGGCATTCTACCATTACATTAAAAACTTTCTTTTTAACACTTTCTTCCTCACCTATACTGTTTAGCTTATTTTCAGTAAGTGTTAAAATATTTTTTGTTAAATTTTGAGAAAATCCACCTTCAAATGATAAAATGAAGTTTTTTGTTTTAAGCGTTTTATACAAACCATAAACGTATGAAAGTTGACCGGGATAATTACTGGTGCTATTTTGACTCATAAATATTTAAATATTCGGAATAATACGTTAATTATAGAAATTGAGTCAAAAAGTATAATAAAAAAATGAAACTTTATATTTCTTCTACAAAAAAATACTATTAAATGGCAAATTGATTCCATTCATTTAGAACTGCAGCAAAATCTTGAGGCAATTCAGAATTAAAAAAAAGTCGTTTTTGTAAAGTAGGATGTTCAAATCCAAGAGTTTTGGCATGCAAAGCCTGACGAGGCATGATTTCAAAACATTTGTCAATGAATGATTTATACCTCGATGTTACTTGTCCTTTGTGAATTTTGTCACCTCCGTAGGAAGCATCATTGAATAATGGATGTCCTAAATGTTTCATATGTGCCCTAATTTGATGTGTACGTCCGGTTTCAAGTCTGCATTCAACTAATGTAACCATTTGATAACTTTGGAGTACTTTATAATGGGTTATGGCGTTCTTGCCCTTTTCAGGATCTTCCACCACCGTTACTATTTTTCTGTCATAAGGACTTCGACCAAGTAATGTTTGAATTGTACCTTCTGTTTTTTTAAGCTCACCCCAAACCAAAGCATGATAAACTCTATCAGTAGAATGATCAAAAAATTGTTTCGCTATATGCGTCATTGCTATTTCGGACTTTGCAATTACCATTAATCCACTGGTATCCTTATCTATTCGATGGATTAACCCTGGTCTTATACTTCCATTCCTTGAAGAAGGCAAATTATCGAAATGATAAACCAAAGCGTTAACTAATGTCCCAGTCCAGTTACCATATGCAGGATGCACAACCATTCCGGGAGGTTTGTTGATTACTGCAAGCTCATCATCTTCATATACGATGTTTAAAGGGATATTTTCACCTAATATTTCTTCATTACGGGGAGGAGAAGTGAGAAATATTGATATCACATCTGCAGGTTTGATTCGGTAATTGGCTTTAACTGGTTTGTTATTTACCAAAATCAAATTGGCATCTATAGCATTTTGAACTTTGTTTCGAGTAGCATTTTGAATTTTATCAGTGATAAATTTGTCAATTCGTATTAAAGATTGACCCTTGTCAACTACGAATTTGTGATGCTCAAAAAGTTCTTCGTCAGCACCTTCAGATTCATTAATTTCTAATTCATTCACTTTTGTGCGTTGATAAATGCTTGTGCAATTATTAAATCTTCAGGGGTGGTTATTTTGATATTTTTATAATCGCCTTCAACCAATTTAATGGTATAGCCCGAAGCTTCAAATACAGTTGCATCATCAGTAAAGGAAGGATTTTCGGAAACTTGAAATGCACTTTTGATTTGCATAAGATTAAATGTTTGTGGCGTTTGCATTAATACATAATCATTTCTGTTCAAAGCAGTTGAATTCTCGTTACTTATTTTCTTTCTTATGGAATCTTTAAGTGCTACTGCCACCACACCACTACCATATTTTGATGCCGACTCGAAACTATCTTCAATTACAGAAATAGGTACAAAAGGGCGAACGCCATCATGTATAGCAACCAACGCATTGGAATATAAAATTGAATTAAGTCCATTTTTGACGGAATGAAACCGAGAGTTGCCACCGGTAACAATTTCATGAGCAACTGAAAAATTATGTTTAACACACAATTCTTTCCAAAATTCAATTTGAATTGCAGGAAGCACTACAATTATTTTAATGTTAATATTGTATCTATAAAACTGTAAAATGGTATGCATCAACACTGGCAATCCATTTAACACAATGAATTGCTTAGGCAACTGCGTACCCATTCGAGTACCATTTCCTCCGGCTACAATTACAACATATTCATCCATTAAAGTAAAAATAATAAGAATGATGAATATTAAAATAAGTTTTATAAAATCAGCATGGCATCGCCATATGTCAGAAAACGATAATTTTCCTTTATGGCAACTTCATATGCATGTTTTATAAGCTCAAACCCACCAAATGCGCAAGTCATCATCATTAATGTTGATTCGGGCATATGAAAGTTAGTAACAAACGAATTGCAAATTTTAAAATCGAAAGGAGGGAAAATAAATTTATCTGTCCATAAATCGTTAGGTTTAAGTCTGTTACCAGCTGAAACTGAAGATTCTAATGAACGCAAAACTGTACTTCCGATGGCACATACCTTTTGTTTATTGTCAAGAGCTGCATTTACTTTAGTAACTACACTTTCAGGAATTATAAAGCGTTCCGAATCCATTTTGTGTTTGGTCAAATCTTCCACATCAACCGGGCGAAATGAACCTAAACCAACATATAGCGTTATTTGATCAATATGAACACCTTTTATTTCAAATCTTTTTACTAATTGTTTTGTAAAATGCATCCCTGCTGATGGTGCCGATACGGATCCTAATTTATTTGCAAAAATGGTTTGGAATCTTTCTCTATCTTCAGGCTCAACTTTACGCTTGATATATTTTGGAAGGGGCGTTTCACCCAAGTGGTCAATAACCTTCATAAAATCTTCACCAGTACCATCAAATAAAAATCGAATAGTTCTACCTCTTGAAGTTGTATTATCGATAACCTCTGCTACTAAATCCCCATTTCCGAAGTAAAGTTTGTTTCCAACACGGATTTTACGAGCAGGATCAACCAAAACATCCCACAAATGACCATCTGTAGTTAATTGACGTAATAAAAAAACCTCAATTTTTGCTCCTGTTTTTTCTTTATTTCCATATAATCGAGCAGGAAACACCATGGAATCATTGGCAATGAGTACATCATTTTCATTGAAATATTCAATAATATCTTTAAAATTTCGATGTTCAATGGTTTTGGTGGCTCTATTTACAACCATTAATCGACATTCGTCACGATTTTCAGTTGGATATTGGGCAATTAATTCAGGAGGTAAATTGTAGTTAAATTCTGATAATTTCATTAAAATTTTGTTTGGGGCAGACTATTGCTAATAAATGGGGTGCAAATGTAATAAAAAAATATTGGGCATTTTGTTTTTGTTAAAAAAATTAAAATTACTCTGAAATAAGCTTTAATACCTGATTCCAAACTTGGTCTTCTTCTATGTTCTTAATGCAAGGGACAACATCAGTTTTATTAATTTGAAATTTGCAATTCCAATCACAATTATAACAAGGCATTGGAAATGTAGTATTGAATTGAGCCGCACTTTTATTTAAGAAATGAACAGGATAAGGTGCAAACCGCCCAAAATGTCCCCCACCCAAAATACAAATTGAAGGTACATTCATAGCAACCGAAATATGAATGCCTGATGTTTCATTTCCAATCAAAAAAGATGCATGAGCAATTATGTTAATGAGTTCTTCCAAACTGGTGTTACCGGACAAGTTAATTAAAGGCGCTTCCGAACTATTTTTGATGCTTTCTCCTAAGTTATATTCATTTTCAGACCCGCATATAACTCCAATTAACTTATATTTTTGAAATATTTTTTTCGCAATCTCAGCAAATTTATCCTCAGGCCATTGCCTTAAATGCACCCTTGCTCCAGGGAAAAGAACATAATATTTTTCGGGCAATTTTTGATTTAATTTTACTTTTAAATAATTCAAATCAGGCAAAGAAATTTGATAATCCTGAATTCCTAGCGATTGTATAAATGCCTCATTTTTAAATAGTTCATGTATACCTTTTACCATAGGAATCTTCAATTCAGAATACCATGAATTACTAATATTATGCCAAAAGTTTATATCAATAGCTTCATCTGATTTAATTGAAATTTTATGTTTTGATTTTATTTTTTTTACTAACAAATCACCTGACGCAAATTCACGAGAATATGTATGATATATTACCGTATCAAATGCTTTCCATTTTGATATTTGAGACATAATTTGAAGTCTGTACTTAAAGTCTAACATCAGTTTTTTGCGGTCAATACCGAAAGTATGATTAAAAAAGCCAGATTTTATTGCCAATGACAACCATGATTCATGACCCACAAGTGTGATTTCATGTGTTTCTTTTGGATAAAGTTGTCGATATCCGGGCAAAGTAGATGTCCATATGATAAAATCACCAATTGCGTCAATGCGAATCAGTAAGACCTGCTTTTTAGAGGGTTTCTGCTTGATTTTTGACGTATGACTTGTAATAAAAGCATCCAAACAAAAACAAAATATATTAACTATTGCCCGTTTAGAATGATAAATTATTGCCGACATCCTCATATTGGCATAAAAATGAACATTTTTAGCATATTTTTGTAAAATGAGTTTCGAATTTCATCATAATAAAACGGAATACTTTCGTCATCAGTACGAAAACACCAAAAATTATGTAATTCCATTTATCCAAACTTCATTTCAAATAACCTCAAATTCAAAGGTTTTGGAAATTGGTTGTGCCGAGGGGGGGGTGTTAAAAGCATTTACCGAATTAGGTTGCAAATGTATAGGTGTAGAACTTAGTTCGAGTAAGGTTGAAAATGCTAACAAGTTTATGCAAAGCGAAGTTGAATCGGGCTTAGTAAATTTTATTTGTAAAAACATATATGACCTTGATTTTAATGCTGAATTCAAACAATATTTCGACATCATCATTTTAAAAGATACTATTGAACACATTCCAAATCAAAAGAAACTCATTGGCTATTTGCAGCAAATAATGTCACCAAATGCAGTTGTGTTTTTTGGATTTCCACCTTGGTACATGCCTTGGGGTGGCCATCAACAAATATGCAAATCTAAAGTGTTGATGTATTTACCCTATTTTCACTTATTTCCTTTGCCAATATTTAAAAGTATTTTGAAAATATTTGGAGAACAACCCTATAAAATTCAGGAAATGATTGAAGTCAAAGAAACGGGCATTAGTACCGCTCGATTTGAAAAAATATGTAAGGACACCCTTTTCATAATCATCAAAAACCAATTTTATTTTATAAATCCGATATATCAATACAAGTTTGGCTGGAAACCCATAAAACAATGGAATTGGATAAAACGAATTCCTGTACTAAGAGATTTTGTCAGTACTACTGTTTTTTATTTGGTACAGAAAAAATAAAAAATCAACTTAACTTTAACACACCAATAATTAAACCTGTTGAAGCAAATATAATCCCTGTTAACCAGATTATTAACTGATTTTTGGTGGATTCAATTTTAACTTCAAGAATTCTTATATCTTTTTTGATTTCAGCAAATTCAATTTGGGTGTTTTTTTTTATTTCAGCTATTTCTTTTTCTAATCGCAATATATCTGCCTTGGTTGCAAGATCATCAGACTTTGCCTCCTTAAAAGTTTCTAAAAATGCTTCTGCATCTTCCTTCGAAAAATTATACTTTTGAAGAATGTTGATTGCGGTATATTCAACACATTTGATATCCAAAGTTATAAATAATTTCTTTTCAAACTTCGCAAATAATACTATTGCTTAAATCCCAGCTAGAGCAGCCCCAATAATACCTGCGTTGTTTTCGAGTTGGGCTATTTTTATTTCAGTATCAATACCAATGAAAGGCATAAACTTTTCCTGTTTTTTGCTTACTCCTCCACCAATTATAAACAAATCTGGATTGATTACTCGCTCTAGATGTTTGAGATAATTATTAAATCTTTTTGCCCAATCTATCCATTCTAATTCATATTTTTTACGAGCCGAATCAGAGCAATACTTTTCTGCCACAACGTCTTTATAATAAAAATGCCCATATTCAGAATTAGGAACTAATACGCCATCATTAAACAAAGCTGAACCAATTCCTGTACCAATGGTCAAAAGCAAAACCAATCCTTTTACATCTTTGCCTACGCCATACTTCATTTCAGCCAATCCGGCAGCATCCGCATCATTCACAACTTTAGTTTGGCATCCTGTAGATTCGGTAAAAAGCTTTTCAACATCAGCATTAATCCAACTTTGGTCAACATTTGCTGCAGTTTTGGCAACACCATGACGGATAACAGCCGGAAAACCACAACCAATTTTCCCTTTCCAATCAAAAAAACGTGCTAATTCAATAACCTTCCCTGCTACTGAAAGAGGTGTAGCGGGCACAGGTGTTTCAATTCGTAATCGCTCTGTTTTGAGAGAACCATCATTCAAATCAACAATGGCACCTTTAATTCCAGAGCCGCCAATGTCTATTCCTAATACATCCATTTGCCTGATTGCAGTTTATTCTGCTTTGGCTTTTGGAGCCGCTTTTGGTTTAGCCTTAACCTCTTTAACTGCTTCTACAACTTTTGGCGCTGCAACAACTTTTGGTACTTTTTCTACTTTGGCAGGTATTTCAACTTTAGCTGCTTTACGTGGTCTTTTTTTACCAAAGCTTCCGTTCCAAAGCTTTCCCTTTTTTGTTTTAATGTCTCCTCTTCCCATTTGTGTATTTTAAAATTTGGTTTGCAAAATTAAAGTATTTTGCAAATTACGCCAAAATTATTGTAACAGAATGTGTTATTTTGTTGTGATGAAAAAATGGCTGCAATATTCTTGTTTAATTGCATTAATTCCACTCTTTTGTATTGCGAAAAAAGGGAAATTCAATCTTGAAGGAGGATTTGATTTTTATTATGTAAATAATTTCAAAGATTTTAATAATAAACTTTCCTCTGATTTTTTATTCAATCATGCCCGTCAAAATGACTTTACTATAAATTTTGCCTATTTGAAAGCTTCTTATAATGGTAGCGATTTCAGATTCAATTTTGGCGGTATGTTCGGCAATTATGTTCAATTCAACCTTGACAAAGAACCTTACCCTTACAAATATTTTTATGAAGCAAATTTTGGCTTCCGACTTATCAACAAATTTTGGGTGATGGGTGGTATTATTCCTTCACATATTGGAGCGGAACAAGTATTATCGCGAGATAATTTTACGCTTACCAGAAGCCTCTGTGCCGAAAACTCACCTTACTACGAATTAGGAATACGTTTTTCGTATGAACCGAACGAACGTTGGCTAATTGCGGCCTTTGTATTAAATGGATGGCAAAAACTTAAACTTTCAAGAGATTACTCCATGCCTTCTTTTGGCACGCAAATTAAGTATCAACTATTGGACTATATTACAATCAATCATAGTTCTTTTATAGGAACTGCTTCACCTGATAGTGCGTTTACCTATCGGTTTTTCAGTAATTTATATGCGCAATTTAATTTTAAAAAACGAATTAGTTTATATATTGGTTTTGACTATGGTTGGCAACAACAATCCAAAGGGAATTCAAAGTATTTCACATGGTACACTCCATATTTTGTAGTCAAGTATGGTGTCACCAAAAAGTTTTTTTTAATTGGTCGATATGAAAATTTCTACGACCCAAATAATGTCGTTACACCTGTCGGCACTCCTTATCTAGTCAAAGGGTATTCCGGTGGGATTGAACTAAAACCTTTTAAATTTCTAAGTTTAAGGTCTGAATTAAAATACTACGATTCTTCTGAAGCACTTTTTGAACAAAATGAAATAAAAGCAAACCAACGCTTAATTTTAACTTCAAGTCTCATTTTCGCATTTTAAGCTTAAAAATTTTAACATTTCGTAATTTAAAACCATTTTTGCGCCTATGTTACGAATTGCTATACAAAAATCGGGAAGACTTAATGAAGACTCGGTACAATTACTAAAAGAATGTGGACTACGATTTGCCGGAGCCGACAGGAAATTAATTGCCAAAGTAGAAAATTTTGACGTAGAAATACTTTACCTGCGCGATGATGACATTCCTGAATACGTTTCTGATGGAGTTGCAGATGCAGGGATTGTAGGTGAAAATGTATTATTTGAAACAGGCAAGGAAGTGACTACTGTGTCCAAACTTGGTTTTGGCAAATGCAAACTTTCATTAGCTATTCCAAAAGACTCCGTTTATGCAGATATTAAATATTTTGATGGCAAAAGCATTGCTACCTCATACCCAAATTTATTAAAAAAATGGGCTACCGAAAAAGGATTTAATTTGCATATTCATACCATCAGTGGTTCAGTTGAAATAGCACCCGGATTGGGCTTAACAGATGGTATTTGCGACCTAGTAAGTTCGGGTAGCACATTGATTAGCAATGGATTAAAAGAAGTAGAAGTTATTTTAAAATCCGAAGCGGTTTTAATTGCTCATCCTGGAATTGATGCTGAAAAACAAAAAGTATTGGACAGTCTACTTTTCAGAATTAATTCCGTTCTTAAGGCTCAAAGGAACAAATATATATTGATGAATGCCCCTCTTGAATCAAAAGATAAGATCATTGCAGTACTGCCCGGAATGAAAAGCCCTACCGTAGTGCCTCTTGCTGAAGATGGTTGGTGTTCTATACATACAGTTATTGAAGAAGATAGATTCTGGGAAATTATTGAAAAATTAAAAGCCGCAGGCGCTCAAGGAATATTAGTAGTACCCATCGAAAAAATGATTATTTAAAATTATGATTATAGGAATAGGAACCGACTTGGTAGAAGTAAATCGAATCAGATTGAAATTTCAATCAAATGCAGATTTAAAAAAACATGTTTTCTCTGCAGGTGAAATCAAATACTGTGAAGAGAAAAAGAACCCATATGAAAGCTTTGCAGTACGATTTGCCGCAAAGGAAGCATTTTTAAAAGCAGTAGGGAAAGGGATGAATTTGACTTTGCACCTTAATCAAATTGAAGTAGTCGAAGATAGCCAAGGTTGCCCTTCTTTAAAAATTGCACCAGGATTGGCAGCGATAATACCCGACTTTAAGCTATTCAAAATATTTTTAAGCATGACTCATACTACGGAATACGGACAAGCAGTGGTGGTGATTGATAAATAGGATTAGTAAATGATTTCTTCCAGTGGTACTAACTGACCGTCATCAAATGCTTCAATTTTAGTATCTCTATATCCAATAGCATTGAGTTCTTTTACAACTCCTTTTGTTTCATCATAAGTGCGAATAGGAGAAACATAATATTTGTATATTCCTGACTTATCTGTTTCCACGGAAACATTTTTATATTTGACCATCAGTGGCGCATTGGATAATAATTGACTTTTGGTACGATAAGCAAGAACTCTGAAATAATTACCCGATTGAGTGGAATCAATGGTTTTTACAATTTTAAATTCAATTCTTCTATTAAGTGCATGTTCTTCTTCTGTAATTGGATTTTTAACAATCGGCTTTGTTTCACCATATCCCGATGCAATTAATCGATCAGGATCAATATTGCTGGATTTTAAAAAATTGACCACAACTTCAGATCTTTTTTGAGATAATATTAAGTTAAATGCATCACTTCCTCTATTATCAGTATGGGAGCCAACTTCAATTACTATTTTCGAATTAATATTCAAAAACTTAGCCAATTTTATTAGTTCACGCTTTGAAGACGGTTGAAGTTCAAACGAATTATACTCAAAATATATCCTGTTCAATCGAACGACTTTATTATTTTTAATTTCACTAAGTTTAATGGTGAGTGGTTTGGGTTTTTCTTGAATAGAATCTTTAATTGGTTTGGTTGAGGTCGATAAAGTTGTGTCGGAATTAAAAAAACCTTTTTTTGAAATTGAAACATCATAATCTTCATTTTTATGCAAATGAAGTTCATAATTACCTTCTTTGTCTGTTTTTACACTTTCAATTACTTTATCACCTTTGCTGACCACAATTTCTGCATCGGCAACCGGTATATTATTGACTACTATTTTACCTATTACATTTTCTTTTTCTTTTGAATTCAATTTAACTAAAACAACTATTTCATTGATACTATCATTTAGGCTTATATTTAGGGTTGTATCTTTATCAAAAAATCCTTCCTTGCTAAAATGCGCTGAAATTCTGCTATTATTTAACAATGTTTTATAACACATTCCTAACGAATCGGAAACTAAATTAGCAATCACTTTTTCATCTTTTTGCAAAACAACTTCAGCATTTTTCAAATTGCTAAAAATATTATCCTGAACTTTTACAATCAATTTAACATATCTTCTGTTTAAAAAATCTTTTTCTGATTGTTCATCAAATGCTTTAAATTCATACTTTTTAGTTTCTGGAATGGTATATTCAAACCAACCTTTCTTATCAAGTTGTATGGTGTCAATTGTAATTTCATTTTCCAAAACATAAACATTTCTTGATGTTCCGACCGGCATATCATTATTCCAAACAAATGCGTGCATAATTGTTGGTTTGTTTTCGGTTTCATACACACATTTGAAAATCGTACCGGATTCCTTTCTAACTATTTCTATTGAAGAGTTATTATACAACAAGCTATCTTTTAATGCAAGGTAAAATTGCTGTAATGAATTTTCGTATTTCGAAACAAATTCTTGGTTCGAAACAGCCATGTTGTCCGACATTGATTCTTTTTTTGAAGATGCTTTATAACTCACTCCATCAAAAAATAATCTATTTGGAATTCGAACAACTTGTTTGTCAACATATATTTCAATCTTCTGATTTTTTGCAAATGTATAAATATCATCCTCCCCCTTCCCTTTTGCTCTATCAGAACTAAACAAGCCTACATTATTGCTGCCCATAGTCATAATTGCAAAATCATCATATGAAGAATTAATGGGCTTCATTAGATTTTTTACGTTTGTCCATTTATTCGATACTGAATCATAATTACATGAAAACAAATCCATTTCCCCAAACCCGGGATGACCTTTTGAAGAGAAAAATACGACTCCGTTTTCGCCAATAGTTGGGAAAAGTTCATCTTCATATGTATTCACCAGAGGTCCCAAATTTACTGCGTCCGACCATTGCGTGCTGTCACTATATGTAACATAATAAATGTCCATACCTCCGTATCCTCCGGGCATATTGGACGCAAAAAACATGGTTTTGCCATCTTTTGAAATTGCAGGATGGCATGAGGAATAAAAGTCGGTATTATAATCAAAACCAAATTTGTTGGTTTCTTCAGTCCATGCTCCATTTACATACTTTCTGTAAAAAATGTTTAAAGGATTTAGTTGTTTGTCATTTATAATTGAACCAATAACCGGTCGAGTAAACCAAAGTTCTCTACCCTCTTTTGAAAAAGTAGCGGGTCCCTCATGTCCTTTTGTATTTATTGAACTCAGATTTTTAATACTAATTGATGTGTTTCTGGATTTCTGAGGATCCAATGAAAAAGCATACAAATCATAAAATTCTTCTTTTGGTTTGTCTCCTTTGAATAAAGATGAACAATATACGATTTCATCTTTATTAACGACCGCACAAAAATCTCTAGCCTTGGAATTGATTTGTCGCAAGTTTCTAACATCAGCATTTTCGATGGAATACTTATCCCAATAAATGATACTATCACAAAAAGCCATATTTGGTGCGCTTATGTTTAAGCTATCGTTTACTACAATTTTGGCATATTTTTCAAATAAGGATTGTGCAGTTTTGTACTTTTTATTTGCCAATTGAAGTAAAGCATATTTGAGCACTACATTTGGGTCGGATTTATTATAAAAATAAATTTTCTTGTACCACATATTGGCATCATTGATTTTGCCTGAAAACATATAGCAATCCACCAATCTTTCGATTGCAAGATTTTTGATTTCAGGATCCGAATTTTGGGTTTCTTTAATATAATATTTGATGGCATCAGCAAATCGATTTCTGCCAAAGTACCAATCGCCTTTATCCAAATAAAATTGCGCCTGAGATGCAAATGAAAAAAACAATAATATAAAAGCAATTTTACGCATCAATAATAATGTCTGGGGTCTACGATATATTTTTTGGCCAAAGGATTTAATACTACCACATATCTGAATAAAACTTCGTGCGAACCGCTACTAAACCTTCCCAACTGTGCAAATACATAATCATAAGAATAAGACAAATGAATGTTTTTATAAAAAGTAATTTTTATAATACCCACTACCGCTTTTTGAGAACGATAAGAGCTTCCCATTGAAACTACATCTTTATAATTAACCATAAGAGAAGCATCATATTGATACGCACCATTTTCAATCATTTTGAACAGCCCTGAAGGTTCCAAACTAAATTGGGGATTTATCGCAACCGAACCACCTACTATCGCATTATAATGCCTTGATAATGTGGCATAAACATCACGTGAATAATTTGAAGTATTAGGAGTAAGCCTGAAAGGAAATGCATGAGCAAGACTTACCCCAGCATAAAAAAACTTTCGGTTGTAATACACACCAAACCCAATATCAGGTGTATAATTGCCTAAAAATGCATAAGTTGGAGAGGAGTTATTTACTATGGCTTTATCATTACTATTATCAAGCAATAAATCACCTGAACGAAGCAAACTTTGTATTACCCCAAATTCAGAACCAATCGAAAATTTTGATTTAGGAAATTTAAATTGATAAGCTGCGGTGCCCCAGAATCCTGTGAAGTCATAAAAAGAGATATTTTCCCTAATTAATCGAGCGCCTACAGCCATATTGATTTTACGCAAGGGAGAATGAATGGCAAAATTATTGATACTTGAAATTGATTTATCATCGTAACCCATTGGTACACCTCCATAAAGATTTCGTACCTCTCCTTGACCAAAATATCCCACATTTTGTCTTCGAAAATTTAAAGCAACTTCAATTGCATTTGGATTGGTACCTGCATAAGCAGGGTTGTATAAAAACCGCTCATACATATATTGGCTAAACTGTGGCACCTGCTGCCCGAAAACTTGAAAATTTAATATAAAAACAAATAATGTAACTTTAACCGACTTCATCTACCTTTGAATAATTAGGGAACCTTTTAAAGTATTGAAACTTACATTTTTGCAGAAATAATAAGAAGCTTTGGTTTTAGGATCCATTGTTTTAATATCCGCCATTAAATCAAAATTTAGTAATTGCCTAGATATTGTACTTAGTGGATTGTATGGGTTAGGAATATTTAAAGCTTTAGGCTTTAATTCTTGATCCAAGTTTTGATTTATATAATCATCAGCACTAGTCCCTAAAATATGATGAGTAGTTTGAGTGTTCATTGAAAATGAACCTTGAGGATAAACGATATAAGTATACACACCATCAGGAAATGGTTTGCCATTGGGCGCATTTCCCTCCCAATCATTTTTATATTGGTCAGATTGATATACTAATTCACCCCATCTACTAAAAACTTCAACACGAGGATTTCCTAAACCTCTAATACACCAAGTGTCATTGATTTTATCCCCATTTGGCGAAAATGCATTAGGAATAAACTGAAAATCGGTGCATTCAGGCACACAACCTGTCAAATCATTTTCAAAACAACAACCACTGTTGGAATTATTGACGACACAACTTAAGATTTTCACTCTAAATTTGTCTATGATTGTGTCAGGCTTAAATAAATATTTATTTATGGAATTATCATTAAAAACGAAAGGATGAGAAATGAAATTGTAAATACTGTCTACACCTTCTTTATTTGAAAAAGGTAAAATTTCAATTTCATCAGATTTACATATTCTAATACTATCTGTATAGTTAATTTTGATGTTTGTTTTGAGTTCAGCTTTAATATCGTAAGATTGTGAACACCCATACTTATTGAAAACCTTTATAGAATAATTTGCTGGAATCTTTGCATTAAAGTAAAAGTCCGGGATTAAAGATGATTTTACATAAATGTTTTCAATTGTTGAATTTGTAGCATCTTTAATTCGAATCAAGGAACCAGAAATTGTTTGTATGTATCTTCCTTGAAATTCTCTTGAATATTCGTTTTCAATTAAAGTCTCACTTATGATAAATTCTAAAGTATCATTTTCTTGTGTCAAGGGCAGAATAATCCCTTGAATACTAATTTGTTCATAAGGTTTACAAGATTTTAGAATCCCAATAATGGTCCCTTTATTATTGATTTCTTGGTTGACGATAAAGTCACTAGTGGTTGTGCACCCATTAGCATTATTTAAAAATGTAATACTATATCCCTCAATATTTGATTCTTTTGTTCCTGTAGGTACTTGAATATTGTAACTATTAGCACCAGTTATTGAAATTATGGGAACTTTAGTATACTGTTGAATACTCCATGTAATACCAGAAATGGAAGTATAAATCAAATATGCATATTTATTATAACTACAAGTGCTTTCAATCAACCCATTTCCTGTTGTTGTACCATTAGGTTTATCCAAATCCTCTTCAGGTTTAATTTTAGGAATAGGCGGACTTTGTTCCACCAAATAAATAACGGTATCTGTATTTAGTCTGCACCCATTATAAGAAACTTGCGAATTGAATTTTGAATTTTCACCTGGTCCTGTAAAAACGGTAAAATTATTTGAACCTGAATAAAATGCTGTATCGTTCTTATACTTAAACATATCACTGAAATTTGGATTTACAGTTGTTGTTATGGTAGTACCAAAGGCAGTTACTAAAACTTTTGATTCAAATTCTATTTCTATTTTGCTTTCAGGAGTTTTATCATCTTTAGGTGCATCTGGGTCTTTTGGTTTAGTACAAATTATTTTATCAGGTTTTGTTGGGTCAGAAACTTTTGCTTTTTGATTTTTTGGATTTGATAACAACACTGCTTTGTAAGTAGGCAAATTTTCCCCTTTAAAAGTGGTAATATATTGATTTCCAACACATCTTCCAATATATCCTGTCACACTCAAGCTATGAAGTTGGGTGTCATTTGTTTGAAATTTATAAACTGGGAGAGTATCTGTTGGCAAAAGTTTATTGTCATATTGATAAATGTATTTTGTTAAATTAGGTGGATTTGATTTTGCAGTATAGTTTATTAAATTGCTACATGGAACAGTAATTATACCCAAATTTAATGAAACACTTGGCACAGAAATAACATTTATTCCATTTGCAATTTGCTTATAAGAAGCGCATTTAAGTGAAGTGTCCACTAAGGTTACCAAAATAGCTTTGCCTGCAATTGTGTTTAACGTTGAAGAGTTTATAGTAAATGTTGAATCCTTGGAAACCTGGTTACCCCAATAAATTTGATAATTACTCGTAATACCAGTTAAGTTTTTAGCTGCAATGGTTACTAATTCATTTAAACAAAATGAGGTATCATACTTTAGACTAAAGCTTATATCATTACATAGGTGTGCTTTGCATAAAGTAGCTGTAGAAACAGATGTATCGGCACAAGGGCTATTTCTTATAGCTCTAACTCTTAAAACAGCGGAATCACCTTTTGATACACTTGATAAAATATGCTTTAAACCTAGGGCACCTGATGATGGTACGGTGTATGCACCATAGTTAACCGAAACTTCGTAACGTGCAACTCCGGTAACGCTTCCCCATGTAAATTCAATTTGAGTGGTGTCGGAACTACCACAATTCACCACTGGAGCTAATGTGACAGTAGAATCAATAATATTTATTCTAATAACAGAAGAAGTATCTTTACAACCATTTTTGGTGCCAACAACCAACATCGCTTCATGGTCAATAAAATCTGATTTAGTATAATTGAGGCCAGTGCCCGATTGCACATATGAAAAATTTCGAAGAAATAAATAGTCGTTCAATCCTGAAGGAGATGCTGTAAATGTAATTGCAGTGCCAGGACAAATATTTGCTATCGGAGCTGAGGTAATCGTGACATTTGGTTTGGGTTTTACAGTTGCCGCTACAGTTCCAGTAAAAGAACAATTATTAACATCAATAATTCTTACTGAAAGTGAGGTGTCTTTAACCAAGTTCACAAGGTTAATAAATGAGGCAGAACTGTTTTGAATGATGGTATTTCCCTTGAAAAAAGTGTAATTATTAAAACCAGGAGGTAATACATCTGCAAAAACCGAATTTCCCGGACAAACAGAATTTCCATTCGGATACACTGCTCTTAAATTAGTTTCGGGAAACACAAAGCCAAAAGTGGATCTACTTAGTACACAGCCATTTTGATCCAATGATAAGGTTATGTTTTTAATTCCTCCTGTACTCCATCTCACCTGAATCCTTGATGAGTTGTTACCTGAAACTATTTGTCCTCCGTCTACCCCCCAAGTATATATAGGCGCAGTTGCATTGGTTATAGCCGTAATTGTAACTATTGTATTTGGACAAACATTTGGAGGTGAAGTCAAAGTTAAAGTTGGAGCTAAGCTTACCAAAACAGGTAATGAGGTGAAATTTTGGCAACCGGTATTGTTCGAGGTGGTTAGTCTTATATTATAGGTGCCTGAATTATTGTAATCTTTAGCCGGAGGATTAATTCCACTAAACGAAGTACCATCTCCAAAGTCCCAATCCCAGCTTACAATATTGCTTGTGTTTCCGGTAAGATTTGTAATGGTTGTTTTAAAAGGTGTACAACCATTTGCAGGATTTAGATCGAAATCAGGGTTTGGCGTTTCTTTAACACTAATGCTCTTAACAACTTTTTGTTGACATCCTCCCTGATTGGCCGGACGTACTGCTCGCAATTCAACGTCAAAATCACCTCCGGTGTAGTAAGTGTGACAAGGCGAAAATTTATTGGATGATTCCAAGTCTCCAAAATCCCATGTATAAGTTACACCAGGAACACTTGTTGATAAGTTGGTAAAACAAGAACTGTCATTGATTGCGCACAAACTCAATTTTGAAATACTAAAATCTACTTGTGGCCTGTAAAAAACATTTATATTCTTAATAGAAGTATCTCTAGCTCCATTGGAACAACGTACTATTAATGAAACTTTATAAACAGTATCTTTATTAGTTCTGAATACATGAGAAGGATTTGAAGATCCACTATTTGCTGTTCCATCACCAAATATCCAGGTTCGTTGAGTTATTATTGAATTGCTTGTAAGAGTAAACTGAACGGATTGATTATCACAAATATTACTTGTAAAAGGAGTAGTGGTAAAAGACGAGACGCATTGTGCACTGATTTTATTTAAAAAATTACAATATGTTATTAGTACAAAAATTAAACACCTAAAATTGTGCCTTTTCATTATTTAATTCAATTGTGTTTGGTTATTGTACAAATTTTAAGAAGTACTTTACAAAGAAAAAAATTAAGTTTGAATTTACAAATTTTATTTTCTCATTATTTTTTTTGGATTTCAATAAACTTACAATTATAATTGGCCGTTCAAAAAACTATAACATGAAAAATATCAATATTATAATAATTACATTTTTTATTATTCTTCTTTCAAGTTGCACAACCATAAGTCCGCTTATGGTAACTCAAAATAACTTAGGAGCAAAGCAAGGTAAATCTAGAGCTGCTTTTTTATTTGGTAAAATTGCATTGGATGGTGGTGACTATTCAACAGGTACAGCGGCCCGCAATGGTGGTGTTAGTAAAATAGCAACTGTTGATTTGCAAGTTCAAAATTACCTAGGTATAGTCATTATATATACCACTTTGGTCGGTGGTGAATAGTTCAGTTTTTTATTATATTTTTTAATATTTTGAAACCTATTTAACTATTTAATTTAAATTATTTTTATTTGTTTTCACAATTGAATCAAACTATTAATTAGCAATATTTATTATGGACGCAAATAAAAATGTAAAATCTACTATTACCGTTGAAACCACGGTAAATATTCCGGTGGAAAAAGCTTGGGAATATTGGACGCAACCTGAACATATTACAAAATGGAACTTTGCAAGTCCGGATTGGTGCTGCCCACGTGCCACTAATGATATAAAAACTGGGGGTAAGTTTAGTGCCCGAATGGAATCAGTTGATGGAAGTATGGGATTTGACTTCGAAGGAGTATATGACAATGTAATTCCTCACAAACTTATTGAATATAGCCTTGGAGATGAAAGAAAAGTTAGAATTACTTTTCAAAATAATGGAAGCAGCACTACCGTTACAGAAACTTTTGATCCGGAAAATTTGAATCCTATGGACATGCAAAAAGCAGGTTGGCAAGCAATAATTGACAACTATAAAAAACACGCTGAATCAGTGAAATAATTTTTTGTTTATGCAAAAACAAATTTACGCTTGCTTATGGTTTGACAATAAAGCCAAAGAAGCAGTTGATTATTATGTCAATATTTTCAAAAATGCTAAAATCATTTCTGAAAATCCAATGGTGGTAATTTTTGAACTGAACAATACTAAGTTTATGGCACTGAATGGCGGTCCTGAATTTCAGTTTAATGAATCAGTTTCATTCGTAATTGAGTGCGATACTCAGGAAGAAATAGATACCTATTGGTACAAACTTACCGCTGAAGGTGAAGAAAGTATGTGCGGATGGCTCAAAGATAAGTATGGAGTTTCTTGGCAAATTGTACCATCAATATTAAGTAAACTAATGAGCGACCCTACCAAGTCAGAAAAAGTAGTACAGGCATTTATGAAAATGAAAAAGTTTGATATTCAGACATTGTTGAGTGTTTAGTTCGTAGTTCGTAGTTTATAGTTTATAGTTCTGAGTAAATAGTAAACAAAAATGGTAAAGGGTACTTTTAAAAATACGGATGAATATATATCATTTTTTCCGGATTACATTCAAACTAAGCTTCAAGAAATTAAGTCAATTATTAAAAAAGCTGCTCCAAATTCTGAAGAAATCATTAGTTACAATATGCCTGCATACAAACTAAAAGCTGTGTTGGTATATTTTGCAGGATATAAGAACCATATAGGATTTTATCCCACAGCATCAGGAATAAAAAATTTTGAACCTGAATTTGGCAACTATAAATATTCAAAAGGTGCCGTACAATTTCCTTTGAATCAAGCACTTCCGATTGAATTAATTACTAAAATAGTAAAGTTTAGAATAGAAGAAGTTTCAAAATTAAATTAACAACCAGTTGTTTCTAATCTATTTTGGACCTATTAATTGTTTATACATCATTACAGGAATACGATGTTCATTTGAAGGTCGTTGAGAACGAGCATTTATCCCAATTGAAACCTTCTTTTTGTCAATTTCATAGGTTTGTCCGGCCAAAAGTAGTTTTTCCATCTCTTTTTTAACAAATGCTAAATCATATTGGTAATTTTTGGCAAGAATATCTGGCATAATGTGATATCTAATTGTTATAAATCTTTCATTTTCCAGTTCTTTGTTTGAATCATAACAAACATTTGTAAGCAATTCACCTATAATCATATTATTACGAATAGTACCTGCATCGTATATTTTTAAAATGCGAAGCATACCGTCCAACATATTTTTTTTGTTAGGCGACCAACCTTGTTCTAATGAATCCACAGAATTATTGATAATTACATCAATTTCAGAAATATTGTTTGAATCCGCATAAATTATGGCTTGTTCTATAGGAATCACTGATCTTAATCCGCCATCAACATAATATCCATGAACATAATTCATCCATAAGGGTTGGTTTGCGGAAGCCCACATCCAAGATGTCAATTGTGTATAATTTAACTTATCATTTCTTTTTATTTCCGGCTTACCTGTATTCATATTTGTTACGGCCACACCCAACACCAATTGATTAGAATCCAATTTGTTATAATCACTTTCTGTGAAAAATTTACTTATTTGTTTTCTGAGATTTTTGCTTTCACCAATTGTTTTTTTGCCAAAAAACAAACGCCACACAACTCTTCCATAATTGATATTTACAAAAATTTTACCGTTTTTATATTTTGGTTTTGTAAATGGATTTTTACTAAATATATCTTTTGCTGTTGTATTTGTATATATGTATTTAAGTCTGTCAAAATCATTTAACAAAATTAGAGGAGCCATTAGGCTACCCGTACTTGTGCCATATACTGCCTGATATGGTCCATATTTTTTCACTAATTGTTCCGCTACTCCCACACCCCAAGCTCCTCTCGCTCCTCCCCCACTAATAACCATCATTCGTTTAGGCTGGGCATTAATCAAAGTATTAAGGAAAAATAAAAAAGTAATCCATCTTAAGGCCATATATTAAAGTTTAAAATATGCTGCAATAAAAATAAAATGGATGGATAAGTGAAATAATTTAAAGTAGCGGGGAGCAGGGTCGAACTGCCGTCACGCCTTAGCGGATACGAATCCTATGAATTTTTTATCAAAGCTTCCCAATTTTCAGTAATCCATTTTCTCCCAATTCCACTCTTAAAATATTTTTCTTTTTTCATTGCCTCTATTTTACTTTCGAAATTTTCACAATGAATCAATCTCCAAGGTCGAAATCTATAAGTATACCCTTTTTTCGAAAGCGAATTATGAGATAATAAACGATTATTTAAATCAGAAGTAAATCCTACGTATGTTTTTTGGTATTTCTCAGCATACAAAATGTAAACTGCATACATATTTATTTTGATTTTTGTAGCGGGGAGCAAACCACTTTCAATTTTACAAACATTTCCAATCTTTTACAAAATTTTACCACAATTGGGCTTTTCTTTTAAAGGAAATGGAATTAACTCATTTGAACATGTAAAAAAGTGTAAATAGATGTAAAACTCTGTAAACCAATTTTTTACGAAATCTTTACGATGCATAAATTTAAACAAAAATTATAAATCAATATTACTTATGGCAATGATAGAATTTTACTTGAATCAGCCCTACAAAAAAGGCACACATGAAGAAATGTTACAACTAAAAAGGGAAGGAAAGAGTGTCAAATCTCTCCTTTCGGATAAACCAAGTTCTATTTATTTATACGTTTATATCCAGAAATCAAAAGAACGGAAGGGGTATCTACTTAAATACAACACTCTTGAAAAAGTTAGACCTACTGATTGGGATTTTGAAAAGCGACAAAAGCGATCAAATATTGCAGGAAGTATTGAATTCAACCTACTGTTAAGTGAACTCCACCAACGTGTTACAAATGCATATATCAGTATACTAAGAACGGAACCTGGGATTCAGATCCAACACCTTAAAGAAAAGCTTAGACAAGTCGTTTATAATACCCAACCTGTAGAAGAGATACATGAAAAAAAGCCGGATATATATGAAATTTATCAAATATTTTTTGAGGAGAAAAAAATTATCTCCAAACTGGGTACTGTTAAAAAATACAAAACCTTGGTGAACATATTGAAAGATTATGAAAAATATACTAGAACAAAGTTAAACTTTGATTCATTTGACTTCAACTTTGATATTAGGTTCAGAAAATTCCTATTTGAAGAACGTAATCATTTTAATGATACCGTATCAAAGTATTACGAAAGCCTTAAGGTATTTTTAAATTGGGCATTCGAGAGAAAATATCATCAAAATGAAACCTATCACAAGTATAAATCAGAAAGAACGGAATCTAATAGAGCTTATCTAACTTTAAAGGAATTAAGAGATATTCAAAATGTTGATTTAGAACAAGATAAAAAACTATCTCTCGTTAGAGATTACTTTCTTTTTCAATGTTGGACGGGTCAACGATTTTCAGATATCGAAAACTTGAAATGGGAAGACCTTGAATTAAAAGAAGATGGGGTCATATGGCATCTTTGGCAAATTAAAGGAAACAAAAAAGTTAAAGTACTTGTACCGTTGTCTAAAGATGCATTGTCAATTTTAGCGAATTATAAAAAGGAATATATAATAAATGGGATGAAAGTATTTCCAACTTTTCATAATGTTACTACAAATAGATTCCTAAAAGAAATCTGTAAAAGAGCTGGGTTGAATGATTTTGTCAAAGTGGTAAGATATAAAGGGAAACAAAGAATAGAAAAAAGTTTTTTGAAATGGCAAAAAATATCTACGCACTGCGCTAGAGTCAGCTTTGTGACCTTATCACTGGAAAAAGGATTGAGACCTGAAATTGTTCAAAGTATCACTGGTCACGAAGATTACAAAACCATGAAAAAATATCTCAAAATTACAGATATGGTTAAGGTGAATGAGTTTAGAAAGGTCTGGGACTCATAAGATTCAATAATTTACTTAATATCTTAAGTGTAAGAAGTTGAATTTATTTGTTTTATTTTGCACTTTAAACTTTGCAATAAAAGCTATAGACAAAATATTTCTTGTATATGATTTTGTCTTTACTGTTCAAAGTCATTTGCATTGGGTTGCTTAATAAAATAGCAAAAGTCAATATATTTTAACTAACTTTAATTAAATACTAAACCATTGCTCAATGAAATTATTCACTGCAGTTATAATAGGAACTTTTGTTAATAGTATTATACTTTCAATTTTAACAATTGGACTCGATCATTTAATATATTTCAATCCTTCCAATTATAATTACATACTATATTATACGTTATATCTTTTATTTAATTTATTCTTAATTAATTCTTTGTTTTTTAGAATAGCAGATAATTCCTATCTATTAATTTCTATTTTGCTCGCCTTTCTCACCATTGGCTTAAAATTTTTTATTTTAAATATTGCTTTAAAATATTGGAGTCTTTATATTTTTGATTTTCAAATACAGGATTACCTTATCGAAATGAATAGATTGGGATTTTATCCTGAGTTAATTGATAACAGAATTAATTACCTACTAAAATCTAAATATGAATTACTTAGTATTTATTCAAGTATAATAGAGTCCTTCTTGCTATCACTTATAAATGCTTCTTTGTTTGTTTTGAAAAAATATTTTTAAGGATTAAGATTTTAAAATAACTAGTAATTTGTTATTATCCATAATTGTTGAACCTTACTTTTGAATCAATTTGCTTAAGAATATAAACCCATTTCTTTGATAATCATTAAATTGTATGGCATGCCCACTGTTGTACTTTCTTTAAGATATGGATTTTTCAATAACTCGGTATCGTAAAAAAAATCATCTCATTTGATTAGCAACTTTTATCATTTAATTTATTTCTTAAGAAAACATTTTCATAAATAGATTTTTGATATTTACTATAATAAAATTTATCATGATAATATTTATTTATTGGTTTTTTTATTCATTCTTGTAATCCAAAAGGCGGATTTATTGCTCATCTTTTACAACAGGTTCATATGTATGCCTTGTCGCAATACTAAAACGCACAAATTTAACTTCATCAGAGAGAAATAATCAGATAGTACAATTGCAGATTTTCCAAACTATGGGAGGGGGTGTTTTTCAAAACAAAAATAAATCCCCCTAAATCGTAATCAAAGACCTCTTTTGTTTACTTTTAAAAATTAGTCGAATGACAGTACTATTTAATTACCAAAAAACTTGCTTTTTATTCTTATAAATAAATATTCTTTCTTCATTACCTGAAGTTAAATTTGAAAGCCATAATAGACTTTTTGAAGGGACATTTTTATAAATAAGAAAACTCGAATCCGTTTGTTGCCGGCCTAAGGAAACCCAAGAATTATTCCAATAGAATAATTCGTAAATATTATCAGGTTCAATGGTATTTACATCATTTCGTGGTATATATGATATTTTAATTTTTTTCACCTCCTTAATTAATTTTATTGTTGGCAAAAATTCATTTAAAGGGTTTTCTAAGTGAAAATAAGTTAATTTATTAGTATCTAATAAAGTAGCTAATTCCTTGATATTATAATTATTGTCAATAAGATTTACGTCATTCTCATCTGTAATTCTAACTTCAGAGATATTTCCAAAACTAAAACTAGGAGCTTGATAATTTACGTACCTAAATGATTCATTTAAATTAATATATATTGTATTCCATCCTTGTTTAGGTTTTGAAGTAATAGTGTATGAAAATAGGGTAATT
This sequence comes from Bacteroidota bacterium, assembly GCA_033763735.1. Lineage (GTDB taxonomy): Bacteria > Bacteroidota > Bacteroidia > Cytophagales > UBA9547 > JANRJY01. The sequence goes on along the minus strand of JANRJY010000119.1, from coordinate 17,517 downwards.
TTATTTGAGAAAGAATCTGACTTTGAAACTTGAAACTTTCCACCCACCATACCAGTCGCAAAACTCTCAACTCTCGATGTTAAATGAAACTTTCGATATAACTTAATAGTAGGATCAGTTTTTAGCATATCAGCAGATATGTCTTCTTTAAGTCCATCAAAATTTAATATAAAAGGATTACCTATAGGTGTAATTTTATCATTCTCTCCTACATATAGGCATGGAAGATAAACTATTCCACGTCTTAAATAATTGAATTCAGAAAAATCCTTTATTCTTTTAGCCCATGCGGCTATTACCCATCTCTTTGTGTCAAAAAAAGCTAAATATAAATATTTATTGTTTAATGAGAATTTAGTGGTGTCTATATTTACTATAATATTTGAATGAGGTGGATAAAATTTAGTTACGTCTAAAATATTTTTATCTCGAAAATACGGAGGGATCTTATCTAAATCTACTTCACAGCTTGCAAGCGATTCTTTTTGTTCAGAAAATGTATATCTATATACTTTAGGAACTACTGTTGAAAAATATCCAAATGGAAAATCGTTTTTAATAGGATTATTAAAGGACGAAAACGAAAAATTTATTGAATCAGATAATACGATTGAATTTAATCCATGGAAATTATAAAAGTCCAATGAAATCGGTACTCCAATAGAACGCATTGCATATAATTTAATTATTTCTTCATGAGTACAGGTTCCAGATTTGGATTTTAATATGTTATTTGACGAATATACTACATTAGGATTAATTTCATTTTTCCATTTGAGCCATTTTATTATTTCATTATTTATAGAAACAACAGCACTCAAACAATTACTTGTATCTAATGCCACATGCTGATATTTATTATAAAAATAAGGCCTCCACCTTTCTAAAGGTCCTGAATGTAATCTATATGGTAAAATATATTCGCAAAATCTATCAAAATTTATACTTTTAGCCCATTTCGCATTTTCCCAAGCCAGAAAGGCATATTCGATATTTTCGATCAAATAATCAGCTGTAACTATATTGTAGTCACACAATAAATTTTTTTCAACAGATGATACATCAATTAACGAGTCAATTACATCAATATCAATAAACGTATTTAACTTATTGATGCTATCTAATTTATTAAATCTTAAATCATTTAGCCTTTTTAAAGATTTACTAAGTGGAGTATTTGAACAATATAAATCCATATTTGAAATTAAAAAAATAGCTGCAGCTAATTTCAAACTATCTTTTTTATAAAAATCAAGCACCTTTTGTAATTCACTTCGATTCTCACCAGCAAGTGATAGTATTAAATTCAATTTGTCTTGCTCTTTTTTAAAGCTATTTAAAGGCTTTTCTTTGCATGAATATATAAAAGTAGATATTACAATAAAAATTATTAAATTTAACCTACTTAATTTTGATATCATTCTTAAATAATTTAATTCCATAAAATGGTAACATTGGACAATGATCCATCCAACCTTCTTCTGAATGGCTATTATCAGATAGGTAAACTATTTTGTATTTCCCCCTACCCAATTCTAAAGTAGTATCTATAAATATATTAGATTTTCCTCCGATTAGTATTGAATTTTTAACGGATGACTTCCAAACAACTTTTTTTGTATTTTCTTCAATGATGTAAGCATAATCAAATTCTTCTTCTTCTAAAAAATTATATTCCTTATCCTGTATCAAAATCAAAAAATATAGCCCCTCATTATTCCAAAATGATTTAAAACTTCCATTAAAATCATCTTTTGCATATAGTCTACCCATCAAAACTTTAGAAATGTCTTGAGAAGCTACCTTTTCCCAAATTAAATCTACGTTTCCATCTATTCTTACCTTATCTTTTGAAAAATATGAAGTATATCTTCCAACCTTTCCAAGTTTAATATTTCGCAGTAATGAGTTTGATAGTTTCAATTCTCCAAAACAAGATGCATTAGCAATTATATCTGCTGAATTATTGCTGCAATGAAGATCCTCCCATCCAAAAAGTTTTTCAAAACCAACACCATCATTATCTGAAATCTTAATATCAAAACCAACAACAGTGTCAATAATTGGCATATTAAATTCTAAAGTTTCCCATGGGATAAAAATCTCAATAGCTTTAGAATTAATGCTTTTTTTAGCAAATTTAAAATTTATATTAGCATTCTTTTTGAATAAACCTACCGGCATTTGACTTTCATAACAAAATCTATACAAAATATTATTATTTTCTAACGAAAATTTATGTCTCTTTTTATTTGATAAATCGAAATATAATTCAATATTATCTCGAAATTCACAACTTATATTTTTGAAATTCTTCTTATGTCCTTCTCCTAAAAATAAAATTCGATATTTTGCAATACTATCAACTTCAAACATAATTGCCCTATTTGAATAATTTCCCAAGTTAATTATCTCGGCATAAGGGAGCTTAGTCAGCACTTCAAAAAGTTCAGCATGTGCAAAATTACTTGCCATGTATTTTTCTTTAATTTTTACAAATAACTCAATATTGTTAGCTAATAATGCACATTTTCCTAATTTGATTAGCTGTGCTTGTAAAAACCTAAAGGAAGATGAAGAATCAATTACAATTTGCGAGTCCAATGCTATAAAAATATCTTTGCTCGTCTCTATTTCTTTTATTTTATTAGCATTTTTAACAGCCAGAAAAGAAAAAATATCAGTACTAAAAACTTTAGAATTACACTTAGCGTTTATGAAAAAATATTTCGAACTACTTGGGAAATAATAGATACATAATAAGTTTCCATTAATTATTTCTTCGCTTGCCAAATATTTTACTCCATTATAATAATTAACACTCCAACCAAAAGATATATCTAATTTTGAGTTATTGTCGATCAAATCTGGGTATTTTTTAATATTGCCAATATCATATTTCCTTCTGTTAAACTCACATTTTAAAATGTTTAAAAAAGAAGGAAACGGAGCTTTTAAATAAAATTTTTCATTATAAAACAGCTTGAAATCTTTGATTTCTAAATTTTCTGTTAAATAATACTCAATCAATGATGTAATATTTTTCTCATACAATTTTTCTAAAAATGATATTACGTTTATTTTCTTTATTCCTACATCAACAATCGAATCGTTTAAAAAAATACAACTTTCACTGTAAAGAGCTCCTTTTAAATAAATATAGTCTGAAGGCAAATTATTTTTTAGATCGTTTTTAAAATAATTATTTTTAAAAGTATCATAAATCAACATTGACAAAATTATCTTAATCATATTATTAGACTTTAAATTTTCTGAATTGGAAAAATTAAAGTCTAACTCGTCATTATCAATAATTAAATATCTCATACTGTCTATGTTTAAATTAGAACAATATGATGATAATTCATTAATAAAGTTTGTGTTGTTAATATTACTAGATTTTCTGAACGGTGTACTTCTGTCACAACCACATAGTAAAATAAGTGAAAATAAAAGATAAATTACTGATTTTAACATTTACATTTAATTTAAGGCAAAAAAAATCATTTTACATTTTACTATTTAATTTAATACTTTTATTTATAAATTGAGCCAGAAATATATAATATTTTAATCTTAAGGCTTAAAAGAAGAAGATATATAGCTCAAACTAATTTCAGATAGTGAAGATTTAGATTTTAAATAATTATACAATTCAACATGATTAGTTTTTTTGCAACAAATAATCAATTTAATTAGAACATTATTATCAAAAGGGGTCTTAGTTAGATATATATAATCATTAGGAAAAATATCATTAAAAACCACTAAATCCTTTAGGTACATTTGTCCAGTTCCTGTTGAATGAAAACTTCTTTGTGTTAAATATTGAACTAAATAAGTTAAATAATATTTTTCGGCTTGTGGAAAGTTTTTATTTTCAAAGTAAATGTTTGCAATTTCTTTTGTATTTATATAATCATTTCTCCCTAACCGAAATGATCTTTTATAAAAATAAAAAGCGGAATCACTATTAAGTTCATATGCATAAATTTTGCCCAAATAATAGTTAACACGTGGAAAGCTTGGCATAATATTATTTACTTCGATCAAAGTCTTTTTACTCAATAAATGCTCTTTTATAAAAAAATAATATGCACCTAATCTAGCAGAAATTATTGGATGCTTTAATTTAGAATTAAGATTTAGAAGTTTTTCTAAACTAATGTCTAAAATTAATCTTTCCTTTATCTTATTATTATTAATATATTTAATCCAAAAATCCGAAACAATGATTTCTGGATCTAAACATATAGCTGATGCTATTAATTTAGCAGATAATATCGAATCTTTATTTATTTTTTCTTCGAATATAGCTTTCGAGATAAGATAGATACTATTATCAGGAGATAATTTTAAGGCTTTATCAACACATTTTAAGGCTAAAGAATCTTGTTTGTTAATTAAAAAAATCATTCCTAAATTATGATAAAATAAATCATCGTAAGGATTGAATTCAACAGCTCTTGAATAATATTTTATTCCTTGATATAATAATAAACTATCAGATTTTGTTAAGCAATATTCACTAAAAAAAATTGAATCTGTTGATAATGTAACTTTGTTAACCTTATTCAATCCAAGAAATGAGGTATACAATGCATCCTTAGTTAGGTCAAAATAATTAATACTTGGCAATTCAATCTTTAAAGTACCTAAAATATTGCCAGAGACAAATTTTTTATAAAGTGTTGAATATTTAAATTCAAAAAAATTCATTGCAAGCAAACTACTATTTACAAATAAGAAGCAGAAAACTATAAAGTTATTAAGAGGATATAATTTCATTTTAAAATTCACATTGCAAAAAATGGTATATACTCCCACACAAAAGAAAACGCCACAAATTTTCTCAAACAATAACGTACTGAAAAATACTTCCTTAAACAATACTGATATTATTGCACATAAAAAAATTGCCATATTTAATTTTGATTTTGAATTAGTAAATGTAGACCATTTGTTATAGGCAAATAAAAAAGTTCCTAAAAAGACTACTAGCTCCAATATTCCTAAAAATCCTTTTTCAACCAATATTTGAAAATATGTATTTGTAACTAAGGGAGAATATTTTTTAAGTTCACTTTTAGATCTAAATTCATTATTTACAACACCAAAGTTGTTACTTCCTATGCCTGAAATAGGATATTTAGCGAAAATACTAATTGCAGAATCCCACAAATCATACCTTGCTAAGGTACTAAGTTGTTGAGATTTAGTTTTGTTCATTCCTAATGTTGTAGTTATATCTCTATAAAAAGGAACTAAAGAAATAAAAACTATAAAAAGAAGAAAAATGTATCTATATAATCTAATACTTCTAATTAGACGGTATTTATAGATGCAAAAACAAAATAATATATAAAATAAAGCTAACGATAAATATATACTTCTAGTACAGGAAAGTATCAATATAAAATGTATATAATACAAATTAATACTACATATAACTTTCCAATAAATACTTTTTTGAACAAATAGTTGGTATAACGAAAAAGGTAATAATAAAAGTAAAAGTACCATCCAATTACTAAACATTATATTTGCAGGTGCAATTAACGATCTAATTTCCAAAATAGACTTGAAACCAAAGTTTTTAAAATAATTAAACAAATCATAAATGACCAAAGTCATAAATATTGAACAAACCAGTGTTAAGATTACCATAATATTGATAATCAGATATCGCCTTTTATCAAAAGCAACGATCAAATAAAATCCTAATAAATTTAGATAGGAGAAATAAAGAAAAAAGTCAATACTTAAAGGTTTATAAATTGCAAATAGTAAATTTATTATTTCTATAAAATAATAAAATACAGATAGGTATGTATATATATATATATAGTTATTAAATGGTATCTGCCTTTTATTAATAATCCAAAAAAATAATACTGAGGCAAACAATAGATAAAACGAAATATGAAAATCGTACCATACCGAAACAATAATTCCTAAAGTAATAACTAATAAAAATAAATCCTTAACATACAATTTATATCTATTAAGAGAACTTATAATAGATATAATCATTATTAATAACTTATTTTTAGTCATATTTAAAATTTTATCAGCCAATAATTTAATTTACCATTAACAAAGTAAATATCAATTTGTCATCAAATTAATTACAATTTCAATATCGAGTATATAATGATAAAATCGGAATTCAATGTAAATATGCTAGAGCCAATAAATTCCATTTTCATACCCAAAAAGATATATTCAAAAGGTCAAAATCATATCTTTAAGAAAATGATCAAATAAATGAGATTGAAAGAATAATTATCTAAATTTATTTATTCTTTTATCATAGTATCAAACGACTTTGATTTTTCGAAGCCTTGAATAATTAACTCTTCCTTCTGAGTTCTTTTAATTATTGGATTATCAATCCAAAGAGAAGAATCGTACTTCATTTTATCTATAAGTTCTTTATCATTATTATCAGAGTTTAATGCTTTGCTATATTTAACTGATTTTATTAATTCGCTTGTAGTATTATAAAAGTAGGCTATTGAAGATATTAAAACTTTTCTTTTGGGTTCATTGATTTTTCCTAAATCCATTGTAAAATTTATTTCAACATATTCATAAGAAGAAATATTATCATTAATTGACTTGAATTTAGAAATCAGCTTCATTTTTTGATTTAGCACTTCATAGTCTTTCATTTGTTGGACTATGTTAGTTTCAAATTCGCTAGAGCTTTCAATTAACAATTTATTAATAGTATCAATTTTAATTTCTCTATTTGCATTGGTAGGTTTATACTTAAATTTTATACTCATAATCTTATCATCAATAAAACTTGTTGATAAAATTTCATAATCCTTATGATTTTTAGGATCATAAATTCCAGGATTTTTTTTATCAAATTCACGATGTCCACGAATTAGTTTAGAGAAATCTTGGACAAAAGGTCCATCTTTCCTTTGTGCATATCGACCATTTTCAATATAACTACCTTCAATCTTTCCATTATTTGTCTTTGCACTAAAAATTAATTCTAAATATTGAACAGGTAAACTATCGTAAAGAGTTGTCTGCTTATAAAATACCTTACTATAAAAATGGGAATTATTGTACTTATATAATTTTTTTGAAACTTGTAATAAAATTTTAAAAGGATCAATATATTTAACATTTACTTCTGCTAAAACAATAGGTAGAGGTGTTAATTTGATAATTATATTTTCAATTTCCGATAAAATGACAAAGGTGTCACTTTTGTAGGATAGCCTAGAAAAAATTAACTTGACAGGAAGAGGAAATGAATCTAAAATTAATTTAAACTCTCCGTCATAATTTGTTAAAGTACCTTCGTATGAATTTACAACCTTAACTGAGGTATTTGCTAAGGGACTATTTTCTTTTTCATCAAATACTATCCCTTTAATTACTACTCCTTTGGAATAACTTAATAAAGTAATAAAATAAAAGATAAAAAATAATCCAATTTTAAATATTTTATACATTCAATAAGAAATATTAAAATAATAGCAGTAAAGTATCACTGCTATTATTTTAAAGCAATTAAAAGGTTAATTTTACTGATCCTGTGACAGATCCATCTGGAGAAACTGTAACACTAGGTTCAGCTGCTGTAATCCAGCCAAATTCTAGTCTCTCTTCAAGTTCTTCAACTTGAAAAAGATTAATTAACTGCTCTTTTTCGATTTCCATTACTTCATTTTTCATAATATTATTATTTAAGGTTAGGGAGTTTAGTTAGGTTATATGTAATTAACTCCTTTTAAAATTACTATAACGTTACAAAACTATAATATAATTAATTAAAAGCAAACAATTAGATTTATTTTATAGACAATGCATATAACGCATAACTTGTTGTCAATATCTTAGACTTATATGATTCGATTCCTCTAGGCTTTATAAAAGGAGTTGCATTGAAACTGCCATCTTCTAATTGACAAGATTTCAAATATTTAAATCCCTTTAAAATATAATTATCAACTCGTGTATTTTCAAATAAATCTAAAGATAATATACAAAATGCAGTACTTAATGGATCACTCTCTTTAAAATTTAGACCCCATCCTCCATCCTTATTTTGTTTAGATTTTATAAAATTTAAAGCCTTATCAGATTCTGGATAATGCAAATTATTAATGTGAAATAATTTCAAACATATATATGTACCATAATAAGATCCGAAATACCACCTACTTTCCCAATAACCTTGAATATTTTGCTTGGATAATATATATAACAAACCGTTTTTAATTGTCAGGTCGTATTTTTTATCATCAAACAAGGAAAGTCCATATAAATAATTTGCCATAACTTCAACGTCTGGTCCCTTTCCCCATTTTGTTTCATTATATAAATTTTGCTTTTGTTGGAGCTTAGTTCTGTTTCTAGAAGGTAATATCCAAGTTTCAATACCTCCATCAGAACAGATAAGATCATTCTCAACTATATTAATCCCCTGCATGCAATACTTATAAATGAGTTCTTTATTTGACGAAATAATTAAAAGGAATAATATTTGCCCAAGATCATCTATATCAGGTGATATCTCTTTTACAGAAGGGAAATAACTCCAAACTCCAACTTTATCTTTCAATCTATTCTCAATTATATATTCTATTTCACAATCTATAATTGGTCTCAAATTGATATTTGTATTTTTTTGAATATTTAATAAATTACAACACAACATAGCCTTTTGAAAGATATCTCCAACATGGATTTCATTTCTATTTGAAAATCCTTGACTTTTTGGCAAATACATTATATGCTTTATTTCACCAAAATCATTTTTAAATTCATTTAAAATATATTTTAGACCATTTACAAGAACATTATTCTTAAAATTAGGCAACTTTAAATTGATAGATTTATTATTCCGATTAAGGAGATGCCTTTTAACTTTCAATATTTCAATATAAGCTATAGAATTTTCTATTAATTTTAAATTTTCATTAATTGCAAGCCCCAATTTTTCAGTCCATAGTGTATTATATTTCAATTCAACAATAGCTTTCGCCTTTCTTAAATGTAAAATACTATACCTTCTTAAAATAACATCTATACCATAGACATACATATAATTTTTTAGCTTTAATAAATCTACATCATAAATATTAATGCCATCTTTAATCAAAAGTTTTTTAGTCTTGAAATAAGCCCAATTGAATTGATCATTTCCAAAATCTTCACTAATATCTACAATATCATCATTCAATTGCATCGCCACGGAAAAAATATTATGCGATTCCAATAGTTTGTCCGTAATCTCTTGCCGCTTATTTTTACTTAAAATATGTAATGCATCAATAGCACATTTTCCAAAAGCGCTTTTCAAAGAAGCTAATTTTTTATATTGTTTCCATGAAATTTTCTTTTTAATTTTTTCAATTTTGTTGGCATATAAATATTCTTCTTTTCTTTTGTTCCATAAAATCCAAAACTCAGAATTAATAGGAAATAATTCAGCTAATATTTTTATCGCTTCCTCCTGACAAACACTTGCTAAAAGTACTCCTAATGAATCTTTAGAATTCTTCTTACTATCAAATATTTTATCTAATAAAATTAAAGACTTAAAATAAAGAAAACCCGCAATACTTAATTTTTCAACCTTTTCAATGTCCTTATATTCAAAATACTCTATAAATAAAAAGGGGTAATATAAATAAATGGAGGCATTAGCATCAATGAATTCCTTTTCTAAAATGATTGTTTTAAAATTTACATCAATTGGCAAACTTTCAACATATTTCTTCAATATTAAAAATTGTGTACTTTTTAGTTTATCTAGCAAAACGTGAAAATAAATTAATTGAATTTAAGATAACAAATCGTATTAATAATATGTAAAATACAAATACTATGAAGTGTGTCATATCAATGTCTATTTTATAAAAATTAAAAGTTATTATATTATAAAATAAATTATAAATAATTAAAGGAAATTTTAAAACAATGTCATGATATCTTAAAAATACATAAATAAAATAAGCAAAAAAAAGAGCGTAATTTACTATTGCGTACCCAATTAATAAATAAAAATTTGGAATACTTTTAACACGCCAATTACTTAATGCTTTTTGAGACTTTTCAAGCAAATTTGGCACACCAATATAATCTGAAAGTATCCAATATCCATCAAGTCGAACAAAAGGATTCAATTGAAATAAGCTCTTTACAACAATAGAAGTTTGAAGATAAATAAATATAGTTTTATTTGAAATTAAATAAAATATTATAAAAAAAAAGGAATATAGTAGTTCGAAATATATTCCTGCTAAATTTACAATTATTCGTTTCATTTTATTAATTGTCCAAACATTTGTAATATCTGCATACAAAACGGGGAAAATCCAATAAAATCCCATTCCTATACCACCATGTTTCACCTTGAAGTATTTAGATGCCGCAATATGTCCCATCTCATGTAAAATCAATGATAAATAAATGCAAAAAGAAGAGAGTGCCAAATTCTTTATTGTAAAGTTCTCAATCTTGAAAAAAATAAATATAAAGTACAAATTTGTTATAAATAATATGCTTATTGAAAGCCAAAAAAATCTTGGATTAAAAAAATAAACAAAAGGCTTCACTATTACTCCAATAATTTTAGAATTAAGTAATTCAATTTTAAGTTTTAAATACAAACCAACCTTAGATTTCTTTTTTATTTTATCGAAATCTAAAATACCATACCCATCTAATTTATCATCAATTATTCCTTTAAACTCTTCAAAAGACAAATCGATTTTAGTTAAACTTGAAAATTTCTTATGTGCAATTTCAATATTTGATGATGATTTTAATGCATTAAAAAGTTTCATAATATTTTCATTTACCAAAATATTTCTATTGTCTGGAGTATTTATTACCCATTTTGTTGAATTGAATTCAGATATTTTTACTCCTTCTTTAATAAGCATAATTTTGCTCAAAATTTTTGAGATTTTTTGTATTTGGACAAAAATAATAAAAAATATAAATTAATGGCAAATCATACTTTATTATGCGATATTACAATAAAATAACGTGAGTTCGGGATATTTTTTTTAAAATTAAAATCTAAATATTATATAAATTATTTAAAGTCAAAGAGTTATCCATAAATAGATTCTGATTTTTCTGTTTTTACTTTTTGTTTGGGTAAAAAGTAAACAAAAACCCCACCACGAAAACCAAATCCAAGTTTTTTCTTGCCGCACAACCCGCCTTACCATGCCAAAAAACTTGTACTTCGCTCTTTTCGTGGACATCCCACCGCACATGGTTTCTTATCCTTGCATTATTTTATCCCGAGCTCACGTTAAAATAGAAACCGCGAATTTGTTTTAAAAAGTTTAGATAAGTTGACCATTTTAAAAATACAATGTAAAATACAAAATCGACAATTTATCATGCAAACCTGAAATCAAAATAACCACTGAACTATAAACTAATTTTATTATCTTAATTAGCAATTACTGTCATCCGACAAAATTCAGTCGTAATAATTGAATATATTAGAAAAGTACAATAAAAGGAAACCGAAGTCTCCAGAAATTGTACGACTTTTGTGTTGCAAAATGTAAAAGCTAATCAAAACTAACTTATATATTGGAATTCCAATACTCCTATAAATTGGAAAATTCATTCCTCAGTCGATTATTAACAAGGCTGTTGAAGAAACAAGCTCAGATGCTTATTACAAAACCATTACTACGCACAAACAACTCATCTGTATGTTATATGGAGTGATATCAAAGTTTGATTCATTCAAATTACTGTGCAAGAACCTCCAATTTCTTGACAATAAACTCAGCAGTATAGGTTTAAATGAGCTTCCAGCAAGAAGCACCCGTGCAGATGCCAATTGTAATCGTATTTCAAAGCTTTTTGAAGTGATTTACTATAACTTTTATACCGAGTACAAAGAAAAGATTGGAAACGAGAAGTTCAACCTTGTATAGGACATTGATGGGCATAAAACGGTAGAATTAACAGACTCTAGTACCATCACCTTATTTCACAACCTATACAGAGGTGCAGGAAGAAATTGTATTAAAGGGGCATAAAAAAGGAAGTTTAAAATTACATACTATACTTCATATCGGATTTTGCCACCAGTATTAGTGAAAATGATTTAGAAAAATCCAAAAAATATGCAATCGTGGTCGGATATCTAATAAAACCAACTTCCTATAATTTACCTCAAGAATTGCTTTTCAAAAAATTGAGTTAATTGTTCTATTCTAACAAGCACATACTAAACGTATTAAGTCGAGTGCTTACTTAACATCAGACAAGGTGCTACTGGCTGGCAGGGCATGAATACCAAGGTAACTAAGTTTGCCATCTAGGAACAACAAACTCTTACACAGACTACTAAGCGAGTTAGACTTACTTATTATACAATTTAGCATAAAAGCCATCTGATTATTGGTGCTCATGGTTTTATATTTTTTGTCTGATTCAAATAATGAAACAGAATCACTTACAATTTGTCGAGGAATCAAAGAAAGTAATTGACAAATTTAAGATTGTCCAGATAATTTTGAACTTTGCACACCTTATTGGTTTTAATTTGTTGGAACTGCAAAAATCAACAAAAAAGGCACTAGAAAATATTCTTTTCTCCGCCTTTTGTATTATTCTAAGAAATAAATAAACCTGTGTATTGTTTAGCCGGAAGACAGTAAAAATAAATCAACGTTATTAAAATACTTAATTTAATAAAAGCATAACTTGGCAAATAAAGAATTAGCCAATCAAATTCATATAAATTAAAGAAGTCAATTATTACTGAAATTAAGCTGGATATTAAGCTTGTAAGTACGCCTGAAAAAATCAATATTCTTTATATATTATTTCCCATTATTTTTTAATTAATGTTTTTTGAGTTAGTTTGGTTAATATTTCTACATTATTTCCATCAGAAATTCCAGTTTTTATAAATGTAAGTTTTGAAGTGCCTTTTGAAGTATCCACGATACTCACAAATGCAGAATCATTTTTAAAATCGATGTACTTTTCGTTCAAAATTATTGCATTTCTTCTACTTTCCAAAACAATTTCAGCATTTGCGCTATATCCAGCTCTTACTTCATATTTTTTTTCTTTATCCGACAATATTTTTGCCCATACTTCAAATTTTACGGAACCATCTGACAATGCACCTTTAGGAGAAATCAACAATAATTCTGCTTTTATTTTAGCATCTTTCATTGCACCTATTACCAGATCAAACAACATTCCTTGATACAAATAAGATACATCATTTTCTAATATTTTAGCATAAAAAAGTAAGGAATTAAGGTTTGCAATAGTAGCTAAGTTAGTTCCTTCATGAAACGAACTCCTGGCCATAACAGCACCACCAACCTTTATTGGCAGTTCAAGAATAGTTCCTTCAGAAGTAGCTTTAATTATATTTGCATCGTTTGAGCCCAAATCTTTAGCGCTCGTCATGTTTATTTCTTTTTTAATAGAAAACATTTCATGTTTTGAAATTTCATATTGCTTTTCAGCTTCTTCGAATTCAGGTTTTGTAATTGCCTTTTCATTAAACAATGTTTTATTCCTTTTATACACTTGTTCTCTATTTTGAAAATTAGCTTCCGCTATTTTATACTGTCTTTCAAGTCTTTCGTAACTCACAGGGTCTGTAACAGGTTTTACTTTTGCTATTTTTTGCCCTTTCGTAACCTTATCACCAATACTGATAAATAGTTCATCTAATACGCCAGATATTTGAGATTTTACTTGGATTTCTTTTCCTGGAATAATACTTCCAGGTACAATTATTTTTCGCTCAATGGTCCCTATTTCAGGTTTTATAAATTCAATTTTAGGTTTTTGAGTTTTCTTTGAAATCTCTTTATAAGCGATAAGTCCAACTATAGAAAGAAGTAGGATTGCTATTAATATGAAGATAACTTTATTATTCATCTTTTAATGCGGTAATTGGTGAAACATTAGCAGCCTTATTGGCAGGTATTAACCCGGCTATAGTACCTGAAATAATCAAAATGAAAATAGCTGCAATTGCAGTTGGAATACTTATAATAGTTTCTTTAATCAATAATTCCATATTTTTTAGCATTATATTAATGATTTGTAGCATCCCTATTCCAAGTATCATACCTATAATGCCGGCAAATAATGTAAAAATGATGGCTTCAATTAATATCATAAGTTTGATATTAATTGGTTTTGCTCCAATAGCTTTTCTAATGCCGATTTCTTTTGTCCGCTCTTTTACAATTACAAACATAATATTCCCAACCCCTATGACACCACTCAGCAAAGTGCTAATACCCATAATCCACAAAAAGTATTTAATACTATCAAATAATTTATTAAATGAATCAATTGAAGCCTTTAGTCGGTTAAAGAAAAGTGTTTTGTCATCTTTTTCTGAAAAATTGAATTTTCTTGCCAATATTCCTTTAATTCTTTTCTCAATTTTTAATGCATCACTATTATCTTTAATTGAATATAAAAAAATTTGAATATCAGTAGCCTGACTATATAATTCAGAGAAAGAATGATAAGGAATATATACTTCTCTATCTTCAAAAGGGTTTAAGATACCACTATCAATTACCCCAATTACTAAAAAAAAGTTATTATCTATATTTATATATTTTCCTATTGGATTTTCTTTTTTAAACAAAACCTCAACCGTATTTTTCCCAAGAAGAACTACTCTTCTTTTATCTTTATTATCCAAATAATTGATAATCCTTCCTTGAGAAGTATTTAATATTTTTATTTTAAAATAATCAGGATTAACACCCTTTACATTTATTCGGGTAAAGTTGTTTTTATAGGACATCAAACTACCTGCCCAGTTGGTTAACTCAGGTGAAATATTTTCTATTTCGATTATTGATTTTTTAAGCAATAATAAGTCATCATACTTTAGAAGTATTTTTCTACCTGCTTGAAGTCCTTTGTATGGCTCAGAAGTTTGACCACAATAAACCCAAGATGTTTCTTTATTAAATCCATCAAACATCATCAGGGTTCCAACTCTAAACCCATTACCCAATCCTAGCAATATTATCAAAATAAATATTCCCCATACAATGCCCAGTCCGGTAAGTATGGACCTTTCCTTGTGAGACATTATGGATTGATATATTTCCCTAAACATGTTTATACAATTAGGCCATCTTTAATTCTTATAATTCTTTGAGTTTTACTAGCAACATCATTTTCATGAGTTACCACTACAACTGTTATTCCTTTATTATTTACTTCTTTTAGTAACCCAATTATTTCAATCGAAGTTTGAGAATCTAGTGCACCAGTAGGTTCATCTGCCAAAATTAATTTAGGTTGTGTTACCAATGCCCTAGCTATGGCCACTCTTTGTTTTTGTCCTCCTGATAATTCATTTGGTGTATGATTTGCTCGGTCAGTCAAACCTACCATTTCTAAATATTGCTTACCAATTTCAATTCTTTTTTTGTAAGCATATCCTTGATATAGTAATGGAAGAGAAACATTATCCACTGCGGTTTTGTAAGGAATCAAGTTGAACGATTGAAAGACAAAACCAATAAATTTATTCCTGTATTCAGCTGCTTTATTTTCAGATAGATTTTTAATTAATGTATCATCTAATAAGTATTCCCCTTCATCATAATTATCAAGCATTCCGATAATATTTAATAATGTAGATTTCCCCGATCCTGATGCACCCATAATAGAAACCATTTCACCAGTTTTTATTTCAAGATTCACACCTTTCAATACGTGCAACTGGTTTGATGAAATCGTATAATATTTATGAAGATTAATGAGTTTTAACATTAATAATTTAATTCACCTTTATAGAAATCTAAAATTTTCCTTCTGAATATCAATTCGTATTTAGCTTGTAGAAAATCTAGTTCTGCTTTACTCAAACCACTTTTTTCCTCCAAAAAATTATAAATAGAAATAAAACTAGATTCAAAGCGTGCATTGGCTATTTTATATGAACTTCTGCGTGCATCGAGGGTAGTATTGGTAGTCAAATATTTGTCATAAGCTGCAACATAGTTATTATATGCAATTTGAATATCCACATACAATTGATTAATAGCAATGGATTTGTTAATATTTGATAAATCAATGTTGATTTTAGATTTTTCTACAGCAATTCTGGTGGTTTTAGCATTTAACAAAGGTACAGAAAGGTTGAGAGATACATATTGGTATAAGTTATTATTGATTTGTTTTTGAAATGGAATAACTTGTTGAGAATAAGTAGGTATATACCCATAAACAGGCAAGCTCAAATCATTATTGACATATCCTGTTACAAAGGAATTAATACCAGTAACTTCTTTGATTTCTTTATATTGGCTAGAGTAAATAGTAGCAATTCCACCGTTTAAAGTGAGACGAGGATAATATCCTCCTCTAGATGCATTTAATGAATATCTTGAACTCTGAACTCTAAGTTCCATTGATTTAATTTGAGGCATATTCTTTTCAGCATTTTTTGCTGTTTGTAGGTAATCAGAAGTATCAATATCAATTGGTTTTATTATTTGAGTTGTGTCTATTACAATATTTGATTCAAATGGTATTTGCATTTGTTGGCATAAATTCAACTTAGCTTGTTTTAGTTGATTATTTATTGAATTGATATTTTGTAAATCTGTAGAAAGTTGAGCTTTAAGTTTATAAACTGCATCTTCAGTAACCATAGATTGAGTTAATAGTTTTTCTGTTCTATCTATTTGATTTTGGGTGTTTACATATTGTAATTTTGCAGCTTCGATTTGTTTGGTAAATAATACTATTTGCATATAGTACCCAATAATATTTAGCGTAATATCATTTTTTGATTTTTCAATATCATATTCACCAGCCTGATAATTAAGTTTATTTTGTTCAATAGTGTGTTGATTTTGAAATCCGGAAAACAACACCAATGAACCACTTACACCAAAATTATTACTTGTTATTTGATTGTTTATAAATTGATTTGAACTTGGATCTATTGAACGCCCCCAGTTTATTTGTTGATTAGCTATAGCATTTATCGTAGGAATTCTATTTGCCTTTGATTGCTCAAGCGTTTTTTCATTTATCTGATTAGTAAGCTGATTTTTCTTAATGTTCAAGTTGTTTTTAGTACCAATTTGAATACACTTTTCTAGTGTGTAGTTTTCATTTTGAGAAAAAACATACAAACAATTAATTAGCAATAATAAAAGTAAAATGTTGCCTTTAGGCTTTATTCGGGTTTTCAAGTTTTGGTTTAAAAATAATAATGCAATCTTATTAAAAATAATTCAATGGTTAAACAAAATTAACGAATAGTTAAGAAATCAAAAGAAAACACAATTCAATTGAGAAGCTTTATTCGTTTTTATTTGCTTAATTTCAAATTTGGGAGATTATTCAAATACTTTACTTTTATCTACCTTTGAAGTAATTAAAACGAATTTATGAAAAAAGCAATTTCTATTCAACAAGAAGTAGATGAAGTTTCTAATTTATTACGAAATTCATTACGATTATTATATGAAAGAGATTTTGAGT
>JANRJY010000118.1:0-42514 GCA_033763735.1 Bacteroidota bacterium | reverse complement strand
AAAGTGCGAAATACTCCCGATTTATCGGGATTGGCATGGTAAGGAGGGTTTGTGCGGCATAAAAAACTTGGATTTGTCCCGAAAGCTTTCGGGAGTGGTTGCCTTTTTGCTTACTTTTTGGCAAAACAAAAAGTAAGAAGTCGATATATGTCTGAAAATCAATTTGTTAAAAACTTATCAAGATTGTTCTTAACCCGAACACAGGTTAATCAATAAAAATCACACTAAAAAACCGGACAAGGAAGTTGTTGCACGTTTCTTGGTGGCTTACGCTTACCTCTGTAAATACAAAATTCAAAAATGGCCGAAAGCTCGTGCGAACCATAGGTATAAATCATTTTTGTAATGGGCAAATCGTAACTATACGCTATCTGAAATGATTGTATTTTGACGCCCCCCATGATTGCAAAAGCATCCTGATTGATAGCTGCGTCTGTACTTAATACCGGAATTCCCCGATACCAGGCACCTAATATGAGCTTATCTCTTTCATAATAGACACCCAAATCTGTTTGCAAGTTACCTGCCTGACTTCGAACCTGAAATGCCGGCTTCAATATGGATTCGTAGTAGTCATTCAATTGGATCTTAAACCCTCCATGTACACTAAATTTGATGGGCACTCTATCTGAACGAGTAGGTCCGAAAAAAGGTCGTAACATATGATGAGAAGCAAATCCAAGCCAAAATTTTTCGGAATAAACCAATGCTCCAGATGATAAATCAAAAAACTGAAGTGAACCGGGAATATTAGCCGCATCTGAAGTTCCATTCACTCTTCCTTCCAAATTGGTATATTCATCGCCATAACTGAAATTGGTGCCTAAAGTATAGTATTTGAGGTGATAAGAGGGTTGAATGCCTAATCTGAACTTTAAGTCGTCATTAATATTGATTTCATGGGCAAACTGGGCAGCAAATTCGTAAGTTTGAAAAGCTCCTGAACCAATTCCATCATAATAAATATAACCACCTACACCACTTCTTATTTTTCGGAGGTTTTTGTCCAACCAAGCCATATATGTGGTATAAGGTCGAGGACCAAGAAACCACTGATTTCGATAATTAAGACCTGCTCTCCAACATGGGGTTGCTCCTGCAAATGCCGGATTCAAATACGTTGGTGCTGCATAAAACTGAGTTAGTTGAGGATCTTGTGCATGTACAATGTTCACCCCCAAAGTCAATATGACAACAATAATAGATTTCCAATGAATAAAAAATAAACCTTTGGGTTGGTTAACAGTCACTAAAAAGAGAAATTGTTTTTAAATGTACTTAATTCCTTGGTCAAGTTTAGCGATTCCAGGTCAATTATTGACTTAATCTTGCCCGGTAATTTGAAATTCGAACCTTTGAGTTGCAAATGCGGATTGATAAATATAAATTCCAATTCAGGATATATTTCCTTTACAACTTCAACCAAATCAAGCACTTGCAAGCTTTGTTCTACAGCCAGATATGATCCTGATGAGGCATTGTTTGCAATGAGTTTTTGAATAAGGTAACTCAAATATGCTAATGAAGTAATTGATATCATATGTCGTCCATTTCCGAGAATAGAAATTCTGCCTTTAAAATGTGCGTCAAACATCATTTTGTTGACCATACCTTCATATTTGCTTGAAAACTGATTTCCAAATACAATTCCAGTCCTAAGGACAATATGTTTGGTTTTGGTGGGTAATCGATACAAATGACCTTCTCCGCGAAATTTTGAAAAAGCATAGGGTGTCTCAGGATTTGGTTCGTTTTCTTCTGAAATATGCTCATCCATAGTACTATACACCTGACAATCGCTAAGGTAAATGACGCTTTTGACATCACTCTGTTCAATGGCATTGCACACTTCTGAAGTTCCCCAATGATTGATTTGCTCTAATAAGTGTGCATCTTTAGTTCCATCGAAATCATTGATGCCGGCAGCATGGATAACTATATCCACTCCTTTCAAACTTTGCTTTAGTTTCCGACTGTCCAGAATATCAGCTTGTACAAAAGCCAGCTTTTCTTTTGAACTCAGTTTTTGTTGAAACAATGAATAGTTTCCGGACTGTAGATTGTCATAAATGGTGACTTTTTTTATAGAATTGTCCAAAAGTAGTTGCGAGGCCACATAACTTCCAATATATCCGGCACCTCCGGTAATTAATATATGCATTAGAAAAGAAATTAAGGAACAAATTTAGGTATTACATTTAACAATTAAGCAAAGAACGTTTTGTAGGAAGAAATAATTTTACTCATTTGCATATAATTAACTTATTAAATATGAATAACAAGTTTGACTCCATCATTTTTGATTTGGATGGTACTTTGTGGGATGCCAATCAAACATATCTGGACGCGTGGAATGAAGTAATTACCAAAGAATCAAATCAAATCAAAATGACTTTGGATGACATGGCAAGTGTGATGGGCTGGGAGCAAAAAGCTGCTTGGAATAAGTTGTTCCCGGAACTGAAAGAAGAAGTATGGCGACCAATGGCAAATAAAATTGATCTGGTACAAGTAGAACTTGCCCGAACAAAAGGAGGAAAATTATATCCGGGAGTAAGAGAAGGAATTGAAAAACTCTCCAGACGTTACGAATTGTACATAGTAAGTAATTGCCCTGAAAACTTGATTCCGGCTTTTTTGGAATTTTCAGACATGAAAGATTATTTTATGGATTATGAAGAACATGGCAGAACTAAGCTTTCCAAAGCACTGAATATCAGAAAAGTGATTGAGCGAAATCAATTGCTCAATCCGGTGTATGTAGGTGATACCGAAAGTGATCGTAAAAATGCAGCTTTAGCCGAAGTACCCTTTATATATTTGACTTATGGTTTCTCAACCATAACAGAACCACCCTTTCAATCGTTTGATACCTTTGAATCGTTGACTCAATTTCTTTCATAGATGTTAAAAAATCTGCTGACATTCTTTACAATACTGCTTTTAAGCGATGTCAGCTATGGATTACTTGTTGTCAAAGAAGCATTAATTTTCTCAGATTCATCCGGATCGATGACATTAAATGAGGCTTTAAAGCAAAATTTTGACTCAATAAGTCCCGCAGCGTACCTTAATTGCACTCAATGTAACTATTGGATTCGATTCAAAATTGAAAATAAAAATAAAAATAAAGAAGGTAATATGCTCATTACCAATGTGGTGAAAGAAGGTCAATTGTTTTACTTATGTCCTGATGAAAGAATATATATTTCCACAGAAAAGGTAGGATCCGGATTGCCCACTCCTGAATACAATACTTACATGTATCCATTTTTACCATTCAAAATCAGTGATTCAAGCAATTATTACTATTTCAAATTTAAAGTAATTAAGGGCAAAATGATAAATCCATATTCAACAGGATTTGCATCTATAGCTGATACCAATTATTTAATGAATTACTCAACTCGCCAATATATCTACCTTTCAGTAATCCTCGCAATTTTGTTCTTAGTGGCATTGTTTACATTAATTGTTTTTATAAAGATTAAAGAAAAAATGTATTTTTGGTACTTCTGTTACCTATTTTTTGCCTTCATTTTTGTGACTACCATTTATAATATCCCTTTCAGATATTTATATCATTTGAACTTTAATCTGTGGGATTTTTATAATTCATATGCGCTATTTTTTACGCTCATGACTGTCTCATTATTATTTTACACACAAGCATTTTTAGGATTAAAAAACCTATCAAAGTTTTTGTATTTGCTTTTAACTTCAATGGCAATAATTAAAATCATTTGTTACAGTTTAGGAGTTGCCTTCAATGAACATTTAACTGAGCTTACCGGCACCAATACTTTTTTTCATAACCCAAGAATTGATTTTGTTTGTTTGATACCTGCATACTTAAGTGGAATATACGCATTATACAAAGGTGATAAATTTGCACTTTATTTTGTAGGCGCTTTCAGTATAATTATTGCAGGTTTCCTACTGCATAGTTTTGGACTCACTTTACAATATTCATTTATAAAAGAAACCAGTACAGGATTTGTTTCAAACTCTTTTTTCGACTTAATCGTGATAGAGGTTATCCTTTTTACTTTCGCATTGGCTGAACGATTTAGGGTATCAAAACAAGAAAAAGAAGAAGCTTTGCAGCAATCGATTTTACAATTACACGAGAACGCCATTCTCCGCGAAAAAATCAATCAAGAACTTGAATTAAAAGTCAAAGAAAGAACCGCCCAAATTGAAAAACAAAATGAAGAAATTTCAAGAATGAATGAACTCCTTAAAAAGAACAACATTAAACTTGAAGAAGATGTCAAAGATTTGTCCAAAGCAAGAGTGACACTTAAACCAGTTACTTTTGAAGAATTCAAATTGACTTATCCCAATGAGGATGCATGTTTGAATTATTTGGTTGACCTTAAGTGGGGCAATGGTTTTGCCTGCCGTAAATGTAAAAACAAAACATATATAGATGGTAAAACTAAATTGTCAAGAAGATGTAATGCATGTTGGTATGAAGAAACCCCAACCGTAGGCACCATCTTTCATAAGTTGAAATTTCCCATTGAAAAGGCATTTTATTTATTATTTTTAGTTACCAATAATTCAAAAATATCGATTGAAGAATTGGCAAAAGAACTGTCCATCAGCGAAAGAACTTGTTGGAGCTATAAGAACAAAATATTAGAAGCAAAAGAGAATTCAAAGTCAAAGAAAAAATCGAATAATAGCTGGGATAGTATCATCATGAATAAAAATATTTCATTCGATGATTAAATCAATGATACATAAATTATATTTTTCCACAAGTTCTTCCAAATCAATTATTTAAGTGTTATAATTCTTGTAATTTTACGTTATTTAAATTCAAAAAATTATATTTAAATAATTGATTATCAGTATATTATAAAACTTTAATTTGCAATTTTTGTGTTAATTATTTAAATTTGTATATATTGAACTATTCAAAGTAATTTTATTCAATTTCAAATAATGAAAATATTTGCTGTATTACAATCACATTGGCGTATTACCGGATTAAGTATTATTTTCTTACTATTTACTTTTGTTATGGGATTTGAATTTTTTAATAGAGAAGAAATTAGCTATAACAAACATATTCGTCCTATTTTTAACGCTAATTGTACAGGGTGTCATGGTGGAGTTAAAAAAGCAGGCGGAATCAGTTTTATATATCGGGAAGAAGCATTGGGCAAAGGACAATCCGGCAAACCATGTATCATTCCAGGTGATCCGGAAAATAGTGAACTTGTTAAACGAATTGAACATCATGATAAACAACTTAAAATGCCTTTGGGAAAACCGGCTCTTACGGAAGAACAAATGTCGTTGATAAAAAAATGGATTAAACAAGGTGCCAAATGGGAAGAGCATTGGGCATATGTAGCTCCAATAACACAAAAAGTACCCGAATCCTCAGACAAATGGATAAAAAATTCTATTGATAATTTCATTCTTGCAAAACTTGATGAACAAGATTTGAGCATTAAACCTCAGCCGGAAGCTGATAGAAGTACTTTGATTAGAAGAGTTAGCTTGGACTTAACAGGATTGCCTCCAACTTTGGAACAAACGGAAGCATTCGTTAATGATCCATCTGAAAATGCTTATGAAAAGGTAGTTGATAATTTATTGGCATCACCTGCATATGGCGAAAGGTGGACAGCAATGTGGCTAGATCTTGCTCGATTTGCTGATACAAAAGGATACGAAAAAGATCAATTTCGAAATATTTGGCGATACCGCGACTATTTGATTAAAAGTTTCAATAACAATAAACCTTATAATGTGTTTCTACAGGAACAATTAGCAGGTGATTTGATGTCAAAACCGACAGAAGAACAAATAATTGCCACTGCATTTCACAGAAATACACTTAACAATGACGAAGGAGGCACCGATAATGAAGAGTTCCGAACTGCTGCTGTAATTGACAGAGTTAATACCACTTTTGATGTCACCCAGGGCATTACAATGGGTTGTGTACAATGTCATAGCCACCCATACGACCCAATTCCACATAAAGATTATTACAAATTCATGGCTTTTTTGAATAATACCATGGATGAGGATCATTTTGATGAAATCCCAAATTATATTTCAGTTGAAGACACACCCACTACCCGAATCAAAGAATTAATGGTTCAAATTGATAAACTAAATAACTACAACAACAAAAACGAATCGTATGAACAAATGAAAAGGCGTCATTCCTGGCCAAGAGTTCAAGCAGAACATGCTTATGCATTCAAAAATGTCAATTCAGACGAGCATTATATTAACATTTCAAAGGAGGGATATGTAATGTATAAAAATATTGATTTTTCAAATGTAGAATCTATTAAATTAAGAGCAAGTTCTGTAGGAGGTAGTGCTGCCGAACTGCATCTGGATAGTCCCAATGGCGAAAAAATTGCCAAATTTGAAGTACCTGAAAATTTTGGTGAATGGTTTGAATATGGCGAATATATTAAACCCATTAAAGGAAAGCATGATTTGTATATGGTATTCAAAACCAATAGCAAAGGCTTTTGCAACTCATCTGTTGACTATTTAACTTTTTATCAAAAAAGTGGGGATAATAAACTTTCCAAAGTAAAAGCGGGTTCCGCTACCGATACTAAAGATGCATTCAAACAAGAAGGTAAAGTATGTTGTTGGAAACCGGGAGGTTGGATTAGTTTTTGGGGGCCTGACTTGACAAAGAGTAATAGTATCTCAATAAACTATGAAGCGGTCAATGGATTTAATATTGAAATCCGAAATGGAAAATCAAATGGCGAAATCATAGCCAGTGCTGATTTAGGACCTACTAATGGTCAATTTGTTCAAAAATCATTTCCAATAAAACCAATTTCCAAAGCAACAGAAATCACATTTGTATTCAATAAAACCAAAAAAGGTGCTTGTGATGGCATGCTTGATTGGATAGATTTCAATAGTGGTGCAAACCAAAATATTAGTCCTAAGCAAGAAAAAATCAATCAACAAGTTTCAGAACTAAAAAAGGAATTACATAAGTATCTGTATGCCAAAGGAATCCCCATCATGAGAGAACTTCCTGAAGGTAAAAAAAGAATTACAAGAGTCTTTCACAGAGGTAATTGGATGGCAAAAACTGATACCGTTACACCCGATGTGCCAAATATTCTAAATAAAATGCCTAAAAATGCACCAAAAAATAGATTAGGAATGGCTCAATGGTTAACATCCACAGAAAATCCACTTACTGCAAGAGTTGCTGTAAATAGATTTTGGGAACAATTGTTCGGTTATGGAATAGTTGAAACTTTAGAAGATTTTGGAACACAAGGATCCAAACCTACGCATCCTGAATTACTTGATTATTTGGCAATTAAGTTTCAAACGGAATATAACTGGGACATTAAAAAATTGTTGAAATTTTATGTGATGTCAGCAACTTATCGTCAGGCATCGGAAGCAACCGAAAATCACATTAAACAAGATCCCAGAAATAGATATTTGGCAAGAGGTCCTAGAGTAAGGCTTACATCCGAACAAATCCGGGATCAGGCTCTTGCCGTGTCAGGTTTGCTAAGCAAGAAAATGTATGGTCCAAGTGTCATGCCTTATCAACCGGAAGGTATTTGGCAAACGGTGTATAACGGTGCCAACTGGGAAACAAGCGAAGGAGAAGATCGATATCGCAGAATGCTATATACATTTATGCGCAGATCGGCACCCTATCCGAACATGCTTACTTTTGATGGACCCAGTCGAGAGTTTTGTATGGTACGTAGGATACGAACCAACACACCATTACAAGCATTAGCCACATTGAACGATACTACATTTATTGAAGCATCACAAGCATTAGCCAAGAAAATGATTTCAGTGAAAGACACTTCTATCAAATCAAAAATTGCCTTTGGGTTCAAAGTGGCAACACTTCAAAATCCAAATGAAAAGTCACTTGAATCGCTCATCAGGTTATTTAATAAAGCACAAATATTTTATACCAAAAACAATGATTATGCATACAAAATGAGTGGAACTATGCAAAATTCCAAAGAATTAGCTTCATATACATTAGTAGCAAATGCCATATTGAATACGGATCAGTTTATTACGAAAGAATAACGATTACAAGATTTGAAGAGTTGACGATAACAAAATTTGGTATTTCAAATACTTTTTTATATAACAAAATGAAAAATTAATTACAAATGAAAAAGTTGAGATTTGAGGATTTGAATTGTTGGCAAGAAGCAAGAATATTAACTAATCAAATTTATAATATTTGAGAATTGGAACCATTATCAAAAGATTTTTCAACAAAAGATCAAATAAAAAGAGCAAGCTTATCGATTATGAATAATGTAGCCGAAGGATATTCAAGATATAGTACAAAAGAAACAATTCATTTTCTTGACATTGCTCAAAGTTCATGCATTGAAGTAAAAAGTATGATTTATCTTCTGTCAGACAGGAATTATCTTAGTAATGAATCAGTAAATTTATTGCTAGAGCAATGTGAGAAAACTAAAAGCATGATTCTTGCATTTATAAAGCATTTTAGAACATTTCAAAAATCACCAGCTAATCAAATTGTCTAAATATTAAATCGACAAAACATCAATTCGTCAACACTTCCAATCATCCTATCGTCAACACATTATGACAAGAGAGCAACATATTCAACAAGAAAATCTGAAAGAAATAACACGAAGACATTTCATTCAAAACGTTTCTACAGGTATAGGCGGTCTAGCACTTGCCGGATTAATGGGCGGATGCAGTTCTTTGTTTGAAAAAACAACCGGAGCATCTCCATTATTTTCAGGCAATCCATTAACCGCAAAAGCACCTCATTTTACACCAAAAGCGAAAAGAGTCATTTATTTGCATATGGCCGGTGCGCCTTCACAATTGGAATTGTTTGATTATAAACCTGAATTGAACAAACTTGATAACAAAGACTGTCCACCATCATTTTTGGAAGGAAAGCGATTTGCATTTATTAAAGGAGTTCCCAAAATGATGGGCCCAAAAGCATCTTTCAAGCAATATGGTCAATCGGGAGCTTTAATTTCTGAGAATTTACCTTATTTGTCAGAAATGGCTGATGATCTTTGTATAGTCAAGTCCATGCATACCAACGAATTTAACCATGCACCCGGACAACTATTTATGCATACAGGTTCGCCACGTGCTGGTCGCCCCGGCATTGGTTCATGGGTAACGTATGGTTTAGGGTCTGAAAATCAAGATTTGCCCGGATTTATTGTACTTGCTTCAGGAGGTAAAACTCCGGATGGTGGTAAAAGCCTATGGGGGAGTGGGTTTTTGCCTACAGTATATCAAGGGGTGCAATGTCGGTCGGAGGGTGATCCTGTCCTTTATGTGTCAGATCCACATGGAATGGACCGTGAACTGAAAGGCGAATTAATCGAAACGATTAACGAAGTTAATGACCATCATTACGATAAAATGAAAGACCCTGAAATACTTTCAAGGATTTCGCAATATGAAATGGCTTATAAAATGCAAGTGTCGGTACCAGAGGTAATGGATATTTCCAAAGAACCGGCAGCAATGCATGAAATGTATGGAACGGAGCCCGGCAAATCGTCTTTTGCCAATAACTGTCTCTTAGCGAGAAGATTAGTAGAGAAAGGCGTACGGTATGTACAGCTATTCCACTGGGGATGGGATCATCATGGTGTAGGCAGAGGAGATGATGTTGTAGGAGGATTAAAATCCAAATGCATGGAAACAGACAAACCAATTGCTGCTTTGCTTAAAGACCTTAAACAAAGAGGATTACTTGAAGATACTTTGGTGGTATGGGGGGGTGAATTTGGTCGTACGCCAATGAAAGAATCACGTCCGGGAGCTGACCCGCTTGCGAGTGGGCGCGACCACAATCCGGATGCATTTACCATATGGATGGCAGGAGCGGGAACGAAAGCTGGCATTTCGTATGGTGAAACCGATGAATTTGGTTATTCTGCGATGAAAAACAAAGTGCACGTTCATGATTTGCAAGCAACGATTCTTTATCAACTAGGGTTTGACCACGAAAAATTAACTTTCCCTTATCAAGGTAGGGATTTCCGACTTACCGATGTTCATGGAAAAGTGGTTAAGGATATACTTGCATAAATAAAATATTCCTCAAAAATCATGATTCCAAAGAATTTCAGAAAAAATATAATAGCCCCACCTAAATCCTCCCATAAAGGGAGGACTGTAAGCCCTTTCCCAGTAGGACAATCAAGTGCGAGAGCAAGAAGATTGCCCACGTAGTGGTGGGTTGGGATAGGGGCACAAGTTAATGTCCTTCTTCCAGATTACTTTCGGGAGAGAAGGATTTAGGATGAGGTTTTTATTTCAAATTAATAATTTATAATTCACTCAATGTCAATACCACTAAAACCATTTTTTAAAATTTCAATAGTAGCAATAGGATTTATATTTTCAAATATTTCTGCCCAAGACAATACACTTTATAGCGGATTTGTAAATCCCCCCATTTCAGCCAAACCTCGAGCGCTTTGGACTTGGGTTGATGGTAATTTTGACAAAGAAAGTATTACTTACGAACTCGAAGAGGCCAAAGCTAAAGGCATGGGTGGTTTCGACATTTGGGATGTACATCATGTTCAAGATGAAAGAAAAATCGTACCTCAGGGTAAGCCATTTATGGGTGATGAATATACGGATGCCATTGTTCATACCATTAATGAAGCCACTAGGTTAAATCTTGAAATTGGACTTATTGTTGCTAGTGGTTGGAATGCAGGAGGTGCCTGGACCAAACCTCAACATGCTACCATGGGTATGTATCGTACTGAACTACTGATTGACGGACCAACAAATAAAAAATATAATTTGCCTTTTCCAAATCTTCCGGATAAAGCTGGAAAAGGACAACACCTTAGTAAAGCAATTATTGAAAGGGATGCTGATGGCAAACCCATGTTTTACAAAGATATTTCTATAATCGCTTTTCCTCTGACCAACGATTCAACCATTTCTGATGTGTCAAAAATAATTGACATAACTAATCAAATGGATAAAGAAGGCAATGTTCAATTGAATCTACCAAAAGGGAAGTGGAAAATAGTGAGAATGGTTTGCGCCAATACCGGTCAACCTATGATTGCTCATACACCAAGTTCCAATGGTCCTATGATTGATCATTTTAATCCTGAGGCCACCGAAATTCATATTAACTATTTCATTGATAAGCTATTAGCCAAACTTGGCACTTTCAATGGCAAAGCATTAAAATACTTGTATTCTGATAGTTATGAAGTAACCGGTGAATTATGGACACCTTTGATGATTGAAGAGTTTGAAAAGCAATTTGGTTATTCAATGAAGCCCTTTTTACCCGTTTTTCAAGGATTTACTGTTATTAATAAAGAAGCAACACAAAGATTCTTATATGACTATCGTCAATTATTGTCCGATTTGATTATCAAAAGTCATTACAAAAAAGCTAAAGAAATCTGCGAAAAAAACGGTATAGGATATGTAGCTGAGGCTGCAGGACCAGGTAAGCCTCTGCATAATTGTCCGTTTGAATCCCTTAAATCATCCGGTGTACTTACCCACCCCAGAGGCGAATTCTGGCATAAGTCGAAAGGAACTAATAATGAAAATTTAACTGATATTTTGCAGGTAATCAAAGGTGTATCCTGTGCATCTCATATTTACAATCAAAAAATAGTAGATGCCGAGGCCTTTACCAGTACTTGGCTATGGCAAGAAAGCTTAGATGAACTCAAACCCACCGCGGACAAAGCATTTTGTGAAGGACTGAATAGAATTGTATTTCACACCTTTCCTCATGTCCCCAAAAGTGCCGGAAAACCTGGATATATTTATGGATTTGGAACACAAATAGGCGTAACACAACCTTGGTGGCCTATGTCAAAACCGTTTATGGATTATTTGGGAAGATGTGGATATATGTTGCAACAAGGAAACTTTTTTGCAGACGTACTTTATTATTATGGGGATGAAGCTCCAAATTTCGTTCCTAACAAAAAAATAGACCCTTCTTTAGGATTTGGCTACGATTATGATGTAGTTAATTCAGACGTTATTCTAAATAAGTTACAAATTAAAGATGGCAAATATACTTTGCCTCATGGCCCTCAATACCAAGTACTAGTATTGCCAAACATTCAAGAAATGAACCTTAAAGTTTTACAACAGATAGAAAAATTTGTGCTTGAAGGTGGAATCATTATTGGACCCAAACCAATCAAAAGCACTGGGTATAAAGATTATCAAATCAATGATAAAAAAGTTAAAGAACTATCTGAAAAAATATGGGGAAATATTGATGGAAAATCTATAACAGAAAACGCTTATGGTAAAGGAAAAGTAATATTTGGCAAAAGCATTAAAGAAGTTTTGAATAACAATAAAATCTTTCAGGATGTCAATATTGGTTCTGACATTTCTATTGATTCTGTGGACTTTATACATCGAAAATCTGAAAATGAAGATATCTACTATTTCACTTCAAAGTATAAAAAACCTATTAACACACAAGTTTCATTTAGAGTTATCGGCAAAAAAGTACAATTGTGGGACCCTGTTTCAGGAAAAAATTATAACACAAATTTTAATGAAGAAAATGGTTATACCAAAGTAGATTTAAAACTTATTCCAAATGGTTCATATTTTGTCGTTTTTAGCAATAATACATTGCCTGCAAATGGTGTTCAACTTTCTAACAACCCAAAATATGAATCGAACAAGAATATTTCTGTTACCGGAAATTGGAAAGTTTCATTTCCTGAAGGTTTAAGTGCTCCCAAAACCATTACATTATCAGGATTAAATGATTTGTCAAAAAATGAAATTGATGGCGTCAAATATTTTTCTGGAATCGCTACCTACGAAACCACTTTTGAAATTCCTACGGATATTAATTTTATGAATCAAAAAGTATATCTGGATTTAGGTACCGTTGCAGTAGTTGCTGACGTTACATTAAACAATCAAAAATTAGGTGTTCGCTGGAATTCTCCTTTTGTTTTGGAAGCAGGAAATGCTTTAAAATCCGGAAAAAACTCCATAAAAATTGAAGTTGCCAACCGTTGGCCACACCGTTTGATTGGCGATAGTAAATTGCCAGAAAATCAACGAATTACAAACACAAATATTACCAAATTGCCTAATGGTTGGATGTATCCGTTTGATAAAATTCCTAATGAAAAATATGGGCTATTACCCAGTGGTTTAATTGGTCCGGTCAGTTTGTATTTTGTTAAAAATTAATATTTAAATAATGTGTAAAACGGAATTCAAAATTTAATTCAATCATTAAGTACCAATATAATCAATTGTCAAAAAATCTCTGTCCTAAGTCACCCCTCTCTGTAGGAGAGGGGCTGGGGTGAGGTTGAAAAAGTGAATTTATATTTTATTAATAATTAAACATTTACAATGAAAAAGCTAATTTTTAATTTTTGTGTGACAAGTTTGTTTTGTTTTTCGTTTTTATGGCTTCAAGCTGCTGATCCTATATATAAAAACCCTAAATATTCTGTCGAAGAGCGAGTTTCTGACCTGCTTTCTCAAATGTCTCTTGAAGAAAAAGTCCAATTACTCATTTCAAGTTCCGACACCAATTTCATAGCAGACAAAACACCGGGTTGGATGGGATTTATGGATAATGGAAGCACTCCAAAATTGGCAGCTGAAAATTATAATCGCATAGCTAAGTACCAGGAAACTAAAACGAAATACGGTTTAGTGGCAATGAAAACAGCCGAAGGAATATTTGCCTATATGGGCAACGGTTCTACGGCATTTCCTCAACCTCTTGGTCAAGCAGCAGCTTGGGAGCCAGCATTAGTATCCTCGGTAGCGGGAGTTTTGGGCGAAGAAATGAAATCCAGAGGAGTGAGATTATTATTCTCTCCTGTTCTCAATATGGGTCGCGATCCACGTTGGGGTCGCACTGGCGAAACCTATGGCGAAGATCCTTATTTAGTTTCGAGAATGGGCGTAGCATATATCAAAACCATGGAATCCAAAGGATTAGCCACTACCATGAAACATTTTGCAGGCAATACCGGGCATGATGGCAAGTTTGGTGCTTCTGTTTTTTATTCGGAAAGATACTATCGTGAATATGAATTTCCGGCCTATGAAGCTGCTGTAAAAGAGGGCAAAACACAAGCTGTTATGATGGCTTACAACACAGGAGATGGTATTCCATTTGCTCAAAACAATTGGATGATGAATACTTATTTGAAAGGTGAACTTGGCTTTCAGGGTGCAATTATGTCCGATGGTGGTGGTCTGCAATTGATTGATGAAGCGTATGGAGTGGATACCAATGATGTGGACATCGTGGCAAAGTGCATCAATGCGGGTTGTGATTGGGGATTGGATAATAAAAAATATTACAAAACAGCCTTATTACAAGCCGTTAAGCAGGGATTGGTAACCGAAAAAACTATTTCTGAGTCAGCAAGACGCACTTTACGAATTATGTTCAAAACTGGAATATACGATAATCCATACGTTGATCCTGCCTATGCTGAGAAAATAAATGATTGTGCTGCACACCGTGCTATTGCATTGGAAGTGGCTAAAAAAACTACCGTACTTCTAAAAAACAATAAAAACACCCTACCATTTTCAAAAAACATTAAAAATGTATTGGTTACAGGTCAGTTAGGCAACAAGTTGCTTATCAACCACTATGCAGGTTGGGGCCGCAAGGAAGTTACTGTTTTGGAAGGCATAAAAAATCTGTTACCCAATGCCAACGTAACTTATAAAATAGGCGCTCATGTGGGATTTACTTATTATCCGGCAATAGAACCTGAATTTTTCTCCTATAATGAAAATGGTGTTTCTAAACAAGGTCTTAAAGCTGAATATTTTCCTATTAACAGAATTGCTGGGGCTCCCGCATTTACTCAAACTGATGCAACAATTGATTTCGATTGGGCAGAAGGGGCTCCAAAAAATTTGGATAAAGACAATTTCTCAGTTCGATGGACGGGCAAAATCAAAGCACCTTATTCGGGAGTTTTCACCTTTGGTGCTAATTCCGATGATGGACTAACCGTGTACATAGACAACAAATTGGTAGTTGATATGCGCTATGGCACCAGCAATTCAATTTTTGTTGAAAAAGGGAAGTTCCGAATGGAAAAAGGCAAAGAATATGAATTCAGAGCTGAATTTGTCGAAAAAGGGGGGAAAGCATACGCAAAACTGGGTTGGGATGCCAATCCGTTTGTCAATATTCCTGCAGCGGTTGAAGCTGCCAAAAAAGCGGATGCTATAGTTGCTGTTGTGGGTATGTATGACGATGAAAATGGCGACCGTGCCATCCTGAACCTTGATGAAGCTCAGGAACAATTAATTTTGGAATTGGCAAAATTAGAAAAACCCTTAGCGGTAGTAATCCAAACCGGCAATGTAATAACTATGCGCAGATGGGCCGACAAAGTACCTGCCATCCTGCACGCATGGTATCCGGGAGAAGAAGGGGGAAATGCCATTGCACAAACCATATTTGGTGATAACAATCCAAGTGCGAAACTACCCATTACTATCCCTATCGAAACGGGTCAAGTTCCATTAACTTATAATCGTTTTCCGGGAAAAGATACCAGAGCAGTAGATCGTGGGTTGGATAAGTTTTTTGACGTGGGAAATGAGCCAATGTTTTATTTCGGTCATGGATTGAGTTATACCAGTTTTGAATATAGCAATGTTCGAATTTCTAAAAATAATATTTCCGAAAATGACTCCATTTCCATTTTGGTGGATATAAAAAATACAGGAAAAGTTGCCGGTGATGAAATTGTCCAATTATATGTTCATGATATTTTTGCTTCCATTTCCAGACCTATTCAAGAACTTAAGGCATTTGGAAAAGTATATTTGGCACCCGGACAAACAAAAACATTAGAATTAAAGCTAAAAGGTGAACAACTTAAATTCTATGACATCAATATGAAAAAAATATTTGAAGCGGGCGATTTGGAATTAATTGTAGGGGCTTCGTCAAAAGATATTCGTTGGACAGGATTAATCAAGATGAAATAAGTAAAATATGATCTTAAATAAAAAAAAATTATACAACCAGCACTCCCCTCTCCTTAGGAGAGAGCTTGTCCCGCTTTTAAGGGAGGTCGGGGGTTGCAAACCGAGCGTGAAGTATGAACCTCTTGGTGAGGCTAAAATCGTGGGTATGGTTTTTAATTACTTGAAAAGTTTCCTTAATATATACTTACTATTTTCATTCATCACTTTAATTTCATCTTGCTCAAAACCTGGTTATGAACAAGTTACATTTAAGGAAATTGTTATCCCAAATCTGAAGTCTTTGTCAGACAGTGCCTTAAAAGTAAATTTGTTGGCTGATAATTTTGGCAACACCATTCCAGAAAGTGATTACAAAGCCTTTGCACAATTATATTGGAAAAATGCCTCCATTAACATTTCATTAACCATTCAAGACGACTCAATTACTGCTTCTGATAATGCAGAAATTTTTTTGGTAGATAAAAGAGGTGGCAAAAATTTAGTCCAGTTTTTTATTTCTGGTTTAAATACAGACACTGTCAATTGTACTTTATGGGATTTCAGAGGTAATCGTGTTTTAGCTGATATTCCTGTAAAATATGCACTTACCAAACAAAGTGAATCGCAAAAAACGATACTTAATTTTGAAATGCCTTTGAGCTATATAGGAATAAGAGATATTTTATATTCAGATATGGGCATACAATTGATTGTTGCAGATATTGATAATGAAACCAGTAAATTCAAACAATATATTTCTTGGTCATATGCCAACGACACCTACCGTAATTCATTTGCAACTGTTCCTGTAAAACTTGGAACCCAGAAATCTTCCGATATTAATGAAACATTCAAAACATATTGGGACAATGATACGAGCCTAATTGTCAAATACATAACTTCAAAACCAGTTGAAAAAATTGTATTCAAAGAAACTTCAGAAGGAAAAGATATTAATGCAATAACTACTAACGAAACAAATAAAATCACCACCTATCAACTGCTCGGAGCAGGAAACAGAAAGGAAGTTTTAAAACAATTATCAATTAGCAATGGAAATAAATTATTGACAACTTTTGACTATGTATTTGTTCCAAAAAATCTTTCAAACATTAAATTGAAAGATAAGGAAGAAGAAATTGATAAATTTAAGTTTTTAGATAGTGGCAAAACCATTCGTCCGGATATACTATTTGTAGGTCATTCATTTTTTAGATATTGGGCTACAATAGAAGATGATTTTAAGGGATTTAATATTCTAAATCGTGCATTTGGAGGTTCACGTGTAGAGTTAATTTTAGATTATTATAATCAAGTAATTAGTCCCTATCAACCCAAAACCATTGTACTAATCAATGGAATAAATGACCTAAATACAGGCGACACCCCCGAAAAAACATTTATGGAGTTTCAAACCTTAGTTGAAAAAATTCATACAGATTTGCCAAACACGCTATTAATTATTTTACCGCATTTGGGTTATAAATATGCCAGTATGCCTAATCTTATGAAGTATGACAATCTTATTATCAACTATGCCAAAACCTCAGGATGGATTCAACTCGCTGATATCCGAAATGCTTTCCCCCAAAACCCTACTTTATTAAAAGAAGCATTGTTCCCAGATTATATACACCCCAACGCAAAGGGTTACAGTTACTTAGCACCCATAATCAAACAACAACTCAATAACTCAATAACTCATTAACTCAACTACTTCATATGAAAAGACGCAAATTTACTCAAACCACCGCACTTGCAGCAGCAGCCATGACACTACCCAATATCAATTTCGGCAAAGGACAAGAAGAGCTGATTCTTGGACATGATAAATTTAAGTACAAACTAGTTAAAAACTGGGGTGTAGATAACCTGATCAATACGCCTGTGGCCGATTGCCATGAAATGGTTCAGGACAGCAAAAAGCGACTAATTTTCTGCACTACAGAAGTAAAAAATAACATTGTCATTCTGGATAAAAGTGGCAAATTGTTTACCACTTGGGGACACGATTTTCCGGGGGTACACGGGCTTACGTTGCATAATGCAAACGGTGAAGAATTTTTATACTTAACAGATACTGTGAAAAAGGAGGTGTACAAAACTACCTTGGATGGAAAGGTATTGTTAACGTTAAAATACCCATCTGAATCCGGTGTATACAACGATCCTGAAAAAGTGCCATTTGTTCCTACTGAAACAGCCATTGCACCAAATGGTGATATTTATGTGGCAGATGGGTATGGATCCAGCTATATTTTGGTGTATAATGCTAATGGAAAATTCAAAAACATTTTTGCCGGAAAAACTGCCGATGGAGAACAAAAATTGGTTCAGGCACACGGAGTTACGATCGATTCAAGAGACAAAAACAATATCCGAGTAATAGCTACATCACGTGAACAATGTGCGTTTAAATTTTATTCACTCGATGGCAAACATCAAGAGAGTCATTATTACAAAGGTTCCTTTGTTTGTAGACCTGTCATCAAGGGTGAAAATTTGTATTTTCCTGTCATTTGGAGTGAGTTTGCCAATGGTACCGATGGTGGACCCGCATGGCAGTCACGCACAGGTTATTTCCTAGTTTTCGACAAAAACAATAAGTTGATTTCAGCACCTGGAGTGGATACTATCGAATGGGAAAATGGCAAACCAAAACACTTGCACCAGTCAGCCAAAGTCAAAGGAACTTTCATGCATTGCCATGACTTATGTATTGATGATGAAGAAAGTGTATATATTCCTCAATGGAATTCTGACAAAACGTTTCCTTTGAAATTACAAAGGGTATAAATATTTATCAATTAGCCTATTTCGTTTTGTAGATATAGGCTAACTTATTTGATTTACTTTATTATTATTTTTTTGTGAATAATTGTATCATCTATTTGAATCTCGCAAATATAAATTCCTTTATCAGCTAATGTGATTTCTGATTTGCCTTCCATAAGTTCTGATTCCAAAATATTTATTCCCATTGAATTTATTACTTTGAAGATGCCATTACGAGTACTTTCAATTGTAATCTTTCCGGTGGAAGGGTTCGGATAAATTATCAATTCAGATTGGTTTTTGTTATTGAATTTAATGTCGGTAACTTTTGAAGCTTCCTGAGTAATATATAATTTTTGAACTACATTGTCACTAATAAATATCACTTGGCCACTCCTGCTTTCTGAAGTTATATTATCAGAAAGCGTTACTAACAATACTGCTACCCCATTTCCGGTAGTTGAATTAACAGAAATCCAATCAGCTGTGATTGCTGCTGTCCAACTTTTTGTAGTAGAAATTAATATGCCTTGGGTTATTGATTTAGATGTTCCGGAGATCGAATTTGGAGTAATTGTAAAAGAAGGAGGAACTAAAACATTAAAGGAAATATCAACAGGATTGGCAGCATTATAGCTAACATTTCCTGCTTGAGAAACTCGCACAGTGACATGTCCGGGTGTTCCTAACAATGAAATAGTGTTTCCACTAATAACAGCCGGACCACTAACAATGGCAAATGTAACAGGCAATCCCGATGAAGCAGTTGCAGTGATTGTAAATGGATTATCTGTTGTTAACTTATCCGGAATGATTGAAAAGTTGATTGTTTGATTTTGTGTAGGCAAACTTGCAACAGTGGAAACTGTAAATGATTGAAATTGGTCCAATGCCGGGTTGTAGGTTCCGTTTCCTCCTTGACTTGCTTTGATTTTTACAATTCCTGGTATTCCTTGTAAGGTTACTATATTTCCAGATATGTTGGCAGGTCCAGAATCAATAGTGTAAGTAATTGGTAAATTTGAAGAAGCAGTTGCTGATATGGCAAAAGATGGGTCAGAAGTTAGTTTATTCGGAATAGCATTAAAAGTAATCGTTTGATTTATTAATGAAGTTGAAGTAACGTTAAATGATTGGTTTACAGAAGGAGCAGCATTATAACTTCCATTGCCTGCTTGATTGGCCTGTATAATCACTGTACCGGTACTTCCTGTTAAAATAACAGTATTTCCTGAAATATTTGCCGGGCCGCTAATTAAAGTAAATGAAACAGGAAGTCCAGATGTAGCCGTTGCATTCAGTATAAAAGAAGGGCTACTGGTACTTTTGTTTGGTATTGGGTCAAATGTAATTGACTGATTTAGTAATGTGGAAGAAGTAACGTTAAATGATTGATTTACAGCAGGGGCAGCATTATATTGACTATTTCCCAATTGATTTGCCTGTATTACTACATTTCCGGGAACACCTGTTAAATAAACGGTACTATCAGTTATTGTTGCAGGCCCACTTATTACGGTGAATGAAACGGGTAGTCCTGAACTTGCATAAGCATGTATTGTAAATGCTGATGAAGATGTGAGTTTATTTGGAATGGGACTAAAAGTTATAGTTTGATTTTGTGGCGTTACAGCACAACTTCCAGCATCATATTGATTTGAAATTATTATTGAATCTTCAGCAAAAATTAATGGATCATTTACTGCAGTAGCACGAATTTTTAATACGCCATTGGCTAAATTGTTACAGGGGCCACCACCTTGAACATTTAAAACTTGTTTACCAGAAATAGTGTAAACAGAAATGAAAG
Organism: Bacteroidota bacterium; assembly: GCA_033763735.1. Classification (GTDB taxonomy): domain Bacteria; phylum Bacteroidota; class Bacteroidia; order Cytophagales; family UBA9547; genus JANRJY01. The sequence goes on along the minus strand of JANRJY010000118.1, from coordinate 21,909 downwards.
TATTTTGAATAAGATTTGAATTACTTGATGACCAAGTCCATTTAACATCGGTTGAAAAAGGGTTGTTATTAGATATTAATGTTTCATATTGGGTGAGGTCTTGAGATACACTAATATTTTTTGAATATCCACTTCTAGGAGCAATGGAAATTGTACTAATTTTTCGATAAGTGGTGTATCCTAAGGGCAAAGGACTCTGATTTAAATTTTTACCAGCAAAAGTCATCAACAACATGCCATATTTTGGAACATTTACTATCATTCCATCTTGTAATGTGATATTACTTAAAGTTGTTGTTGTGAAAACCTCATCACTGAAGGACTGATTATTAGAAGTAATATTAAATAAAGTAGCTCCACTTGAAGTGGTTAGGAATGCAGATAGATTATTTACTTGGACTTGATAATCAATGGTGTAATCTCTGCTAAAAAATACCATTGCATATTTACCGTTTTCATAAAATAAATGTGCACCCACCGGGTCAAATCCGGTCATAGGTACACCCGAACTATTTGACAATGTAACTAATGTGTTTATTGTTTTATCTAACATATTTCCTTTGGAATATTTAGAAACCAAAGCATTCAAAGAATATAGAGGTAACGGAGCATTTGACGTAGGACTAATCATAGTCCATTCGCCCCCACTTAATGCAAATGAACTCGGTAAAATGCTACCATATCTTGTGGATTCAAGAAAATAGTCTGTCATTAGGATCGCCTGACCCAGTTTTCCGAAATAATCAGATTGTGTCATATTACTTTCATAGAAAAAGAAAGGTTTGTAAGCCTTAGCATACGTCCAGTTATCATTCATTGTGGCTTGCAGGCCTATTAATTTACTGGCAATATCATAAGCGCAGTTTTGAAAATATTGTAATTGACTCTGACCCCTTGGAATTGCAGGGTCATAATTTAGATTTCCACCACTATATCCTGAAATGGCCAAACCATCCACTTCACCTGTATCGCCTGCCATTACAGCCAAATTTAATCCATAACTATCGTTTGGGCTGGCATTTCTACCAGAGTAGAATAATTTGATTTTGTCTTTGTTAGCAGCATAATACGGGGAAGATTTGATGTAACGAGCTACTTCACGAGCCCATCTACCATACTCAGTATAGCTGAATGTAGTGGGAGCAGCAGAGGTATAACATACATCACAATTATGATTTACACCACCCGAACATGATGGTCTGGGACTATTGCAGCTACCACCCCAAGCCTCGTTGCCAAATTCTATAAGTAATCCTTTCAAATTATTGATTAATGGAGTTGTATATCCTTCCGCATTTCTTCTTGCTCCCCCATTGGTACTTATGGGTCCGGCAATATATTCCATAAATCTTAAAGCAGTTGTTTGGGGATCACTTACCCAATCTGTTGAAGCTGCTATGCCCAATGTATAACTTGCATAACCGCCAAGCCTTCCGGCTGTATAAAGAAAATCTCCAATAGAAACTGCGGGTGCCGTACCAGAATAAGATGAATAAGATTGCGTATTTGCACTAAGTGTACCCCATCGAAGCAATGAAGGGTTTAAGCCTATTAAAGTATTTATTGAAGCACCGACTGTTGAACCTCCGGGACCATAGTAATTATACAAGGGATCTGTATAACCATAATTGATTCCAAATCCTTCATTCCTTCCTATTCCTTTAGGGAAAAAACTCACAGCTACTTTTTTAATACCAACTGCAGTAATCAAAGCATTAAAACTAGTTGTGGTAATTATATAATCAGCACTGGGAGCAGATACATTAAATCCTCCATCAATAGACTGTACTTTAATTTTATAAACGGTTGATGGCTGCAATACTTTAAACAAATTACTCGGGTCAAATATATTGATATATTGATTTAGCAAATTTCCACCTACGCCCAGCAATGATACATTATACCCAATTATTTCACTACCCACATCAGTTGCACCACTCCACGAAACCAAGGCGCTTAAATCACCGATGTTATCATTTGTGAAAACTGTAGGAGGCGAGGGAAGCGTTACATCTGTAGGATATGTTGAAGTGTTAAGCACATTCGAAGGATTGGATTCGTTTCCTACTAAATCAAAAGCAGTTATTGCAATAGAGTGTCGTGTATTTGCACCTAACACGGATACAGCATACGATGTTCCGGAAACTGTTGCGAATTTTAAACCATCAACATATACATTATAACCCATAAGCTTTTGATTATCTGTGGTAGCATTCCATTGGATTCTTACAAAATTTACCCCTTTGTTTTTGATTGTTAATCCCGAAGGTACGGTAGGAGCAACCAAATCATAATATGGAAGAATATCAGTAGGTGTAATATCTTTGATACCAAAACCTGGACCTGCCCATTGAACTACTAAATTTTTTGTAAAAACGGGCCAAGCAGCAGCCCTTATGGCGTATTTTAGCCCACCTATTAGCGTGGTAACATAGCTTCCTATATTTGGTACTCCATAAGGTCCAGTATTTAATATTTTGTTTTTTGTTAATAGTATATTTGAAGTGGAGTCATTAGAAGTAAAAAAATTACCCGGAATGGTTCCATTGAAACTTCTTTCTCCTATAAAAACATCAAAATTATCCTGATTTGAACCTGTAAATGTATAAATTCCTGTTAATGTAGGGGTTAAAAATCCAGTAAAACCAATAGTCATACCATCAGAACTTTGAAAACAAGAAAAATTTCCTTCTACACAACCCAAACATTGTCCTGGGTTTAATGAAGAACCCGTTTTAAGTCCAATTGGGCAATAAAAACTGTTTAGTGTTGGTGATCTAAACGTAGAAAGAATAGTTGAAAGCGCAGCTGTATTTAAATCTGGGAAAAGTCGTTGCCAAAACACAATATCGTAAACACTGAATAATGCCCCTCTTTGATAAAACTCGCCTATATTAATCCCAACTATAGTATTAGTTGTTCCATTACCATTACTAGCTGAAATATTTAAATTTAAAATGCCAGAGGTGGTTTTTGGAACATTACCATAAATTACTGCAAAGTTGGTTTGAGCATTATAAGAAATGCCGGTTATACTGAATAATGCAGGATTGCTCGAAACTCCGCTAAACGTAACTCCGGATGAGGTATTTATCCAATTTATGGGAACAATTATAGAATTGATGCCTGTCCCAAAATTGAGCTTTGTTCTTGAAAATGAGCCTATAATTGGGCTTTGAGAATAAGATACTACTGAAATTATAAGTAATAAAAGTAAAAACAATTTTTTCATATGTGATGTGTTTTTGTTATAAAAATACAAACACAAACGTTAAACACAAACTTTTACATACAAAAATTAGAATTAGAATAGTACTTTGAACTATTTTATTATTTAATCACTATTTCATAATTCCCCTGTACCACCGATATCATAAAACGGTCTTTCAAATCTGCAATTCTGTAAGTAGGTGGTAAATTTCGGGAATCCCCTCTATTATAAGGTAAAGTACTTGGTGCCAACAATATTTGATTTCCTGCGATTACTTGTCGGTTGTTAATACTTACAATTTTGCTTCCAATAAACCGCTTTGGAATCATAATGTTTCCCAATGCTTTGTCAGGCCAGTTAATAACATATCTCAACAATGAATCTGACTTATCACAACTGAACGTTACATTTCCTCTCAAGGTTGGTATTACAGCGTCCATCTTTGGAAGAATATCCGGACGAGGATAAAAATTATAAATCATTCCACCTACTTCTGCCGGATACAGCCCGACCAAATATTGCGATATTAAGGTAAGAGGTCCACCTGTCCAACCATGATTATAAGTTCCGTATTGATTAAGTTCCCAAAGTTCCCACAAGGTACTTAATCTCGAATCTACCATTGGCTGATAACGCTTTTTCATACGATCCATTGCCTCTTGAAAATACCCCATTTTAAAAAGCGCTTCAAGCACATATTTTTCCATATAAGGGCTTGCATAATAGCTTTTCATTAATACTTCTTTTATTTTTTTATATTTTGAAGTATCTGCCAGACCGGATAAAACTGCCATGGCATTTGCTCTATCGTCGGGAATTGTAATATTTTTTGAGTGGTAGCTTGTACCATCCCAATAGTTGGAATCAAATCGGCTTTTGATTGCATTTATTTTTGCATCATACACAGGAAAGTCCCCTGGCATAGCTGCGCTTGCAGCCATTTTTTTAGCTTCTGTGATTGCCAAGTAATACCATGTTTGGTCAAGTAATTCTATGTCAACATTTGTCCCCCAATCTCCCCAATCCCAACCACCTGAACGATGTTCAACTTTTCCTAAGGAATCTACTTTCCAGAGTTTTAAGTAAAAATATATTTTAGGATAAAACGCTTTATATGTATCATAATCGTTGGTATTTATTAAATAGTTTCGAAAACCAAAAGGAGAAATAACAGCTAATAATTGTTGTGGCAGTTCTTGATTCCAGTTTCCTGCCGGAATTGGTGAATAAATAGTTTTGTCGTCTCTACTCCAATTAAACAATTCATAAAGACCTTTTTTTGCTAACAAACTTGCATTTTGGTCAAACACATAAAAACTTTCACCCATTTCGTGCACTACATCTCCCCACCATTGTGCGCGTTCTCTATCCGGACAATCGAAGTAATTGTCACGCATATTGACATATAATGTTCTAGCCGATTTCTCCCATAGTTTTGTATAAAACGGGTCATTACACTTAAATGAACCTACAAACTCAGTATTATATCCTGTTTCTCGAAATTTAATCTCTTTCACCTTTACCTTCCTTGGAATGACGTACTTAACCTGATGACCATTCATCCAGCCAAACGATTCATATTCCTGCAGTCCTTTTTTGGTTATGTACTCTGCCCTTACGCTTGAATACTCCTGGTTTCCCGCTACAAAGTAATTGTCGGTCAACATTTGAATTTTTACGCCTGCTTTCTTGCTGTTAAGCTTAATATAAGGTGTGATTTGAGCATTGTAAGGAAGATTCACGATTAACGTATCTTTTTTTCTTTTCCTTAATATCTTCTTGCTTTTGATAACTTCGGGGTAGTCTTTCAATCCATAATCTTTGAATAAGGGTATAGGACGAGCTACCAAATTTCCCCATGGGTCTTGTGGAGGTAACCCTACTTTGCGAGCAAATGCCCAATTTTCATCATTGAAGTTTTCTTCATACCAATTACCTGGATCCTTTGTGGCATCATAAGCAACATTTGACTCTGCCAATCTGTAATTAGGGTTTGGGTCACTTGTGGTATAATATGCAGGATGCACTTTTACTTTCCATGTTTCATCAGTATATAAAGGCAAACTATCTGCTTGAAACAATAAACCCGGTTGTCCACTATTTTTATGCGAAAAGCCGTCTTTTCCAAAAAACCATTCTAAAATAGCCACTGTGTTTTTCCCCTTTACAAAATAAGGCGTTAAATCAATATTGTCGAAATAGGTGTCTTTAGGACTTGGACCTCTTTTCAGTCCACCTTCGAATATCACCAGTTTTCCATTGATATATAACCAATATTTGGTATCCGTGCTGATATTACAAACTGTATATTTTGGAACCCGATCCAAATTGAATTGTTTTCTGTAACATACCCACAGATTTGAATACTTGCCTGTATCCGGAAGTGAAATCCATTGCGCCCTCCAATTGTATGGCTTGGAAAAGTTTGGCTGTTGTCCAAACACTAAAATATTTGTAATTAACAAAGAGATTATAACAAATTTCTTCAATATCATTTTGATTGATTAAGTTCTAATATTCCTAAAAATAAAGTGCATTGATATAAAAGCAAACGAAAATTTCGTCATCAAATTACAATGGATGGAGAATTTAGCTTTTCCATTTAATGGTGCATCCAATTGCTTTTACTTTTTTGGTAGTAACCGCCTTACCGGCAAGCAATTCGTCTACTGCTTTTTCTACAAATTTATCTTTGGCACCCGATTCATCTTGGGCATTATCATCTATAGCACCAATATATTCTACATTGTAGCCATTGGCATTCTTTTTCAATACAAATACGTGCGGTGTATTCGTTGCTCCATATGCTTTAGCAATTTCTTGAGACTCGTCATATAAATATGGAAATGGATACTTTTTGTCAGTGGCCAATTTTACCATATTTTCAAATGAATCGTCCGGTTCTTTGTTTTTATCATTTGAATTAATAGCATATACCGGATACCCCAATTTGGCATATTTCTCATGCAATTTGATGATTCTGGATTCATACATCTTTGAAAAAGGACAATGATTACAAGTAAAAACAACAATGGCTCCTTTCACATCCGTCGAACCTGAAATTCCAACCATTTTTCCATCTACATTTTTTAAATTGAATTCTTTGGCTTTCTCGCCAGGTACAACTTGTGCAAACAAAAAGGATTGAAATGCAATAATTGAAAATAAAGAAAATACGACTTTTTTCATTTGTGTTTATAATAAAGGTGATACAATGGTTTTTAATTCATTAAAATTAATTTGTCCGTTATGGAATTTTCGAAAGTTTACACTTCCTTTTACAAATAATGTTGCTGGTATTGCACCCTCCCAACTTGGATCAACTTTGTCAATCCAGGTATGATATTTAGTTTCATCAAGTAATACTACAGGAATTGATATTTTTTTCCTCTCTACAAAATTAACTAGCCTTTGATAATCTGACTTAAAGTCCAAACTAACCAATAACATCTTCAATTTGGAATTAGCTTTGGATTGGTAAAATTTTTCAAAATCAGGCAGCTCTTTCACACAAGGTCCACACCATGTTGCCCAAAAATTTAAAACATATACCGTGTCATTTGTTTTATTTAGTATAGAAGCAATTTCGTCAAATTTGATAACGGGTATTTTTTCAACAGCAAAAGTATGCAGTTGAATTATTAAACTAAAAGTGAAAATCAAGACTACTCTAAGCTTCAACATAGCCTTACAACAATACATTAGAGGAATTAATTCATTAATACCGCTCTGTATTTTGCCAAATTTTTGATAGAAGAACCGGTACCTCTTACAACTGCCTTAAGAGGATCATCCGCCACATGAATCGGAAGTTTTGTTTTCATACCCAACCTTTTATCCAATCCTTTCAATAGAGCGCCACCCCCGGTTAAGTAAATACCTCTTTCATAAATATCAGCTGACAATTCAGGAGGTGCTGTTTCTAGAGCTTTAAGAACTGCTTCCTCTATTTTAGAAACTGATTTGTCAAGTGCAAAGGCAATTTCACTGTATGATACCTTTATTACTTTTGGAATTCCCGTCATCAAATCGCGACCTCTTACTTCGTAATCGTCAGGTGCATTTTCGAGTTCTGTTAATGCAGAACCTACTTCCATTTTAATTTTTTCGGCCGAACGTTCTCCAATAAGCAAATTATGCTGTCTTCGCATATAATCAAGTATGTCCTTGTTAAATACATCTCCTGCAATACGAATCGATTGATCACAAACGATACCAGATAAAGCAATTACAGCAATTTCAGTTGTTCCACCACCAATATCCACAACCATATTACCTATTGGCTGTTCAATATCTATTCCTACACCTATTGCCGCAGCAATTGGCTCATATATCATGTATACTTCTTTGGCTCCCGCATGCTCAGCAGAGTCCCTTACTGCTCTTTTTTCAACCTCGGTTATACCTGAAGGAATACATATTACCATTCGATGATTGGGGGTGAAAAACCTTTTTTTACCACCATCGATCATTTTGATCATTTCTCGGATCATTTGCTCCGCGGCATGGAAATCAGCAATTACACCATCCTTTAATGGTCTGATGGTTTTGATATTTTCATGTGTTTTTTCATGCATCTGCATGGCTTCTTTACCTACTGCAAGCACTTTGCCTGTCATTTTATCCAAAGCAATAATGGAAGGCTCATCCACTACAATTTTATCATTCCAAATGATTAGTGTATTGGCTGTACCTAAATCGATGGCAAGGTCACTGGTTAAGAAGTCAAATAATCCCATGGGTTTAATTAAATATCATTGAAAAAAGAGAATCGGTGTAAATTGATGTCATTAACCTTAGCTGCTATTTTTAACCTCATCCTATCATCCTTCTCCTTCAGAGAAGGACAGTTGAATCTAAAGTTGATGTCATTGCGGTGTAAATATAAAATTTCCTATTCAAATAACGCTTAGGGTGCATAAATTTTATCAATTTCTTTTGCCAATTGCCTATCTTTCGAAGTTACTATGTCGCCTTTACTATGTGTTTGTAATTGTATTTCTACAACATTATATGAATTGGACCACCACGGATGATGATCCATTTCTTCGCAAACCAATGCCACACTTTGCATAAAAGCCATTGCCTGGGCAAAATCTCTAAAGGCAAATTTTTTCAAAAGCTTATTATCATTCTCAATCCACTCCATTTGCAAATATTTATGATTGGTCCATTTGATTCAATGGAATTACCCAAATATGGCACTTATTATATAATATGTTTGCATCAAATCTAAATAAACCAATAATAAATGTAATTAATTGCTTTCCAATGCTAATTGGATATTCATGGATATTTAAAATATAGATTTTTTAATTAATTTCGGGTAAATTTTGTATTGTGAATAAAGAAACTATTAATCAATTGCTCCAACATCCCGAAAATATTACCAAAAGTGATATAGAGGATATTGAATTACTTTTGAAAAAATTTCCTTATTTCAATGGTGCCGTTCATTTATCTGCAAAAGCACACACCTTAAATGCCAGTTTGGATCAAGGTCAAAAAACTAAACAATCTGTGCTATATGCTGGCAATCGACTGACTATCAAAAATTTGCTTTCAAATGAAAAGCCCAAAACTACTGCAAAACCTGTTGTTCAACCATACATTGAAGAAGTTGCCAAAAGTGAAACAGAAATTAAAATATCTAAAGTAACTCCTGATTCAGTTAAGGAAAATATAGAATTTGAAAAATCAATGCCTCTATTTTTTGATAAAGTTGATTCCCTTAGTTCAAATATTTCCGAAGATAAATCAATTGTAAATGCTATTGAATCAGAAAAACCAATGCTCAAGTACTATGTGCATCTACCAGAGTTTGGCAAAGATCTACGTATTTCAAGAGAAGATCTGATTAGTGAATACATGCGTTTTCGAAAAGTAGAAGAAGTTATTCCTCCTGATATCAACGAACAAGCGAGTATTATTCAAAAATTTATTGAAGTTAATCCAAGTATTTCTCGATTTGAGAATGTACTACCAGCGGATTCGGGCAAAATAGACCTTTCACAAAAAAGTACTGTTGAAGACGAGGAACTAGTAAGTGAAACATTGGCAAATATTTTGTTAAAACAAGAGAAATATAAGAAAGCAATAGAAATTTTTGAAAAATTAATGTTGAAATATCCTGATAAATCTGCTTACTTTGCAGCCCAAATTCAACAAACGCGTTTAAAATTGAAATAAAATGTTTTTAGTAGCTGTAGGAATCATATCATTTGTGTGTTTACTTTTAATACTTGTAGTATTGCTTCAAAGTTCAAAATCGAGTGGAGCTGCCGGAGGGTTTAGCTCTAATTTGAATTATCTTGTTGGTGCCAACAGAAAAGGCGATTTGTTAGAAAATATCACTTGGGGACTTGCAGTTACTCTTATAGTAGGTTGTATTTCGACTAATTTTTTGTTAGAGAAAAACAATGATGGTACTGTTCAAGTGGAAAGTGCAAATATTGAGAGAGCTCAGGAATCAGGATTTGCACCTCAACAACAGCAACAAGCTGCTCCTGCCGGACAAGCACAACCTCAAGAAGAAGGTAAATAAGAAAAATTATTGTTTCGCACTTGATTTCAATCTTAAGAAATCAATCATTATTTTGTGAAGAGATGTATTATCAAGCATGCCTTTCCCGGTAATCATTGAAGCATATTTTCCACTTAAATTATCATCCGCTCCCACCCAAACATCTTGTGGGGTATGATTGCCTCCACAACCAATGCCCAATGTTGAAGGGTTTGAAGCATAAGTAATTACAATTCTATTTTGTTTGGTGTTTATAGGTTTAGGATATTTTTTGCCTTGAAATTCGTATAATTCATATTGAGGAAACCATCCAATTTCATTCCCGTGCCCTCTTGTGAAATTTTTAGGATTGGCACTCAATGGGGTTATACTTTGAGGCTCTGAAGCATACGTCCTTATTTTACCTTCACTACTTAATCCTAATATTGCAATGGCCCCGCATTCATGATCGGAGGTTGACAATATTAGTGTTTCACTGGTTGTACTTTGCAATAACTTACGACCTGCTTCAACTGCATAATCAAAGCTTAGTACTTCTTTAATCAAATAATCAGAACCATAAATATCGCCTTGAAATGTGTTTTTTAGCCTTTCATTTCCTCCATCCGGTGGAAACGCCACACTATCTGTTTCAATTCTGCAAGATGAATTGAGTATACCGGCATTTGCATGTCCCAAATGGTCGATTCTTCCTCCTTCAACCATCAGGAAAAATCCTTTTTTACCACTTTTGGCACTTAATACTTTGATGGCAATCTCTGTCATTTCTGAAAGCGATGGCTCCCAATTTTGACTGAGCTGACGATCTTGTTCATAGCTGATATGTCCTGACTTGAAAATTCCCAAAAGCTTTTTGTTTTTATCTTTTCTAAACGAGTCTATATCAATAGATGCCAATTGATTTCTATTGTTTACAAACTGATAGCCCCTCTTTTTTGCGATGTTAATTAAGTTAACTTTATCTGTTCGCTCTCCTTTTTGAATTCTAACGTCATTTGGTGTGTTTTGAACCGTGTCTACAAATCCATTAGGTAAAAAGTGTTTGGCACCTCCTCCAAGTAGCACATCAATTTCAACACCCAATTTTGGGGGTGGCAATATCCAATCACGACTTTGTTTATATCGACACGAGTCTATAGGTGAAATGTTGAATATTTCTTCATACTCCTTTTGACTTGAAGATATAAGCTGTGCTGCTATATAATCTTCCAAATCGCGATGCCAAATATGACTGCCAAACGAAGCCGGTGTGGCGTGTGTAATACGAGTAGTAGTAACTAATCCGACTGCATATCCCGCTTTCTTGGCTGCTTCCAAAACTGTTTCCAAAGGTTGTCCGGAAAGTGGGTCAAAAGCAATCATTTCGTTATCAACTTTCTGGCCTGTGGAATATACTGTAGCTCCCGGTGCTGAATCAGTAGTCCAAGAATTGAGTGAATGAGTAGTTGCCATGGCTGTATATTTCAACTTATCCAAAGCTAAAACCTGAAATGCAGGGTCGGAATAGTATCTTTTGTTTTCGGAACCCTGACCCATAGCCATTCTCGCAGCCGTTTTAGGAGCAATACCAAAACCATCTCCAATAAATAATATTAAGTTTCGAGGTTTTTGGGCAAATGTTGTTATTGAAAATATTATGAAAATCAGAACTGTAACTATATTTTGAAAAACCAATTTCATTCTTTTATGTACTTGTAAAATTTATTTTTGTGTAAATTAGTATTATAAATTGATGTTCTATATGGAATTAAAGGAAAATTATACCGTAAATGAGGTTGTGGAGATAGTGAATAAGTTGTCTCCAAATGAGAAAGTATTAGTGCGTGATATTTTAAATAATAATATTTCAAATAAAGAAATAGCGGAAATAATGAACATTTTTCATTTAAAGTATGAAGATGTATATAAAAGCTTAGCTTAGTTTTTTTATGATTCTTTTAACTAAAGATCAAATTCTATATTTAAATGAGAATAATGTAAAAAAGTTTGGTGGTAATTTTATGGCACCTCATAACCTATTACACGAAAGCGCACTTGATTATTTGGTAGATATTATTGATAAAGAGGCTTTTGGTCAAGTATTGTATCCTGAAATTTACCACAAAGCTGGGGTTTATTTATTTAATATCATTTCAAATCATATTTTTTCAGATGGGAACAAGCGTACGGGTTTGGATGCTACAATTCTGTTTTTATATTTAAATGGCTTTCAACTTTCTTCAAAAGTTTCAAATGACACTTTAACCGATTTTATTTTAGACGTTGCATCTGGTAAATATTTCCTTGAAGAAGTACAAAAATGGATAAAAGAAAATATTGAAAAACGTTGATTTAAACTATTATGGGTCAATCCTCTTCAAACCCTTAAAAATTTCACTTGATCTTAATTGTTTTGCTCTAAAATGTTTTTCAGAATCAAGAATATTAAATTGTGGTGTCGAAAAAACATAATATCCCGATTTCGTAGTATCAGTGATTGGGAGTGTATTTTTCAATATCACATTATAACCTCGTATTTTACATTCTTGATAACATTTTTTTAAATTAATGATTCCTGATTCTAAACTTGATCTATTCACTAAAACACCATAAAACTCATAACCAAGTTTTTTTAAACTATCATATTTTGAACTAAAAATGGGTATAAAATCCATACAATGTTTGCATTCCAAATCGTGAAAATAAACTATAATATATTTACTCTTAATGGAATACAAATTCCGGTCTTGTCCCAAGGTATCCACACCTTCCAAATCAAGACTCAATAAACCCTTTGAGAAAAACTTATTTTCATACTTCTCAATATATTGGCCAAAAATAGTTTTGGAAAAAATCAATAAGAACATAGCAAACCATTTCATAACTTGTGTGAATTAACTTAAATAACGAACTATTTTAAAAAATATTGCTAAGGATCAGATTAGACAACTTTTATAAAGTTGTCTAATCTTGGTTCAAATTTTGAAATGTTTCGATTTGAGATGACACAAAGTAAGGAGGAGCCTACCCGACATATTTATCTATGATATATGCTTTATTTTTTTCGAATTCGTTAATTTGTAACTTAAACGAAGGTAAGAATTTAACATGTTCTTCAATTTTACTAGTAGAGGCATTCAAAACCACAATAGTTACGGGATATTTTTCAAGGTTTTGTTGAAACATTAAGTTTTTATCAATTGTCAATAAAATGTCAAACTTATTTTCAGTACAAAAGGTCATTAATTTTCCATTTTTAATCCCATTAAGATCCAATTCACTTACAGTAAAAACATCATATTCCTCCAAATATTTTTTTAGACGTTTTGTTACACACTCGTCAAGCAAAATTTTCATTCAAAATATTAGTAGAAGTCTCAATCAATTTTTGCGACATTTCAAGAAGTCTTACCACTTGACTTTTAGAAACGCCATCAAAGTCGTCAAGAAAAACTTCGATAGACTCTCCTGTTTCTAAATAATCAAATAGGTTTTTTATTGGAACCCTTGTGCCAAAAAAAACTGGTGTTCCACCTAAAATATCTTTATCTATATTTATTACTTGTCTGTCCATATATAAAATCTACAAATAACATTTCAATGTCAAGTTACAAATTATTCTGATAATTTGCAATCTGCGCTTGGTCCCCATAAAGGAATCAAAACTAAAATGTTTTCACCTACCGAAGTCCTTATTAAGAAGGATTTTAGTATGTTTCGCTTTGTGAGGACACAGAGCGAGGAAGAAGTCTTGTCCCAAGGTATCCACACCTTCCAAATCAAGACTTTATGCCCCTTTCGAAAAAAATTTGTCTTCAAATTTCGCAATATATTGTCCGAAAATGGTAAACGTAATAAGAAGAAATATAATAGTTAGCCATTTCATAGGTTTTCTGATTTAGCTTAATTAGCGAATTATTAATAAAAATATTTCAAAAGGAGATTAGACAACTTTTAAAAAGTTGTCAAAGTTTTATTCTATCCCACCCAAACCTTCCCCCCAATGGTCAAATTGGCATCCGGGGCTTTTTTTACTGCTGAAATAAAATACAATGCACTTTCATGTGGTGCAAGAGTGGTTTCTAAACTATTTTTTTGATTGATATATCCCGATCCAAAATGATTCCATTTGTACACATGAGCCAGAGGTAACCCAACTAAATCGTTCATTTCAAATGAATCCTTTTGCATTTTATTAGTAGTATTTAACAACAGTACGCCATACGCATTGATGGATTCATATTTTCGAACGGCCACACAAATAGTTTTATTTTCTGTCCAAAACGGAAGGGTTGCCTGAGAAATTTTTTCTGCAGGTGCCAAAAAGCGCCAAAGCTTTACAGACTCACTATCATTTAACCAATCGGAAGTATTTACACTCCCTCCCATGATGCCACAGAAGTATGCAAATGACTGAATTTCAGTGTCGGTATATTTAAATATTTTGTTATTCAAATACATCACATCCGGATCGGTTTGAAATAACTTGTTGTTGGAATACTGTAAGGCACTCATCTGATTAATGGCATTAATAATATTGCCCGACCATTCTTCCGTAGTGTCATTGGCAGCTCTTACACCATCGGCAAATCCCAAAAAGGGAGCAAAAGGTGAAATGCAAGCCAGCCAATAGCTTTCCGGACCAATTTCCTCTCTGATTGCTTGTAAAGTTTCTCTATAGTATTGTACACTGGTTTTGCCTGGTTGATGTCTTTTAACTACTACCGAATCTTGCAGTCCCCAATCCATAAAGTCTGTTTTGTAAAAAGTTGCTCCATCTTTGCGCATTTGGCGGAATACGTTTCGAATATATGCCATTGCATCGGGGTGACTGGTATCCAAAATGACACAATCACCTCCAAATTCTTCAATAAAAGTACCATCCTTTCTTTCCAGAATCCATTGTGGATGCTCTGCAAACAACTTACTTTTTTTGTGTACCATAAAAGCGCCTATCCATACTCCGGCAGCTTGTCCTTTGCTTTTAATCAATTCAAAAGCCGGTTTTAATCCATTGGGCCAAACTTCGGGACGATAATCTAGCCAATCGCCATACCATTTTTGATGTCCATCATCAATTTGAACAGTCTGGAAAGTTGGCCTTGGATTTTGTTTTTCAACATCTGCATAAAAATTTTTCAAATCGGCAAACGAGAATTCCTTACCTTTGATATACCAGCTGCACCAATGATAACGAGGTGCTTTCATAGGTTTTATTTGCATTTCAGTGGCAATTAAATCAGCCATTTTCGTCATTGAAGCCCAGGCTGATTTGTTAGAAACAAACACCAAATCAGGCAATTCCAATTTTCTGGATGGGATAGGAATATTTTCTGTTGAAAACTCTGATTGAAAATATATTTGTTCATGGAGCAAATGACGATTAATTAATCCCCACCTTTTTTGGTCATTATGTAAGGTTGATTTTTGCAAATAATTGCGATGGTCAAGTGCTGCTATAGCTACCGAACTGCCATCGGCAGCCATTAATCCTGAAACCAAATAACTTTCAAGTATCCAGTTTTCATCCCCACCATTTTCGGTTTTGACAGGGGTTTTATAAGGGGTTTCTGTAATTGGAGCCCATCCGGATGGTCCGGCAAATCCAAGTCCTTGATAATAAAATTTGTTCAAACCTATAATTTCAGCATTGCCAATGGGTTGAAACCAGTGTGGTGCTATTTCTAATCCTTCAATGGAAGATTTGATTTTCAATAGTTCGTTTTCTTCTAAAATGCTCAATTTAATAGTGCAATCAGTTAAAACATAACTAACAGAATTAGAATCTATTTTTAATTGAATAGCTTTTATGGGTATATTATCAATTGCAGGATAAATACCTTTTAATTTTATGGTTGAAAAAGTCAGATCGATGGAACCATCTGCATTAATTTTCCAAACGGGTTTGATGTTTTCATCAAATCCATTTAATAATTCGGCATTAGTTGTATTAAAAAAAGAAGGGGCTAAGAGCATAGCACCTGTTCCAATAATTGATTTTTGCGTAAAAGTTCTTCGTTTCATTAGTTAAAATGGATTAATTTGCTTTGTCAAGTAGGTTAAAAACATTTTTATTAAACATTTGGTGTTAAATTAATGTAATAAAAGTAAATTAAAGAAAGGAAATGGAATTAAATGACGCAACTACCAAACTTTTCGAACCGAATGCAGATGGTTACTATGGCAAATTTGGTGGTGCATATATTCCGGAAATGCTTTTTCCTAATGTAGAAGAACTCCGAACTACTTATTTGTCCATTATTTATTCAGAAGAATTTCAAAAAGAATTTCAAAATTTATTGACCGATTATGTAGGTCGTCCTACACCATTATATTACGCCAAACGACTTTCGGAACATCACAAAACCAATATTTACCTAAAAAGAGAGGACTTATGCCATACCGGTGCACATAAAGTAAATAACACAATAGGTCAAATACTGTTAGCAAAGCGACTTGGAAAGCATCGAATCATTGCCGAAACAGGTGCCGGACAGCATGGGGTAGCTACTGCAACCGTGTGCGCACTTATGGGTATGGAATGCGTGGTATATATGGGTGAAGTAGATATTCAACGTCAAGCACCTAATGTGCAGAGAATGAAAATGTTGGGTGCCACAGTTCGCCCGGCAACCTGTGGAAGCAAAACTCTAAAAGATGCCACCAATGAAGCCATCAGAGACTGGATCAATAATCCGGTTGATACCCATTATATTATCGGTTCAGCCATTGGTCCACACCCTTATCCGGATATGGTAACGAGGTTTCAATCGGTAATTAGCAGAGAGATTAAATCTCAACTTCTTGAAAAAACAGGAAAAGAAAACCCGGACTATGTAATGGCTTGTATTGGTGGAGGCAGCAACGCAGCGGGTACATTTTATCATTTCCTTGATAATCCGGAAGTTAAAATAATAGGAGCTGAAGCTGCTGGGGAAGGGGTAAATAGTGGACGATCGGCAGCTACTTTAAAACTAGGAACTATAGGTGTAATTCATGCTTGTAAAACATTACTTATGCAAACCGCTGACGGACAAATAATGGAGCCACATTCCATTTCCGCAGGTTTGGACTATCCGGGAATTGGACCATTGCATGCACACTTGTACGATACCAAACGAGGCACATTTTATTCAATTACCGATAAGGAGGCTATGGATGCCGGTTTGCTTTTAAGTCAACTTGAAGGAATTATCCCTGCTATTGAAAGTTCACACGCATTGGCTGCTTTGGATTATTTGGGTGCAAAAACTAATGAAGTAGTAGTAATTTCTTTATCAGGAAGAGGTGATAAAGACTTAGCAACGTATCAGAGCTATTATAAGTTTTAAGCCAGACTTCTTAAAAATGAATTAATCGTCTTTCTTAAGTAACTCCGTAATTTTAACTAATTCTGCTACTTTATTTACCTGAAGAATGGTGAATTTGTATCCTTTGAAATCTTTTTCTTCATTCAATTCAGGAATACGACCAAAAATATACTGAATCAATCCACCAACGGTTTCATAGGCGTCATTTTGTGGAAGTGGATATCTTAGAATATCATTTACTTCAGAAATTTGTACAGAACCCGAAACAATGTATTCGGAATCACTGATGTGTTCAATAGGTGCCTTTTCATCATCATCGTCTTCATCACGAATTTCCCCTACGAGTTCTTCAATAACATCTTCCATTGTTACAATACCTGCTGTGCCTCCAAACTCATCAACTACTATAGCAAGGTGTAGTCTTTTCTTTTGAAAATCCTTTAATAAAGCACCGATTTTTTTGGTTTCGGGAATAAAGTATGCAGGGCGAAGGTGGTTGCTCAATACGATAGTTTCGCCTTTGCTAGTCATTTTTAAAATGTCTTTAGCACTTATTATGCCCACAACTTCATCTATATTGCCTTTATAAACCGGCATACGCGAAAAACCTTCGTTTTCGATGATTTGCATAATTTTGTCATCGTCTGTGCTTGCTTCAATGGCAACCATTTTGGTACGAGGTACCATAATTTGTTTAACAGTAGTTTCATTAAATGAAAACACATTTTCGATTAATTCGTGTTCTTCTTCGTGAATGGCTCCTGATTCTTTACCTTTATCAATGAGCATTTTTAGTTCCTCTGTTGTATGCTCTTCATGAATATTCAAAGGGGTTCCACCAATAGCTTTTATCAATAAATTGGAGGCCGTATTAAGTATCCAAATAAGGGGTCTGAAAATGCTGTAAAACAATTGCATAGGTTGCGCTATAGCAAATGAAACTTTATCAGAATGTTGAATTCCCATAGTTTTAGGCAATTGCTCACCTAAAATGATGTGAAAAAACGTAATGGCGAAAAATGAAACCGGAATGGTAACCGCCTCAGCTATTTCACTACCTTGTTCAATGCCTATAATATGTAGAAACTTTGTTATGATATCGCTGGCTGCTTCCTCACCAATCCAACCCAAAGCAAGACTTGAAAGTGTAATACCCAACTGAGTTGCTGATAAATAGGCATTCATATTGGTATGAACTTTTTGAACAACTTTGGCATTTCGATTGCCTTCATTGGCTTTTAATTCTACAAATGATGAGCGCACACGAACCATAGAAAATTCGGATATCACAAAAAAAGCGTTCAAACTTATTAGGACTGCGACAAGGAATACATCAAAAAGCATACGAAATTAGGGCTAATGTTTTGTGGGAGAATGTTTTATTCTGCTCGGAATCCATAGTGTGAAATTAAGAAAAATTTCAATTTTCAAATACAAAATACTTATTTTTTATAAAAAAGTTACATTTATGGCAAAATAAATATGGCAAACTCAGCACCCTTAACAGCAGAAGAAATTTTAAAAGAGCTAAAATCAGGTAAAACCTGGCCTATCATTTTTTTACAAGGAGAGGAACCTTATTATATTGATTTAATCAGCAGTTATATTGAAAAACATTTGTTAAGTGAAGCTGACAAAGGATTTAATCAAACTGTTTTGTATGGTAAAGATGTAGACATTAACACGGTAATAACCAATGCCAAAAGATTTCCGATGATGGCACCTAAGCAACTTGTACTTGTAAAGGAAGCCAACGAACTAAAGGATATTGATAAAGTGATAAAAAATAAAATAGGAGGGAAAGAAATTGAATTTATTCCTTTGCTTGAATATGCCAAAAATCCCCTGGATAGCACCATTTTGGTTTTTGCCTATAAATACAAAACTCTGGATGGCCGAAAGCCTCTGCCAAAAGTTATAGAAGAAAAGGGATTGTTGTTTACCTCCAAAGGTCTATATGATGATAAGCTGCCTGCATGGATCACCAGTGTTTGCAGTTCAAAAGGACATACAATTGCTGAAAATGCAAGCAGATTGTTGGCAGAGTGTGTTGGTAATAATTTGTCCAGATTAAGTAATGAAATTGATAAAATCATTATTAATCTAAAAGAAAAAACCACTATTACTGAAGATATTGTACATAAGTATGTGGGAATCAGCAAGGAATATAATGTATTTGAACTTCAAAATGCACTTTCGAGAAAAGATGTGTTGAAATGCAATAAAATCATTCAATATTTTTCGGAAAACAAAAAAGACAATCTTTTGCCATTAGTATTGGGTAGTTTGTTCACATATTTCACTAAAATATTACTTATTAAAAGCAATAAACCTAAAGATGAATTTGAAGCATCAAAAGTAGTAGGAGTTCCTCCTTTTATTGCTAAAGAATATTTGATGGCTTCCAAAAATTATTCCGATGAAAAAGTGTTATCTTTTTTCTCTTACCTGCGTGAAGCTGATATGAGAAGTAAGGGTGTGGATTCGGGAAGTATGGATGATTATGAAATCATGAAAGAATTGATTTTCAAAATATTGCACTAAATTTTATGAGAAATAACTGTCATGTTTTCAATACGTTGCTTTGGGTCCATTTCAAACTTTGATCCTTTGTAAGTACCAGAGTAAAAAATAATTGTATTTCCAAACCCTGCTTTATTAAGGAATAATTCAATTGATTTGCGAGTGAAATGATACGTGTGATCAATTAATTTTAATGTTGGTCCGAATGATTGCGTATCAGGCAGGCGTAGCACCAATAGCCCATTTTTAGTCAATATTTGATTGCATTTTTCTAAAAACAATATTGGATTCATTGTATGCTCAATTACATTATCGGCAAATAACATATCGAATAAAGGTTTTTTGTTTAACTGATAATTTTCAAAAAAACCTGTGTCAATGTTTAGTCCTTTGTCTATCGCAAGTTTAGCAGATTGTAATTCCAGTTCATTACCTTCTACATAATGCCATCCTTGATTTTTGGCTTCCAACAAAAATTCACCAGAACCACAACCAATTTCAAATAAGCGTCCTTTGTTTTTTATTGAAATATGCTCATAAATATCGGACCAGTTTTTCTTTGCTTTTTCGGTTCTGCGAGTGCCATCAATTTCAAGTGAAGCATAACCAAACTGTTCTGATATAGGGCTTGAATAAAAAAGTTTGGTGTATAATATTTCGTAAAACTTTGGTTCCGGTCGTGGGTTTACCCACCAAAAGTCATTTACAGGGTCATGCGACAAATACCATTCATTGTCATTAACTTGTATTTTCCCGAAAGTATTTGTTTTTGCATTTACCTCAATCAAATTTGGGACCTTTACTAAATTAAGATTTGATGGAATTAGTGGTAAACTTAAATTAATCAGAACCGGAATATCTGACATAAAAATTATTTTATTTTTAGTTGTTTTTTAAGCTCAATTTGATGCTTAATTCCCTCCATATCACCGGGATATCTTTTTAAAAACATACTCAAATCTTCATATGCGCCTTTGTAATCTCTCAGATTGGTTTTGATTACGGACCGATAATAATATACAATTTTGAGGGTAGTGTCATACTCCACCGCCTTTGTAAAATCTTTCATGGCACCATTGTTGTCAAAAACCATTTCTTTGAGCAACCCACGATTAAAATATGCTTCGCCATTTTTGGGACTTTCTTCAATTTCGCGGTTAAACTCTAGCATAGCAATCTGATAATCTTCTTTATTATTATTTGTTTGTTGGTGGCGGAATGTTTTAGGAATAAAATTAGGATTAAGCGAAACCGCTTTATCGAAGTATTTCTTTGCCTGAGCATATATCCTAAGTTCCAAATACAAGTCTCCTAAAGTTTGATATGCTTCAAAATGGCTGGGATTATATTCCAATGCTTTTTCCAAATCTTCAATTGCGCCTTTAGTTCGTTTCAATCGCCACTCACATCGTGCCCGGTAATAATAATATTCAGGGTCATGCGGATGAATGGTTACTGCCTGATTAAAATTATCAAGTGCTTCGTTATAATTGCCAAGTTCCAAATGTGCTTTTCCTCTGAAAAATAAAGCCTTATCCCAATTTGGTTTTGATTTTATGGCTTCATCCATATACTGCACACAGGATTCAAAGTTGCCCACTTCAAAAGCTGCTCTGCCTTTATCATAATTATCGCCTGAAGACTGACAATATGATTTCCCAAAAAATAAAAAAATCGCAGATAAAATAAATAGCGTTCTTATCATTGAAAAATTACTTTATGCTTCGCTTATTTTGAATTATGATGATTTGCAAAAGTATAGGTTAATAATCAAGTAATTATCTAAATCTCTATTAATTTTTAGTGATTTTTTATTAAAAACATACAAAGAGGATAATTTTATATCAGCTTAATATCATTTCAATGTCTTCTTTACTTAATGATTTTACAAATGTTTCTTCATTTGAAATCAAGCCTCCTGCCAAAGCTTTTTTCTTATTTTGAAGCATCAAAATCTTTTCTTCAACCGAATTTTTGGTGATGAATTTATAAGTAAACACGGTTTTATCTTGTCCAATTCGGTGTGCTCTGTCAATAGCCTGTGCTTCTACTGCCGGGTTCCACCAAGGGTCCAATATAAATACATAATCTGCAGCCGTTAAATTAAGCCCAACGCCACCTGCTTTTAATGAAATCAAAAACACTTGAATAGAAGGTGTATTCTGGAAACGATTGACTTCTTCTTGTCTATTGGTAGTAGATCCATCTAGATAACAATATGAGATATCTTTTTCTTCCATATGATGTCTGAAAATGGACAAATGCTTTACAAACTGACTAAAAATAAGTACCTTATGGTTTTCTTCCATAGCTTGTTCAAGCATATAAAAAACATCTTCAAACTTGCCACTTCCTGCAACATA
>JANRJY010000114.1:0-30670 GCA_033763735.1 Bacteroidota bacterium | reverse complement strand
CGCCTTTTTTCCAAAACGTCCAATGTATTTGCCATTAACAGATTGATGGAACGAATGCGGAATGAAATAATCGGGTGCGGTGATGTAATTGGCTCTTCCCGAAATACCGTCTCCGTCCGTGTCGTTTGGATCTGCATTCGCCAAAATCTGTGCATCGGTCAAAGCTGCCAAAAAGCCTAGTCCTGTATTGGCTGGAGGCATGAAGCGTGAAGACGAAGCCCCAGCAGGGATTTGTTCGGGAGTAAAGCCTAGTATTGCTCTGTTTTGCAATTGCGGTGCTCCCATGTGCATGAACTTGTTTCCTGTGCTGTCGGACTGCCCAAAACGAATAAGTGTTGTAAAGGGATGCCCCTTTCCGTCTCCTGCATGGCAACTTCCACAGGAAGTGGCCACAAAATAGGGACCAAGTCCCAAATCTGCCGAAAACACCTCGTCATTGAAGGCAACATCACCCGCTAAGAATTGCCTTTTCTGAATAGTAGTCAAACCGTCTACGGGGCCATCTAACAATTTGTCTTCGGCTGGTGCTTTGGGTGTCAATGGTTCTGTTAGCTTCTTGCAAGCAAATACTACCCCAATGATTGTTAGTAATAAAATGGTTTTTCTGATTCTGTTCATTTAGGTTTTTAGTAGAATATTTTTTCAAATATATGATTTAATGTTTCGATTATACAAATATAATTTTTAGGTTTACCTAAATTTATTTAGGAAGATGACAAATTCGATTTGGGAAAACTACTTGAAAGCAATCTACAAGCTCACTCAAAAGAACCCTGACGGTGGCTACACCAATGATATTGCTTTTGAAATGAATGTAAAACCGTCTTCGGTTTCAGAAGTTTTGAAAAAGCTTTCAGAAAATTTGTTTATCAATTATACCAAGTACAAAGCGGTAACACTAACCGAAAAGGGAAAACAGATTGCTTTAAAAACCATTCGTAAACACCGACTTTGGGAGGTGTTTTTAGTAGAAAAATTGGGATATAAGTGGGATGAAATTCACCCTATGGCAGAAGAATTGGAACATATCCATTTTGACGACCTTACGGAACGACTGGCTACTTTTCTTGGTAATCCTCAATTTGACCCACACGGAGACCCGATACCTGATAGCAATGGAAACATGATAGTGAATAAATCCATTAAGCTAACGGCTGTAAAGCTGGGCGAAACGGTTGCTATGACAGGAATAGACCATGATTCGGCTGCTTTTCTTCGACATCTAAACAGGCTTGGTTTGACATTGGGAACAAAGTTGACTATTCTTGAAATAGTGGAATTTGACAAGTCAATGTTGGTACGAATGAATGATGAAAATGAGTTTTATATGAGTGCTGAAATTGCTAGTAATATTCTTTGTAGGTAAAAATTGAAGGAGTTAAGCCTCCTTCAATTTTAGTTCTACCACATTTTTGTTGGTTGCTTGCAACAACCTTTCTTTCAGTCGTTGCATGTCATAACTTACTTTTGTTTCCACCACTTTGGCGTAAATCTGGGTAGTGCTAATGCTGCTGTGACCGAGCATAGAACTTACAGTTTCTATCGGTACGCCATTGGCCAGTGTAACGGTGGTCGCAAAGGTGTGTCGCCCGATGTGGGTAGTGAGTGGCTTATTAATGCCACATGCTCGGGCAATTCTTTTTAGTCTGAGATTCAGGTTTACATTCGAATCAATGGGTAAAAGCGTGCCTTTTATCTGACATTCCAAATCGTCTTTGTATTTCTCCACTATCTGTAATGCCATTGGCAACAAAGGGACGCTTGATTTTTTGATGGTTTTGTTTTCGGTCTTTTTTCGCTGGATACTGGTCCACAAAGTGCCATCAATACCCAATTGCAAGTGTTCTTTTGTAAGCCTTGTAACTTCTGCATAGCCGTAGCCGGTATAGCATTGGAAAAGGAATATATCTCTAGTTCTCTCCAGTAATTCATCATTTAGTGGTGTATTTATGAGCCTATCCAACTCTTCTTGGGTCAAGAAATCTCTTTCTACTTCCTTGATGTTGCATTTGTAGTTGATGAATGGGTGTTTGTCCAACCATTCATTAGCAATGGCCAAACAAACAACTTTCTTCAAGTTTTTGATGTATTTCATGGCTGAATTGTGAATGATGTGGGTTTCGGTTCTTAGGTAGAATTCAAAGTCTACTGCAAATTTGTGGTTCAGTTCCACCAGTGCCATATCGCTACGGTTGTACTGGTGCTTCATGAACTCAGAAAGCCTACGTTTGGTGATTTCGTATTTTCCAAGGGTACTTTCTACCACTTCCAAGCCTATTTGGGCTTCCATCATTTTGTTGTGGTAGTCGAATGCCTCAAGAATTGTTTTCTTTTTCTCGTACAGCCCCGTGTACCTGTTCTTGATGGTTTCGGCTGTAATATGCTCGTCACTTGAAACCATTTGGTTGTAGTGCTTCTCGATGTTGCCCCGCACCAAAGCAATGTAGGAATTCAGAATACGGCTTTCTTCTGAATTGCCTTTGGCAATCTCTGCCTTGGCGTTCCATTTTTCTGGGGCAATGCTTCGCTTTAAAGAAAGCTCTGCACGCTTGCCGTTGACTGTAATTCGTGCGTAGATTGGTACAGCACCGTTGTTTATCTTGGACTTGTTCACCCAAAATAATACTGAAAAGGTGTGGTTCGTTTTCATATTATTTGAATCGTTTTTGTTATAAAATAAGACTATGAATTAATACGTTTTGCGACCTTTTAATTCAATTTAAACTACTGTATTACAAATAGTTAAGCCTTATTTTATGACCTAAATTCAAATATAACAACGGTAACCGAAAAGGTAACTTATTTAATAAGTATTTTTAGTTTTCATTGATTGGCAGAAAACCCAAAAACCGCTTAGAACATTGATTCTAAGCGGTTTTGGTTAATTTTGAGATTGTAGGTAAAGACCTTATAGTGTTTATTTACTGGACTTTATGATAAGGTAATTAATAAATGCACTGCAGACAATCAGCATAAATTTTGCGTCTTCTTGTTTTATATTTGATTCCTCTAACAAGGAGTGTCTTATTCCGTCACTATCGCTTGTATATCCATACAAATTTGAAAATGAATTTTTTAGAGCTGGATGTAATTCGTGATTTTTTTCTATTACTTTTAATGCTTGTCCAAATGTTGCTTTAGGATTTTGTGTTACAATACAAGAAAGAGATTCTATTGCACTGATTGATTCCTTAATTGAATTCCTATAATCAGGCTTTTTTCGGTCAGATAAAAGTTCTAATGCCCTTTTGAGATGCGTTTTAACAGGTTGAAATTTAGATGTTTCTTGGAGTGCTTCTTCAATAGAAACAATTTCTTGTTCTGAACTAATTTCTACAATTAATTTGTCAATGAAACGATAAGCAGAAAGATGTTCTTCTAGAACTTGATTAGCAAAAGAAACAAAATCTTTATTGGTCTCATTATCATAGCCTCCATTGTAAACTTCTTCTTCATAATTATTTGGAACAAACTCCAAAATATCAAACATTTCGTTCCAACTTAGTTTTAAAAAATCAGCCTTAATTAAATTAATTAACTTTGGAAAGTAGTCGTCAAGCTCGTCAAGGCGATTTCCATAATGTTTAATCCAAATTCTTGTTAAAAGAATTCTTATTGGTCGCTTTGCTTCATTTTTCCAAGTAGGAACTCGATTCCAATAAAAAATTGTTAGTGCATTCCAAAGTTGGTTGCGCAATAACTCGTCAGCACTTTCACGCTGGATAATTGTCCTTACTGGTTTTATTCCACTCCGCTGTGAAAATGATTTCATAATTATTTCTCAATTGTAGAAATTCTTTTTTGTCTGCAAACATTTATTTAGTCAATTTCCAAAATCAACTATTAAATTAGGATTCCAAATTAATCAAACATTTATTAATTACATATCGAAAAATTAAATTTCGATTTTTAAGCAATTATAATTTACGCCTCAGTCAGAATTAATTACGCTTCATCTTATTTTATTTATCGACTTCAATATTTTTATAAAATTTTGGAGCATCAAATCAAAATCAAAAAGACATGAAACGAAATATATTATTAATACTCACCAACCTAAGCTTAGTATTTGTTGGCTGGAGTCAAACCGGTACCCAAACTATAAAAGGTATTATCACAGATAAAGATTCGAAATACCCACTCATCGGTGTAACAGTCGCAGTTATTGATGTGGATCCCATAATGGGAGCTACTACTGATGAAAATGGTGCATTCAAAATTACGGATGTGCCTCAAGGTCGTAGAACACTGAAAATATCTTATATTGGTTATAAAGAACAAATACTTCCCAATGTAGTTCTTACCTCTGGTAAAGAAACTGTTGTAGACTTTCAATTAGCTGAAAATGTGGTACAAACAGATGAAGTGGTAATTAAAGCCGATGCTGACAAAACGCAAACCAACAATGATATGATAGTGGTATCTGCCCGTTCATTTAACTTAGAAGAAGCTACACGTTATGCTGGAAGCTTAAACGACCCTAGTCGTATGGCAGCTAACTTTGCAGGCGTAAGTGGTGCAAATGATGGACGAAATGATATTGTAATCAGAGGAAATTCACCTTTAGGTCTATTATGGAGATTGGAAGGAATTGAAATTCCAAACCCCAATCACTTTGGTAGTCAGGGAAGTAGTGGTGGTCCGGTAAGTATATTGAATACCAATCAATTAGGGAAATCCGACTTTATGACCAGTGCTTTTCCTGCCAATTATGGAAATGCCACTTCCGGGGTGTTTGACCTAACCATGCGCAGACCCAATAATGAAAAAAGAGAAACCATGTTTCAAATTGGTTTTAATGGACTGGAAGCGGGAACAGAAGGCCGATTCAGCAAAAACAGCAAAGCCTCATATATGGTCAATTACAGGTATTCGACATTGGCTGTTTTTAACTTGTTAGGAATGGGTGTAGGCACAGGTAATGCCATCCCACAATATCAGGATGTGAATTTTAAGGTAGAGCTTCCTACTAATAAATTTGGAAAATTCTCCGTATTTGGTTTAGGTGGATTAAGTTGGATTGATTTGTTAGATAGCAAAACCGATATTGCTCTAAATAGTGATCTTACTCGCAAAAAAGGCAGTACTAGTTTTTACACAGATGGATATACAGATATTAGATTTAGTTCAAATACGGGTGTGGTAGGTGCTTCGCATATTTACTTTATTGATCCAACACTTTCTATAAAAACAGTTGTGGCTCAATCAGGATCTGAGCAAGTTACAACAGTTCAACGATTCTACAGAAAAACCGAAGTTAAAGATGGAAATTATTTCTCAGTAGTAGATAATAATACTTTCAGACCAAATTATGATGGAATGTTGGGTGTATATAGGTCCAGTGTCAACATAAGTGTAAATAAAAAATTCAATGTGCGCAACACGCTTAATTCAGGTGTAAATGTGGATCGAATTGGATTTAAAATGATAGACAAAGGTAATATCAGTAGAGTTGATTCCATTGTAACAATAACTCAATTCAGAGACAATGTTGGTGCTAATTATCTTGTACAGGCATGGTCAAATTTACAACATAAATTCAATGAAAAGTTCACCGCCAATATTGGGTTGCACTATCAGATTTTAACATTGAACAACAAAATGGCGATAGAACCTCGACTAGGGTTGCGCTATCAAGTGGCACCTAAAACAGCCATTAATTTTGGAGCAGGTGTACACAATCAAACCCAACCTGTGTATTTTTATTATAACCAAACACCGGGCAATTCAGAGTTGACAAACAAAAATCTGGGATTTACCAATAGCAACCATGTGGTAGTAGGGGTGGATCAAAATGTAGGTAGTAATTGGAGAATTAAAGCCGAAACATATTACCAATATCTTACCAATGTACCTGTGGAAAGCCACCCAAGCAGTTTTTCAATGTTGAACTTAGGCGCCAATTTTGATATACCTAATACGGATAGCTTGGTGAATAAAGGTACCGGTTATAATTATGGAGCGGAGTTGACTATTGAACGCTTTTTCAACAATGGATTTTATTTCTTGAACACCATCTCGCTTTTTGAATCAAAATATAAAGGAAGCGATGGAATTGAGCGAAATACAGCTTTTAATGGTAATTATGTAGTGAACTTACTTGGAGGTTATGAATTCAAAATTGGAAAGAAAAATACAGCATCCATTAACTTAAGAGGCACTGTGGCTGGAGGAAAAAGAGTAACACCTATTGATTTAAACTTATCACGACAAAGACAAAATACTGCATATGACGACACAAAGGCTTTTTCGGAACAATTACCAACGTACTTTAGAACGGATTTAACTGTGAGTTTCAGAAGAGATGGCAAAAGAATTTCTCAAGAATGGCGTGTATTGGTGAATAACATAACTGATAACAAAAATGTATTCCTTCGTAGATATGATGTGTATAACGATGCAATCGCAGATACTTATCAACTCCCTTTACAAGTAGTACCTCAATATCGAATATTATTTTAAAGAATTAGTTATATGAACATTCGACCGAAAGATGCTTTTGCCTGTTTGAAGGCACGAATTTGGATGAAAGTGCTTCTGGGCTTATGCCTGGGAGCATTTACTTCATTCATTGAATGGCTTGATGGCTGTACCTTAATTATGGTTGTTTACAACGTGTCATTTTCAGTAATAGGCTCAGTACTCATTTGGTCCGGTTCTGAATTTATTGCTTTTATTTCCGATCATAAGTACAAATGGGAAGTTCAACCATTACGAAGAGTTTTGTTTCTTATTATTTTTAATTTGATATACATCATCATAATTATTGAGTTGATTTTTGTTACCATTACTTGGCTCAAAGGCGAACCGGTTCCAGCCAGATTTTACTTTCAAACATTCGTCAATTGTATTGTTATTACACTAATAATCAATCTTATATACATCACTTTTGATCTTTATCAGTTTTGGAAAAATTCTCGTTCGGAAGTAGAAACTTTAAAAAAGGAAAATCTAAAATCACAATTAGAATCACTCAAAAATCAGATTAATCCGCATTTTTTATTCAATAGTCTGAACACGCTTATTTCGGTAATTGACGATCAACCTGAAGTAGCCAAAAACTATACACAAAGCCTTTCGCAAGTATATCGATACATATTACAAGCACGTGAAAAAGAGATAAGTACGCTACAAGAAGAGCTCAGCTTTTTGGACGCATACAACTATTTGCTCAAAATTCGATTTGGTGATAATTTGAATTTTCAAATAGAAATAGAACAAAAGTATCGTGATTCCAAAATCCCCTCATTAGTGCTTCAAACTTTAGTCGAAAACTGCATCAAACACAATATAATATCCGCCTCCAAACCTCTTACAGTTTCTTTATTAATTGAAGATGACAAATTCCTGATTATCAGAAATAACCTTCAAGTGAAGAAACTAAATGTTGAGTCCGAAAAAGTTGGCTTAAAAAATACTAACGAACGCTTTCGGCTCGCTTTAGGAAAAGAAATAGAAGTAACTACAGATGATGAATATTTTACCGTTAAGCTTCCCATTTTATCATGAATATATTAATTATAGAAGACGAAACACCTGCTGCCCGCAGACTCGAAAAACTCATTAAAGAAATAGATGCGTCCATTCACATATTAGCCAAATTAGACAGTATAGAGACCGCTGTAACTTGGTTTAAAAACAATGTCCAACCTGACCTTGCATTTATGGACATCGAACTGGCTGATGGTCAGAGCTTTGAAATATTTAATCAAGTACACATTACCTGCCCTGTAATATTTGCCACTGCTTATGACGAATATGCACTTAAAGCATTTGAAGTAAATAGTATTGATTATTTGCTCAAACCCATTGAAGAACAGGCTCTTAATCGGGCTTTAAACAAATTCAAACTTCTTAAATATCAAACTGGTATTGTTGATATTCAAAAACTGCTTAATTCGCTTCAGCATCCGGTTACAAATAATTACAAAAAACGATTTCTGATAAAAATGGGTGACAAATATTTGCACATCGACACTTCTTCCATTGCCTACTTTATTAGTGAAGATAAACTTTCGTTTATAATTACAAATGAAGGCAAAAAGTATGTAATAGATGGTACACTTGACTTTATGGAAACGCAACTCGATCCAAGCGATTTCTTCAGATTGAACCGTCAGCTTATTGCTAATATTTCTAATATCAAAAGCGTTTTTGCACATTTTAATGGCAAACTCAAAATTACACTACAACCTGAGTATCACGAAGAAGTATTTGTCAGCAGAGAGAAAGCAGGAGACTTCAAAAAATGGATGGGAGAATAAATAAAATATTGAATTATAAATGTTAAATTTTGAATTGTAGTTTTTAAGTAAATTGAGTAAATATATTTTAGATAATTTGAGAAAAACTTTTACTTTAAAATCAAAATGCAGTACAAGTGATAAAAACACCTTCTAAAATAATAAAATGCAAAATCAAAGTTTTTCTATTACTTTTTTGGTAAATCAAACTGCTGAGCAAGTATTTAATTCGGTAAATAATGTACGAGGCTGGTGGTCGCAAGCACTTGAAGGTCAATCGGAAAAGTTGAATGATGAATTCGTTTACCGAAACGGGGAAATTCATTATTCAAAACATAGAATTGTAGAATCCATACCTGGAGAGCGAGTAGTATGGCTTACTTTAGATAGCAAACTCACTTTTGTAGAAAAGCAAAATGAGTGGAATGACACAAAAGTGGTTTTTGAAATTACCAAAGAAGGGGACAAAACCAGATTAACCATTACTCACGATGGATTAGTGCCTGATTTTCAATGTTATGAAGGCTGTAGTGAAGGTTGGACTTATTATTTACAAAATAGTTTAATCCCTCTGATTGCACATGGCAAAGGAAACCCGGATTAATAATTTCAACAATTGTAATAATTGCCTGCCGCCAAAAATCAAATTATCTTTAATTTAAAGTTACAATTAATCGAACTTTTGTTCCTATTGCCTTACCATTTGAATCCACTAAGTCTTCAATCTCTTGTGAAACTTCGTTTGCCAAATTAATAATTTGAAGTCTTTCTTTGGTTACCATCATCGCTACTGACTTGTGTGAAGACGCACTTTTGTTCTTAATTGCCAACGCTTCTGCTCTACCAATGCCATCATCTTCAATAATGCATTCAATTTGATCTTCCGTTAACTGATTAATTATTATTTTCAAAGTACCTTTACCTTCTTTATTGTACAACCCATGCAATATGGCATTTTCAACATAAGGCTGAATTAATAAAGATGGAATTTCTACTTCTTCCAAATCAATACGTTGATCAATTTCAAACACGGCTTCAAATTTATCCCCAAATCTTACTTTTTCAAGTTCAATATAATATTTCAAAATTTCGATTTCGTCATTAAGTTGAATAGTATTTTTAATAGAGGAATTTAGCACACCACGTATCAGTTTTGAAAACATGGATAAATAAACAATCGCATTTTTTCGATCATTATTTGATATAAAATATTGGATTGAGTTAAGTGCATTAAACACAAAATGTGGATTCATAACCGAACGAAGCGCCATTAATTTCAGTTCAGCCATTTGCTTGTTCATTTCAATTAGCTTGAACTCATTTTCTTTGGTTTCCTTTTGAGCTTTCACTCGTTCGGTGATATCTCTGATAAAAATGGCAATTCCGGTAACTTCCTTATTTGCGTTCCTGATCGGACTATAAAATTCTTCTGAAATATATTTGCCCCACATTTCTTCTTCGTTTTCAGTTACTTGATATACATGCTCTCCTGCTAATACTTTCTTGTAAGTATTCATATAAAAATCTGTTTTATCTTGTGGAATTACTTTCAAAACAGGAATTCCGGTCTTATAATCATCATTGGTAAACTTTTTGAAAATTTCCTTGAATGTTTTATTGGCAAAAGTGATTATCAAATTGGCATCAACTGATACAATTATATCGGTACTATTGTCAAACACCGCAGACACAACTTCTTCTCTTTCTTTGATATAAGTATTTATTCTGTTGAGCTCTTGATTGGCGTTAATCATTTCCTGATATGATTCGGTAAGTTGTTTCTCCTTTTGGGCAAGTTCTTCTTTGTTTCGTGCCAACTCTTCATTAAGTTTTACTTCTTCTTCAAATAATCGATACAAATCTTCATTATAAACCGTGAGTGATTCATTTGAAACTCTTAATTCCTCTTCGCTACTTGCAAGTTCTTCTTCTCTAATTGAAAGTTCTTCATTCAATTGTCGTTCTATTTTAAGTGAATGCTCCAATATGCGTTTGTTTTCTTTTTCAATCATTAAAAATCTATCTCCAAGAGCAACAGAGAAAAATGTGATTTCAAATAAAGAACCAATTGGTAAAATGTATTTTGTCCAGGTGAAAAATGGTAATACATTAAATATCATCAAGACATAAGTTAAAATTGCTAGAAGGTATAAAAACCAACCAAATGCATAAAATCGCACATGTTGTTTGCCATCTAAAACCTGAAAAATTGAGCACCCAAATAAAAATATAGCAGATACAAGTACTATTAAATCAATATGCGTTACCGGAAGTATAAACTCAAATAATAACCCATCGATAAGGTTATAGGCAATTAACGCTATAAAGATGTATTTAATGATTTTTTTTCCGTTGTCAACATTCAAAAAATAATAAGCAAACAATAAAATACCTACTGTACTAATTGCCAGCAAAAAATCTCCGTCATTGCTTAGAAACAAACGCGTATTATAGTCAAATCCTCCGGTATAGCCATTCCAAAAAATCATAAAAAAAGAATAGCTAAGCATGGCAAAAACGAAATAAAGGGTAAGCTTATCCTTAATAATCAAATACAAAATAAAATTGTAAATGACCAAAATAAGAAGTGCACCGAAAAAAAGTGCATCAAAAACAATATGTTGAACTTCACTTTGGTAAATAGCCTCTTCAGTACCTATTTGCATTGGCAAAAACAATTTTTGCTTTGCTTTTAATCTAATGTAAAGGGTATTTGTTTCATTTTGATTTACAGGTAATTTTAGTATTATTTCCGGAGTGGCATATGACTTGTCGGACTGATTAATTAAATATCCCGATTGGTCATACATAATTAAAGAGTCATCTTTTTGAAAATATACTTGAGCAGAATCTATGAGTACGTTGTCGATTTTAAGCGCCAGGTTGCTATTTGTACTGTTTTTTATGGAAATTTTTAACCATGCAGTTAAATATGCTTTGCTAATGTTTAAAACAGATGCTTTTTCATAAACGGAAAATTTTTGATTTGGGACCTGATTTATTGGAATAGATTTATTTGTATCGATTAAGTATTCAACACCTCTATTTACATCAATTGTCGCATGAGATGATAACACTTCATACACCTTTGATTGTGCTGCTACATTAAAAAAGGTAACCGACAGAAAGAATACAATTATCTTCACTGACCAATTTTTGTTAAATATAAAAAATAGAACGGAATTAAAATTGATTGTTCAAAAGTAGCAATCAAATTGGATTATACTATTCAAAAATTATTTTAACAATTGCAATTGTTCAAGTATTGTTTTTCTTTCAATTTTCTTTACCATTCCGGGCAAAAAATCAGGTTCCAAATTAATTTTTTCAATTGAATATCGAATCAATCGCAAGGTAGGAAATCCCACAGATGCGGTCATTTTGCGTACTTGTCGGTTTTTACCCGTAGTAATGGTCAATGACACCCATGAAGTAGGAATTTCTTTTCTATATCTGATGGGAGGGTTCCTATCGGGAAGCCACTCAGGTGGAGTTATTTTTTCGGCAGCTATGGCCTTTGCTTCAAATGGTTTCCCATCTATGGTAATATTTATACCTTTTTTTAAATTTTTGATTGCCTCTTCTGTGATGTCACCATCAACCTGAGCCCAATAAGTTCTCTTGTGCTGATTACGAGGATGCAATAAAGTATTGTTCAAATTGGTATCATTAGTTAAAATAATGAGTCCTTCACTATCTTCATCAAGTCTTCCTACCGGATATACATCTTTAGGGAATTTGTAGTCCAAGTTTGCAAGTGTTTGTTTTTCACCACTTTTAGTAAATTGGCAAAGTACTTGATAAGGTTTATTAAGTACGAAATATAAGAGTGATTGAGCTTCTTGGTTCAAATTTTCAGGGTTGAATTATTACTTTATGAATATCAGATTCGCCATTTGAATATGCAACTCTTATTAGGTAAATACCCCTGATGGCAATATTGAAACAGTAGGCTTTTGCCGCGTGTGCATATTGTATTTTGTTTCCTATTATATCAAACAATTCAATTTCAGCATTTTCATTTACCATTACATTTACATCTCCGGTACTTGGATTTGGATACACGCTACTTCTACTTTTACTGGTTTTATCTGTAATATTTTGGACGATTCCAACATTACAAGATGGATTTACATTATCTAAAACCAGATTACCTGTACATCCGGGAGAAGTAGTAAGTAACGAAGTTTTTGAAGAATTTAATCGAACAATAGTTATAATCTTAAGCGTAGTATCATTCAAATATGTACCTGTGAGCGTGAATGTTCCTGAAGCCTGAGCATTAAACAATGCTATTGAATAGTCAGATGAAGTTGATAATTCAGCGGATTTGGTGATATTTTTTATTTTATAATTAAATAATTCAGGTGGCACTATAAGAGGCACTGAGTCTTTCACATAATATACCGTAGAAAGTGGAATTGAATTTGTAAATCCGGCAAGTGTCAGAGTTTTAAAAGTCCTGCACTTAGAACCATAAGCAAAGGATGTCAACCATGTATTACAACTACTAAGTGTCAATACAGGTTCTACACTCAAAGTGATGCTATTTTTTACCGTTGAATTTGCTACCGAAGTGGCAGTGATTGTTACTACACCATTTCCAACAGAAGTTGATCGTAATATACCGGTCAATGAGTTAATAGTGGCTAATATTTTGCCACTCGGATTTTGAACTGACCATATTACTTGCTGTGAAGTCAGCACTCCTGATCCTATTACATTTGCTGTAAAAGGTACTTTTTGCCACATGCCGGTAATGGGAGAAGTAGCTGTTGTTTGAATTGTTAAACCGGTTGGGACGGACTGGCCTGTAATTGTAATAATTGATATGGCCGAAGTTGTTGTAGAACAGGTAGATGTACCCATCACTGTCACAATGCCGTTGTTAATTGCCGATACCAAACCTGCTGAATTAACTTGACCGGCAATCTCTAAAGTTGGATTTGGATTAATAATTTGCCATTTCACCTGTGCTGTAGCTGTTTGTGGTGTAGGTGTTAATGGAGATAAGTTAACATTGCCTAATGCAGTTCCAATGGTAGTACTTGACGATTGAGGTGTCAATGAGGTAGGACATACTACTTGATTCAATCCTGAAAGAATGGCTGTTCCATAATACTGTGCTTCCTGATAATTATCGTCAAAACAACACATATTCCAAAATTGCTTAGCTACTCTCACCAAAGGATTACCTTTTGAAATAGTGTTACCAATATCAAAACGAAATATGCGACCTGCAAGTGGCTTTTTGGTAGAGTCAGTATAACTTCCATTGGATGGATTAATCCACTGATTATTTAATTTTTCCCACTTAATACTAGCTTCTATAGCATACCCTCCCTGCCCCGTAATCGGATGAGTAACAGGCTGGGCATATGCCAACACATCATTATCTGTAAATATCATGCCTACTCCGCCACCATTACCTTTGTTTAGAGTGGTAAGAGGATTATTTGCTGTTCCCACATTATTTAAAAACAATTGTCCTTCCCATCCATTATTTAATACAGGTGGCCATACCGCAGCAAGTGAAGTTTTCTTTGAAACATTATCCTTATCCATCGCAAAGTATAATTCCACACCCAAACCATTTTGGACCGGAGGAATATTTGGCACATTAAAATTCAAATTTGGATCATAAACAATTGCCGCAAAATATAAGTATGTATTATCCCATGCCAAACCAAATGATGCTGTGGTATTAAACATGCTTGGAGCCGGTGGAGGAGCCGGAACGGTTGGTTGCACTACTCCTTTGTCATCAACACTTACCTGGACATTAATTAAATTGGGGAACATACCATTATTTAATCCTGCTCCAAAGGTACTTGTACCTGTAGTTACACTTGATGAATATGGCGCTGTCCATGTTGATTCATTGATATACCCATCAATCACGGGTGGATTGCCTACAAACCAACCTACAATGGTATTATTTAAAGGTGATACAATTGACTGTGCATGAATTGTAAATACGCTGAGTATTATAAAAATTAGTTTTTTCATTTCAATGAAATTTAAAATTTTAAAAATTAAAAGCGCAAACCTATATCCAAAGATACGAAATGATTATACAATGCAAAACTGTTATTTGTACTTCCTTTAATTCCTGATTCCGTATTGTCAATATCCGTTAAGCCATGGCTATAAGTCAATCCTCCTGTCAATTTCAAATCACCGGACAGTTCATACTCCACACCACTTGAAAACGTAAAGTTTGAAGCAAGTGGATTTAAATACTTGGTGTATTTTTGAACAGGATCGCCCGGTTTTTTTTGAAAATCAGCTTTATCATTAATTCGAGCATCTAATAATACATCAAGTGTAATTGCGGGCATAAAGTAAATTTTCCCATTATCGAATATTTCGTTTGTAATTACTTTAAATCCCACAGGAAGTTGCAAATAACTGGTGCTAATTTTATAAGTTTCTTCAGTACCTGGCGTACGTTTTAATACGAATCCAGTGCTGTTTGTAATGTAGTTAAGTCCAAAACTAATCCCAAAATTATCTGCAAACATATAATCGGCATACATTCCTACGCCCCACCTGATACTTGCTAAGTTTGGTTTGAATGTATAGTCCACATTGGAAGCATCTGTAAATTTTTCGGGTTCCACTCTATTCCAGGCAATGGAAGGCGAAAATTTAGCTCCTACATGTAATTTGTTTTGGGCTTGAACCAAATTAATGATGGCCAAGGCAATAAATATTCTGAAATACTTCATGTTTTTATAACTTTGCTGACCAAATTTAATAAAATGAGCCTAAAATCTTTTCTATTTTTATCCACAATATTGATTATAACTAGCTGTAATACAGAAAAGGAAAAGTCACCAAGTGGATTATCTACCGAATCTGTTGAAAAAATTAAAAACGACTTCCCTGTTGAAGTGATTAGATTGGAAAAAGAAATGTGGGAAAATAGGAGTGAACAAGGAATTAAAACCTTGTTGGCCAAATATCCAGTATTCGCAAACAAATTCATTAGAGTAAATGAATATCCTAATCCAGAAATGTTGATGAAAGGCATGTCACAAATGATGAATCATCCTTCCATTGACACCGTGTATCAGATAACCCAGAAGGTATTTGGAGACTTTGAAACACAAAAAACTCAACTCCAAATTGCAGGATCAAATATCAGAAGCTTTGATTCCAAATTTAATATGCCTCCGGTATATACATTCATTACTGGATTTGGAAAAGATATGATGGTGACTGACAGCATTATAGCCGTAAGTCTGGAGTTTTTTTTGGCTGAAAAGTGCAAATACAAACCCGATTTTCCTGTGTACATAGCCCGCAGATATAGACCTGAGTATGTGGCACCTTACATTATTTCGATGATAAGTACCAAGTACATAAGAACAGATATTTTGGACAATTCGTTGGTTTCAGAAATGATTTTTTATGGTAAAATGTATTATTTCCTCGACAAAATGCTGCCCGGTACACCGGACACAATTATCACAGGATTTCGGAAAATTGACATGGAAGAAGTTACAAAAAACGAAGATGTGATATGGGCACATTTGCTTGAAAACAATGCATTGTATGAAACTAAAAATGAAATAACAATCAAATACATTGGTGAAAGACCCAATGTTCCCGAAATAGGCACCAAATGCCCCGGTCGTATAGGCCGTTGGTTAGGATGGCAAATAGTAAAAAAGTATATGGAGAATAATGATAAAATTACCATACAACAGTTATTAGCCGAAAAAGATGCAAAAAAAATATTTATTGCATCAAAATATAAACCTAAACAGAATTAGATTTTTCAATTAAATTTGTATTGAATTACAAAAACAATTTCCGATTAACTTTTCCCTGTAAGGGATATTAGAAAGAGGCTTTAAGAAACCAAAATTGATTTTATAAACTATTTGTATTCAAACCACCAATTATGCTCACTGAAGAATTAGAAGTATTGGAGTCAGAAACCATCACCACTGATGTGTATGATTTGATTGTGTACAATGACGAAGTAAATACTTTTGAACATGTAATAGAAACCCTCATTGATGTATGTGGCCATCATCCAAGCCAAGCAGAACAATGCACCATGCTGATTCATTACAAAGGCAAATGTAGTGTAAAAAAAGGCACTTTTGAGTTTTTAGCCCCTATGCGCAATAGCATTTGTAATAGAGGAATAAATGCTGAGGTTTGTTAATGTGTTGACGTTATGAAGTGTTGATGTGTTAAGGTTCTGAGAGTTCAATTGTTTGTTTTTGGAAACGTGCTTGAAACTACAAGTAGGCAATATTTTATTCAAAAAAGAACAACAAGCTCACGGTGTGAGAATATGCACTTAATATTGACTGGTTGTAGATATTATTATCCGGGGTGGCAAGGTTAATTAAACCATGTGAAAACCTAAGTTCTGGCGAAAACTTAAAAAACTGGTAATACAAATCTATTCCCACGCCATATTCTACACAAAAATCCATCCTGCCCAAGGCCAGTCTGTCACTGTTATCATCTCCTCTTCTTCCCCCTACTCTTATGGCAGGCTTGACACCGCCAATAAGGTAAAAACGATGATTTTTTCTACGAATAGAGCGGTACTTAAATAAGAATTGAGTTTCAATAAAAGTTGATTCCACTGTTTGAGTAGATGATTTATCATTAGTAGAGTCGGCACCTGTGGAAGAGTAATATGAATATCTTAATGTTCGGTCATAAAACCCTACGGAAGGCACAATTTTGAAATGGAACTGATCCACTATTTTTACATTTAATAAGAACCCTAAACTAAATCCGATGGTACCCACAGGCGTTACATTACTAACTTTATTGTTCCAATTCGGATTATTATAGTTACCGGTCGCAAACTTTTCAGAATGAACGATATTCATTCGAGTATAAGCCAGACCTAAATAAAAACCATAATGCAGACGTTTGTCATCATAATTGGGCAAGTTGATATCAACCTTTCGTTTGGTCCGATTGTACTTTTGAGGTGTTTGCTGCGCAAATGAAAAATGAAATGATGAAAAGCAAAAAATCAAACAAATAATTACTTTTCTCCCAAGTAAATGGTGCATATACCAAAAGTAAGTGGATAAAGGGTGCAATTTTTATAACCTATTTTACGTAAAACTTCTATGAATTGATTTCCTTCAGGGAAAACTTGTACTGATTCAGGCAAATATTCATAAGCTGAAGCGTCTTTAGAAACCAATTTGCCAATCAAAGGTAATATAAATTTAAAATAAAATTGAAAAATTTGCTTCACAGGGAATGTATTTGGCTTCGAAAATTCAAGTATTACCAAAGGCTGACCCGATTTAAGGACTCTATAAATCTCTTGTAATCCTTTTTCAAGATTTTGAAAATTACGTACACCAAAAGCTGATATGACTGTATCAAAACTATTATCTTCAAATTGAATATTTTCAGCATCACCATTTGTCAAGGAAATGACCTTATCCAGACTTTTTTTCTTTAATTTAATATTCCCAAAATCAAGCATCCCTTGTGAAATATCTATTCCAACTACGGAATGTGGCTTTAGTTCCAAAGCTTGAATGGCAAAATCACCAGTACCGGTGGCTATGTCCAAAATTGTATTTGGTTGGTACTTTTTTAATAATTGAATAGCTTTTTTTCGCCAATAAAAATCAATACCGACACTGAGAAAATGATTTAAGAAATCGTATTTCGGAGAAATGTTATTGAACATTTCAGCTACTTGCTCTTTTTTGGAGCTTTTTTTGTCTTTATAAGGGAGAACCGTATCCATATTGAAATGTGAATTTATCAAAAAAACCATCATTTGTAATTGAATTTTTCATATATCTAAAATAATCTTTTTAAATATTTGTCTCTCAATTCTTATCGTCTTCACAAGTTCTTATTCATGTATTAATAACTTCTTTATAGATTTGGAACATGAATAGAGTTAGTACCATAATATTTCTTCTCAATACTTTTTCATTTTTAGTCCAAGCGCAATCTTTTGAACAAAATCAAAAAAAATGGGTAGATAGTGTTTTTAATACATTATCAGATGATGAAAGGTTGGGGCAGCTCTTCATGGTTGCTGCATATTCAAATAAAGATACCGCCCATTTTCGGAAATTAGATTCCTTAATAACTTTGTACAAAATTGGCGGATTGATTTTTTTCCAAGGGGGACCTAAAAGGCAGGCAATACTTACAAATCGGTTTCAGGCATTGGCAAAAACCCCTCTTTTAATTGGCATTGATGGTGAATGGGGATTGAATATGCGACTCGATAGCACCATGTATTTCCCACGACAAATGACTTTGGGTGCAATTTCTGACAATACTTTAATTGAACAAATGGGGGCTTTTATTGCTAAGGATTGCAAGCGAATGGGAATCCATGTCAACTTTGCTCCGGTAGCTGATGTTAATGTTAATCCTGATAACCCGGTAATTGGTGTTCGTTCATTTGGCGAAAAAAAAGAACAAGTGGCCAGCAAAAGCCGTGCTTATATGAAAGGTTTGCAAAAAAATAGAGTAATGGCCAATGCAAAGCACTTCCCCGGTCATGGCGATACCGATGCGGATTCACATCATTCACTTCCGGTAATTAACCACAGCAAAAAACGAATGGATGATATTGAACTTTATCCATTTAAGCAATTAATCAAAGACAGTTTACAAAGTGTGATGGTGGCACACATTCACATACCTGCGTATGACAATAGACCCAAAATGGCAACTACTTTATCGCCAAAAGTGGTTAATGACTTACTCAAAAAACAATTGGGTTTTAAAGGATTAATCTTTACGGATGCACTCAACATGAAAGGTGTTGCCAAATATTATAAACCCGGTGAAGTAGATGTGTTGGCACTAATGGCCGGAAACGATGTGTTGCTTTTTGCAGAGGATGTGCCTACTGCACTTATCAAAATCAAAACTGCAATTGATTCAGGACTACTGAATAAAGGCGATCTTAATGAAAGAGTTAAAAAAATATTAATGGCAAAATATTGGGTAGGTTTGAATGCATATAAAAGACTTGACACCTTAAAGTTACTTGATAGCCTTAATTCACCGGCAGCTAAGGCATTTCGTCAAAAACTGTATGAAAAATCAGTCACTTTACTTCACAATGAAAAAAAACAAATTCCATATCGAGAAATCGGAACAAATACTTTTGCAAGTATCAGTATAGCAAATAGTTACCCTACTAGTTATACTGCAATGCTCGATAATTATGCCCCTTTTCATCATTTTTTTATTAACAAAAAAGATTCATCAAAATATGATTTGGTGCTTGATTCTGCTCAAGCATATTCCAAAGTGGTGGTGAGCTTGCATGACCCAAACAATCGAAAAAAAGAAAACTATAACATTCCTCCATTGGCATTGAGCCTCATTCGCAAATTACAAGCCAAAACTAATGTGGTGGTGGTATACAATGGCAATGTATATGGTCTTTCCAATTTTGATTTTGTAGATAATCTGATATGTACTTATGAAGATAATGAAGTAACCAGAGCGATAGTTCCACAAGTACTTTTTGGTGCTGTTGGAACCGAAGGCAAATTGCCTGTTACTGTTTCAGAATCATTCAAATATGGCACAGGAATTCAAACTAAACCGATTCAAAGGCTTGCCTATGGATACCCTGAAACGGTTTCGGTAAATTCAGCAAATTTCTACAAGCTCGATTCTATTATTTATGAAGCAATTAAAGATGGCTCTACCCCAGGCGCACAGTTGCAAATCGTTAAAAACAACACTGTTATATACCAAAAATCATTTGGATACCAAACTTACGATAAATCATTGCCTGTAAATAATAATACCATTTACGACATTGCTTCTGTTACCAAAACAGCTGCCACCATGCAAGCAATCATGTTTTTGCACAGTTGGAAAAATTTCAATCCCGACAAATTTGCCAAAGATTATTTAATCGAATTACAAGGTACCAATAAACAAAATATTATTCTCAAAGACCTAATGGTGCATCAGGCAGGTTTGGTTTCATTTATTGAACATTGGCGAAAAACCATGAAAAACGGCAAACCGGATCCATTGTTTTATAGCACTTCCAAAAAAGGAATATATACAAGACAAGTTGCGCAATCGCTTTATACTGCCGGCTTTTTGGAAGATTCACTTTGGAAATGGACAGTGCATTCCAAAATGCTTGACGAAAAAGCCGATACAGGTTGTTATTCATATAAATATAGCGACTTGGCTTTTTATTTCTTGAAACGAATAGCTGAAAAACAGTTGAACCAACCTTTGGATGTATTTTTGCAACACAATTTTTTTATGCCATTAGGATGTAAAAATATGACTTTTGTCCCGCTCAATTCATTCAACATAAATCAAATAGCCCCTACTGAAGAAGATAAAACATTCAGAATGAGCACAATCAGAGGCACGGTACACGACCAAGGAGCAGCCATGGCAGGAGGAATAGCCGGACATGCGGGGTTATTTGCCTCTGCCAATGATTTAGCCATTTTGGGTCAAATGAACATTAATGGCGGTACATATGCAGGTGTCAGATATTTCAAAAAAAGTACCATTGATGAATTCACAACACCTCCTTACTTTAATAATAGAAGGGCATTGGGTTGGGATCGACCATTTCCTCCGGATGAAAAAAGTATGGCATCATCTACCTCATACGGACACACAGGCTTTACAGGGACTTCTTGGTGGATGGACCCTGAAAATCAATTGGTTGTAGTGTTTTTATCAAATAGAACGTACCCGTTTGCCGATAATAAAAGATTGACCACAAATAGTGTTAGAACAAAAATATTAAATACAGTGTATCAATGTATGCAAAAATAATTAGAACCATTCGAACATCGATTATCGAGAATCGATGTTCGAAAATCGTAAATCAAAAATCTTAAATCAATAATACCAATGGCTTTCCCAAATTCAGAAATTAAGAGAATCACCACCCACCAGATTCAAGAAATGAAAAATAGAGGTGAGAAAATTACCATGCTCACTGCTTATGATTTTTCGTTTGCCCGCATTCTCGATAATGCCGGGATAGATGTGTTATTGGTTGGGGATTCTGCTTCTAATGTAATCCATGGGCATGAAACTACTTTACCAATTACCTTGGATCAAATGATATATCACGCAGCATCAGTGGTACGTGCGGTACAAAGAGCATTAATTGTGGTGGATATTCCTTTTGGATCCTATCAAGGTAATTCATCTGAAGCACTCCGATCGGCTATCAGAATCATGAAAGAATCAGGCGCTCACACAGTGAAAATGGAAGGCGGATCAGAAATAAAAGAATCTATAGTACGCATATTAAGTGCGGGTGTTCCTGTGATGGGACATTTGGGATTAACACCTCAATCAATTTACAAATTTGGAACCTATGCTGTACGAGCAACTGAAGAAGATGAAGCCAAAAAATTGATTGAGGATGCCTTACTGTTAGAATCCATTGGTTGCTACGCATTGGTATTGGAAAAAATTCCTTCAACACTTGCCAAAACGGTGGCTCAAAAACTTAAAATTCCTGTAATAGGCATTGGTGCGGGGCCTGATGTTGATGGTCAAGTATTAGTAACACACGACATGTTAGGTATTAATAATGATTTTTCTCCAAGATTTTTGAGGAAATATGCCCAACTTGGAGATGCCATGACCAATGCTGTTAGAAATTACATAAAAGATGTTAAGTTGGAAGATTTCCCAAATAATAATGAATCATATTAACAATTGATTCACATATGCCGTTTATAATTGTATTATGGTTTTTAAAAAAATATTATTTATCGTAGTCGGCGTTTTACTTTTTTATTCATGCAAAAAGTCTGATAATTCATCTCCAACACCAGCAAATAGCGAAGTCGGCAAACTACCCGTATTATATCAGGATACATTGGAACGGCAATACAGTTCTTTTAATGAAGCCATTTATTATATTTTCAGAGATGTATATTATTGGAATTCAAATACTCCAAAAGGTTATGATTATAATAAATTTTCAGACCCTCAGGATTTGGTTGATGACTTGAAGAAAAAACCGGAGGACCGATTCACTTTTATAGCTGACAAACAAACCACTGAACAATATTTCAATTCCGGAACGTCATTTGACCCTGGGTTTGTAGTTGGCAGAGATGATAGCAGCACTGTGGCATTATTTTATGTTGAGCCTAATTCGGCAGCGGCAAAAGCAGGATTATATCGTGGCGAAAGAATCATCAAAATAGGCGGAAAAGATATTGAAACCGCAATCAAAGATCAATCATATGCAACTATAATGAGCCAAAGTACCATACAACTAGAACTC
Organism: Bacteroidota bacterium; assembly: GCA_033763735.1. Taxonomy (GTDB): domain Bacteria; phylum Bacteroidota; class Bacteroidia; order Cytophagales; family UBA9547; genus JANRJY01. The sequence goes on along the minus strand of JANRJY010000114.1, from coordinate 8,146 downwards.
AAAGACACTGCCAACAAAACCGTAACCGCAACAGTATCAGGCATTTCATACACCTCTCAAACAGTACTTCACAAAAGCATTATCAATAGAGGAAGTAAAAAAATTGGTTATTTAGTTTTTAACTCGTTTATCGAAACATCTGAACAGGAGTTAACTAATGCATTTGCATACTTCAAATCAAATGGAATTAACGAACTTATTGTTGATTTAAGGTATAATGGTGGCGGAATTTTAGATATTGCGGTACAACTTTCATCATTAATTGCCGGGAACAAAGGCAAAGGAAAGGATTTGTACCGCATGAAGTATAACCAAGACTATCAAAGTGAAAATACTTCTATAAAATTTAATGATTCTATACCTAACACATTAAATATCAACAGAGTGTTTTTTATTGCATCAAAATATACTGCATCAGCAAGCGAAGCCGTTATCAATGGATTGTATCCCGCATTTGGAAGGGAAAATGTTTTTATTATTGGAAATAAAACCTATGGAAAACCCTATGCATCCATTCCACTTGGTTATCAGAATTATTTGATTTTCCCTATCGTATTATCTATATTTAATGGTAATGATGAGGGAAATTATTCCAGTGGATTATCTCCTAATGCTTACCGATATGATATAGTACGTTATGATTGGGGTGATACTAGAGATAATTGCCTAAAGGAAGCAGTGAATTATATAAGCACAGGACAGTTTTCCGGTACTATTATGAGAGAAGAATTTATTGATCAAAGCCATACATTTATATATCCTAAACCAAGAAGTGTACTTATTTTAAACAAATAGAATTATGAAAAAGATATTCATTTATTTATTATTTGCATTTAGCTCAATTAATTTGTTAGCCCAAATCAAAGATGCAGAATCATTAGTAAGAGAAATGCACAAAAAATATGCGGGAAACTTTAACGCAAATATCACCTTTATTCAACTCAATGAGGACTATGACGAAAATGGCAAAATTTCCAAAAGAAGTTTGTCATTTGAGGCTTTTCATTTCCCTGGCAAGTTTCGCAACGATATGGGACCTACTCCAATGAAAGAAGGCTATATAGTTGCAGATGACAAAATATACCTATTTAAAGACGGTAAAAAAATTTCCGAAAAACCCTGTATGATTGATGTTGGGTTACTTACCGGAGATATTTATTTCATGGAAATAGATGAAGCTATCAAAGAATGCAAAAAACACGGATATGATATGACTAAATTCAGGGAAGATAATTACAAAGGACGTCCGGTATATGTGGTAGGTACTACAGATAAAGCAGATGAAAAATCACCCCAGTTTTGGATTGACAAACAAGAATTATACATCGTGCGCGACATTAACTTTAGTGAGGAAGATGGCGAACTTGAAGATGTGCATTATCTAGAGCATGCAAAGGTAGGTAAAGCTTGGGTGGAAGAACGAGTGGAAATATTTGTAAATGGAAAAATGGTTAAAAAAGAACATTATGCCGAAGTGAAGGCTAATAATAAGTTCAATGAAAAATTATTTGACCCGGCTCATTTTTCAGATACACACTGGAGAGAGAAATAAGTTAATATCACTACCATTTGTTCAAAATTTTTAATTGTTATTGTTGGACAAATCTTTTTTTGTAAATAAATTCTCAAATTTTTTGAAATAAAGTTATGAATTTAGAAAATGCTAAAATGTTTATTTGAAAACCAAAAACCAACAACCAAAAATCAAAAAAAAGAGCCCTTAATATTTTATAATCTATTCATTCAATTAAATTATATTTTCAATGGGATTAAACCTTTGCTTTTGAATTGCATCCAAACATCATAATTCCAAAACAAATAAATTAAAACCATGAAAAAAATCATTTTAAATACCGCTTTAATTCTAGCCTGTGTTGGGTACATCACAACCTCGTGTACCAGAAAAAGTTCCGATCCTACTCCAGCCACTACTGCTTCAGCCTCAACCGATGATGAAACAGCTCAAGTCCAAAATGCTGGCGACCAAAATAATGCCAGCACTCAAATTGATGCTGCCATGAACGATGCCGGTAATGCACTTGCAGGTTCTTCTGGAGCACGCATTGATGATGCCATTCAAACAAGTGGATGTACTGTAGTAACAAGTACAAATTTTACATCAACTGTTAACGGAGCTTCTAAATCTGTTACAATTACTTACGATCGTTCTGTTTGTGAGAAAAAAGTTCGATCAGGAACAATAGTTCTTACACTTACCAATGGTGCTAAATTTAGCGATGTAGGTGCAACTTGGACTGTATCTTTTTCAGGATATACGATGAGAAGAGTAGATAGAAGAGGAAACCAAGATACCGCATATGTTGAAATAAATGGTTTGCACACTGTAACCAATGTTAATGGTGGTTTTGTAAGAGTGAATATGTCGTTAAACCCTTCGCCATTGGTGATTCACAAAGTAGAATCCAACAATATGTCACTTACCTTCCCTAATGGAAAAACTCGCAATTGGAATGTAGCTCGTCAAATTACTTGGGATAAAGATTACACCCAAACCATTACTGGTTTTGGTACTCAAGGTGGATTTTCAGACGTTGTTACTTGGGGAACTAATAGGTTTGGTGATACTTTCTTTACCCGTATTTCAACTCCAATTATTAGTAAGTGGGCATGTGCATATTTCCCAAGTCAAGGACAAAGAATTCACCAAGTTACTTCTGCTGCAAACGGAAAACAACTTACTGTTACGGAATCTATATTAGCTGATGCTGATGGTTGTGCAGGCGGATATGCTATTTCATTTGTTGGATTTAATGGACAAACAAGAAGTAAAACGGTTAACTGGTAAAATTTTAAATATATTAATAATCGAAAGGCTGCTTAACATTGGGCAGCCTTTTCTATTTTTGACAAATGTTTGAAATTGATTGGCTAGAAATTATTGGGTTTGTATCTGCTATCATATGCGTCTACCTCAATACCCGTCAAAATATTTGGGGATGGCCAATTGCTATGGTAAGCGTTGTAATGTATACCATCGTATTTTTCAATGCGAAACTGTATGGAGATGCTTCACTACAAATATTTTTTTTAATTCTTAATTTTTATGGTTGGTATAAGTGGTTTACAAAAAATGATAATGGGAAAGAATTAGCAGTAAGTTCATCTTCTTTATTTGATTGGATATATATATTGTTGTCCATCATATTTCTAAACGCTATATTGTATTGGTTTTTAGATAATTATACAGATTCCGATGTGCCATTTATGGATAGTACTACTACAGCCTTGAGTGTGGTTGCTCAAATACTTTTGGGACGTAAAAAAATCGAGAATTGGATTCTTTGGATTGTTGCCAATATCATATACATTGGTTTGTTTGTTCACAAACATTTGTATGTTACTTCCGTTTTGTATTTAATTCTTCTGTTTTTAGCCGTATATGGATGGATGAGTTGGAACAAATCATTGAAACTTAATATCTCAAAAGATTCGAATGACTAAACAAGTAAAAAAAATAGTGCTTTATGGTCCGGAATCAACAGGAAAAACTATGTTAGCTCAACAACTGGCTACACATTTTAACACACTGTGGGTACCCGAATTTGCAAGGGCATATTTGGAAAACAAACGTAATTTTTATGACCCAAACACACCCAGTAGTAGCGAAATATGTACCGAATCAGATATTCCTTCAATTGTGATTGGACAAATTTCTGATGAAGATGCCCTTCAAAATCAGGCGCATACATACTTGTTTTGCGATACCAATCCTTTGCAAACTGCTGTGTATGTGAAATATTATTATGGGAAAAATTACCAATGGTTGAATGGCATTATTGGTCAAAGGACATACAATCTCTATTTACTTATGGATATCGATGTGCCTTGGGTTGATGATCCACTTCGTGACCGTCCTTATGCAAGAAAAGAACTATTTGAACTTTTTGAAAACACCCTGATTGAAAACAAACAGAAATATATAATCATAAGTGGTGATTATGACCAAAGGTTGCAAAGAGCTATAAAGATTTTGGAAAATTAACTCTGATTTTTAATTCCCTTTATAATCAAAAATCATATTAGCAAATGCCTTTACACCAATAATCATCCCCGATTCATCAATATAAAATGTTGGCGTGTGATGAGCTGGAGCCAATGCTTCAGAAATATTAGTTGGCCTCCCTCCTATTTCAAAATATAATCCCGGAACTTTCTTTTGGAAAAATGCAAAGTCTTCTGCCCCCGTTTCTGCCTTTTTTAGAATTACATTTTTGGTACCAGCTACTTTCTGCAATGTAGGTAACATTTTCGAAGTCAATGATGGATCATTATACACAACTGGATACATTTTGTCAATCGTTATTTTGACGGCTGCACCCGCTGACTCTGCAATTTTTGTTACAATTTCTTTAAATCTTTTATGTAAAACAATTTGCATATTTGAGTCAAGGGTTCTAATTGTACCAATCATAACTACACTATCCGGAATAATATTTTCTCTTATGCCTCCATGAATGGCTCCTACAGTTACCACAGCAGGAGCTTCTGTTATTTGTAAGTTTCGGCTTACTAATGTTTGTAATCCATTAATTATTTGAGCTGAAGTAACTATAGGATCTACACCAAACCAAGGATAAGCACCATGTGTTTGTTTACCATATACTACAATTTTGAATTCATCAACTGCAGCAGCTACACCCTCCGGTTTATAAGTAATTTTACCTATTTCAAGTTTTGAATCAATGTGTAAACCAAAAATAACATCCACTTTGGGGTTATTTAGCACTCCTTGTTTTACCATAAGTTCAGCACCTCCCTCTTCTCCTTCTGGAGCACCTTCTTCAGCCGGTTGAAAAATAAACTTAACCGTACCTTTAAGATCCCCTTTCATTTTAGTCAAAACTTCTGCTACCCCCATCAAAATGGCTACATGCGTATCGTGCCCACAAGCATGCATCACGCCTGTAGATTGACCTCGATAATTTGCTTTTACTTTTGAAGCAAAAGGCAAATCAACTGTTTCAGACACAGGTAATGCATCCATATCAGCTCTCAAAGCTATACACGGACCTGGTTTTGAACCTTTTAATATACCTACAACACCGGTGTGGGCAATTCCGGTTTGAACCTCTATGCCTAATTTGCGCAAATGTGCAGCAATCTTTTCGGAAGTTTTAAATTCACGATTTGAAAGTTCAGGGTTTTGATGTATTTCTCTTCGCCATTGAATCACCTGAGGTTCAACTTCTTTTGCGAAAGCATCTATTTTTTGACTTATCGTTTGGGCAAAAACGGTGCAACTTATAAATAATAAACTAAATAAGATTCTCATTATGATTTAATTAAACATTTAAATCTATAAATAAAAAGAACAAAGAGAATCTTAATTAGAATTTTTTTTAAATGCATTATATACCCATTGGCACTTCCATTAACAATATTTCCGAATCTGTATCAGATTGTAATGATATTTTGTTAGTATCCCAAATACCCAATCCATCACGTTTGTTAAGCACCTGATTATCAATGGTCACATTGCCATTTAATATAAAAGCATATACACCATTTCCGGGTTTCTTAATGGTGTATTCAACTTGTTTTCCTTTATCAAATTTACCTAAGTGAAACCAAGCATCTTGGTGTATCCACACACCTGCATCATCCGGACTTGGAGATAATATTTGTTGAAACTGATTATGCCTATCTGCCTCATTGAGTGTTATTTGGTCGTACCTTGGGGTTACACTTTTTTTGTTAGGAAACACCCAAATTTGCAAGAATTTGACAGGTTCATTCTTATTTTTATTATATTCACTATGAAAAATTCCCGTACCTGCACTCATTACTTGAACATCTCCTTTTTTAATCACTGCTACATTTCCCATGCTGTCCTTATGCTCCAAATCACCTTCCAGTGGAATGCTGATAATTTCCATATTGTCATGTGGATGTGTTCCAAATCCCATTGCCGGAGCAACAGTATCATCATTTAATACCCTAAGTACACCAAAGTGCATTCGTTCAGGATTGTAATAATTAGCAAAGCTAAATGAATGATAACTTTGTAACCAACCATGATTCGCATTACCTCTCGAATCAGCTTTATGTAAGATAGTATTTGCCATAATTTTAGATTTTGTGTTAGGAATATGATTGAATCCGATAATTTCTAGCTTTTCAAGTTCATCAATATCATTATTGATAATATTACCTAACGTAGCAGAGGCTGCAAACATCCCAGTGCCAAGTAAGCCTTTTTTTATAAAATCTGAACGTTTCATAATTTCAAGAATACTATTAAATGACTAAAATTCAAAATCGAATTCAATGTACCAACATTGAATTTAGATTATTAGTTCAAAAAATCTTCAAAATACCGCACTTAAACTGGCTTAGTTGCAAATGGCAATTTCAAATGCTTACATAACGTCTGAATTACCCATCTGCCCGATTGTGTAGAAGGAGGAATGCCACCTCCAGGGTATATCCATTGCCCACACATATAAAAATTTTTCAAATGTGGCAATTGCATAGGAATACTGGAAGTAATTACATTTCCGACAGGAATAAAACCTTCAAACGAACCTTTCCACACCCCTGTAATTCTGTTTTCAGTAATAGGCGTACTTACATCAGTAACCTCAATTTTGGCTTCAATACCGGGGTAATGACTTTCTAATAAATCAATTGCGTCTTTGAGTATCAGTTCTTTTTCGTTGTGATATTGATTTGGCGCTACTTTTTCCCATGTTTCCCAATTTGTATCAAACCTTATAATTACTGACGATTTACCGTCGGGTGCCAAAGTTGAGTCACCAGCCGATTGATTCATAATATAGTAACCATCTTTCACCTCAAAATTACCAAGTTTGAAAGGTTTGGTATAATACATTTCTATTATATTTTTAGATGGGACTTTGTCATTGATACCGAACGATATTTGTACAAAAGGATTAAAAAGTTTCCAGTTTTTGTAAGCTTCATTCAATAGAGGGGTTACAAATTTGCCCTCCAACATGTGGTATAATGTATTATGCCCATCTGCGGCACTTAATACCACATCTGCTTCCAATTTTGTGCCATCTTCAAGAATAACACCTTTTGCTTTATTATTCTCTACAATTATTTTATCAACTTTTGATTTAAATGATATTTTTCCACCCAATTCCCTATGTCGTTTCATCATCCTTACAGCAATTGGCAACGAACCACCAATTAAGTATCCTGCATTTTTATCATGAAACCAACTTAGCATAAGCATTACCACCAAAGCAGAAAAATCGGCTTGTCCATACAATTTCTGAAGAAAGTAATTAATTTTTTCACTTTTAAAATTGAATGAATTAATATAATCGCGTGCACTCATATTGCCATATTTCATCATCAAAAAAGCAAGACTACCCATTTTGTAAGCTGCTTTTAAATAATCTAATATCGACCTGCAACCGGGTGCATTTTCGAAGGGTTCAAGTTTTACACCCATTTTCATATTTGAGCAAAAGGTATTGATAGCATATTCATCAGCAGGCGATATATCAAGCAAATACTTTTCCCACGTATCGATATCCGAATATATCATAAATGTGCCATATACATCATCAGTTATATACGAATGAATATCATGATTCACTATTTGCACTTCATCAGTTATTATATGAGTGTCCTTGTAAATATCATTAAAAGTAGTTCTTCGTGTACCAACCAACCAATGTAGGCAATAATCGAAACGGTATTCGCCTATATTCCAGGCAGTGCATTGACCACCTGCAATTGTATGCATTTCAAGAATATGTGTATCAAATCCATTCATTTGACCATATATACCAGCCGACAATCCTGCAACTCCTCCTCCAATAATAATGATTTTCTTTTTAGGCATATTTCGTAGATTTATATAACAAATTTACCTTTAAAAAGTGCTCTATACATTGATATAAATCACATTTTGGACTGACATTTGATGATTTTTTAATTTGAATTGAAATATGCGGAATAACTATAATTTAAAAAACTTCAATAACTAAAAAGCAATAATCAATTGCATGTTTTTTAAATTTTCGCTTTCATTTATGCATTTATTGTCCTATTTTTAAAAACAGCATTAAAAACCAAGCCCTAATGTCTATAAAAGTTGCCATTAAACATGTTACGCATTATAAATTTGACCGATTGGTTAATCTTTCGC